>JAKSDI010000289.1 GCA_022360175.1 Chitinophagales bacterium
ATGCCTTAGCTATTAAAGCAGAACCTGCCTACTCAAATCATTTTGCATCTGCACTAGGTATATTCTCCATCGTACTCTTTATACAGGTGATCATCATGTTGTTTGGGCCTCGATCCTGGTCTTCACCGGGAGCATTATTTTTGCAGGCTTCTGCACAGAAGGTAGTAGTATATGCGGAAATGACCTGCATGCTTTACCAATCTTACGGGGCATTGCGGTATATCAATAGGATGTAAGTGAATAACTTATTGTAAATCTTTAATATTTTTTCTGGCTTCTTCTACTTTTTTACTATCGGGGTATATCTCTATAAATTTTTGATAGGCACCTATCGTATTTTGCTCTTGTGCTTTTTGCCATGCCTTGTCTTCCGTAGATGTTGAAGGCTTACTTTTATTTGGACCGTCCAGCTCAGAAGGGCTCATCGGGTTTTCCTTATTTTCTTTTGAAGGGTTCTGGTCAATGCCAGTCTGGAATGGTAAACCTACAAAAAGGGCAACTCCTACTGCCAACACGACTGTGGCAGCTATAGACATACGCCTGATGCGAGCCCCTGTATTGTGCTTTGGTTTTGGCGCTGCGGGCGGAACAGCTCGAGGAGTTGGAGTATAATTTTCTATTACATCCTGAATAAAAGGACCACCACTATTCGCAACACTCTCTGCCTGAGTAATGGACGGCTCAGGTTCCACCCCAGGCTCTACAGGAAGAGCAGATGTTCCAGCATCAAATGCAAGGCTAATCCCGGAAGCGGCAAATTCAGCAGGCACCTTTTCTTCTGCAGCTGCTACAATTTGAATCATCTCCTCCCAGCTTATATTGCGCAAACGCTCTATACCATCAATCAGCTCTACTACCGATAACTTTAATAACAGCTTAAAAGCTCCTTCCCGCAAAGGAGTCACAAAGAATTTCCACTCGGTATATTCTCCTTCCTGTAAGAACTGTTCTTCATCTGAATAAGAACGGATGGAAAAAGCCGCTTCAGAATTAGGATCAATCAACTCTGCCTGCATCACTTTAGATATCCTTACCTCTTTTACTTCTACTTCTTCCGTTATCTCCAGATCATTGGCAATAACAGCTCGCTCATAGGCCAAACGAATGATGCACTCTTCCTCTCTCCCTATTGACATCTGACGGGGTATCTTATGTAAGAGCGCTCCTCTTCCTGGCTGATTGGGTGATGTACCAAAGGATATACCTCCTTCTTGGTTAGCTTCAAAATCCTCTATTTCCAATTCATCAACAAAGAGAAGCAAGTCATAACGCAATTTATTGTACAACAACTGCAATTGCTCATTTGACAACACTCCCATTATATTTTTCTGGTTGGCTTCATTCAAGCGCCCTTTTAATGCCAGCAAGATATTGTGCTTTTCTGCTGCTTCTGGCATATACTCTTCTATAGCAGTGATTGCCTTTGTCATACTCTCTGTGACCAGAGTGCGCCATTCATCTTTTAAGTGTTGTAGTTTTTCTTCGCTTAACATTTGTTGAATACGGTGTCTTTGAAAACTCAATATACGAAATGGTAATAATTAAACGCCAATCATTTACTATTGCCTTTTTCACGTAAAAAACGTTTAAAATCTGACCATACCTCTTTCATATCATACTCTACTTCATAAGCAGCAAAGTATAAATCCAGCTTCAGTTTTAATTTATGCTTGGGGCTATAAGTTTTGGATACCTCTAATGCCTCCTGCATCTTTACGGCTTCAGCTTCAGAAAGTTGCTCTGAGAGATTTTCAAGTGCTGCGTCGAGTTTTTCCATCCAGTTCTGTAGCTCTTTCTCTGAAAAAGTGACCGACTCCAAATGCTCCTTTATTTCCTGATATTCTCCTCGAAACTGATCGGAGATGCGAGCTTCAAAATCAGAAATGGCCTTACGTGTTTTATTGTGCTCTCTGGTTATTTTTTGCTTGACAGATTTATAACCATCCAACAACTCTTTGGCATATTCAGGCATGTATTCTTCCTTTTCATAAATCCCCTCCAGCAAAGCTCTTACTGATATATCTTCCAGGGAATTGTCGCATACATCTGAAGGCCTGCCCCGCTCATGAAATTTAACCAGTCGGGAATAATCAAAGAAATAAGGCTCTGGCTCTTGTCGACATTCATCACAAATGCAGGGTATTTTTTGGGAAAATTGTACATTAGGAAACCATTTCTGATGGATGGATTCTATTTCATTCCGTACCCAACGCAAGACGAATTTCTTTTCCATAGTGCGCCCCATTATTTCTATTTCTATACTTTGCTTTGGGAAACCCTCTTCTATCACCTGCGCACGACAATCATCCTTTTCCAATACAACGCCCTTTTCCCAAACCAAGCCAGGATGTTCTCCCTTATGGCCAGCTATGGATTCATTCAGGCGTACAATTAGGCGGGTGATGACGCCTTTCGGCAAAAAGTGATACTGATAGCGAAACTTGAGGCTCTGAGTATTATCCCAATCATAATCAGGGCGAATATTGTCTAAAAGCTGGGGAGCAATGTATTTATGTTTGCTGATCGCATAACAAATTTCAAAGTTTTCCTTCATCATCATGCTAAGCAACATAGCCCGCTCTTTCCGACTGTAGGCATTCCACAATTCGTCTACTTTCTCTTTTGTAAATACGCCTTGCGCCTCTTTGACTGTTTTATCTTCCAAAATGCAATAAACCGCATCTACTGCCCATTGTGGATTGAGAATCACAAAATCCTGCAAAGTCGTTTCATTCTGAAAATGCAAAATACTGCCCAGTTTATGCAAATAGCTACTAAGTAATAATTGATCTTGCTCTCTCTCTATGCTGTGCTTTTTGCAAACATCAAAAAAATGCTGTTCTGGTATATGGTTGTGCTCTTTTGCCAATTCCCGCAAATCTGCCCGAATGGCTTTCCATTTTTTAGGCAACTCATAACCTACATGGGGTAATTGACACAGCATTTCCTGCACCTTCTCTTTTAGGTGATAATACCTTTTATCCACTTTTGATAAATCTACTTCCAGTACTTCCAGCCTGGTATTCGGATATGTCTTTTTAAAATATTTATGATCATAATTCGAAATAGATTGATGTTTATTTTCATTTAGCACCACTAGTATTGGGCTTTGTATATATCCTTCTTTCCCCAGTAAATGTACTGCCTCAAACCAATAAGGGAAATTAGTATGCTGCTTACGATCATCTGCTACCAGCACATATAATGCACTGGGTGTAAGGAAGAACTGGTGGGTCATATACTGAATTTCCTGGCCACCAAAATCCCAGAGGTTAGCAGAGAAGTTTTTTTCTTTATCATCCAGCATCTCAAATGTCCAGCCTTCATAAACATTAATACCTAAAGTAGAGACTTCAGCTTCTGAACTTGGATTTGGGACAGGATAAGTTTCATCTATTAATTTTTTCATCAAGGAAGTCTTTCCTGCTCCTGGCTCCCCTACAATGATCAATTTAGCTTCCATCAGTGGCTCTGTACCCTGTTCTTCCTGCTGGCGGAAGTAGGCAAGGATAGCGTCTTTCCCTTGTACTATAATTTCATTGGGAGGATTTTGAATAGGATTTCCATGTAAATTGATAGAATTTGAACCATATGAGGTCCATTTAACAGGTACTCCTTTTTCAAGTAACCTTTTAATAGGAAGTAAATCTTTAATCTTATTAGAGCGAATATCTAAGTGCCTTAGATCATTCAAGTGTTCCACAAAGCTTATATCACTAATTTTATTAGCGTTGAGATACAATTTTTGCAACTTATTCCCCAAGCGCATATTACTAATTTGGTTAGAATTTAAGTTGAGTATCTCTAAAAATTTTAGACTTCCTAAAAAACATTTATCCCTAATTCGATTAAAACTGAGATCTAGATTCTTTAAATTAGTTAAATATTCCAAAAAACGAATATTACTTATTTCGTTAGAGTTTAAATCCAAGCCTTGGAGATACACTAGATGCTTTAAAGAACTAATATCGCTGATTTTATTGTAACTAAGATCCAAATATTGCAGTCCTCTTAAATGTTTTAAAAAATCTACATTGCTAATCTCATTGGAGCTCAAATAAAGTGTGGTTAATGGTAATTCTTCCAATCGATATAAACCTGTTTTATTACTTCCCAATTTATTTTTACCTTCTTCGTTACTTAGCCGGTACATATCCCTGTAGAAAAAAACATCCCCCAAATTCAGCCCTTCCAAATGCTCCAGTTCAAATAAAGAATCTGGCAGTTCGGTCAGTCCTAAATTTCCCAAATCCAAAAAAGGGGCTTTGCTTTTTTTGTTTTCGGCAATGAGGGCTTCAGCTTTTTTGAGGCTCATAGTATGGGGTGTTGATGAAAAAATAAGGGGTTTGTATTATTTTTGAATTGATCAGAAATATACGTTTTTTCTCTTTTCCTGCCTATATGTAAAGGCTAATTTGAGAGGACAATGTTTTGATAATTCTTTCCCCCTTCTTTATCCCCCGCATGCTGTCGCTGCAGCTTTATCGTAGGCGCCCAGCGGCTACCATATGCAGTGGCCGTTTTAAAGATTACAATGTCAGGCTTTAAAGCTGGGCGGCAGTGGGAAACCGCGGCCCAGCTAATTCATGCTGAGGTGCAGTTTGCCACTGCCCCTCAGCTTTATCCAACTTCAGTGATTTTAGATTACTTGTAAGCAAGAGATTTGATAATTCAGAATTTATTTAACGGTACTTAGTGCTTTGTTAATACTGAAATGATGGGCAGAAACTTCGTAGAAATCAATACTCTAACCGACCCCCTGGTGTCAAACATAGGGCATCGCGGAAACATTCCGCGACGAACGGGGATTCACCAACGAATTTTTATTGCTTCCTGTTTGCTTTCCCGATATACAGTGTTGAAAAGCCTCGCCATAGTTTTAAACTATGCCTATGTTTTTGCCTTGTTTAAGCTGGCAGCAGTGGTAAACCACTGCCCAGCTAATTCATGCTGAGGTGCAGTTTGCCACTGCCCCTCAGCTTAACCCATCTTCAGTAAAACTGAAACTTGTCACTCTATCTCCACAATTTCTTTTACAGTATAACTTTTTGTTACCTCATCTTCTAAAATGCCTTATATTTGCAGCCTATGAAGAATATTAGAAACTTTTGTGTAATCGCTCATATCGATCATGGGAAGAGTACCCTCTCGGATCGCCTATTGGAATTTACCAAAACAATAGAGGAGCGGCAGATGCAGGCCCAGGCATTAGATGATATGGACCTGGAGCGGGAAAGAGGTATTACTATTAAAAGTCACGCCATCCAGATGTACTATGATCATGAGGATGGTGAACAATATACGTTCAACCTGATTGATACTCCTGGCCACGTGGATTTTTCTTATGAAGTATCCCGATCTATTGCGGCTTGTGAAGGAGCACTATTATTGGTAGATGCAACTCAGGGTATACAGGCACAGACCATTTCCAATCTATACCTCGCTATTGATCACGACCTGGAAATCATTCCTATCCTGAATAAAATCGACATGGATAGTGCCATGATTGATGAAGTGTCAGAGCAAGTGATGGACCTGATTGGTTGTGATTTGGATGATATCATCCTGGCTAGTGGTAAAACAGGGCAAGGGGTTCCTGATATCATGACTGCAATTGTAGATCGTATCCCTGCTCCAGAAGGTGATCCGGAAGCGCCATTACAAACGCTGATTTTTGACTCTATGTTTAATCCATATCGTGGAGTGGTTGCTTATTTTAGAATTATGAATGGCACGCTTCGCAAGGGGGATTCGGTTCGCTTTGTGAATACAGGCAAAGAGTATAATGCTGATGAAATAGGTGTCTTGCGCCATACGCAAGAACCACAGAAAGTATTGGCAGCCGGTAATGTAGGTTATATCATCACAGGGATTAAGGAGTCGAAAGAGATTAAAGTAGGTGATACCATTACGCATAAAGAACGTCCTTGTCAAGAAGCTATCAAAGGATTTGAAGATGTAAAGCCGATGGTCTTTGCGGGTATCTTTCCTCTGGATAATGATGACTTTGAGGATCTGCGTGACAGTTTGGAAAAGTTGCAACTCAATGATGCTTCTTTAACTTTTGAGCCAGAGACATCCGCTGCACTTGGATTTGGATTCCGCTGCGGATTCCTTGGTATGCTGCATTTGGAAATTGTACAGGAGCGCCTTTTCCGTGAGTTTAATCAGGATGTAATCACTACGGTACCTAACGTATCTTATATAGCTCAGAATACGAAAGGTGAGACTTTTACTGTACGTACTCCTTCAGAATTACCAGATAACAACCTTTTAAATTACGTTGAAGAGCCTTATATCCGTGCACAAATCATTACGAAACCTGACTATATAGGTACCATTATGACGCTATGCATGGAGAAAAGAGGTACCCTCACCAAACAGGTATATCTGACCACAGACCGAGTAGAACTGACTTTCGATATGCCTCTGGCAGAGATCGTCTTTGATTTTTATGACCGCTTAAAATCACTCTCACGTGGTTATGCTTCTTTCGATTATCAGCCATTGGATTATCGTAAATCTGACCTGGTAAAAATGGATATCAAGCTAAATGGTGAGAATGTAGATGCCCTTTCAGCCCTTGTACACCGAACCAAAGCAGAAGCTTTCGGCCGAAAGATTTGCAAAAAGCTCAAAGAGTTATTACATCGCCAGCAATTTATGATTGCGATTCAGGCCGCTGTAGGCGCTAAAGTGATTGCCAGAGAAACCCTTTCTGCTCTCCGTAAGGATGTAACTGCAAAATGTTATGGCGGTGATATTACCCGTAAGCGTAAACTTCTTGAGAAACAGAAAGCTGGTAAGCGCAAGATGAGGCAGTTTGGTAAGGTGGAAGTACCACAAAAGGCATTTTTGGATGTATTGAAGTTGGATTAAGAAGTTTTATGTAGTTATATGGCTAGTGGTTGATGTGGGCAGAAAGACATATAGTTATGTGGGCATATAGCTTAGACTAGAGAATAAGTGGCAAGAATCATCACTTAATCAGATGATATAATAAGCAATCCATCTTTTGGATATAAAAAATGGAGCCATTCCTGAATGTAGTATTTAGGAATGGCTTTTCCATTTAGGTGTCCATCCTAATAGACCTGAAACTAAATAAATAGCATAGGCATACTAGTGCACACCAAACTTGTTGTTGCTTTTTCGTTTGCTTGAAACAAATAGATGTATACGTCTTGTTATATGAACATAACAGACAACACAATATGCATCAAGTTAAAATATAAAACCAGCAATATGTGAGAATCCGACCTTATCCTTACTTGCCTGAGCAGAAGGTATTTCGTTCATGGAATAAGATAAGTAATAATAGCGTGGGGTTTTGCGTGTTTTGGGATACTTGCTGGATTAACTAGGGTTGCTTTCTTCCAGCTAGATGGGGTTTTGTAGGTAGTTCCCGGATTTTCCGGAAGGAGGAATAATGTAATGTAGCTATGATTAATAGTAACGGCTACGACTACGCTGTGATGCCATATTTGACATAAACACCAGCCCTCCACCAATGACGAATGCACCTGTGGCGATGTACAAAATCAACATAAGCCGATAAGTGTTTTGAATGGTGAATAAAAATGGTTTTCTCTATGTTTGTATGATGTTCATGAGGGCAGTGCTAAAATGGGAATTTTTTTCTTTGTTACATAATATTTAAGAAAAAAAATTACATTCCTTTTGTTTTTTATACTTCTCCGTTTAAATATAGTAGCTCTACGGTAGGCTTTTGGCTCCCACCTGCTGGTTCTAATGTCAGGTTATAACTTTCAGCATGTTCAATAAACTCGACTTCCTGAAAATCATCCATACTATAATCGATAACTCCCATGTTGATCATCTCTCCTTCTACATCAGCCCAGAGTTGGTAAGTTTTTCCAGAGGGAGGTGTAGGAAGTTGAGTAAGGTTTAGCAGTACCTTACTAGCTACAGGATTATGGTAAGCAATTGCTGTAGCATCAGGAGCTAATTGGCTCCCTTTTAATTCAATGGGACGAGTGGCACTATGCTGAAGTAGTGCATAAATTTTTCCCTGGCTGTCAAGTTCAGATTTTTGATTTTCACAATCTGCTCTAAAAGCAGCAAAAGCAACCGCCATTTTTTCCAGTTTATGTTCCGTCTTTAGTTTTCCTTTATAAGCGATGAAAGTAAAGGCAGCGAGAACGGCTATCAGTGTCCACAGTAGAATACTACTCTTACGGCTAGGTGCTACCCTGGTAATATATTGAGCAGGCTGGGGTTTATGATTTTCCTCATCAGTAGCATGCGCTACTTTTGATTTTAATTCTTCTGGAGGAAGTGAAAGGTACTGCATAACATAATCATCCAGTTCACTCCGCATATTTTCAATTTCCTGGGCTATTTCAGGAAATGTCATAGCATACTTTTCTACTTTAGCGGTCTGCTCTTCATCGGTCAAACCTAATATATACTGCTCTATAAGCCCAGATTGCAAAAACTTTTCTTTATCCATCCTCCTGATTATATGACAATCTTATAGTTGAATGCCTAACAGACTAATATATGTTTTGTTTAATAGCAGCTATTTTTAATAGTTCTTAAGTTTTTCTTAACATTTTGTCGAGATTTTCTGGATGCTTGCCGAGGAAAATAGATTACTAGTGTAGAAACCAGCATCATTGTACCGTAACCACCCGACAAAAAGAATGAGTTTCAAAAACATGTATCAATTGCGTCTCGATCTTTTAATTTTAAATATTCTGACAGCTTGTACATCCAATTGTAACTTCATTCTCAGATAGTTTCCAAGTAAATTAAAATGATGTTTTTTGCCAAAAGGCCAAATGAAAACATAGAAGTGATTTGAACACTTATTATGCTGGCTATGCCTTTGCAAAAGGTACTATCACTTCCTACTCTAAACCCCAATTACCAAATGGGAACGGGCATCAGAAGTAATTCAGTGGGTATATACTCACTTGTACTTCTGTTACCTCTACCCTAAAATACCTTATGAATGCAAGAATTGATTCACTTCGCTGTAGAACCTTCTAACATTGTGTTTACGACTTTGCTTATTATTATTGGTTTGTACTGGGTGAGTGTTTTATTCGGAGCTATGGATTTAAGCAGTTTTGACATTGAACTAGACACGGAAGTGGATGTGGATGTGGATGTCGATATGGATGCTGACACAGATTTAGAAACGGGTTCCTCTGGAGGCTGGATGCTCAGTGCTCTACATTTTTTCAACTTTGGCAGAATGCCCTTCATGCTTATAATGAGCACCTTAATATTAAGCCTCTGGGCACTTGAAATTCTAAGCAATTACTATATAGGAAATGGGCGAATAGATATTATGCTAGCCCTCTTTTTTCCCATATTATTAGTGAGTTTGATCATTACCAAATTGGCCACTACCCCTCTCGTACCTCTATTTGCCAATATGGAGGGAGGAGTTGGAGCTATTGACTATATCGGGCAGGAATGTGTACTTCGTCTGCCAGCTTCTGCAACAAATATGGGACAAGCATCACTAAATGTAAATGACAATCCTATTATCATAAATGTAAAAACTGAAAAAGATGAAACCGTAAGTAAAGGAAGCCGGGCAGTTATTACGCGGGCTGACCCGGAAAACAAATTTTTCTATGTGAAAGCGCTAATTGAAGAATTCATTTAAACACCCAACAAAACACTTACATACATGCAAACCCTACTAAAGCCTCCCTCTTTTAATCGAAATCATATTCTCGTAATGAGTAATAACTCAAAAGCGTTACCTCCACCAGAGCTGCTATCTACGTTATATAGCCGCAAATCGCTAACGCTTTTAAACCATCACCAAACAACGCATTCTGTATAACCCCAAAACATAACCAATTATGGCAACCAGTGTTCTTTATGTCGTCATAGGCGCCATTGCTATTCTATTGCTTGGACTAATCGCCTTCTTTATTTCCTTTTATAAAAAAGTGCCACAAGGCATGGCTATGGTTCGCACCGGTAGTGGTGGCACCAAGGTAGAATTTGATAAAGGGATGTTTTCAATTCCCGTCCTTCACATGGTTGAACTGATGGATCTTTCCGTAAAAACGGTAGAAATTGGCCGCATGAAAGAAGAAGGCCTCATTTGTAAGGACAATATACGGGCAGACATCAAAGTCGTTTTCTTTGTTCGGGTTAATAAAGACCCAGAGCAAATCAAAAATGTAGCACAGTCTATAGGCTGTAAGCGCGCGTCAGATCCTGCCACTTTAAGGCAGCTTTTCGAAGCCAAATTTTCAGAAGCCTTAAAAACAGTGGGAAAGCGCTTTGAATTTGTAGAATTATATGACAATCGCGATAAGTTTAAGCAGGCCATTGTAGAAATCATTGGTACCGATTTAAATGGTTATGTACTGGATGATGCTGCAATCGATTACCTCGAACAGACTCCAAGAGAATATCTAAAAATAGATAATATCTTAGATGCTGAGGGTATCAAAAAAATTACAGAACTGACTGCTGCACAAAAGGTAAAAGCCAACTTCATTAAACGTGAAGAAGAAAAGACCTTAAAAGAGCAAGATGTAGAAGCCCGTGAAGCTATCCTTGAATTTGAGCGCCAGCTCGCAGAAAAGGAAGAACGCCAGCGCCGGGAAGTAGCCAATATCAAAGCACGTGAATCAGCGGAAATTGCCAAGATCAGTGAGGAAGAAAGACTAAAAGCCGAAATTGTTCGTATACAAACCGAAGAAAAACTGGCCATTGCTGAAGAAAACAAGAGCCGTCAGGTTATTATCGCTCTTAAAAATAAAGAGCGAGCAGAAGCAGTGGAAAATGAGCGTGTAGAAAAAGATCGCCTGCTCGAACAAACCGAACGGGAGCGCATCGTCACCCTTGCGGAAATTGAGAAGCAGCGTGCCATCGAAGAAGAAAAGAAGAACATTCAGGATGTAATTAAAGAGCGTATTGTAGTAGAGAAGCGAGTAGTAGAAGAGGAAGAGCGCATCAAGGATACCCGTGAAGTAGCTGCTGCTAATCGTGCCAAGCAGGTAGCAGTCATCAAGGCCGAAGAAGAAGGCGAATCTACCATTATCAGCGAAACCAAGAAAGCAGAAGCAGATAGATTGGCCGCTGAAATTCATGCTCAAAAATTACTGATTGATGCGGAAGCTGAAAAAGATGCTGCCGCTCGCGAAGCAGAAGCTCGCAAGATTATGGCTGAGGCCAAAGCAGCTGAAGAAGCAACTATTGGTTTGTCTGAAGCACAGGTAATTGAAGCTAAAGCAAAGGCTAAAGAGCAGGAAGGTATGATTGAAGCTGCTGTCCTTGAAAAGCAGGCAATAGCGGAAGCAAAGGGTATAGAAGCAAAAGCTAGTGCCACTCACAAACAAGGTTTACTGGAAGCGGAGGTACTGGCAAGCAAAGGTGAATCTGAAGCACGTATTATTGAGCTGAAAGCACTGGCTGACGCTAAAGGTGTAGCTGAAAAAGCCAAAGCAATGCAGCAATTGGATGAAGTAGGCAGAGATCATGAGGAATACAAACTCAGACTGGAGCAGGAAAAGGAAATTGCATTAGCTAATATCGATGTCAATCGCTCTATCGCAGAAGCTCAGGCACATGTGCTGGCAGAGGCATTTAGCAAGGCTAATATTGACATCGTGGGTGGCGATCAGACTTTCGTCAACAATATTATGAGTGCTATTGGTAATGGCAAACGTGTCGATCAAATGATAGGCAATAGCACCCAATTGCAAGATGTAAAATCTGCCCTGATAGGCAGCAGCATGAACGGGCAACTCAATGCTTTCGGACAATTGAAACAATTGATCACGAAGGCAGGCCTTTCGTCAGAGGACATAAAGAACCTTTCACTAACCGCGCTCTTGCTCAAGCTACAACAACATGCTAGCGATCACGAGCAAAACATGCTTTATGAATTGATGAGCACCATGAATCTATTAGCCCCCCCTACAAAACTCTAACGCGCACTCTATTTATTTGTAATGCTCACATTTGAGGAGGTAGCAGCTTTGGCTGCTACCTATTCTTTTGATCACGATTGGAAAATGTTATCATATCATGCTATGATGAAAACTTCAATCCTATCTAGTATGGTAAACCCATTTGAGTGTAATCGTGCACAATGTAATATGCGACTTCATCCGAAGTCGGCATTCTTTTTTACTTCGGCAAAAAAGGTTTGATTTCTCCGAAATCATTATTTCAATTACGCTAAGTTTTTCATAATTACTGCAACATCACGAGGTCAAGGAATTAATATAAGCCTGGCTATTCGATGCGCCATTTTTCAACTTTTCCAATAACCTCTCTTTCCATTCCACAGGATAACTGGCATTTTCAACATCTACCTGAGTAAACTGCTGTGCTATTGCTTCAAAATTTTCATTCTTTATGAATTCATATAGTTCCATTGCTTTACCTTCAAGGCCTTTAGCTTTACATAGATGTAATGCCAATCGGCTTTCCTCTACCTGTCCAATACATTCAAATGGAGTATGTTCATCCAATCCTAGCATTTGATGAAACCAAAGCTGATTTTCTGGTACATCAAATAGGTTCGTATGATCAAAAATGGAGTTAATCAATGCTGTTGGTAAATAGGCCATGTAGTTCAGCCATACATAAGCACATTTAGGGCACTTCTTGCACCAGGGTTTCTCAATATTGCAGGAATGCGCATGTGGCAGTATATCCAGGTGCTCTCTGAGAAGGTTAAAAATAAGTACATCCTGCAAGGGTTGTAGCATACTGAAGTAGGAGAAATTATTGATGAGTATATCTTGTATATAGGTATTAATCAAGTGCTCTGCTTCCAGGGACTTACCCCATTGGTGGTTTACATCTTCTCCTGTTTTATCCCATATCAGATTGCCGATATTGGCAGACCTTTCATGTCCCAAGGCTATATGTTGATAGCCTTCGTTTAAAACAATAGGAAGGGAAGCGAAGATGGAACTAGGAGTTTCTGCTGCCAGCATGCTTTTTACATTAATATCAGTATCCAGTTCTACAATGGGGCAATCTACGAAGCTATCATATACATACTGACGATGTATCTTTTCTGGCTTCAAACCTGATAGCAGTTCATCTACAATTTGATGCTGCCGCTTTGAAGGGCCGTAAATAGAATTAGAATACACAAAGGAGGCATAGGGGATATTTTGAGACTCTAAAAGGCGAGCAGAAAGTAAGCTATCCTTGCCTCCTCCACAGAAAGAAAGAACACGTACTTTCGAATCCAATTGATTATCAATACTGGAAAGTTGATGGCTATCTGCAAAAGCATGTGCCAATTCTGGCCCTTTATAATCTGGCCAATCGTGCTCATAACGCCATTGAGACCAAACCTTATACTGAATTTTATCCCATAGCGCCCAAAAAGCAGGCGTGCAGTAGTCTTGATAAGGGCCAAAATCTACTTTATCTGGTTTTAAGGAAACCAGCTTGTTAAATTCAAAGGCGGCAATGTGGAAGTATATCCTTTGAAGTTGATCCTGGCCAAAACGTTTTTCCAGTTCTAGCAGGTCAACTGTATCATACCAAAGTGCTACCTCAAAATTGTAATCATTAAAAGTGTAAGTGATCGATAACTGATGTCTGGCGCGAGTGATGGATTGTAGGGTGATGGTGTTGTTCATGAATTAATTTAGGGTTTATCTATGCTCGAAATTGCACGGCATTACGCACTCTTGCTGCCTCTCGTATTCTTGTTTTTTCATCCTTCTTGAGGATATATTCTTGTTTTTTAATAATCATTTTCCACCAAAGCAAAGCGGGTATTAATTGACCAGAATGCTCTTCTAAACGATAAGTTAATTCAAGGTTGGGTTCTTCCCTATTGTTTATTATTCTACTTAATCGTGTGTAGTGTATATCTAGGTCTTCAGAAAGTTGCTTTTTAGTACGCTTCAAAATTCTAGCATATTCTTCCAACTGTCTACCAAAACTCATTTCAGTTATATATTCCCCTCCTTTAAGATAGTTTTCAAATTGATACCTTAATCGGAGTAAATCCGAATATATTCGCTGTTCTTCTGTCTGTTCGTTCAATAATTTAAAACGAAATGCTCTCAGTTCTTCATCAGCCTGCTCTTTTTCTTCATCTGTCAAACCCTCAGGAATGAGCATTGAATCAGCGATTTCTTCATCTGTATATTGCTCCCTAAGTTTTCTGTATATTTCCTCATATTTCTTCATGTCCCAGATATTTTTTGATTAGCTCCTGAGCAAATTTACCATAGATAGCCATTTGAGCACCTATTGATATAAAACCATATTTTTTACGATAATGATCTATTAGCTGGGTTTTCGCTTTTAGCGAAACGAAACCACCATATCCCTTAAGAAAAGCTAGCTGACAAGCAAAGCCAATTAAACAACCAGGTATATAATCAAACTGCTTTTTGTTTCCTTTGTTTTCAATTGAAGATTCTATCAAATTAATATGAATTCTTAATTCTCGAGATATATCGCTTATAGAAATTAAACCTAGAATTTCAACCTCTCCTTTGAGGCTTATCTGATATACTTCATAATCAATTTCCAGCGACCAATCAAACAGAAATCTGTGATTATTTTTTAGCCCCCTGATTTCAAGAAACGTCAATCGTTTTATATACGCTTCTACTTTTTTGCCAGTTTTAATCTCTACCAATTCCATGCGCATTAGATTATACTAGCAATAAATATACTAAATAATATTTACTATTTAAGTAAATATTATTTATCACTTAAGTTATTTTATCTCAAAAATCATATCCTCCAGTCTCTGTATTTCTTCACTTCCAGGGCATCTATACATGATCTTTCTAAATATAAAAAGATCACCTGCCGATGCATGATTAATAATCGCTCTGGTTGCTCCACTAAAACGAGCACCAGTATTAACAGATCGCTCTACTTCATCCCATTTACTGACACGGAGCACTTCAAAACCATACACTTTACAGTAGGCATCGATATCATAATTTTCAATGACTGCTTTGATACCTTGCTGGGCTTTAAATTCTCCTATTCCTATTTTTATATTTTGGTTGGCCGTATAATTCCCTAACCTTCCTACTGCTTTGATCGGTTTTACTCTTATCCTTTTTGTTTCCAAGGTATCCTTGAGGGCAACGTCTATCTCTACTATCCCTACCGTATCTGGCCGAATGACAAAAGAGTTCTTCCACTGCTTAATAACTACAGGACGCCTTTCCTGATTAAATACCTGTATATAGGCATGTAATTGATCTAATGTAACTGGATGTTCTTGTTGGGCAACTACTTCAAAGGAATTATCCAATTTTGCTATAAAATAGCCTGATCGTACAGCAATTAAGGATTTCGCCTGCTGCTGCGCAAGCAATTTGTTAGAAAAAGTGCCCAATAATAACGCAATAGTGAGAGCGGATAAAAATCCATTCTTTACTTTTTTTACTCCAATCATTCATTTAAAAATTTTTCTATAGCAGCAATTGCTTCTTTTGCATTTTCTTCTTGTACAAAATGTCCGCAATCAAACTCGATGATAGTAGATGCAGGTATTCGTTTTTTCCATTTATCGAGATATACCGGAGTGATAAATTTATCTTTCATCCCCCACAATATCAACCAATCTTTAGTTATTAGTTGATCCAACTCTTCCCATTGCTGCTGGTACCAATCTGACGAACCAACGAGTGATTCCGCAATTCGCAATAAAGACTGCCGAGATTGTTTGTTTGGGAATGGACCAGTATAATGTCGATGTATTTCTGTGCTCAATTTCTTTTTATCTAAAAACCCTTGCTTTAGCAATACTTTAGGCGAAAAATTAAAGTTCAGGTATAAAAATTTTCCCAACCAGCTATTAATCAATCTATCTATTTTTAACGCATCCTCATCATTTTTGGTCTCCCAGAGCCAGCTATTTAATAAGACTATCTTTTTAATTCTTTCGGCATTTTCAATTCCCGCTCCTAAGCCTATAGGCCCTCCAAAATCATGTACAATTAGAGTAATATTTCTTAAATCCAGTTTTTTGATAAACGTACTTAAATTTTTTGCGTGAAGCTGAGGGGTATCTGCAAATAATGGCGGCTTTTCAGAAAGGCCAAAACCAATGTGATCTATAGCGATACAGCGGTAAGTAGAAGAAATTTTTTTGATAAAATCTCTATATAGAAATGACCAGGTGGGAGTTCCGTGAACAAACAATATGGTGTCTCCTTTTCCCTCATCTATGTAATGCATTTTCCCTGTTTCCAACTGGATAAACTGATGCTCGAAAGGATAAAGTTTACTATCCAGCCAATTATTCTGAATGCTCGTCATGATGAAAAGAATTACTTGCGTGTTAATAATTAATTGCGACGCAAAGTTCTCCTTTCTTATCCTTTCCATTCTTGGTATAAACCAAGATTTCAGATGCGCACTTTATTCATCAGTTTGCTAAAGTTGGTAGAATCTATACGCAGGTAAGAGGCCAGGTCTTTTTGTGATACCATATTCAATAAATGCGGGCTTCTTTTTACAAATACCGTGAAGCGCGTTTCCATATCAAAAGCCATTAATTCGTGCTGCCGTTGTAAAACACCTACCAAAAACAGCTCTGTAGCTTTGCGAAATAAAGTTTCTATTTCTCTGTATTGCTGCATCAACTGCTGGTGTTTTTCATAAGATATCCGCAGGAATTTACAGTTTGTAATCGTTTCGAGGAAATATCGGGAAGGTGTTTGTGTAAAGAATGATTCTGGTATTCCACTAAAGGAAGGAGCATATGCAAAGGCAATTACATGTTGTTTTTCTTCGCCGAGGTAATAAGATTTTTGAATACCTTCTATTACATAGTAGAGATAGCGTTCGGTTTCACCAGGTGCTGTCATTATCGTTTTTCGAGGAAGGTTATATTCACTCCAGTGTGCAATATATTCATCCAGGATTTCATCCTTGATCTGGTAAAATTCCGACAAATAGGCTTTCATTGCATTTTTAGATTCAGAAGTTGGTTTGAAAAACAAGATGCCATCATCCTGCTAAGATAGATACATTAGAGACAGCATCTTGTTTAGAAATAATCTCAAAATTGCTTTTGAGATACTAATCAAACTACTTGTTCATCTCTTCATTATAAGCTATAATCACCTTCATGATTAAATCCGTATTTTCATTTTCTAGCTGTCCTTTGAGGAAATTAGCTACTTTTTTGTTTTCCTTTCTTTTGTAATTACCAAATTCTCCTTTTGCAAATTTTTCCGATGTTTCAGGAGCATCTTCGATCCATCGCTCAATGTTCATATTGGTCATGGTCAGCATTTTATCTTCGCTTTCCTTTCGTACAAAATATTCAGGATTGGCACGTAGATCGGCATAGATTTCTTCAAAAGACACACCCGAAGCAACACCTGGTGGATAACCATATGCTTTATAAACAGTAATAGGGCCATCAATCATTTTTTCGATAAAGGTGTAGTTTGGCAATGATTTTAAGGTAGAGCCATAATCACCACGTCCAGCCACCATTACTTTTTGAGATTCAAAATAATTACCCTCCACTTCATAAGCTACCAGGTCTTTTGGTTTATACTTTGTTATATACTTGCCCTTGATGCGTTTTTCATCTTTTAAAGAAGGGTCGAATACCGAAATCCCCTTTTGATTAACCCAGGGCCTATTAGGGTAAACATACATCATCACATCTTCTGTAGAACCGTCTTTTTTGTAGAGAGTGGCTTTTACTCTGTCTTGAGCTATTATGGATACGACCATAAGCAAAAGAGCACTAATTGTCAAAACAGTTTTTTTCATTTGTCTTTAACGTTATAAAAGTTAGATAATTCCAAAAGATTTCAATAGTACTCAGGTGATTCCGCACTTCATGATATGCGAAACTGAGTACTAATTGGGAACTAGTTTACTCATCAGAAACTAGTTCTTAAACAGGAGGATATAAACAATCGTCCTACTTAATTTTTTAACCGCATGTTCTGGAAAAAATCAGGGGTGCAGAAACAGCGCGCGGTATATCAGAGCTTGAAATTAAAATAGTTTTATTGGTCAATAAAATTCAAGCTATTGTCTCTTCATAATGATGGTAAAGATATGACACTCCAGGTCAAAAAGCCAGAAAACAACTCTTTATTTATCTTTTTCTAAACCATTTAAAAAGGCATCAACTTCCAAATCACTACGAAGAAGAATAACCTCTTTTTCTTCTTTTATTGCTTCTAATTTAGCCATTATTCCTGGCCTTTTTCTCTTATTAAAATTATACACATAATGATAAAATTTAGCATCAAAGCGTTCATTACAGCCTTTTGGCATATCTGGCCGAGCTTTTCCATAATGCCTGACTATTCTTTTAGTAATTCGCCACAGGCATTTCCAGGTAGGATAGTCCAACATTATAATTGTATCGGCTTGTCTGATGCGAATGTCCATCGTCCCTCCATAATTGCCATCTATTATCCAGGAAGCTTGAGCTGCCATCTCTTTTACTTTGGATTCCCATTCGGGTTTATCAGTCTCAACCCATTCCGGTAACCAATACTCCATATCCAGATGGATCAAGGGTAATTGCGTTATCTGATGCAATTTTCTGGAAAAGGTAGATTTTCCAGCTCCACAACAACCAATGACCATTACTTTCTCCATAATCATTCTATTTGCTGCTCTCTCCAATAAGCCGCCAGAGAAGAACCTGTGATATTCATAAAGGGACTAAATAAAACGGGTGCTAATCCCATCGTAGCCAATCTACCCATTTCCAAAGCGATACCAGAAGCCAAACCACTGTTTTGCATACCCACTTCAAAAGCGATGGTTTGTGCAGATTGCTTATCAAGCCCTAAAAGGCGACTTGCCCAAAAGCCCAGGGTATAACCTAAAAGATTATGTACTAATACTACCCCAATAAGCGCCAGCCCAATAGATAGCAAAGCATCTCTACCTGCTGCAGTAATAATCGCAATGACGATTGCAATACCAGACATTGAAACCATGGGCATTGCCTTATCCAACCACCGAAAACGCCCATGTGCCAAATGATTAAATAGGAGGCCTGCCACTACCGGAATGAAGACGATTTTGGTAATACTCCACATCATCGCCAGAAAATCAATGGGTACTAACTGTCCTGCTAAACGCTCCATTAAAAAGGGAGTAATCAATGGCGATAACAAAGTAGCTACCATCGTAAGCGTCAGAGATAATGCAAGATTAGCTTTGGCTATATAGGACATCACATTAGATGCCAGTCCACTTGGTGAGCATCCTACCAAAATGATCCCCGCAGCAATCTCCGCAGAAAAACCAGAAATGTTTGCTAAAGCAAATCCTAACAAAGGCATTATAGAAAATTGACATACCAAACCGATAAATACTCCCCTAGGCATTTTTATCACGCCTATAAAGTCCTGCACACTCATATTCGTTCCCATCCCAAACATAATGACCATCAATATGGGAATAATCAAACGCTTTAAATCAAAGCCTCCTATACTTAAGAATATAGAAGGATAATACATCGCAGCAGCTACTGCCATAAAAACGAAGATGGTAAAAACATAAGGCTGAGTAGTCGACTTAGTACTCAATGATAAAGCAAGCGTAAAAAAGAAAAGAACAAGTGGAATACCTGTTTGTGCACCTCTTCCTAACAGGATCATCAACATGGTAATAGCAGCAAGAGTTATAGCAGCATAGGTGCTTAAGCGACGTAGGCGAGGCATGGATTTTGTTTTATAATCATTCATTAAAACACTAAAAATCAGAACATTAAATTATCTATTTTAGTACCTTAACATCTATTCCTCCCCTGGCTTTCAGCCGACCCCTCCGAAGGGGTACAGGTGCTGTGCTCTCTCGGGGGAGCTGCCCGCTGGGCTGAGGGGGATGTTCTATAAGGTTAAACTAATTCCTTGTTTTAAAATTACACTTCGACACACCTGCAACAAATTTAATCTTGTACTATGGATGTTATTTTTAACAGCTGGATATGGGCAATTCGGTTGTAAAAAATGGCTTGCCCAAAATTAAATTTGACTACATGTGCATCCAAAAGCAAAACTCAAACATGTTCCAAGTTTAAAGGAAGATGTAAGATACTAATTGGTGCATTGTAAATGTGTGCTAAGTCCGCTAATACTTATAAACCTGAAGGTGCAGAACTATCGATGTGTACTATAAGTCCCGACAGGCAATTATCCTACTAAACTAGAAGGCATCCTAAATTTAATAATCAATGACGACAAAATGGTAAGCCCACCAATTAATAAGATCGCATATTCAATACCAAAAAGATCTGCAACAATACCGGAAAGGACCGCTCCAAAAGCATAACCCAAGTCTCTCCAAAGCCGAAAAGTACCTATGCTTTCTGCTCTTTGTTGTGGACTAGTAGCTTGTGCAATAGTTGATAAAAAAGTAGGATATACCAAAGCCGTACCAAGCCCCAATATAGCGGAGAGTATCACTAATAATAAAAAGCTGCTGCTATACGGGATAAACAGGATTGCTATGCCTTGTAAGAGCATGCCCCAAAATAACATGCCTTTTTTAGAATAATGATCAGACATCTTACCAGTAAACAATTGTCCAATACCCCAAACAGTAGGATATATAGCAGTGATAATGCCTATATTTTCACTATTAAAGCTCAGAGATAATAATAGGATAGGTAAAAGTCCCCAGATCATTCCATCATTGAGGTTATTGATCAGGCCTGCCTGCGTTACGGAGCTTAAGGTTTTATTCTTGAAGGTTGTTTCAATGAATACGTTGTTGAGTGATTCTGTTTGATCCGTTACACTTTCTTTATTTACAAAACTACGGGTATCCTTTACCCAGAGCAGTGTCAGTAGTAAGCCCGCCAATGAGATAAAAATGCCTGTATAAAAAGGATAAGGTGTAATGCCATACCTATTGGCGACATAGCCTGTAAAAAAAGCGACCAGCCCAACCGCAAAGTAGCCCGCAAATTCATTCAGGCCCATTGCAAATCCTCTATCCTTTTCGCCTACCAGGTCAATCTTCATAACAACCGTACTGCTCCAGGTCAGGCCCTGACTAATGCCCAGGAGTACATTCGCAAGGATCACCCAATTCCAGTGGGTAGCATATATCAGGATAAAGGGAATAGGAATGGCTAACAGCCAACCAAAAATCAGAAGGTTTCTTCGTCCAAATCGATTAGCCAGTTTGCCTGTGTAGTAGTTTGCAATGGCTTTTGTGATACCAAAGGCAGTGATAAATGAAAGGATAGCTGTTTTTGAAGCTACTCCAAATTCTATTTCTGCAAACTGAGGAAAGATAGTACGTTCCATCCCTACCATTCCCCCTACAAAAGCATTCACTACTACTAAAAGAGTGAATTGCTTCCAATTTTCCTTAAGGCCTAATTTAACATCATTTTGCATACCCTATAATACCCCTTAAGGCTACAAAAGTTTTATGCAAATTTTAGACTCTTTTATGCAAAGAGGCATTTTACCATTCACTTAAAAACCACTCCTATCCTCAATCCAAGATCAATAAACCTCAGGTTGTTTAATGTAGGATCCCTAAACCCTGGATCATCAAAAATTTCTACGGGTTGGTAAGCGATTTCAGGTTCCAGCATTAATTTAGTATTCGCACCTGAGTCAATTTCAAAACCAAAGCCAAGCGAAAGTTTATTGGTTACAGAGAGGGTTTTTTTGGCTATATTTTCATCCAATTCCAACTCATTGATACCACATTCAGACAAGATGGACGAGCCTGATTGGCTTATCTTTATTAAGTGAGTCATTCCAAATCTCATAAAAAATCGATCGGATTGGGAAGATGGATAATACTTTAGTTGTAATGGTAAACCTAGATAATGAATATCCAGTTTATCCTCATACCAGGAATTGTATAAATCGTAACCTACTCCCTCTATAAAATCACATGCCAATCTAGGGGTATAGTCAACTATATCTAACCTATCCAGGCTGTACAGCAGGCCTGATTCCAGATATAGCTTTTTATTGAGTTGGTAAATGATGGATGTCTGAATATTCAGACCAAATTGCGTATCATTTCTTCCCAGGTCTTTATCATCAAAAATTACCATGTTTACTTTGGGAGTAAAACTCAATCCCCAGGAGATTTTATCGTTTGACTGCGTATAGGCTTTCACCAAAAAAATAAGCGCGAATATGCCAATGAGTAACCTTTTCAGTTTCATTTAGAGCGTCTTTTTATCCAGCTACAAAGTATATTATTGAACGTGAATTTCTCCTCCTCTAAAAAACTTATATGTTCTTTCTTATTTATCTTCTACAAATAGTTGAACATTATTAGCAACGGGCCCTTTAGGGCCTGCTCCTATTTCAAAAGTTACTTTGTCATTATCTTTTATCTCATCAATTAAGCTATCCGCATGTACAAAATAACTCTCTTTCGTTAAGGATTCTTCAATAAAACCATACCTCTTCTCTCTATTATAAAATTTGACATATCCTTTTTTCATGAACTTGGACTCATCTCTCTCCGTTTTTTTCGGTACACTAACCTCTATGTCTTCAGCATTAATTTCTTTCCGTGCAGAAAGATCAGGAGGAGTAGCTGTTAAGTTTCCATTTTCATCCACATACATAAACTCTACTGGCTTCACACCATCTGTTTTCCGTTGTTTCTTCCTTTCTGCTTTATCCTGTTTTCTTTTACGTCTTTTCTTTTCTCTTTCTTTTTTATTATAACTATCTGCCATCCCACAATTATTTACAGTTAATCAATACGCTACAATCAAATTCAAGCAAATAGTTTGATTTTCAATCTATCCAATTAAGTTTGAATATAACTTTCAACTCCAAGATAGTCACTTTTACCCATAAAGTGAATAAATCACTTTCATTACTCAGCATTTGCGTATAAAACACCCTTGACTTTGTACGCCTCACAAGCTATTAAGTCAATACTTATAATCACATCTGAGCAGTGCTGTCCCCATGCTAAACTCAAATTCTTGTATTATTTTCTCTCCTTCCCGATTTTTGGCAGGGCTCCAATTTGGCATATTGCAAATAGCTTTCAACATTATTTGATCAATTTCGTCATATTCGGAAGTTTTAAAAATTTCTGCATCAGAAACATGTCCTTCTTCATTGATATTAAATCTCACTTTTGCCAATTCAAGCTGACGGTCCCTTCCTGCCAAAATTTCATTGATTACATTTTCTTTTAAATACACTTTTAAAGCCTGCTGTCCACCAGGGTATTTTGCTTCATATATCGGTACCATTCTCAGCGAAAAAGCAATCTTTCTTGGAGGATTGTCTTTCAACTTATTTTCGGGTATGTAATCCACTTCCACCTCAATATTACAATCTACATCCGTTGTTGTTAATATATTCATCTGAGCAGGAGTCAGTATATCATCTGTGCTCATAGCTTTTTTGCTCTCCTCTCCACATATTGAAGCAACCTTTACCTTTATATACCGTGCCACCCAATTGGATCGATACCTGGTATTGATGTCACTAAGTGTCCTGGCTTCCTTTAGAGTGTCCAGCGTTAGCAATGAATATGGCTCAGCATATGGGTTGGTCAGTGTCCCATAAATCTCATAGCCTATTTTTTGAGAAAAGACTGAAAAAGCTAGAAGAAATAATATCAAGGTAGCAAAGGAATTTTTCATAAAAGTGTTTTACTTAAAGGTAAGTTTGAACACCTACTTATCAACTCTGCTATTGTAAATTATGGTAAAACGAGTGTAAAAGCATGATCTCATCCACCTAAGCATCCTGGATATGATAGTGGGTTTATTTTTATAAAGTAAAAATAGTGACTTGGAACTGATTCAAACTTATAGAAAGTTCCCCTCAGCCTTGCAGGCAATTCCCCAGAGGAGCCTATCCCTCTCAGACAGATCGTGTTGATTGGAGGGATAAATCAGCTAAAAGCCGAGGGAGGAATAGATATTAAGGTGCTAAAAAGACAGTTTGAATCTCTTCCTGGATTAATTTCCAAATCACTATCTTTTATACTTTTCTTTAGGTGCTTTTTAATTTCTTCCAGCTATAACACCACCATCTATATCCCAAATTGCTCCCGTAACCCAAGATGCTTTTTCTGAAAGCAAGTATAAAATACTATTTGCTATATCATCAGGTGTTCCATTTCTTCCTATTGGATGAAATCCGTTAAAGCCTTCTAATGCTTTTTCAGCTTCTTCTTTTCCTCCAAAAACCCCATGATAAACAGGTGTGTTTACTACTGCCGGCGATACTGCATTTACTCGAATGTTATCATCCGCCAATTCCATGGCCAGATGTTGCGTTAAAGAATGTAAGCCCGCTTTTTGCATAGAATAAGCAGAAGAAGGTGTAGCTTTTACCGCCTGTTTTGCCCACATTGAGCCGACATTTACAATTGACCCTCCGCTTGAAGATTTCATTTTTTTTGCGGCACTTTGTGTAATAAAAAAGAAGCCCCTATTCAAATCCAGGTATGAATTATAATCTTCTAGCGTGTGCTCAATAAATGGTTTCGGAGCAAATATTCCAGATGCATTTACCAGATAGTCCAGCTTATCTAAGGAGCTGATTTTTGAGATCAATGCCTCCACTTCATCGGTATTAGAAATATTCACTTTATGCTTAATGAGACTAGGGGCATCTGCTACCTTTTCCACGTTTCTACCTACAATATGTACTGTTGCGCCACCTTCTAATAAGGCATTTGCCGTCGCATGCCCAATTCCGCTGGTACCTCCGATGACTAAGGCTACTTTTTTTTCGAACTCTTTCATTATATATTTATTAAGTTTAAAAAATAGACAGACCAGTCTGTCTTTATATGTTTAAATTTTTTATCCTATGATTTGTGAGCACAAAATCTTTGCTTCTTTAATGGGCCAATCTTCCTGGTGCAAATGACTTTCACTTACAGCACTCTCGTATAGCAGATAGATTCGCCTGGTAAGAGCATTGATTTCTTTTTCCTCAATGCCTGTCAGGTTACTAGCAACCAGGCCTGTGATCAACTGAATGAAGAGGTTCTTCTGGGTTTGGATTTCATTTCGGATTCTTTCATTATCCTTTGGGATTTCTGAAACTGTTTTGATACACCAACAGCCGTTAAAATCTTTATCTCTGAAGAATTGTTGGAGAAAATCAAAAATGGCCAATATCTGAGTTTTACCTTTTGGTTTGGATATCGCATATGCTTTAATATCATTCAAAAAAGTGGTGTTTTTGAATTGAAGGTAAGCAAGACAAATATCTTCTTTTGATTTAAAATGATTATACAAAGTCGCTTTCGCTATCCCTGCTTCTGAAATAATTTCATTTATTCCTGTAGAATTATACCCATTCTTATAAAACAAGAAAGATGCCGTTTCAACGATTCTATTTTTTACTTCAGAATGTTTCATGAGACAAATATAGAATAAAATATCAAAAAAGACAGACCTGTCTACCTTTTTTCAATTAAAGATAAACGTAATATATGAGGAGAACAACAGCATTTATTGATTTAATGGCTTTCTCCGTGGTACTACAGTTGATTAATCACGCTAACTGCTAACTGCATTATTTCTACTGTTGATCTTGCATTATCCCAGTGTCCAGTAGTAATAACGATGAGATCTTTTTCAGGCACAATAAATAAGTGCTGGCCTCCGCTACCTCCTGCGAAATAGAAAAAAGGACTATCGTCTTTAGAAGTCATCCATAGATAACCATAATTCATCAGAGCAGTTGCCTCCTGAGCTTTCCCGGTCATTTTTTTGATCCATTCTTTAGCAATAATTTGTTGGCCATTATATGATCCATCATTCAGAAGCATTTGCCCAATTTTGAGTAAATCTTCCGGTTTTAAGTACAACTCAGAATTTCCGTAGTACTCTCCTGCTCTATCCTGCCCCCAGGCAACATTCGTAATTTGTAAAGGCTCAAAGAGGTTTTCATTGGCAAAACTTAGCGTAGACTGTCCTGTGGCTCTTGACAAAACTCCAGACAAGAGATGTGCAACTGCTGAGTTATAGGAAAATTTGGTACCTGGTAGCGTATCCATTGGGAATTCATCTAATAAGAAACAATGAGGGCTTTCATGAAACCACCAGTCATCTTTAATCAAAGCCCGATTATTCCACGCAATACCTGCTTGCATCAATAACAATTGTTCGATTGTAATATTCTTTTTATCCGCCAGAGATTTTTCACTCAATTCACATTCATCAAAAAAGTTTATCACTGGTTGTTGAAGGTTTTTAATATACCCCTGATCCATCGCTATTCCCACCAATAAACCAAGCATGCTTTTAGTAATGGATTTAAGATTGTTTAAACTGTCTGCACTAAAACCATTAAAATATTCAGTGTATAGATTATTGTTCTTTTCATAGACTATGAGGCTATGGATGTCATTTGTCATAGTCGGGTTAGCCAAAAAGGCTTCTTTGACCAGGTTTTCTATCTTACCAGTGCGTTCATTCATTGCTTTCTGAGACAAAGCACAATTAGTACAGAATAGTAGGATGAAGAAATAAAAGAATTGATTCATCTCTTTGCAGATTTGTTTATGGTTAGTAAGTACTTCTTTGGCTTATCATTCTTCAAAATTCCAGAAAACATCCATAATTAACCATTCCCCCTCTAGTTTCGCCAAGTGGATATATTCTTTCCATTTCAGGCCTGGGTATCCCGTACTTAGAATTACTGATGCAAAATTTCTATCCATGAAAATGCTATCCACTTTGTTCGACTGTAGATTAAGAGGAAGTGCCTGTTTATTATTCATAAGAGCTTTCAAGGCCGGTTTAGGATACTCTTCACTTAGTGTTCCATCCTGATTTACTCCTCTCTTTGCCAGACGGTCGTGGAGATGCTTTTCCATATTGTTATAATCATTCAGAAAGAAGTTTTCAATATACCCTAGGACAGCCGTTTTAATTTCTTGTTTTTCCTGTTCACTATTTTGTGCACAAGCCAAAAAAGGTAGCACAGTAAGTGCAAGTAGAATTCTTATCTTTATCATATGTTTCTTATTTAGGCTCAAATAAAGTCAATGCCATAAGAAAGCATTTGCCAGATATTGCGAAAACACTCTTTTGGGATATGAATTTTAAGGAAAATATATGCTTACTGAACCCTAGTGGTGGAAATCAGTTCCCAGAGCGATTTGAAAATGAGATTTATTATGTAGAAGGACTTTTAGGGAAATTTACTCCATTAAATTACATCTCGAACTTTTCTTTAAAATATGTTTTCCAAGGGGAGGAACACTATATCGTAAATAACGCCAAGAAGAAAATCAGTGACGGGCAGTACTTAGTGGTTAATAACCAATCTGAAGTGTGCAGAATATCCTCTCGTGGTACTTCTTTTTCCATCTTCCTTGGGGCAGATTTACTTGGCGAATGTTACAGATCACTGACGATGAACAATGAAAAGCTACTGGAATATCCATTCACAGAAAGGCAAAACGAAGTAGAATTGTTTGATGACGTGATACAGGGAAAGCTAGATTTTTTACTCCATCTGAAATCCAGAGTTATTTCCGATCCAAATCTTATCATCCCTATTGATTATTATTTTGAACTTGGACATTCTTTATTATCAAATCAAAATAAAATTTTCAGGCAAATCAACCGATTAGATCGAGGAAAATTTTCTACTAGAAAAGAAGTTTTCAAAAGAATCAACATCGCACGAAATTATCTGGAAGACACCATTTTCGATGAGTTTGACCTGAATAAGCTTTCACGGGTATCCTCATTGTCAAAATTTCAGCTAATTAGGGATTTCAAATGTGCTTTTGGGACAACACCTCACCGCTACTTCATTTTAAAAAAATTGTCTTTGGCTTTTAAAATGATAAGATCAAATCAATCTTCTACTTTGAATGAAATCGCTTACAAACTAAACTATTCAAGCCTATCCTCGTTTAGCAGGCAATTCAAACAAGTTTATGGAGTAAGTCCTATCACTATAAGAAATAAATAAGGCAATTTCTTTCTCATAATATGTAACAGCCACAACCTCTATTATTCCATTTTCATATAATCCTCCACATTCTCAATTACCTTCTTCGATAATCGATCAATCGCCTCTGACGTCCATCCTCCCACTTTTTGGCTTACAATAATTTGCTTGTACTTCTGAAACTCTTCTTGATGTTCTCCTACCCCATCGCCATCAAATATGGCATAATTATAATCTTCGCTTATCCAGTTTAAAAAGCTATCCTTTTCAAAGGTTAATCCCAATGATGTATTAATTAATATTTTCCCATTTCCGAAGGCTCTGAAGTGTTCGTCATCCAATAAATTAGTGTTTTTGGGTAAATGGGTAGAAATAATTTCACAATTGGAAAGTAGTTCTTTTAGTGGCATATAATTAACTCCGTCATCCTCAACATTCGGTTTCCGACTTCTATTATAATAACTTACCTCCATCTGAAATGCCTTTGCTCTGTCTGCCAGCATTTGGCCTGTAGTGCCCATTCCAATAATTCCAAGTTTTCTGTTTGTTAGTTCAACCGGTTCATCCTTCCATTGATTTTCACCTAACCCTTTTATCAGCCTGATTAATTCTGAAATTATAAATTCGATGAGCCCTTCATCTCCATAATCACGAACTCCTCTTACTTCAATACCATTGTTTCTTGCATATTTTATATCCACGTTAGCGGAAGATGCATCATACAAGCTGCAACACATTCCCACATATTTCAAATTTGGGCACTCCTTCATTACCTTTTCAGAAATCCGGGTATTCCATGAGACTAATACACAGTCCGCTTTTCCAATTCTCCTTACCAATACTGAATCTGATCCCGGATAGTCTTCATACACATCGACTGCTTCTATTGAGTATTTCTGTAGGTCCGAAATAGCCCAATCTCTCAATCCTGTTTTATCTACTAACACGATTTTATTGAACTTCATTCTTTCAGTTTTTTGTCGTAATAGCCAATGCTGTGCAGAGAAAAGTTTGCACCTTCGCTTAAAATATTAAAAAGTTGCTCTCAAACTCCTAAAACTCAAAATCAGGAATCGGCGCAGATACATCTACTAAAGCACCATTAGGATCTTTTATTAGTAGTCTTCTTTGTCCATAAAAAGTATCGGTGGGCTCGCTTAGGATATTGAAATTTTCAGCCTTGGCAATTTCGTATATGGCATCTACATTTTCTACTACAAAAGTTAGATAAAATCCGTTGGGGTTGGTTTGAAATTCGGTAGGGACGATTTCGTTATTTTTATCAATTATTCCCAATTCCAGTTGCTTGTCTTTAGAGATTAGGTGTACAAACCAATCGCTATCATAATTGACATCAAAATCAAATAACTTTACGTAAAAAGCTCTACTTTCCGGGAGATTAGTAGAGCAGATATTGGTCATTAGCCTGTTTATCTTTGCCATCTTAGGGTTTTATTTTTGTTTCCAGTCTGATTGATTGATTCGAAATACATTAACGGGATTGCCGTGATAATCATCAATTCTCTTTTCGAGAGACATCCCATTTCTGATCGCTACTTTTTCCGAACCAATATTATCTACATGTATAATAGAAATTAGTTGATCCCTCCAATCATTTTCAAAGGCATAATTTTTACATTTTTGAGCAGCCTCAGAAGCATAACCTTTATTGCGGTATTGTGGTAGTATTGAATAGCCAATTTCCATACGTTCTACGCCTTCTACAGTCTGGATTAAAAGCCCACATTGCCCCACCATTAGATTGGATGCTTTGTCAATCAGTACATTCATCCCTCCAAGGCCATTTTCATAGCGGTTAAATACTTTATCAAACCAGGTTTGGCAAAGTTCATGTTTGGACAAATTAGGATCAAAGCCTAAAAAGGTAGCGGTAGCTTTGCTATCAAATAAATCCAGCCAGGCATCAAAATCGTCCTTTTCTACTGGCCTGAAATGGAGCCGTTCGGTGCTAATGTTGTGGAGTAAATATTTCATTGTATGGTGGTGTTCTATTAGAAAGCAGGTAATTTTCTGGCAATATAAAGCCTCCAATCATAATAGTCTTTATACTCCTGATATTTTCTTATTTCATTTACTCCTTCTTCATGGTGATAGTCGTAAATTCTCTGTCTACCAGATCGCCTGCTTTACTTTTTACAACTTCTGTTTGAGTCTCTGCTCCAATAATTTTAAACGGAGTAGCATCAACAAGCTTAGCTATTTTGTCATTATCATAAAGCTCAAAGTGAAATTGACTAAAAGGTAATTGCTTCATAAATTCCATCTGAGCGAAAGTAATGCTCATCATCCCGTTTGGGCTTGTTACTCTATATAATTCAGATAAAAGAAGTTCCGGTTTTGACCAAAAATAGATGGTATTAACCGTAAATATCCTGTCGAAATAATTGTCAGGAAAAGGAATATTTAATCCATCGTATAAGTAAAACGAGGCTTGTTGGGTATCGGTATATGCTTTATTGATTCGTTGAGACTCTTGGTTCATCAATTCTGACATTTCTAATCCACAATAGGTCAGATTAGCCCCCTGATTTAATAAGTGCTCCAGGTGAGTGCAGTTAGCATGCCCAAGTTCCAATAGGCGGTTATTATCAAGGATATTCAGGCATTTTATAGAATGATATATCATTCTGATGTTTGTTTCGTTCATCGTTTTTGCTACCTCAATACCCTTCATTCCTTGTGGCTGCCTCAATTGAGAGGCTAAGTCTTCCATGTTTTCATTATCCATTGAAAATATTTTTTTAGGCTCCAGCTGTTCTTTTCAATAACAAACATATTATTTTTGATTTGTTCACTTAGTTAAGATCATCAATTGATTAAAACGCATAGAAGGTCCCCCTCAGCCCTGCGGGCAGCTCCTCCCAAGGGAGCACAGCACTTATACCCCTCCCAGACAGGTCTTAGCAAAATATCTAAATAAGATACAAAAAGAGCATTCCTACACTCATTACTATCATCAGGCCATCTTCGATGATCGTAACAGTACTCATGGGCAAATTAAAAACTGCACCAAGACAAGCACATTGAATTTTCTGTTTATTTAGTACCACTTGCAATACTCCTATAATGCTTACCGTCATTACCAGTACAGTGCTTATATTAGTAATTACAGGATTGAAATTTACCAGAAATGCTATGCCCAATGTCAATTCGATAAAAGCATAAACATAGGGCCAGACAGGCATTTTCCTGGCTATCACATCATACATTACATAACTTTCAGCAAAAGCTTTCAGGTCGAGCATTTTAAAGAAAGAAAACACCAAAAAGAAGCCCGCCATGAAGTGCCTCATCCACTCCATAAAGTCAAAATGATGCTTGCTGAATTGAATAAGTAATGTTAAAGAAAGGATGTATGAAAAAATAAGTAAGATAGGCTTGTAGGTAGTAAACCAGGATTTGGTTTGCTCTACTATTTCACTATGGTGAATTATGGAGATTTTATACTTATCATCTAAAGCCTTTTGTAATTCGGCTAATGGAACATGTTTATCCATTGTAATCGTTGCTGAGTGATCCGCTTTTGAAACCTCAACATTTATTATATCACCCAATGATAGTAGACTGGATTTTACTTTTGCTTCGCAACTTGTACAGGTCATTCCTGTTACCTGATATTTATGTACCATTTTAATGTAATTTGATGATACAAAGATCAGAGTAAGAGGATGTGTTATCGTTACACTATTTTGGGAAAAAGTTGTAAGATTTTAAGCTTCCATTTTTCATTACAATCCCTCCATTAATACAAAAGCGGAAAGCCTTCACTTTCCGCCTGTTGCCGTTATCTCAATTATAACGCCTGCCAAACTACTTGATAAATCTGTGGATTGCCTCATTGGCATTATCCTGAAATTGTTTATTTGTCAGGTCTTTAAAAATGGTACTTTGATCTATCAGTGCACCTGTCAATACTTTTTCTTTGCTGGCATAAAAACCACCACTCTGCAATGCTACATCACTAATACTATCTACAAATCGTTGTGCTCCTTTTTCCAGGCTATGAGACATTCCCAACAAAGGCATAACAATTGGCATTCCGATATATTTGAAAAATATTCGTTGCAGAAAAGGCATATCATTAAAGCCTTCTGTACCTCTTGTTCCCCCAGGGCTCACGCTTATGAATTTAATTTCAGGAGTTTTTCTCGCCATTGAAGCCATCCACATCGTTCCTCCATATTTAACAGCTCCATAAACCTGCATAGGATCAAAATTGTCTCCATACGCAGTCCCGTCAAATACAGAAGCGAACTCATCAACAGATGAAGTTTTTAAATTGGGGCGCTTCATTCCCATCTTATCTATGCCTCTTGCTGCTTCCGAACTGGCATATAAAGCAACCTTTTTCAACTTTCCTTCTTTTAATAACTCATCTAGCAGCACTACATGCCCCAAAAGATTGGTAGCAGTAATGGTTGTAACTCCATCTTCTGTTATCTCTTCAGGAGTTTTTCCACCCATGCCACCTGCATTCATAATTAAGGCGTCAATTGGTTCATTTAATTCTTTGACCGCATTTCTTACTGAATCCGGTTTTGAAACATCCATGATCAAAATTTCAAAAATGGACCTCCCTGATGCTTCCTCCAATTCCTTTTTTGCCGCTGCCGCTTTAGCTGGGTTTCGACAAGCCAGGTAAATTTTTTTCGTTTCTTTTTTCAACGCCAACTGCCTGGCCGTATCCTTACCAATACCCGCATTAGCTCCCGTTATCATTATTATCTGATTCATGGCTTAATTTTTTAATGGTGATTGTTAGAGTATCTCTTATCTGACTTTTTCGTGCTTAAGCGCAAATAAAATAGCTCCCACGATTCCAAGGATAAACTCCAGGCCCGTGGCTTTTACCATTCCATCAACAGGCATACCATCCAACAATATGCTAATAAGCCGGCCTGTTCCGAGTGAAAGGAATAATAGGAAGGAAACCAGAGAAGAGGTATAGCTTAGTTTTTTGACGAATGCGCCCAGTAGCACTAAAATGGCCATGCTTAAAATCAATGCAGCCGAAGCTCTGATATCGTTCAACACACTGATATTCCCTGCAACATCAACCCCTGAGGCAGCTTTAACATCTACCGGCATAAACAAGGTAGCACCTCCTATAAAAGTGAGTAGTAAACCTGAAATAATGAGAAATGCCTTTAATACTTTCGAGTTTTCCATGATATTCTTTTATAAAATTGTTTAATGCAAATATCAGGGAAGAGAAGAGGCGAAACCTCTCACTTTAGCTCAAAGGCGACTCATTTTAGTTCAGGCGATAGGCAGAAGGGGATTTTTCATAAATATTGGTAAAATTCCTATTGAAAGTGGCCAGCGAATCAAAGCCAACATCATAGGCGATATCGGAAATACGCAGATCGCTTGTTTTTAATAAAGTAGCAGCTTTTTCTACTTTCTTTCTGACGATATACTTCTTAGGGCTTTCATTAAACACAGATTTAAACTTCCTCTTAAAAGAAGAAATACTGAGGTGGCATAGTGCCGCTAATTCATCCAATGATAAGTTGGTATATAAATTATGCTGAATGGTTGACTTAAAAGCTACTTCGTTAGGTTTGAATAATGCGGCTAAAAAATCCAGTTGGGAAGGTGCTTCCTGCAGTTTGCTTATCAACAAAATAAATTCTTTCAATTTTGTTTTCACCATACTGTCATCAGCAAGGCCGGGATTGTCTAATAGGATGTTGATGCTATCCCGATAATTTTCCAATAGGCGATTTACCTGTACTTCCTTCAGATTAAAATCAAGTGAATAATTGGAAGAAGCCAGATCAAATTCAAACAGTTCCTTTACAAGGGAGGGATAGATAAAAACTCCGACGGATTCTATGCCTTCATCGCATTTACTTTTGTCTTTGCCAGGCTCAAAAAAGTAGTTCAAACATTTAGCTAATAAAGCGGTACTCTTGTTCAAGCGGATATAATCTTCCTGTCCCCGCCCCATTACTTCTCCTTTATTGACAAACATAAAACAAGCCTCATCTTCAGCATAGTGCTTCAGTGTCCTGTCAAAATAAGGCATCGTCAGTTTTATAAAAACGACCTGGTTCTTGTATTTTATGACTTGCTCTCGAAATTCCATTGCTTAATTGTTGTCAACTCAACACACATAGTCGAAGTTAACTACTATAAATTTTTTCCATTCACTCTATGCCAATTTTTCTTTAAATCTTTCGATTTGTCTTCTATGCCTTAAGATATGCACGATTGCATGTTCAAATAATTGTTCAACATCGTATTCTTGTCCCCAGCGAACTTTTACTTTTTTGTTCGAGTCATACTCACAAAGCACTAAATTGGGATAGTCCACAAATAAAACTTCATTAAACTTAAACATTTCCTTTAAGGCAGAAGTATAGGCTTCGATTTCCTTGAAAAAGACTTTCTCTTTGTATTGAACCTCCTCTCCTAGCCATTTTCTAATTTCCACAACATAGGTATAGCCGCTTTGAACTACATGGGTCAATATTGTTTGTATTGATTTGCAATCTTCATCCTTCGTTTCGGGATCAACAATGGCTATGAGTTGATCTGGAGAGAGGTTATTGATCACATTTATAAGTTCATTTAATGATTTCTCGTATTCATCCAATAAAGCTCCAATGGCTCCATTATTTCGATATTTCATTCTTTTTTCATTTTGTTATGCCTGAAATCAGTTTAAACTTATAGAATATCCTCCTCAGCCCTGCGGTCAGCTCCCCCAGAGGGAGCACAGCACTTTAACAAGAAAAACTCAAGCCTCTTCCTAATCTACAAATAACGTATTAAGCTATGATAATGTCTTTTTTATTCAATAATTTTCATTTGCTTCAAGATAGCTTTTGTAATTTTTTTTCGGCATTTACCAAAATCAGGTGTTGATATGCTCCTGTCCTTAATCAATCGGGTAGCAAAAAAATACAGACCCTCTTCTCGTTCGACATAACCTACCCACCATCCAGTATCTTTTCCGCCATCTCTTGTCCAGCCCGTTTTTGCCCTTATGGTATAGGTATCCGTTTGTTCTTCTATCATTATCGCTTTTAAAGTACTGAAATGCTCTTTGGAAAAAGGTAATGTCTCTTCATAAACACCTATCAATATTTCTATTTGATTGAGCGGTGAAATGGCAAAGTTTCCAAAGTTCCAGAAATCATCATCATCGATCGATAGGTCTACATTCCCGTAATTGCATTTGGTTAGAAATTCTTTATAAGTATCCTTTCCTATTTTTTTGGCCAGCTCGATATAAGCCCATCCTGCTGAAAGTTCAAATGCTTCCTTCATACTCATGTCGCGATAAGTATCAGGCCGATAACCATACTTAGTAGTATCAATGGAACCAGGCCATTTGATGATTTCATTCTCACTCGTGATAACTTCAGATTCAAGTGCTATTAGGGAATTAATAATTTTAAAGGTAGAAGCTGGTAATGTTGGATATTGGCTATCCCTCATGTCGCTTGATATCCATTGCCGGGTGGCGTAATCATAGATTGTAATGCTCCCTTCAATTCCACAATCCTTAAATGGCTGTGTAATATCTTGCTGGGCATCAACTTTAAAAAGAATAGGTATTGATAGCAGGACGAGTACTAGTTTTCTCATTTTGTTTTCCTTTCAAATAATGCACATTATACGTCCCATAGGGGAAGTATTAGAGCATATTTGGGATTTATTATTTATTCTTTCCAAATCCAGAAAGGATTAATCAGAATTATATTTTCACTTAATTTTCTTTCTATTAAACCCAGGATACCAAATGGATTGGCAGTACGATAGGAAGCAAACATTCCTAAATCAAAATTTCCTTTATTTGCTATGGATATATAATTAGTCTTCCCTTTATTAAAGGAAAATATCGCAGTTGGAGTTTCCATTATCTCCTCCTGAATTTCTCTTTCTTGTTGGACTAAACTATTTTCATCTGGATTTAGTAAACCAAACTCACTATTCCAAATTGTAAAACACCCTTCGCCTTTATAGAGAAATAAGCCATTCTTATTTCCCTCATCATTATTCTGAACATCTTCCCTTGATACTTCCTCAATTATTTTTCCTTTATCCCGGTAATCAAGAACAATCTTTTCAGTTGAAGCTATTCCCTTTTCTGCTTTTATTGATATGACGTTAAAAATGCTTGCTCCTACTCCTCCGCCTTCATTTGTAGACAATGAAATTTCATTTGATTGTAAACCCAAATCCTTATAATATTTATCAATTTTTTCGGCTGCTGAGTATAAATCAACCCGATGAATAACTTTTTTACTTAGGATTTCGATTATTTTATTTGATTCCATTGTTTCATTTTTTCTCTTTAGCATCTAGCCGTTTTTCTCTTCTTACCAAGCCTTTGCTTATCTATCACCTTTTGAATATAGTCTTTAGCAAAGGGAACTTTGCATGCAGTGCCATTCATATCCACTTCTACTACTCCTATTTTCTCGGCTGTTGCAGTTGCTTTTTTTGTTAAACCTTTGATGTAGGTTCCAATAGATATTACAAAGCCATTCATGGTGTATTTCACCCTGTTCTTTGCTGTATGTATTTCTTTTTCCACTCTGTCAAGTAGTTTTTCATACATTGCAATATCCAGCTGCTCATCCTGATTTACGGATGAATAATAGGCCAGTGTTGACCATCCAGCAGCAGCTATCCCCTCTTCTTCAGAATCGATCCAACTCAGGCCCAGCTCAAAGCCAAATGTCGTTTCAGCGGCTACCCAGGGTACGGCATATTCACTCAAATAAGACCAGTATGCTTTCTCTACCCAATCAATCAATTGTTCTTTTGAAATCTGTTTTTCATCTGCCATCAATCCGGCTAAATACATGGCGTCTGAGTTTCCTGTATTGTACAACTCCAAAGACAGCTCATGATTCTTTTTAGTCTGCTTAAGTATCTTTTTAAGATCAGCTACTTTTACGCCAAAGAGGGGTTCTTTGGCGCCATGTTTCATCAAGGTATTTTTAGTCCTCTCATCTCCATACGCTTCTAACTGGCCAAGAATGTCATTAACTGTCATAATGATGATTGTTTAGTAATAAGCAATTGTGAAGGAAACCGGCCTTTCAAATTACAAAAAATCTTGCTTATGCTGCTATTTACGTGCTTTCACAAGCATATATCTCCAATTGCATAAATTTAGAAATTGCTCGGTCAAATCAGCAGGCATGCTTGTGAGAGAAGTTCGTGAAATTAGTGAACCATACTCAATCCTTATGGGACTTAAAGGATTCGGTCCACGAATTACTCGAATTGCACTAATTAGGGTGATATATATAATGAGTCTATAGGCATTTGGGATACGCACCTTCTGCAAGGAAGAAGTTTCAAATCTGATAACGCAATAAAATAGCGCTTCTTTTTTCTATTCACCTGGAGGTTCATTAAAGTGATTCCCCTCACCAAGCCATTCTCTATTTAGCCCTGTTCTTTTGTTAAATTCTATTTGTTCTTCTTCGGTCGCATAATCAATTACCCATTGCTGGCCACCATCGTCATAATAGGTATACCTTCCTTTTATATTTAGTTCAGCGGGTATGTATGAAAACCTTTGAACAAAGTGATCTGCTATGTATCCTGCCTTTTCTAACTTCCATTTCTTCTGCACACCATTTACTTTAAAGTTTATCCATTCCCAATTGTCAGAATCTGTTTCAATGGAGATATCAGTGTATTCAATATCACCATTGGTTATAGCTCCCATTCTTTCCATAAACCATTTGTATTGGCTAGTAGGGTCGAAAAACTCTAAATCAAACCATATACAATGATTGCTATAGTTGTAGTTTTTGATTGCAGGATCTCTCCATCCATAAACATAATAGAGTATTGAATACGGATTTTGTTCGATGTATTCTTCAGACTCGAATTCTCCTCCAGTCATTTCATATACCTGCCTTAGTATCGTTTCCTTTGTCACTTCGGAATCGAACGCATAAGCAAGAGCTTGGAATGTCGCAATTTGTTCGTCATAACTAACGGGATTACTTTCTTGTTTGGCTTCTTCCATCTGCTGTTTGCCGAGTTCTTCGCCTGATCTTTTTTTCCTTGAAAAGAAGCTAAAAAGTTTCATAGTAATTATTTATAACATATAAAATACCTTGTTCTACTTCGAATTCATATATGGACACATTCATTCTCCACCTCATTCAATAAATCGATCATAATCACTAATCTTTTTTCCCAATCGCTTTGCTAAATATTTACATTTAATTGCCAAATCTGCATTCATTTCATTTTCTTCACTTACGGCTTTTAAGATTTCGAATGTAACAGTCCCTATATGATTCAGACATTCAATTTGCTCGCCTTCTTTTTGACCGCCATACTTTTGCCCATCATGTAATCTTGAGGCTAAATGCCATACTTTTTGTAAATCGTCTATTGATCACATTCCTATTTACTTTTTTTAAATTTCTGGTGCTTTTTGTTTGTGAATTACAATGATTCCAATACAGAGATTATAAAGATCACCAGTACAAGACTCTATACTACTGCCTTAACATAAAAGCCTCCCACTCCCTCAATATTACGGCCTCTGTTGTGTTTAAATGATCGAGCAAGTCATCAATTGTGTTATATTTTAAAAGTGCCGTGAGTGCCTCTCTGCCATACTTTGCATCAAGATACATTACAAGCGTTCCAGAGAGCCCGTATTTTAACTTGCCAGACCAAAAATTGTCTAAGCCTTGCGGTATATTTTTCTCTAAAATGGCTTTTTTCACCGGGGCTATTCTCGCAGAGTCACATTGCCCGGATGCATGAACAGCCAGGCCTTCAACAAACCAGTCAACACCCTTCACATCACTGAAATCAGGGCTTTTATTTTGTTGCCCATGATAAACATGAACCAATTCGTGTGTTATTAAGTGCTGTGTCTTGATGGAATCAGAATAAGCGTATTCGCATGCGAGGTTATCCCACTTTTTAGGTGAGATAATATCCAGTTTATGAGCTACTCCACTTGCTACCATCCAACATTGAGATTTGAATTCAGGCATATTCCAATCTTTCTGCCAGCTACTGTCTAATGATGAGCGAGATGGATGTATAAGTATGCTAAATCTATTTTTGAATGAATCCTGGAAAAAATCCTCAACAGCCGTTTTCCCATTTTCGAAATATACATTGTATTCATCAACATCGTCCCTGTCTGAAATGGTATAAAACAAGGAATAGGCTTTTTCTTCCTGGATGCTCCACTGTCCTTTTAAATCAGAGCAGTGAAATATATTCAATACAAAAAGGGCCGCAAATAAGGCTTTGATATTTGTTTTCATCCCCTATTATACTGCACTCTAGTCAGGGGTTATTTTTTTTTAGACCAAAAGAGTAATGGTTTAGATGACTCTGTTTCTTCTCCCACTTCTTTCCAGGAAATGGTGCAAATGATATCATCTGTTTTTTTGTAATCCAGCTTCAGCCAAAAAGCATCTGATGAGGTGTAACCCTGGGGTCTTTTTGGGTGATTGTTTGCTCTAATAACGGTTGCTAATGTATAGGTTTCAAATTGATTGGTACTACTCACCCAACTTTCGGCTATTGTAAATAGTGCCTTCCCTATTCCCTGTCGCCTATAGGCTTTAAAGATCAATGCTTCACTGAAATAATAGACCTTATCAATTGAATCCCCCTTTTGAATCCAGGCTTGGTAAATAGTTTGCTCCTCTAGTTTCAATGGCAGGCCTGTTAATGCTCCAATCACACTGTTTTCATCAAAGGCGATTGCGATTAAACTATCTTCTGTACCAATAAATTTCTTTAGGTAGTGCTTTTCATAATCTTTATCACCATCATATAAATAAGGAAACTCCCTAAAGATTTTTATCCGGAGGTTGGCTACTTCATCAATGTATTGCTCGGCTTTTTTTCCCAGGAATAATTTAATGCTTATTTTTTGCTGCATGTCAATTGTATCTTTTTCTAAAGGACGCTTATAGCAGACAGCGTGGAAGTAGGAAAGTATCGTATTTGGGTCAAATCATAGTGGAATCCGGTAAATCCGAACAGGTGGCTTCATTATTCCATTTTACAATGCCTTGTACATAATATAGCTATCTACAAATCCTAATTGGCCATGCCGAAAACCATTGGGGGTTGTCCCTATTATTTCAAAACCAAATTTTTCCCAAAGGGATACAGCAGCTTTATTCGTACTTATCACAATATTGAATTGTATCCCGATAAAGCCTAGTTCTTTTGCCAATTGCAAAGAATGCTCACAGAGGCGCCGACCATATCCCCTACCCTGTGCTTTTGGGTGCACCATATAACTGGCGTTAGCAATATGACTTCCTAAACCTAACTGATTAGGTTTTAGGATATAAGTAGCTAGTATCTCTCCATCTTGTTCCAATACAAGGGTATGCATATAGGGTGCAAACCAATGTTTTTCTAAATCTTTTTTGGGCGTATCGGGAAGGAACACATAAGTATCTTCCGTTTGGATGACAGCATGAAAAATTTCCCATACACCATCATAATCTTCTTTAGTTGCTCTACGTATCATCTATCTTTCCTTTTCAATCACTTCTTGCTTGCTTCCATTATATTTCCATTCTGGAAAATTAACATCTTATCCACATTATTTGCTTTATCTTTTACAAATTCAAATTGCACATCTACTTTTTTGACAAAGAACTTACTCTGTGATTCCGCACAAAGCTCTATCGCACTTTGGCCTGTCAACTGAGCAAATAGTATAGCATCTTTTATAAATACATTAAAAAGGATGTCATCTTTGATCACGTAGGTTCCTTCATATTGTTTTAGAATACCCTCTGATATGGATACCTCTTTTCTCGCAACAACAAAATCTAATGCCTGATCGTATAAAATTGCATGGATTGCCTGAATGGCAGGAGTTGTAGCATCAAAATTTTGCAAAACAATAATCGTCTTATCGCTATCGAGATGGCGTTCAAAATGGGTTTCAAAACCGTTAGAATTCCCTGCATGGTATGCGATAGTTCCCATATCTTCTTTGTTGATTAACCACCAGCCAAAACCATAATTAATAGTACTCTTATCATTGAGTACTGTTGATTGGTAGATTAGTTCTAAGTCCGATTTTGAAATAAAGCTTAGATCGCATAAAGCCCTGTCCCATTTTAATAAATCTGAGGCCGTTGTATGAATATTACCTGATCCATAAATTCCATTACTCCAAACCACTTCAGGTTGATTAGATAAACGTTCGGGGCGTTCGCGCTTTTTAAGGCTATCCGAATAAATATACCCAATGGCTATATTACTTTTTGGTTCTTCACTTTCGAATCGATGATAATCAAAAGTGTTTTCCATCTGTAAGGGAGCAAATATATTGGTGGTTAAAAACTCATTGTACGCCTGATTGGAAACACGCTCAATAATCACAGCTAAAAGTTCAAAACCGATGCCTCCATAGAGAAATTTCTCTCCTGGATCGAAATTGCTTTGGGGCCTATATTTTTCATATAAAGCTATTATATCCTTATTAGTTGCTATTTTGCTTTCATCCCATCTTTCCTCAAAAAGCTCATCATAGTCGGGGATTCCGTGGGTATGATTTAGCAGGTGTCTGACGCTTACATTTTCATAGAATTTCAACTCAGGGATATATTTTGATAGCGGATCATCCAAATGCAATTTTCCCTCTTGCTTCAAGACAATTATCCCCATAGCAGTAAACTGCTTGGTAATTGAATTCAATTTAAAAATGTGATCGTTTGTTAACTCCTCCTCTTTTTCAACATTTGACAATCCATAACTCTTTTCAAAAATGGGGATTCCCTTTTCTGCAATCAGGATAACTCCATTAAATCGATCATTCTGATGGAGCAAGCTAAAGATACTGTCTAGTCGTTCTGATTTAGTCTGCGCTTGCATGGATATAGCCAGGAGGAGAAATACGCCCGTAAAAACTATTCTGTTCATAAAGATGCTTCTGTCGTTAAATACTTTTATAATGACGCCTTTATCATTGATTTGTTACAGTTGCACTTGTTACGATTGCCCCTTCCTATAAAAAGAACTTTAAGAACATAACCAGGACTATAGAATCTATCCTATCCCCGTTTAGTCATTACACCTGATATTTTTCCCTAATTAGAGTTTTCCCAGTACCTCTAAAGCTTTCTGAGCTGTTTGAATTGCCGAATTGGGGTTTTGTCCTGTGATCAATCTTCCATCAACAACGGTATGTCCTGAAAGCGGTAAAAATGCCTTGCTATATACCATACCTCGCTCCTTCAAAACCTTTTGAAGATTGTATGGAACAAATTTTCCAACTCCTGCCAGGGATTCATCAAAGTATGGAAAACCAGTACCCTTTTTTCCTTTTATGAGCAATTCTCCGTTACTAAGCCTTACATTTTGTAGAGCTGCTACTCCATGACATACAGCTGAGACAATCTTGCCTGCTTCATATATATTGCGAGTAAGGACATTTAGTGCTTCATCATTGGCAAAGTCCCACATCGCTCCATGCCCTCCTGCAAAGTAAAGAACATCGTATTCTTGCCAATTTATTTCCATTATCGACTTCGTATTTTTCAGCAATGCCATAAATTCAGCATCTTCATATCGGCGTTTTGTAGCACCGTCTAAAACCCATCTGCCTAAACTACGCTTATCGACTGGTACCTTTCCTCCTTTGGGGCTGATAATATCCATTGGGATGCCTGCCTTTTCAAATTCATCATAAAAGTGCGTGAGTTCTGATAGCCAGAGTCCCGTTGGTTCAGCTTTTGGATGTTCGAAATCAGAATGATTGGTTGCTACGATTAATGCTTTTTTATTCTTCATCTTCTTTGTTTTCTTGATACGACAAAGATGATGCTTAACTCAGGCATCAATTAACACGAATACCGGAAGCTTAAACACGAATCGCGGAAATAGAAAAAAAGCCAATGGATTCTATAGGAATTAATCCAATTGTCTGTATTCCTGAGGGGTTTTCCCTGTTTTTTGTTTGAATACCCTACCAAAGTAATGCGGATAATTAAACCCTAAAGAATAAGCTATGCCGCTTATAGAATCCGTAGAGCTCAATAAAAGATGTTTGGCTTTGTCTATCAGAAAATCATTGATATGATCTTTAGCGGAGCGTCCGGTTTCTTTGGCTAGTATATCACTTAAGTAACTAGGAGATAGATGGCATTTATCTGCCAGGTATTGGATGCTTGGCTGGCCTGACATTAGCAGATCATTGTTTTGATAATAATCTTGCAGCAATTTTTCAACTTTGGCAATTATATCAGAAGCTTGTGCAGAACGCGTATTCATCTGACGTTCATAAAATCTAAGGCTATAGTTGAGTATCAGTTCAATGTTAGACACTAGTACTTGCTGGCTGTGATTATCTGTACGTTGATTAATTTCACGATCAATCAGCTTGACGAGATTGGTTAAAATTTCTTCTTCCTGTTCTGATAAATATAAGGCTTCATATACTTCATAAGTAAAGAAGTTGTACTGGTCAATGGTGCCTCCCAGCGAAGTATTTCTAATAAGATCAGGATGAAAATAGAGCATCCACCCTTGAGATTGATTTAACGCTTGTGCTTTGGTTACTTTAAAGACCTGTTCTGGAGCAGTAAAAATTAAAACCCCTTCATCAAAATCATAATGGTTCCTGCCATAATCAATACCACAACCAGCATCTTTCAATGCAATACAATACATGTCTGAAGAAAATCTCATGCCGACGAATTCTTCACCATACGCTAGTTTTGCTGTATCTATAACCGCAATTAAAGGATGGGCAGGTTTACCTAATCCCATACCTTTAAGCAATTCTGCGATTGATCTTGACCGAAGGATATTGCTGTTCATTCCATTATTTTAAACCTTCAGCAAGATAAGTTTTAATTTTTTCTTTTGTTTTCTGAACAAGAACTGGAAGTGATTTAAGCTTATAGAATGTCCCCCAGCCCTGCGGACAGCTCTCCCGAGGGGAGCACAGCATCTGTACCCCTTCCAAGACTTAAATGTTCCAAATTTGATTAATACCGATTGCCTGCCACCCCTTGATTGATTAGCGCCTCCAGGCGGTTTAAGTGCTCCGCTTGTAAACTTATATTTTGCGATGCCCAGTTTTCTTCCAGGCGCTCAATTCTTCGCGTCCCTGGTATAGTGGCAATAGACGTACCACGCGACATCAACCATGCCAGTGCGACCTGAGCTGCTGTCGCTTCCATCTCTTTCGCCATTTCAGCTACCGCATCGGCCAATTGGATATTCTTTGCAATTGCGGCTTCGGTAAAGCGCGGATTTTCTAATCTCCAATCTCCAGGCTGCAGGTCACTTCGTGAACGGATTGCTCCAGACAAGAATCCTCTGCCAAGAGGGCTATAAGCTACAAAGCCAATGTCCAATCGTTGAATTGTTGGTAGTATCTCTTCCTCGACATCTCTCGACCACAAGGAATATTCGGTTTGAAGTGCGCTAATGGGATGAATTTCATGAGCCCGGGCAATCGTTTCCGAATCGGCTTCAGACAAGCCGATATAACGTACTTTTCCTTCTTTTACGAGCTCTGCCATAGCTCCAACTGTTTCCTCAATTGGTGTATTAGGGTCCAGCCGGTGTTGATAGTAAAGATCAATGTAATCTGTATTTAGTCGCTTCAGGGAAGCCTCGCAACAAGCCTTTACATAATCCGCACTCCCTTTAATGCCTTGCCAGCTTCCGTCTTCACCACGAGACACACCAAATTTGGTAGCCAGTATAATTTGATCACGACGCCCTTTCAATGCTTTTGATAATAAAATTTCGTTTGTAAAAGGCCCATACATATCTGCTGTGTCCCAAAAGGTGCATCCTATATCTACTGCCCGATCAAGTACACTCAGGTTTTGAGTTTCTGAAGAAGCGCCATAAAAATCGGACATTCCCATGCAGCCCAAACCAATTGCAGGTACACGAAGCCCCTGTGATCCTAAATTGATCAACTTCATTTGTTTAAATTTTTCTGCGGTTAACAATTGGCAACAAAGATCAAGGATAGCTCCTAAAGATAAATGACCATTCTGAAAGGATAAACAACCTATTTCAAAGAATGCAGGCCTTTTCTATAGGCATTGGGAGTCGTATGCTGATGTTTCTTAAAAAAGCGATTGAAGTGAGTCGGTTCGCTAAAACCTAACTTGTAGGCAATTTCTTTAGAACTTAATGCTGTGTTTTGCAGTAAAGATTTGGCAGTGGTAAGTGTCCGGTTCGTTAGCCAGTCGATAATTGTTTTCCCCGTTTTTGATCTGATCACGGAGTTTAAATAATTAGGATGCAGGTGGAGCTTGTCAGCAAAATCTTTTACTTGTGGGCGCCGGTTTGCACCGTTCTCAGAAACCATTTTGCTAAACTCCTTTTCAAGAAGCTGTTTAAAAGATTTAACGATTTGAGAATCTCTGTCACCTTCTATTCGCGGGTTGTAAGAAGACCAGAATAATTCCTTGATTTTCAGTAAAAGAACAACAAACAAGCTTCCCAGGATTCTATTCTTATAGACCGAATCCTTTTTTAATTCATCCCACAATTGTCTATACAGTACTTCAAAATCTGCATACTCTTCATCGGTCAGCTTTTTAGGAGGAACTATCTCTGCCAACAGGAACGGAAATTCATCAAAAATATCATGATGCACATTTTCTCTCAAAAAAGAATCGGTAAAAGTAATCATGTAGGCATCTTCCATTTCATTGACTTCGTAAGACTTTATATGCCCGGGATTGGTAAAGTAGATAGTCTGCGATTCATATGGAAAGCGATGAGCATCAATGGTGTAAAAACCGGATCCTTTTTTAACAAAAACAAAGGAGAAATATTCCGCTCTAAAAGTTGGGGATTTAAAGGGCAGCTCCGTAACCAAATCAGGCTTGAAGTGTACCGTAAAGTCTATTTCCTGCTCTATAGGCAGGTTCAAAAACTTATATAAATCAGATATCTTATGATGGACTATTAATTCCACGGTATTATTAATTGGCCTGGTGATACTCACGAAATTAATGATGTTCTAATTGATTATAAAATTTATTTAGAATATCCCATATTATTTTGTGTACGATATTCATTAGCCGTCAGAGTGGTATGTTTTTTAAAAAACTTCATGAAATAAGACTTATTCGTAAAACCTAAGTCGAAAGCTATTTCGGCAATTGAATTATTGGTAAATAACAACATCCTCTTTGCTTCTAATAAAGCCCGATCGTGTATAAGGTTTGTAACTGTTTTATTCAAACCCTTCTTACAAAGGCTATTAAGATGCTTTGAAGAAATGAACATCATACCGGCATAATCATCCAGCATTTTATAGGTTTTAAAATGGGTATCGATCAAAGCCTCCAGTTTCCGAAGCTGATACGCTAAATGCTTAGGAGTTTGACTAGCTAATGGATGATGATACAAGCGGGAAGCTCTTATTAGAAAGACTTCCAGCAAAGCCCGAAGCATATTTTCTCTTCCCTTTTCTGATGATTTATATTCTTCATAAAGATCATCTGCTGCATCTCGTATTTCAACAGCTTCATCTGATAAATAAATAACCGGTATATTAGATAAGGAGTGGAAAAAGGGATAATCCAATAGTTTCTGTACACTGTTATTAAGTAGGTAAAAATCAGAGTTGAACGTTATTACATAACCATCTGTATCCTTATCGACTTCTAAAGAGTGAACCTGACCGGGCGAGACAAAAAAAATGGTGTTTGGCTTTATCTCATAGGTTTCAAAATCAATCGTATGCTGCCCCAGCCCATTCGTAATAAAAAGAATATGGTAGTAGTCGTGCCTGTGAGCAGCTACTTTAAACTCCTGCTCTTCACCCGGGAGCTTGAGCCTTTCAATTTTAAATTTAGCTAATGCTTTCCCATTTAGTGAATCTCCAAAACTTCGAACAGGTAATATGTTGACTTCTTTTTTTCTCATAAATAACGAAACACTCTAGACGATTCATTAGACAAAAGGAGTTTTCTTCCTGCCAATAAAACGAATAACAGAACTTTCTCCCACATGCCCGTACCCTTCATCCAAATAGGTTTTTTCTTTTTTCAATTCAATGATTTCATAATGCTTAAAATCGCGTTCAATTTCTTCGATAGCGTACATCATCTTCACATCCGGTGGCCCGCCAACTGCTGGATTTACTTTGCTAATCTCCCGATGTTCCTTACTGAATGCTTCCATAATGATATGACCTCCGACCTTCAAATAGCTATCTAGCCTTTTGTGCATTTCTGTCTTAATATCAGGCGGGAAATGTACAAATGTAAGACCGATCGCATCAAAGCTTTCGGGCTCATACTGCTCTTCAAAGAATGCTTTCACCTGATAATCTATCTTCACATTTTTTGAATGAGCCAGCTTTTCTGCCTTCTCTTTCCCTTTGGCACTAAAATCAAAAGCCGCTACATCCCATCCCAATTGAGCTGCATAAACTGCATTACGCCCTTCCCCCTCTGCTGGAAATAATATCCTACCCACTTCAAATAAAGGCAGTTTTTCCTGTATATAAACATTAGGTGCTTCTCCATAGGCAAATTCCTGCTTGCCATATCTGTCATTCCAAAATTCCTTCATCCTTTTTTTAGAAACAAAATTATATAGGAAATGATCTTTAGGAGGTATACAAAAGGTGCTTTGAGGTGTATTATTTGCTTTTTGTTTATTGAACTACTGTCTTGTGTTTTTCCCGTGTTTGATCCAATCAATTTTTAATAAGCAATTTCGATTGCTGTATTTGGAATCGGCAATATAAACATTGTAGAGTCTTTCAAATTTAATGATTCAAGTTGTTGTTTTACATTCTTAATAAACCTCTTGACGTTTGTATTTGGTACAGTGGCAGGTTTTCTTGTATTCTTTCTGTATTGCCTAAAAAAATTTTCCCAATGATTTCCTATAATGAACTTTGGTTTAAGTCTTTGTATAACTTTTTCTGGGTAATTATCAACTTGATTAAAATTAGCTACACAAAGGAATAGTACATCAATTTTTTTTTCTGTTAAAATACTATCGTTGGGGATTCCTATATCATCATCACATGCAGCTCCTGCGTGAGAAAAAATTCTGAGTTTTATTTTTTCATTATCACCCAATATGTCAATAATGAAATTGTAGTTTTCACCTTCTGGAAATCGACCAACTTTTGTAGGAAAAAAAGATAAATCTTTTGTTAGTTTTTTTGAAGAGAGCAATTTTATCCCACAAAAATGAGGGGCATGTTCTGTAGGTATAGGTAGTATCCTTATTTGATTATTTCTTGTGTATATCCATTGATATGCTTTAGGTTGGATATTTTCTGAATTCAATTCATTGACGGGCCTTATTAAGGTAATGTCTTTATCTATTTCACTATTTTTTAAAATATGATTTGTAGTTGGGCCTCCAATTATTTCGGTACTATCAATATTACAATTACGTAAATAAATGGAAGGAACATCCGCTAAATGATCGTAATGAGAATGAGCAATCAATATTGCTTTAATAAGTCCACTAACATCTTTTGAAGAACCAAAGTTTTTCTCAAAAAAATCATCAATTAAAATTGTATCTGTTTTTAATTTTTTAAATAAAATTAAAGGCAATGGATTTATATTGGAAAAGTAAGGATCAATAAGTATTGCTGAAGAATCTTGTTGTATTAAAAAACCTCCAGATCCTGTATATGTAATTATTGAAGAGCCCGCTCCATAATGTGCTAAAGGGATTGATACGGGTTTATCTGCAATGTGTGGTTTTATTTTACTTGCTTTTCTTGTTCCTGAACAGGAAGTACAAATAATTACTATTAACAGCATCAGTTTTCTCATGAAGTGCTTATTATTAAAAAATAATCACTTTTCAATATAGTCCAATCTCAACAAGATTGCAAGGTTGTGCCTTTTAATGCAATGCCGTACCTTTTCGGCAACTGAAGATCGCCGCAACAGTTGCTACACAAGTGCTAAGACAAATTAAATCACATATTATCTTGAGTCAATTTTCATCCTATGTGGCGTTAGAAATCCTCGTCGAAGCACCACTTCGCCTACGTTTTCTGCCTTGCCTAGAATGAAAACCCTTCTCAATATAATGGTAACACAATTTTGTCTTAGCACTTAAAGAATAGAATGTAGATTGCCTTTTGGAAAAGGTTTGATAACTAAGAAGAGTCTTATTTTTAATTACTTAACCTAACACACTTTTTGTAACACCCTCAATTTATCCTTAATCATCTTCGGTTCTATGATTCCAAACCTGAATTGCTTTTAATGTTTCTTCATCAGCATTTATATTTCTTAGTTCCTCAAGCTTAACGGAAAAAATTATCTCTTTGTACCCTATCTTTACATAATAACTCCCTCCTTTGAAATTTGACTCCGATGACTCATTGTTGATCACTTTCACTTTTGTCCATAAATGCTTTCCATTTTTGAATTTCACCTGGTATTCGGCTTCAAATGGATAGTGAATATTATCTTCCATAAATATTGCCCATCCTAAGTTAACTTCTTCTTCGTCATAGCAGTCAACTATGATTTTATCCTCTATAATTTCCTGAATTTCGCTCTTAGTCAATTTCATAATTAATTTTTTCATTTAATATTCACCGAGTTTAAATCTCGCTTGTTCTGCAATTTCTTCATCACTCGATAATTTCAATTCTTCTAAAGCCCAACCTCCTTTATTAAACTCCCTTTTCTACTAATACAATCGCTTCTTCCCTACTCATTAGCATCTTTCTCTGGATTAAAACACATATTTATATTTCTTCACTGCGTCTAATTGGCCGTTTAAAAACTGCTGCACATAATCGATCAATCCATTTTCATGATAATAGTATTTTTTCATTAATACATCTCCACTTTTCAGTTCTAAAATCCCTCCTTCCCCGATTGTTGTAGCTTGCCTATAGTGTTTAGTAATTACTTTACTCTTTGTTTTTGTTTTTCCTACATACTCTATTTTATAAATATTCCTTTCTCTTTTATTTTTCTTCGCCTGATATGTTGAGATGTGCCTTCCATATTTATCATAATATAGTTTTGTCCATGATTTCTTTTTGTTCTTCCTTTTTACCAACTGATCATTGGAATTGTATTCAAATTTAATTTTTTCACTCTTCTGTTTTTTATAAAAAACGATCCTTTTTATTAATAAATCTTTCTCATTGTAAGTATTTCTCACTTCAATTATTTTCTCCTCATCCTTATAGTGAACTTCTGCAATTCTATTCCCTTCTTCATAATTAAATTTAGCTACCCCAACTAGCTTATTATCTGTCCCGCTATAGGTATTCATTTCAACTAAAATGGTATCGTGTAGGTAAACCCTCTCGTACCTGGCCTTCAATTTCAAGGAGTCATATATCAATGTATTGACAACATATCCCTTTGAATTGAATTCTGCTTTAACATTCATTATTGAATCAGGTAAAACCTTATCGTCAACAATTTCAAAGTTGTAAAACTCAATAGCCTTAACCTTATTTTTTCTTAGTAGCTCTATTTGATAATTTTTTTGTCCAAAGACCAAATTAGACCCTATAAATATTATTAGTACAGTCAGTTTTAGTTGTTTGTTTTTCATAGCCTAAATTTGTAAAATCAATGTTATATATTTATGTCCTACAACCACTTGCAGCCTGATTTATTCAATCCTCCCATGAATTTATCAGATTTTCATCTTTGTCATATTGTTCTGTTAATTTCGCCATCGAATGGCCACATTGATTCATCAGGTCTCTTTTTTCCGTTGGATAATACTTTTTCTTGTATCCCCCACCCTTTTCATATTCAGTCCAGACACCAATTTTGTATCCGTTCCAATATTTTCCCTCGGCAGATTTCTCTTTCGTTCTATAATTGTATTGAACAAAATGCCCGTTTAGGAATCCATTATCAACATAGCTACTTTTCCCATTTTTATCGACTGTGAATTCTCTCGAATTAACATATCTTGATTCTTTTCTTATCGAACCATCCTCATTGAAGAAAATACTCATTCCATTCAATCTCCCATTTTCATAATTTTCAATGCTTCTTATCGTGTTGTCTTCATTAAAAATGATTTTCTGTCCATGCATCAGATTGTTTAAGTAAGATGTAAATTCTATCCCGCCTGAGCTGTAAATATGTGTTTTTGAAATTCTTTCACCATTTGAGTCATAGGCTTCTTCACTATTTAATTTACCATCATAGAAGTATTTCCAGATGCCAATTCTTTTTCCGTCAATATACCGTCCGCTCACTTTGATACGGCCCTCCTCATCATAAATTAGAAATTGCTGTTCTTCCTCAGGTATTTCCGGGTAAGTTTTGGTGTCTACTAATACACCTTTCTTATCAAAAAATTTCCATTCACCGATCCTCGCCCCTCTAAAATAGTTGCCCTCTGCCAAAGGTGAATACTTACTCGAATCTCTGGCGAGTTTATTAAAGTAATATCCATGCTGGTATCCAATCCCATCGTATTTCTTACTATTGTAATCTAACACCTCCCAAGAATACTCCTTCAATTTAATCCCTGATGAATCGAAATATGTTAAAGTCACTATTCTTTCTCTATCATTCTTGTATTCATATTTTTTTTGATATCGATCATATTCAATTATTTCAGGCAGGTTAAATTGGTATACCCTTTTTTCAATGATAATATTCTGCTCATTGTCTTCATAATAAATATTGTATTTCCCATGAAGCATGCCATTTTTATAGGATATTTCACTTCTCTTAATTTCTTTTTCAAATTCATCCTGCCTGCTGTAATGAATCCAATTACCATCAGGTATGCCCGATTTAAAATTCCCTCTTGCTATTAATTTGCTACCTCCTTTAATTTCTTTACTGCCTGAATATTTACTATTCCTGATAGCTTCATATTCTTCTAAAACCTCAATGTAAATTTTGCCTAGAGGGTTTATAGACCTCTCGCACTTACTACTATTGCCTTTATTGATTTTGGTAGACAAAAAGTCACAAACAGTTGCTCCATAATGTAAACTATCTTTAGTGGTACTAAAAATCAACCATTCAGATTTCGGATATAGTTTTTGCCCTCCAGCTGTTGTACCTCCGCCTGTATGTATATATATTGTATCGTTTGGCCTTCCTATGTATCTCTTTTTTACAACTGCAATACTTTCGTAACTAATACCTCTTATGTATGTCTGCAATATTTCGCATGTGAAGATATGATGATTCTTTGGGTCATGATTGAGCAATTCCGTAATTGAAAAATATTCACCATGACAAGACCCAAACAAATTTATTGAGTTTGTCAAAGCAATTATTATCAATATGTATTCACTGATCTTCATATACTTTTTTATGCTTGTTCATTCTTTTCCCTGATTGATTATACCCCTAAATGTTTGGATTGTAACTTTGGTTTGTACAGTTGATCTAAGCAGCTATAATCGCATACATATTATTCTATAAGTTTATGTTTTTTCAACCATTCTTCCATCGTTTCATAATAATTATCACAAGCTTGCCATTTTAAAGCTGATAAATCTTCATGCCATCCACAGGTGACACACTTTTGCAAATTATGATTGCAGTTTTCAAATACCTTTACCGTTAATTCGGACATAGGATTCCTATCAATCGTTTCTTCGTACAACTTTTTTGTTTTACGCCAATCAACCTGCGAATCATTTGCTCCAAACAATGCTAAAACTGGACAATTTATATTTAGTAATATTTTGTCAAAATCATCCAGGTAAACCCACAGGCCGCTTTGGGTATCAAAATACCCTTTGCTTGTATACAGTCTCCGATTTTCTAGATATTTTTTTCTATCCTTTCGGTTAGGCTTGGAATGATTGGTGTATCCAAACAATTTCCGACTAGTACTATCCTGCCTTAATGGTTGAATTGCATTTAGATATTTCTTGTAATTACCATGCAAGCTAAAAATTTTGTGCCCCAGCATCCAGGCCTCATACAACTGATCCGCTTCTTCCTCCTTTTTTCCTGCAATTATTAAATTCGACTTCAGAAGGTAACCAAAGTTTTCCTTGTCATCTGTTCCACTGACGGAAATCCAAAAGTCAATTGGATATTGTTCATTGATTAATGGAACAATCCAACCTGCTCGGCTTATTCCCCAAAACCCGATCTTCTCATATCCGGAAATTTTCAACCTTTTGATTTCCTGGATTGCTGCTATTGCCTCATTGGCTGAGTTTTCCACAGGCTGTTGAGCATTAAATTCACCATCGCTATTACCACATCCCATTTTATCCCAAAAACATACGGTTAGCCCAGATGCAACTAATTTATCTCTTAGGGTAAAATACCAGTTGCCTTCAATAAAATCAGTCCTGCCATATCCAGGCATGATTATTATAATTGCTTTAGATTCTTGATTTTTTGGTTTTTCAATCAATCCCCTTAATGTCTTATCCTCAAACTGAAATTCGAACGGTTCCGATGATGTTTGACTGAACACTTTTGGAGCTATCAATAGCAAAGTGACCATTAGAATTGTGGTAAAGGCTATTAATTTTCTCATCCTTAACATATAGTTCTTTTGTTTGCTATTTATTGTCTTTTAGCGATTTTATTTTCTGTTCCATCAAAATAAATTAATTCTTTATTCCCTTGTTTAAAAGTAATATGCCGATGAGGGGCGTGTCCTCTTATATGAAATTTTGTTTCCGAAAGTGGAATTAACTCGAACATAAATCCTCCGCTAAGTACAAATAGTTTCTTTCCAAGCAATACAATCTTATCCATTGTGTTGTCCGCATAAAGATAAGATCCTTCATAGGTTTTGATTTTATCCATTGGTACCGGAATGCCCACCACTAAATCTGAAGATATTGACCTTCCAATCGTCTGTTTTAACTGATTAATAGCAAAGTTTTTATTGTCATTAAATGCTTTGCCCAATTCTTTAATTTGATTATCATCAGCTATCTCATCAATGCTTTTGATTTGATTATGTAGTTCTTTTATTCTGTTAATCCAGTTGTTTGAATTTTCTCTATAGTTTTTAAGTTCTTCGCGATTTGAGGATAGATCCCCATGACCAGCTATAAAAAGGGTATTATCATTTCCAAGGCTTAAAGCTTTATTAAGTATTTCAATATGAGCACTACCTCCCCCACCAAAATAAAAATGGGGTAAAGCATTGGTCATATAAACATCCCCCATAAAAACCACATTATTTTTGGAGAAATAGATAATTACATCATCAATAGAATGGGACGGAACATGGAAAAATTCTATTGTTTCATTCCCCATTTTGATAGTGTATCTATCTTTAAAAGTAACATTTGTCTTCTCACTCGTAAATTTGGAATTTTCTTGCGAAACTATTATTGCTCCAATATCTGCAAAAAAAGAATTTGCCCCGCTATGGTCACTGTGGCTATGAGTATTGATTACGTATTTGATAGGCTTTTCAGAAAGTTCTTTTATTTTTTCCAATAAAGCTTGATGGTTATTTACCCCTGCCATTGGGTCAACAAGTACAATTTCTTCATCACCAATAAAAACGCCAATATTTGTACGATAATTTTTTGATCTCAGAATATAGAAGTTATCGTTAATCTTTTGTTCAATAAAATTAGAAGTTTGTTTTGGTTCCGTTTTATCGGTACTTAATATGTTGATGTTTTTCTTTGTTTTTGCATCTGAGCAAGAACTGACAAAAAGCAAAGCCAAGGTTAATAATGTTATAAATTTCATGAACTTAAGATTTTCAAACAATATACTCCCGTCACAATAAGATTACCAAACTGTACATTTTGCAACAATGCCATACCTTCTCGGCGACTGAAGATCGCCGCGACAGTTGCTGCGTTAAAAATAAAACGTAAATTCTGTTTTATGAAAGAGTTTGATGCCTAAGAAGAGGTTGCTTAAATATATAGTATCGCAGTCAGATTAGATGGCTTGTAGAGAGGCTACGACGAACAGTTTTCAATTTTTTTGAACCCAGTCAACCAACCTTTTATTGAAAAGTGTACTTTGCTCATATTGAGGGGTATGCCCACTTCTTTCAAATAAGGAAATTGTTAGGTGGGTTGACTCTTTACATTCCAGGTTCCAAAGGGTGGGAGGAGCGATGTAATCACTTTTCCCGGCAGCTACAAAAACAGGAATATCCAATTTTTCTTCCGGCGAACATAGATCGTACGTTGGGATTACCTGGCCAAACAGGTGGTATAAAAAATCTAAATTATAGTTTACTCTCTTAAAAAATTGCGTGGCGTCTAAATGCTCATCGTGCCATCTTTTAGGACCAGAGGCTACCAAGCTTTTAATAAAAGCTTCACGAGGATTTAAAGTATCACTTTTTTCTTTTTCTAATTGCTTTTGCTTTTCATTATATAGTAACTTCCTTTTTTCGGGCGCATTTTCCCAATATACTTTTACAGAGTCTGCATATGTGGTCGTCCCCCAGGTTCTAGGCGTTGCCATCATCACAACATGAGAAACGTATTCTGGATATTTTTTAGCATACTTGTGAGCTACTGCTCCTAACACAGAGTGCCCTCCAATTATAAACTTTTCAAGCCCTAAAACAGCTCTCAAAGTATCTATGTCTTTAAATAGATTATCAATATCATATTTTGAAAGATCAATTGGATTGTACTCCGTTGCATTAAACCTCATCTCTATAGAATACAACCGGAAATGATCCGGAAAGTCTTTTGAAAAGTATTCAGGATCTGACCCAATTAATAGAAAAGGAATCCCCTTTCCTTTAATGGAATAATTCAAGGTAGAACCATCAATAATAACACTTCCCGATTTGTCACTATCATCTGATAGTAGTTCTTTATGATCACTGTTGTTATTCTCGCAGGCTAAAATTGTGATCAGACAAATAGCAACAATTTGACAAGTGATTTTCATATGATTGCTTATGCTACATAACATTTGTATATCTTAATTATGTATACAATTATTACCCTTCAATATACTCCAATCTCAACAAGATTGCAAAACTGTTCATTTTACTACAATGCCATGCCTTCTCGGCGACTGAAGGCCGCCGCGACAGTGCTACCTTAGAAATACCTTTTGAGAAAAGACTTAATAATTAATGCTCTAGCAGAAAGAGCACGACAAGCTTTTGCTGAGCATGGGTGTTTAATGCATTATTATAGCTCATTCTTTTTTTATTCATTACCATGAAAAGTTTAGGACGGGATCCTTCTGGACCCCATCGCTTAGAGATACTAGGTTAGTGCCTCTAAGGTTCCTAAAATTCGTTTTGTAGGATGACTTCCATAATTTGATTACGCTGCTCTCCTTTATCTTGCTCATTGCTCAATAGAATTATCAAGCCATTAGATTCTGGAACAAGTATCAAAAAACTGGTAAATCCATCAATATCTCCGCCATGATGGTACACTAGCTGTTCTTCGATCTTAAGTGTGAACCAGCCAGCACCTGGGGTATTGACGCCTTCCTGGTCGTAAGCTGCGGCAAATACTACTTGCTTTTCTTCTTCTGTAAAGTAATTTCCAAGTAGCGCGTCTCCCCATTTTTCAAGATCTTCTATCGTACTTTCTAATTCTCCTGCACTATAAGCAATTTGCATCTGGTAAGGGGCAACTTCCATCCCTTGATCGTATCCTTTTGCTCGCTCAGTACCAATGATTTCGTCTGGCCCCTTAGCCGTTTTTTTAAGGCCTAAAGGCTGGTATACTTTCTCCTGCAGGTATTCCTGATAAGACATATCAGTCAATTCTTCAATTAGTATTCCAAGGAGCAAGTAGTTAGAGTTTGAATAGGAGAAAAACTCTCCGGGAGTAAATGCCAAGCCGTCTTCTTCAACCGCTTCTACGATAATTTCAAAGATTTCTTCTGTCTCAATGTAGTAGTTGTTTTCCTCGACATATGCATCTACCGCACCCACATAATCAGGAATACCTGAATGATGGGTCATAAGATGTCTAATCGTAATTTGATCACCATATGGAAATTCCTCATCAAAATCACTAAGCGGTTGATCAAAACTTTCAATTAATCCATCTCTCTTTAGGTTGACCACTGCGGCAGCCGTAAATGATTTAGTCACCGATCCTATTCTGTAAATGAGTGAAGGCTTATTTTCTATCTTATTAGCTTTATCAGCCATTCCAAATCCCTTTCTTAGTATGTCTGTGCTGCCATTCCGTATTAGTACACTTCCTGTAAAGCCAATATCTTCCAGGTAATCTTCTGCCGAAACGTAGTCGGAAACGGGATCTGGTAAGGTCATGCTGTCATCATCCGTGCATGCACTCATAACTGCCACCAATAATATCATAATTGATAATCTGAATTTTTCCATAAGAGTTGTCATTATTTTCAAGTTTTATAAATGAAATGATGACTCAAAATTCAGACTATTCAATGCTCCAATCATCCTGAATTATAATATGGAACGCAAGAATGTGATTCGGAACCTTTTCATAGTTTTATATTCTTTTAATGAGCTATTCACCGTTTAGTACGGAGATAATCTTATGCTGACATTTGTAAAAGTTGTTATGAATAGATGATATAGCACCGTAGTCAAACCAAACGGCTTGTGGAAAGATTACAACGATTGGCAAGACTACGACGAAGAGAACTTCAATTCATTATTGGCCTATCACGTCCATTGCGATCACCATTCCAATTAATCCGCTTGTATTGTGGTCACCATCAACTTCAATAAGACGTATTGAATTACTCCTATTTTTCTCTTCCATTTGCAAATAGAATCTATTGAGAATATCGAAAGGAACATCTTCATCTAAACGGCTGTGAATAAATGTCATAGAGATGCCTGACTTAAAAGATTTCACACTATGTTTTTTCAAATTCCTGGCTACTCTCCTGAAAAGCTTACTTTTTGGGCTCCTAAATTCCGATTGCAGAAACGCTTCAATTCGAGTTGGAATTTTTTCATTTAGCTCCTGAAGTCCGTCTCCGTTTATAAACTCACTTATAATTTGGTCATGGGGAGGTAGAAAAAAAGTGGATAAGCTTTTCTTCCAATAGTAATGATTATGAACTCCTAAAAGGTAGGGTATATAGCCTGCATGTAAAAATGTATCCTGCTGGATCACATACTGTAAATTTTCCACCAGATCAGTAGGCCCTCCTATCGATATTACATGTTGGATAGATACATTAAAATAATGGGCTTGCTTATGCTTTTCAGCAAAGGCCAGAGCGAGATGTCCGCCTTGGGAGAAGCCAATGATGTTTAACTCCCTTCTGCACTTAATACCTTGCTTTTTCAAAAAATCTAAGCCACTTTTTATGAAATCCTCCAAATGAATGAGCGAATTTTCCTTATCAAAATACGCTGGCATTTCTCCCATACTGCTTCCATAACCCAGGTAATCAGGTAAAAAAGTGATATACCCATTCAAGGAAGGGAGCGCTTCAATGTGTAAAGGAGCATTCCATGTAGAACTCACGTTTTGGTCAAACTGGGTTCCATGGCAAAAAACGGTGATGCCAGGCTTTTCCTGATTGGTGGGTATTAATATACTGCCACTTAAAATCACTTTCCTGCCATTCATATAACTTTCATGGGTGATTCTATAAGCTCGAACTCCATTCCTGATATACTTAGCAAAGGGTTTATAAGCATCGTTTGATTGAATGATTGGCAGTATTTGTTCTCGAGAGAATTCGTAAAGATTCTGATGGGTAGATGCTTCAGAAGTTTGTCCAAACGAAAACTGGACAATGAACATAAGACATAACAATACGGATAACTTCATGGATAGTTCTTTTTGTTTTTGAATAGAGGCAAACAAAAACATAAGAAGCCATGAAATCAACTCAATTAATTATTTGAGACTCTTTTTGAGGTATTCCGATGGTGAAAAATTCGTGTGCTTCTTGAAAGCTCTCTGGAAAGTGGCCTTCGAACCGAAACCGCACTCCAGCCCTAGGGAGGAAATGGTTTTGGTTTCTAACTCGGATGTGCTCATTTTCAGGAGGCATTCTTTAATCCTGTAGCTATTGACCAGATCATTAAATTTTACACCTAATTTCTTGTTTAAGATAAAAGACAATTCATGAGTGCTGATTCCAAGCCTGGATGCCAGGTCCTCTCTTTTTAACTGGGGGTCCAAATACAGTTTCTCATTCTCAAGCAAGCTAATGAGTGATTTTTCCAAATCTTTATTTGCTCGATAAGCATAAGTAGAATTTCCAAACACTCTCGGTGATTGCAGGAAACTGAGCGTCAGATAATACACCAATACTCCCGCAATCCCATAAGCGCCTTTCCAAAGGAAATTTCCAAGCTGATTGTTGTACAAATCAAAAAACCGGGCACCAAGTGCAGCCAACCAGCCAGCCAAAAAGATATAGGCAATGTACAAAAGTCTTTTCTCCGCTTTGCCTGAAGCACTATCTCGATAGAGGAAATAGATCAATAATACATTGTAGAAAATATTATAGGCAGCCATGAAAAACGACATAAAAAGTGCCCATCCCTGGGAAACTATAAATCCCGTTATTTCAATTCCCACAAGTAGCATCTTCAAAAAAACAAATGGAACTAAATGATAACCTATTGAGCCTTTCCATGAATCTCGCTTCAGTGATCGATAAAAGGCAAACAAAAGGGGCCCAAGAGCAAATAGATTTCCATGGTTAAGCAGGTGGATAATACTGTTCATCCATTCTAAATGACTGATGCTATCAATGGCAATGATAAAACAGATGAGCGCTAAAATGCGATACCGAAAAGAGCCTTTAGTGTATAGAAATGTTGCAAGTAGAATTCCTTGTAGGCCAACTACTATGAAGATGACATACCCTACAGTTTGCATTTATTGACTGATTATTTTTTGCCTCAACATATCATTGTAGCTAAGCTCAAGCCTTGCCAGCTACCCACCAGCATGGCCTTTGAGCTTTTTATTGGTGGCAGTTTCATTTTTTACTACCTATTTTTCTAATCACGATAGCTATTTTGTCCTTTAGGTGTTAATCCATTTGGTATTATAAGCAATATAGTGTCTATCAACCACCCAATTCCAAACAAACCAAAAGTAAAGATATAAAGTACCCCCATTCCTGTATAACCAAGATAAAATCTATGGATACCTAAAAAACCAAAGAAAATACAAAGAATTAATGCAACTAGCTGCACCTTGCCACCTCTTCGTTTTTTAGATTTTTTGGCTATCTTATCCTGAGCTCTCTTCTGCTCTTTATTAAATTTTCTTTTCGCTATTTTCAGGAGAACTCTTTCTTTGAAATTTAACTTCCGGCCTAATTTTTCCTCCAAATTTACTCTGGAAAAATTATTCTCAACCTGGTTGTAGGTCAATTCTGTTTTTTGATCATTGTTTTTCACCCTTACAACGGCTTCACTTTTTGTAGGCATTAAGCCTATGATCATTACAGATAAAAGAATTGGTAAGATTTGTCTAAATTTTTGACTCATAATTTTTTATGATTTAATTACCATTGCTTTGTCTCAATATTCTTTATTGAATGAATTCATTTGATTTATCCATTATCATATGTTTATAACCGATTATTAGAACTTACTCTTCTCCCACTGACAACTATGCTTGAATTTAATCTTTAGTCCAACAAAATTACAAAGCAAGACCATTCATCATAATACTAATATTTTTATTGCTAGCTGAAGATTACTGCAATAATTTTTATGCTTAAAGTTAGAACCTATACTACTACCTTAGATGGAACAACGGAGGTGAAAGTATTTTAGAGTTTTCAGTTATTAAACACAACCTTATAAAATTCCTTCTACTCATTGTAAGTTCTGATAAGCATGTAGCATCGTAGCCGGATCAGACAATTCGTAGAGAAGCCATAATGAACGAAGATTATCACGAAGAGAAGTTATTTGCGCCTGAGTCCAACCTGAGAATACATCTTTCCTTTTTTATCGAAATATAAATCTAACTTGTGTTACGTGATAATAGAAGTTTATTCAGGAAGTTGCTCCCATTTTTTTATAGCATCTAAAAAATTTTTGTCTCCGGCTTCATAAACTATTTTATTCTCTTTAGTGATGCTATATGCAATAGGTTGGTTTTTAATTTTTCCTGCTTTCCAAAATTCAAAACATTTTTTCAATAACTCAATATCTCTATCTTTCGTTAAATCCATATCTAATTTATAAAGATTTTTGATTAGTTTTTTCGCTTCTCTATTCATCCCCTCATCAATATGAATTAGAGGCGAAAGCCTGATAAATCTACTTGTGATATTGTCTCCTAAATTTTTTTTCAGGAAAATCAGAGTTACATAATTAGCCCAATCAGGTGGTTGATATAAAATAGTTTTTGCCTGATTAAATACCGTTTTCACAAAGAAGCTTATTTGAGCTCCAAGTTTCCAAAATTTTAGTTTTTTCCTCTTTTCTGAATCTGCCATTTCTTTTAATAAACGATACTTTTCCTTTTCTTCCGTCGACATGACATTATTAGATGTCCCCAAAGAAACGATTGTAATATCTTTAAAATCTACTCCCAGTTTAAAAGCCTCAATTAATCCTGCTAATACGGGGTTATTAAATCCCCCTAATGCCCCATCCCATAATTCATAATGAAAGTCCCTATTTAGTGGCTTAAATTTCGCTGGGAAATCAAAATATTGAATCGGTGCATTAGAAGATCCATGAATGGCTTGTGTCAGCTTCACAGAATCAAAAAAATCCTTTTCTTCACCATATGATTTGAAAAATTTTGCCCTATTATTTAAAGCATCATATGTACTAACCACTAGTTTCAAAGAACTTTTCCCTATAAAATCAGGAAGTTCAGTCATTTTTCGATTATGAACTTCTGGAAAAAATTTTTTAAAAGCTTCTAATTTTTTTGCAGAGCTATATTTGGGTCCAAAAGGGAGGAGCAATCTAATGTAATCAACTGGAAAATATCTATTTAAGAATTTATTTTTACTAAATATTTGTTCTTTTAATTCTCTATTTGCAAATAATTGAATTGCTTTTTCTAGCTTCCAATTTTCAGCTAAGGCTGCTAAAACAATACTGCCTCCAGAATTTGCAATGACTAGATCAAATTTCTTTAAGATTTCATGCCCACTTAAATTACCATATTTTTCTTTTAATGTTAGAAGTTGTAAAATGGACCAGCTTCCACCTCCATCTAATGATAATATATGATACATAGTACTGGGTTTTAGATTTTAAAAACTTTTAAACTTTCCCATAGAAATTATCGATAATACTAACATGCAACTAAACTTAGTCGCCTTAGGGCTGCTAATGTTTCAAGGGTAGGAATCGTATTTCATTTCCTCAACATTTTTTCTAGTTAAAATAACATTATCAATGTAATTACTTTTTTTAAGAAAAATCAAAATCCCACTTAATATTCTTTGCCAACAGTTTAAGCAAAAAGCCCCCTTTTGCTTGTTGTTATCTGCTGATTAAATTTCTATCAAATTAACTAGAACTAGAATGTAAAGTATTAAGCCGAATATAGCTACCAAAATATGAGGCATTGCGACATGCGGCCATGTCAAAATTTTAAGATATTTTTTTAATTTATTTTCTTTCCAACTACTTAACCAACTTTTATTCGTTTGTAGCGGTATCAAAGAATCTATTTCGCCTCTAAAATACCTTTCAATATCAACCACTCTGGAATAGTAAGCCTGTTGAAAAGTTTTCCATTGAATCTCTATTAGCCAAAAAACAACCGAACTGAGACTTGCTACTAATAAAATAATAGAAGCGTCAACTGCAAAAGCAGCTCCTAGGGCACCAAGACTAAAACTTATGCTCCAGGCTTTTATTGTTAGTGCTCTTTTATCAAAATCTTCAATAATCGTTTGTATATGAAGATATTCTGCCTTCAGAAGTTGAATCAACTCATTCTTCTTCATAATTTTTTTATACTTAACATTTGTATATCCATGCTGTGTATATATCTATTATGCTTCAATACATTGAAATTTAATTTTCAACAGCTTGTGGTAATACTTTTATTGATTGAGTTTATCTTATCTATCTACTATTAATTAATTACAAGTACTTATATTAAAATAATCAAACTGACTCACTACAATATACTCCAATTTCAACAAGATTGCAAGACAATGCCTTACACTACAATGCCAAGCCTTCCATCGGCGACTACTAAATTTAAAGTTAGAACGAATATTGCCTTCTGAGAAAAAGCTTGATAATTAATAGAGTAAAAATGAAGAGTGTCGCATAAGTATATAGCCCCGTAATTAGCATTCTTCTCTATTCCTTATCATATTGTTAGAAAACACTATATCTACCTCTTTTAAAATTCTCACGGCTCTTCTTCTAGATCTCCTTGGAGTCCATTGTATTCTCTCTAATCTCATTAAACTAAGTACTTTGAGCACTTCTTCATCGCACTCTTTTAATAATCCTTTGATAAATTTCTCCGTGCTAGTATGACCACCTTTTTCTATGATAAAGGATACCTTAACAGTTCCTGTAATCTTATCTTGTTGAGCTTTTAAGGAAGAGGTCAAGTTAATATAATTGTATTAGTAAACTTGTGAGCAGATATCATCATACTAACAATTTTTAAACCTGTTCCAACTCTTGGAATACTTATACTGCTTCATTTTCATATCTCTTTCAGGCTTATATTCTATCAAATTTTTCTTTATGCTCTGTAGTTTCAAAACCGATGATCTGCTGTTTAGCATTTCTTTTGAATGTAATTAGGTGTGAAGCATGAGAGGTAAGAAACTGGTCTTTGCCGATGTAGAAAACAGGGTGTTGTTTATTGTTTATTTTTATGAGTAACTCTTTGTTTTCTGAATCCATCTCTAACTCAAAGGTTCTGCCTGAATCTGAAGTGTAGCTGCCTTCGTATTCTGCCAAAATGGATACATCGTTCATATGCAAATATGGACTATCTCCACTATAGGCTACGCCTTTATTTGGCGTCCACTCATACTCCATATAGAAGGCTGTTTCCGCAGCTTTTTCCAGGCCTTCCAATTTAGCTACCAAATGAAGTGCTCCGTCAATGCCAGCAGAAACGCCTGCCGTTGTAATCACCTTTCCATTGTCTACATATCTCGCTCCGCGTAGAACTTCAATTTTAGGGTAATTCTGTTCCAATACATCCAGAGTATATCTAAAGGTCGTCGCCTGTTTTCCATCTAATATTCCAGTTTCAGCTAATATCAAAGCCCCGCTACATACAGAGAAATGATGCTTTATTTCCTTTTGAGATTTTATCCAATCTATTAGTTCTTTATCCTTTGATGGCAAAACAGCATTACCTCCGAAAAATGCCAGAATGTCTACAGCAGGTGCGTCGGACAAATCAAAATCTGGCAAGACACTTAGAATGCCCTGTGCATAGATGGGGTCTTTGGTTTTAGAAATAGTAATTACTTCATAACCAGCATAAGCAAATACTTCCATTGGACCAGCCAAATCAAGAATTTCAACTCCAGACTGGAGATAGAGCCCCACTTTTGTTCTCTCCACTTTTGGAGTATTTTCTAATTCGGATTTTTTCATAAGCTTCATATTACAATGTTTACAGATTCCCGGATTATTGAATACCAGATCATCACACTTTCTATTGCATGGTGGACATACATAGATTTCCTGTTCAACAGGCACATTATTTTGTGTTATTGCGTTACCAAAACAGGCTAATATGATCACAGTAGTAAATAAAAGACCCTTCATTTTTCTCAATTTGGTTCGCTGACAAAATTAGTCTTGGATACTTTGAGAAAAAAGGACAGAATCGTATGGATTTGGGACAAAAAAGAGCAGTAAAAATGTAAACAGGCAGGCTTAGCCTAATGAAACAACTATTGACTTTATTTAAGATGCTTCTTATACCTTCTCAGCATAGCTTGTAGCTGACTAGCACTTTTGAAACCACATTCCGAGGCAACCATTTCAATCTTATTTTTTTCTGCCAATAAGTTCAAAGCCCTTTCAAGGCGAAGTTTTTCGGTGTATTGATGGATGGTAATTCCCGTTGTTTTTTTAAACAATCGGGTAAGGTTTCTAACACTCATATGTACGCTTTCCGCTATATCCAATTGAGTAAATGGATTTGCTATGTTTTCAATAATGAAAGCCTGAACCTTGTGAATTCGTTCGTTCAGATGGTTTCTATACTGGAGATAGATACTTAATTGGGGGTCAGACTCGCTTCTTCTGAAGTAAACAACAGCTTCTTTAGCTACATCTATTGCTAAGCTTGTACTGAATTTCTTTTCAAGAATATACAAGGCTAGATCGATACCGGAAGTTATACCCGCACTTGTATATATGTTGTCATCTACAACAAATAGTCGATTGTCCTTTATATCTATTCCAGGGTACTTTTCTTTAAACTCTGCTATTCTTTTCCAATGAGTGGTGCACGATTTATTATTCAGTACTCCAGATTCAGCAAGTACAAAGGTTGAGTTACAGATAGAACATATATTGACCTTTTTCTCGTTTTGAACATTGAGCCACTTGAAAAAAGGTTGACAATCAGCTATAAATTCTTTATCCAAAAGAGTAGAAAAGTACATTCCCGGAATAAAAATGAAATCTTTACTTGTGAGTTGATATTGATTGAATGGTAGGAGGCCCATGAACTTCAAACCTGCACTGCTAATGCTCTTATTCTCTTTGTTAATACTGATAAAATGCAGCTCTATATCTGCACCATATTCTCTAGCTTCATAAAAAATGTGCGCAGGCCCACTTAAATCAAGCAGATGAACTTCTGCAGGAACTGCAAAGAGAATTTTTCTTGCCATCTTATAAATTTAGGTATCATAGCTATAATCTCTCTTGATATATTGCCACTACTAAATGTGTAACTCCCAGACCACACTATGTAGCTATGATAGAAACTATTATCGGACAGCCAAAGTTTGCTGCTCTCCACTCTTATCTTAATAAAGATGCGCTACCATGCAGTAATTTGGTTTTGACTATTAAGGCACCAAAACCGGAGTTTAGCCATAGCTAAATGAGGATTTTGGGAACGAAAAATCCATTCATTTCACCAATCTCGTCCCCTCATAAGTATTAAACCATGCAAACCAAAATATCCGGTGATAAGGTAGGCGATTCAATATTCTTCCGTCAGTTGCGATTAATTTTTCCTCTGTTATTTTCCACGAATTACCTTGACGATCTTGGAGGGATTGTTCAGATGACTGAGTAAAGGTATTTTCTTTTGATTCAAAGACCCGATTACCTCCAGAATCATCGGTTAAGACTACAAATGTAGTTTCCCCGATTTTATCATGATAGATTTCATTTTTCATTAAAAATTTCGAAGAAATGGCAAGCGGATCATCTTGATAACCATCTGCTCGGACGATGAGCACTTCATCTTTATTGAGCAATCGATTGTCTAATTTCGGAACATTAAACATCAATCGATCAGTCGAGAAATAATCGCGATAAGCAACACCTTCACCATAATCTCGCTTATGTCCCGTCTTCAAAGACAGCACCTTGGTGTCAGGATGTAATTTTTTCCAAGCGCCCCAAGTAGTGGTCACCACACTATGACTCTTCAATTCGATATTCGCATCAACCAAAGGACCGATGACTGGTTTTCCTTCAATCGTGTTCCAGAGAGATTGAGTTGCTTTGTCGTACATTAATTTATTAGAGCGATATAAAAACCCACTCGTCCCAAGTTCATGATTCGTTCCATCAAAATGAGTGTTGTAGGCAATCACCGTTCCGCACAACGTACAATAAACCCCAGCAATATTTTCTCCTCCAATTTTATCTACAAACATTTCATGCCATGCCAGAATTCGTTTGGGGTAGGCGCGATGGTCACCATTGATAGAAATTCCAAATACAATGTTATCATCCTTCAAATATCCAGCTTCGGATACTTCAATCATATCTGGATTTCGAAGGGGCGGAATCCCATCTTGTACAACTCCTCCCCATCGAACTTCATCTAATCTAATGGTTGCAGAATTGGTTCTATGGAGAAAATATTTTTCAAATTTTGGATCAATACTTTTATACAGTTGTGCCATCCAATTGCCGTGGAAGGAAGTGATGTTTTCCTCATTTTTCCATAACCAATCAAGCCATGCAAAAATATTGTTATCATGATTCTGCTGTGTCTTCTCTTTTAAGAATTTAAAAACTGGATCTCTATCAAATTTATCTCCAGGCAAATACAAAACATCCAACAAAAAAGGAATATAACTATCATCCCAATTTTTCTCCAAATACCTTAGCGTTTCCTTCGTTTCTTTTTGACTAGCGGTTAAAAGTGACACTATTTTATTGATGATCTGAAATTCTTCATAAGGATTTAGACGGTCTGCTGATCGAAATTGACCAAAAGAATAAACTTGAAGTAAGGAAAAGATAACCGAGAATAACAAGATTTTTAAATAGCTCATGATGTTTGAAATTTATTTATTTCAGTCAACCTCTTCCGCGCCAGGGCGGTGCCCTAGTGTGACCATTTTGCAAAGCTGTGCCTTTCTGAGAGTGAATACTATCCCCTGTTGTCACAGACAAGCCAAATACACACTC
>JAKSDI010000075.1 GCA_022360175.1 Chitinophagales bacterium
AGATTGTGCCCAACTAGCTTGAGTAGTGATCGTACGGATGAAGCCAAAATTTCCTTGCCCATCCTCATTTCTAAACCATGAAATATTAGTACCAATTGCAGAAGCTACTAACACATCCATATTACCATCACCGTTTATATCTGCCGAGTACACATCATTTGGATGATTAAGTTCTTCACTGATAATGAGTTGCATTCCAAAATTCCCATTTCCGTCTTCATTTTTATACCAGGCAACTTTATTATCCAAGCTTGAAGTGGATAATACATCCATATCACCATCACCATCTAGGTCAGCAGCATAAATAGCGCGGAGTAAAGCAACCTGATCGCTAATCAGTTTTTGTTTTCCAAATGTACCATTGCCATCCTCATTTTCATACCAGACAATTTTATTGTATCCATAGGATGCTACTAGTACATCTAGGTCACCATCATTATCCATATCCACATTATGTAGATCAATAGGAGTCTGCATGCCCATTGCAATACTTGTAATGACATTCTCTTGGCTGAATTGTCCCCAAATAGTGACAGATGAAAAACATAAAGCAGCTATAACCAAATATTTAGCAATACTATAAAAGCTATGATTAGAGAGCGAGAAAGAGAAACTCATAATACTATAATTTAATGCAACCTTTGGTAATAGAGACCAATTGTAGTAAGTAAGAGAGCATATTTAGATTGCTTTTTTGGTCAGATCAAGGTGCGGCGGAGTGTAATAGCCAAAGTTATTAACACGAGTACGCAACGCAGATATGGGGAAGGTGCCACTATAAAAAAATGAATTAAATGTGCTCTCTTAAGTGCCAGGACAAAATTGAGTTACCATTATATTGAGAAGGATTTTTGTTCCAAGTAAGGCAAAAAACGTAAGTGAAGTGGTGCTTCACTGTCCCGATAGCTATCGGGATTTAACACAGCATGGAATAAAAAGCAACTCAAGATAATATGTGATTTAATTTGTCCTGGCACTTACTTATATATTAAAATCAAATAAAGCGCAGTTCAAAAAACTTCTATATCTGTAGCGAAGTCTTTACAATAAAGGTACAAAAGTTAAACCATTAATGTTATTCTATTAACTATGAAAAATATTTCATAATACCAGAGATACAACACTAAAAGCCAAACAGAGATTATATTCAAGCCTATTTGCGAATTTTATTAATATCACAAACAAAAGCATTCCGTAGTCGTATTAATTCTTAAAACACACTGTATCCATTCTACATGTTTCTGATCTGCTCTCTCGCTTCTTTCTCTACCGCATTATCTATTGTTAACTATTGCTTTGTAAAGTATCAAGGATGAGTAAAGACTTCGGAGAAGTCGTATGTTATATTATTTGTAAGACTTCATCCGAAGTCGAAAGCTTTTTTGCCTAAGCAAAAAAGGTATGATTTCTCCGAAATCAATACTCTAACCGAACTCATCGTTTCATGCTTTACAAAGCAATAGCAAGATGAGTAAGAGTAAGTAATATATACTGTTTAAGCTAAAGACAACCCTACTTCCCAATACAAAACTTCCCAAAAATATTCCCCAGCAGATCATCGGTGCTGATTTCGCCGGTGATTTCTCCCAGGTGATGTAGAGCTGCTCGGATATCCATGGCTACGAAGTCGGAAGTGATGCCGGTAGCCATGCCTTCGAGTACGCGATCCAGGCTTTCGTAGGATTTTTGTAGGGCTTCGTAGTGGCGGGCATTGGCTACGATGGTGCTCTCCAGATTGAGTTTTTTGGAGATCACTGCATTGTAAAGTTCCTCCTTGAGGTATTCGATATTCATTTTATTGAGGGCGGAGGTGGGGACCCAGGTGTAATCATGTGTTGATGTGTCGATCTGTTGATCTGGTGAGGGAGACTGCTCACCGCCTACTGCCACCTGCCCACCGTCTGGGAAATAGTGTTCTTTCTTTGTGTATGGATTCAAGTCCATTTTGTTGGCGACGACCATTACGTGTAGGCTTTCGTGTACCAGTTTTTGAAGGTCAGCCTGTACTTCTTCGGGTTGAGTCTGGATGACGTCAAAGACGTAGACGAGCAGGGCGCTTTGTTGTACCTTTTGTAAGGTCTTTTCAACGCCAATGGCTTCAATTGTGTCTTCCGCCTCGCGTATCCCTGCGGTATCTATAATACGAAACTGGACACCATTGATATTGAGGCTTTCTTCGATAGTATCACGAGTTGTGCCTGCTATTTCGCTGACGATGGCACGCTCTTCGTTTAATAGCGCATTTAGTAAGGTCGATTTACCAGCATTGGGCCGGCCAGCAATGACGGTGCTTACTCCATTCTTGATTACATTGCCCAGTTGGAATGACTGTAGCAGGGCTTTGATTACGGTTTGTATTTTTTCAACCAGTGTTTTGAGTTCTCCCCGATTGGCAAATTCTACATCTTCTTCTGAAAAGTCCAGTTCTAGTTCTATGAGGCTGGCAAAGTCAATGAGCTGTTGGCGGAGGTGTTGTATTTCATCTGAAAAGCCACCACGCATCTGCTGCATGGCAATCGCATGAGAAGCCTGGGAAGAGGAAGCAATCAAATCAGCTACCGCTTCTGCCTGGCTGAGGTCCATTTGCCCGTTTAGGAAGGCTCTTAGGGTATATTCTCCGGGATTGGCGAGGCGGGCACCTTTTTGCAAAAACAACTGAATGAGTTCTTGGATAATATAATCGGAGCCGTGGCAGGAAATTTCCACTACATTCTCACCTGTATAGGATTTGGGGGCTACGAAAAGAGTAGCCAGTACTTCATCTAGAATCCTTTCTTCATCGTTGCGGATAGTGCCAAAGTGGACCGTATGCGAATGCTGTTTCTCCAGGTCTTTACTATGAAAAACAGTGTTCGCAATTTTTATCGCTTCCGGGCCACTCAAACGAATTACTCCAATAGCCCCTATTCCTGACGGAGTTGCTAAGGCTACTATGGTATCAGTCAGTTCATTACTCATACCACAAAGGTAGAAGGTCTGGAGCGCTCTAAAAACAAATTCATTGTTTTTCGGCTGTAGTAAGCCTTTTTAGTTACTTACTACAACCGAAAAATATTTTACGACCTGATTACTATCGCTTGTTATTTAAAAAATCCTGTAGTTCATCTTTGGAAACCAGGGTGAATTCTACCCTGCGATTTTGGCGACGGCCTGAAACAGAATTATTGTTAGATCTCGGGCGGGTTTCACCAAATCCACGGGCGATCATTCGTTCTTCTTCAATACCTGACTCATCATGTAGGTAATTGGCACAAGCCTGTGCCCGGTATTCCGAAAGTTGCTGATTAGCGAAATCATTCCCCCGGTTATCGGTAAATCCATCTATAACGAGATAATAGGTAGGATAGCGCTTCAGCAAACCTCCAATCTGATTCAGTACGGGATAAGAGGTACTAATCAAAGTATAGCTGGAAGTGTTAAACTTCACATCATCAATAGCTGTGCGTAATAATTCCTTATCTGCTTCGCTTAGTTCAGGACAACCTTTATTAGACTGAGGCCCTTTCAGATCAGGGCAATCATCCACATCATCTGTTAAGCCATCATCATCTGTATCCGGGCAACCATTAACGGTTCCTGGTTTATCCGGGCAGTTGTCTTCATGATTAAGAAAGCCATCTCCATCTCGGTCAGGAATTGGACATCCATGAAATTCGGCTACTCCTTTTTCGTATGGACATTGATCTTCCGTATCCCAAACACCATCTCTATCCGTATCCCGACAACCACTGAATTCTTCAGAACCAGGCAAATCCGGGCATTGATCTTCATGGTCGGCAACCCCATCATGGTCTCTGTCGGGGCACCCATGCACCGCTTCAGAACCTGGTTCATTAACGCAGCGATCATCATGATCGGGCACTCCATCATCGTCGGCATCCGGGCATCCTTGTGCACGCTCGCTACCAAAGGTGGTAGGGCATTTATCATCCCGGTCGGCAAGGCCATCACCATCCGTATCCGGGCATCCTCCCATACCTTCAGCACCACTAAGGGTAGGACATGGATCTCTTTTATCTACAATACCATCGTTATCACTATCTTTTGAAGCGAAACGGTAAGCCAGCGTTACGGCTCCTACACTATACCAATCATTTCTATCTGGATTGCCGGCCATGCTAAGGCCATCAAGGTAGTCATTAAAAACGGGGCGCATTCCAAATTCAGCACCAACGGTAAGCTCCTTATTGATATCCATTTTTATTCCTGCTCCTACAGGAACAGAAAAATGAGTAGTCTTTTCATTGTTAATATCTTGCTGTGCCAGTGGTGCAATATTTCCCTCGTCATCAGCAAAGTCAGGAGTAGGCTGTGTAAGGGCTACTCCAATACCTACAAAAAAGTATGGAGAAAAGATAGGAGTCATACGGCCTCGTTTAGAGAATCGACGCTTCCCTAAAAGATCATATTCTCCTAGTACGGCTATTTCAGTAACGGATGACTCAAAACTATATCCTCTGTTAGATAATGTCTCCGAATCCGCATCGGAAGCACTAATCTTTCCTCGGAGTACATTAGCACGGACGCTTATATTCCTACTTGCCTGATAGCGAAAGAAAGCGCCATAAGCGATATTTGTTTGATTTACTTTTAGCAGAGTGGCATCTACCATATCGCCATAAGCGTTTGATCCGCCCACGAGGATTCCTGCCTCAAGCGGATTTTCAATTTTAACCGAATTGCTGCTGCTATCCTGAGTAGTTTGAGAAAATAGAGTAGTTGCAATGAGCAATAAGCTCATGATTAAGTAAATGGGATTAATACAGCTCATGTTAGAGTGTTTGTCAAATTTATGGTATAGTTAATATCTTAGGTTGGGAAGTAGTTTTATCCATAGAACATCATGAATCCATGCTTCCTGGAACGTTTATGATTCGTTAACGGCGAGATTTTAACAAAAAATGAAACGCTAAATTACACTTTTCTAGCGGACTTTTAAAAAAGTAATAGTCGATAAAAATAAAGAAAAACCTCTTTTTGTTACCCAAAAAATGGACACATTAGAGAAGTATCAGTAAGCTGATTAATGTTTTATTTGAATTTCATCAAAAGTTAGTACTCTAAATATTGACCTTGTATTTTCTCTTTTTATAAATAAAGTATGCTTAGAAACTTAAAATTATGTACTTTTAATAGTATTCACATGATATAGAATTGGCAAAAGCCAATATAAGACGAACGATGACAAGCATTTCTTTTTTCACCCTTATGAGCGGTATAGCCATTATACTGATTGGCTATCGAATTCTTCTACTTGACTGGAAGGATAAGCAATATAGGGCATTCTTTGCTTTGTGCATCGTGATGGGCTGGATGACTATATGCTGGTATGAAATGTCTCAGGCTACAGCAGTTGAGGAAGTGGAATATTATCGCCAGCTACAAAGCGTATGGGTATTATCCAACACACTTATTTTATATAATTTCTGGATTTTTGCAAATCGTGCAGGCCAATATATCCCTGGCTGGATTTCCTTTACTTATTGGTTGATCGTTTTATTTCCTATCCCTTATCTGATGTATTTGGAAATATATACGTCTCATGGGCATGGGACGATAGTCGCTCTTCCCAGAGGTGGCTGGGGATTGGCACTGGAAGGGCTCGATCGTTACGCTATTATACGACTTATCTGGACGCTGGCCTTATATATACCTACTGCTTTACTGGCATACGTTGTAGCAAAGCGAGAGAAAAACAAAAGCTTAAAGCGCTGGAAATGGGGACTTTTCCTCTTGGTAAGTATAGGGATGAGTTCGACTTTTTTTCAAAACTACATCTTACCCTTAAATAGTGTAGTATTGCCACTCAATGAAGGTTTGATCTCTTTTGCAATGGTGGCTTTCTTTGGATGGTCGTTTTCCAGCAGGCGATTATTAGAAGTTAATCCAGAATTGGCTTATGAAGGTATTGCCCATTCAATGACCAATCTACTTGTGGTTGTCAATCGAAATTTTGAGGTAAAAGAAATGAACCCAGCTGCCAGAGCCTTTTTTAAAAAAGAGAAGAGTAAAGTCTCAGGCTTGTCATTGAAATCTCTTCTTGGAGATGATAATGTCAAAGAGCTGGTGGCGATTACAATGGATAGTGGGCGTATAGAAAAAAAGGACCTTGAGGTAGTGGTAGCAGAAGAATCTTATCACCTTCTGCTTACTATGGGGGAAGTATACAATCGGATTGGTATATCTAATGGCTATTATATATTGGGCACTAATCTTACCCCCTACCGCAGGGCAATTGAGCAGGTAAGTCGCTATGCTAAAGCATTGGAAAAATCAAATGAGGCACTGGAGCAATTTGCTTATATCACATCTCACGACTTGAAAGAGCCTTTACGTAGTATATCAGGTTTTTCCTCTCTTATTTACAAAAGGATCAATCAATCTCTTGATGCCGAAACCCACGAATATTTTGATTATATCAAAAACGGAGTAAACAGGATGGATGCGCTCATAGAATCCATATTACAGGTTTCTCGTTATGGAGGTGAAAATAAAAACAAAGGAGCCATACATCTTAAGCAGCTAATAGAAAGTGTAACACAGGCTCTACAACTCTATATTGAGCAACGCAATGCTATTATAGAATGCAAAGCAGATGTGATATTGGAAGTAGATCATCAGCAGATGGAAGTTGTGTTTCAGAACCTAATAGAAAATGGGGTTCGATACAATCGGCAGAAAAAACCTCGTATCACGATAGATGTCAAAAAAAATGATAAAGGGATAACAATCAGTGTGAAGGATAATGGAATTGGTATCGCAAAACCTTACCATAAAAAGGTGTTTGCGATGTTCACTCGCCTTCATAATTGGTCAGAATTTGATGGGACTGGTATCGGCTTATCTATCTGTAAACGTGTAGTAGAAGATATCGGAGGAAATATCTGGATTGACTCTGAAGAAGGAAAGGGAACAACTTTCTATATTTTCCTACCTCAGCGCGTTGAAATACTTCAATAAAACTTCAGTAGCCTGCTCAAGGCTTTCGCCAAATGTAAAAATGCCTTCCTCATGTCCTTCCATGACAAAGATTTTCTCTTCTCTTAAATTAGTTTGATTCAGCAGATGAACAATGCTTTTTACCATTTCAGGAGAACCATAAGGAGCAGAAGCATCTGTAGTAGGTACTTGATGCATTAGTTTTTTCCACAAGGCTAAGTGATGTACATGTACTACTGCCAAAATCTCCGGACAATGCTCATAAATAGCAGCATGGCTCATAGATTCAGAGGAAGCCATAATAGGGCCTTTACACCATAATTTATTATGCTCTGATGCTACCTTGGTTACGAGGGCATAATGTAGGGTGTTTAGTTTGATCAGATTACCAGTAGCGGTACCGGAAATAATAAAATGTCCTTTTGTATTGTGTTTTTTACTAATGTTACCATAGCCAATTCCATTTGCATAAGCGCCAATCAGCCCCAGATCATACAACTTCTGACGATATACATTTAATTCCTGAATATGGGTGGTTGCTAATGGAGCACTTTCATTCCATTGTGCCTGGAATTTTACATAGCCTTCATCTATCATACAATGATTCCTTTTACCATCAGTATAATACCAAATACGACCAATGCGGTGCCGGATACTCTTCGCAGGATAAGCAAGTAGCTCATTTTCATTGTGCTCTGCAAATTTTTCGCAAGCAATACTTTGAGTATATCAGTGATAATTATAACTCCTATAATGGTGCCAAAAAACAATAGTGCCTGTGATGGGAGAAGAGGTGTACTGGCCGAAACGGTTGTCATCACTCCAATCCAGAAAAAAGCAGTAAAAGGGTTGAGGGTGTTTACCAAAAAACCTTTCATCCAGTAGCCGAACCAATTATGAGCAGGCAGGTGCCCTTTTGCACGTTGTCGCTGAATCGGCTTGCTGAGTAAAGTACTTGCACCAATAATTATCAATACGAGCCCTCCTAAAATGCTTGCCCATAGCTGAAAGCCCTGCCATTGAGTAATTTGCATCAAATAGGCGATGCCAAAATAGGCCATAAAGATATAGAGGGCATCACTCATCCATACTCCCAGGCCTGCTGTAATACCTGCCCGGAAGCCTTTTTCTATACCCAGCTGTATTAAAATAAAGAGCATTGGCCCAGCCAGAATACTTAAACTAAGCCCTAATAATATACCTTGCCAGAAAAAATTCATTTCGTTTATACATTTGCTGTAGCAACAAAAGCTTTCCACTTTGCGAATTGTTGCGGTTTCATCACTCTAGGAAATTTACTTTGTCCATTCATCCTGCCTGTATGACGTTGCCAGTCATAAAAAAGTTCATTGGAAATTATTTCTACTATTGGAGGGCGGAGCATTGCTGAACGTTCTGCTTTGTAATCATCATTGACCATCATTAATTCTTGATCTAACCGATGTGCTAGTTCATTGTTGTCTATTACCTGGTTTGATCCAATATACCAATGATGAGCAAAATGATTATCTTTCTCTACTCCACAAACGGTAAACTCTTTTACATCAAGGTTGAAGTACTTTTCTATTCCCTGAATAGCGGTATTCATATTATCTACTGATAAATGTTCGCCACAAAGAGAAAGAAAATGCTTGGTTCTTCCTGTAATGATAATTTCCGAACGTCGTTTGTCCGTAAATTTCACCGTGTCTCCTATAAGGTATCTCCATGCACCAGCGCAGGAAGTAATCAATAATGCATAATCAATACCTTCTTCTACCTCCTCCAGGCAAAGTGTCTTTGCATGAGGCAATGGCATACCATTTTCATCAAAATTTTTTTCATTAAAAGGAATGAACTCATAAAAAATGCCATTATTCAAGAGCAACCGCATGGAAGAAGTACCTGGCCTGGCCTGAAAAGCAATAAAGCCTTCTGATGCTAAATAGGTATCCTGATAAATCAACGGATGTGCGAGTAAGTTTTCAAAACTTTTGCGGTAAGGTTCAAACGCAACACCGCCCGTAGCAAAAATCCTTAGATTAGGCCACAGCTCATGGATATTGTTCAATTGGTGTCGCTCTATTATGCGTTCTAGTGTGAGTTGCACCCAACTAGGGATGCCCGATAATACACCAATATCCCACTTAGGAGCGAGTTCGGTAATAGCTTCAACCCGTTCATCCCAATTCTTAAGGCGAGCAATATTAGTGCCTGGTTTATAGTATTTTCTGATCCAAAAAGGAGGTTTCTTCGCGTTTATTCCGCTCAGGTCACCAGCATAACAGTGCCCGAGATCCTTTAAGGTAGCACTACCTCCTATCATCAACCAATCTTTGGTGAAGAAGCTTGGAGGTAGATTGTATTTGGGCAAACAAGCAAACATTTTGAGCGCAGCATGGCGCATGTTCCGTCTCATATCAGGGGTGATAGGAATGTATTTACTAGCTGCTTCAGAGGTGCCAGAGCTTAACGCAAAAAACTTAACCTTTCCCCGCCAACTAACATCAGCTTCTCCTTCTAACTGTCTGTGCCACCATTCATCAAATATTCGTTGGTAATCATGTATAGGTACTCTTTCCTGATAAGCACGTAGCGGAGAAGCTGCAGCTAATATCTTGCTAAAATTGTAATGCTTACCAAAATCGGTATGTTCTGCTTTTTTCAACAAGTTGAGCAGACAACGCGTTTGAAGCTGTATAGGATTCCAAGGAGCATCAAACTGCTTGGCTAGCATAAGCCCTTTTTGAACTAGTTTGCTTTTAGCCATCATTTATAGCTGATTAATAAATTAAAGGTTGCAGAAACAGTGCCAGAAAGCCGCCACAAAAATATTCCCATTGTAACTGTTTTCAATACCTTTTAGATTTTTTTTCGGCCAACACTAAAACTTTTCGATGTTTTTCTCACATTGAGCAATAAATTTAAACCAATTCATACGCTTAAAAGACTGCGACCTTTATAACAAAGTAAGAGTATCTCGTATTTTCTCAATGTTCCCAGCATATTTCTCCTTCAACTAGGAACACAAGCGATTTTCCTATCATTATTCTAGGATCAATTAGTAATTGTTGTTTGAAATTATATTTCAATAAATAGGTTTAATTTGGCTTAATATTTTGAATAATTCTTTTTTATTAGAATATTTACTTGTTAATCACGAGTATGTCGATCTATTGTAGTTTTTGCTTGTGTTTCGGGTTTATTTACACACCATAAAACTTTAAAAATGTCACAAACGGTTTCAAAATATTCTGATGCCGAACTCCAAGAGTTTAAGGCATTAATTGAGCAAAAAATTGAAAAGACAGAGGAGCAAATAAAGCTTTTACAAAGTCAAATTGTAGAAACAACGGAGAACCTGGGGGAGGAGTTTGGTGGCGACTGGGTGGATGATAGCAGCACCAACTCTGAGGTGGAAATGCTGAATAATATGGCTATTCGCCAGCGAAAATATCTACAGGATTTAAAAAATGCAATGATCCGTATTAGAAATAAAACCTATGGTGTTTGTATGATCACCGGAGAACTGATTGACAAAAAACGCTTGAAAGCGGTACCTACTACGACTAAGAGTGTTGCTGCAAAAATGCATAATAAGGTATCGTCTTTTAAGAGGCAAACAGGTGAATCCGACGCTAAGAGAAGTACTTCAAAATCAAAGGAAAAGAAAGTAATTACGCGAATTATTCGTAAATCAAACACTATCAAGCCTAATACGGACAAGATATTTGAGGAAGAAGATGAGTTTTCATTGGCAGAAGATGAAATACTCAAAGAAAATCCAGAAATAGACAAGTCATTTACTGACTTTGATGGGCTCCCGGATAATAATGGCTAGTTATATAGTATGTGGTGATATGGTGAGATTTTACCACATCACCATATCACCACATACTATATAATTAAAACTTAACTCCTACGCTAAATTGCAAGAAGTGAGCATCCATATTTTCTGTGCCGATTGTATTTCCCTGAAAACGATAGCCAATTGAGCCTACCAGGGCCAGGTTCGAATTGATGGATTTCTGTATACCTCCACCAACGCCAGCCATTAAGCCACCGTCCACATTATTTTCGAGTAAGCCTAGTCCGAAACCAAGGTTACCGTAGAAAAAAGGAGCCCATTCTGTAAGAGATGGATGGAAACGGATATCAGCATATAATGGCACCAATTCATAGTCTCCAAACCATTCTATACCAACTCCGACTCCTAAACTTAAAGACCGATTCAAATGATAACCATTTACAGTGTGTAAGGCGAAATAAGTTTCATCATTATCACTACTTCGTTCGTCTCCCACAGAACCCACACCAAAACCAAGGCCTAATGTAGTGATATTGGTAAACCCACTACCATCGTGTACAATCACTTTATTTTTTAGATTGTCATGTTGAAATTTTTCACGGCCTACACGAGATACTTCTTCGGCAGAGAATGTGTATACATCACTTTCTGTAGTCATTATTTGTACTCCATCAGCATCTAAAGGTTTGATAATAGATCCTTTAACTACTCTACCATCTTTAAGATATACAACATCCATTTTATCCTGTCCGAAAGCCATGATTGCCATAAAGGACATCATTAAGGTAAGGATTATCGTTTTCATAGTTCTTAATTTGTTTTTTTGTTATTATCAGCTACTTGGGGAAGGAGCACACTGGCTTCTGGCGTTATCAGATTTTTGACTAGTAGTCCACCATTAGCCTTGACTGTAAACTGGTGTGTTTCCATTCTTTCTTTTAGCCGGTTAAAAAAGGTGATTTTGATCGTATTGTTTCCTCTTTTCAGAGGTATCCTTGTGTAATGTATTTCTGCAGGAAGCGAATTCCAGGAGCGAATGTCAGCACGTTCGGTAAGCGTATTAACAATATCCATCGCTCCACTTAAAATGATCCCTGCTGTTTCAGAATATTCGTCCTCATCATCGTCACTCTTGTCTTTTTCCTCGTCCTCGTCATCATCGTCATCACTGTCGTCATCTTTCTTTTTAGTTTTTATCTGCCTCAGGGATGCTTCGGTCGCTTCTTTAATAGCCAACCTGAGTAGAGCAGTAGCTAACTCTCGATGAAAACGATCGCGCAATGATTGCGTAGCTACCTCATTAAGGTCTTCTATTTTTTCCATTTTCTTAATACCTCCGGCATATTCAATGCTGGCTGAACGTAAAGGGTATGGACGCGAACGATACCTCGGTAGGGCTACACGGATATTGTTGATACCAGAAAAGCTGTCATACTGATTGTATTCATAAGGGTCAATCTCATAATCCAGGCCAGTGCCATAACTCACAAAACGAAGATTATTGTCATTTACCCCATTAAGGACATCAAAGCCAACTATCTGTTCGTCTTTTACAGGCCCTTGTCCATTTTCCCAGAAAACGACTAAGGAACCATATGCATCTTCCGGATTTTTGCAGCGAGGCTTCAGTATTTTCTCATAATAGGATTGCTCATTAGTAAATCCAAGTACTTTTGCCAGCCTCACTACATCACACTTCAATTGTTCTGGAATAGATACCCCCATATAATTCGTCAGGCGTCCATCCGTGACAAACAGGTCGGCTGCATTACGATAAGCGATAAATGCATTGTTCCATTCTTTGTTCTTTTCGTAACTCAGCCCCATAACGATATGCCCCAGCACATCATCATGATATTTTAACGGTTTATCCGGTACCGCATCATTCAATTCATTCAGACGAATATTAGTACGCCGAGCTTCTACTCTTGCCGCACTCAGGTCATTCATCTGAAGATAATTGAGGCTTTTCAAATAATGGACAGCGATGTTTTCGTAGTATTCTGTTCGGTAAGGCAGTGCTTTGGGATTGCTAACCATTGCTAACCCTTTAGCACCTACAGAAGCTTTGTAATCCTCTATCAGAAAGTCTGCTTTGTTAAGGTATTCATTGCTTTTTTCAAGATCACCTTGCATACGTGCCAATGCACCTAATTCGAGGTAATAGAGTACTTTGTTGCGATCTTTTTTATACCATTTTTTACTTTCGATCAGCCGAGTTGCACCTTCCAGGTCAGAGGCTTCTACCATTTCTGAATAGTTGCCACGCAAGCGTTCAAAAGAAGCACAGGAAGACAGCAGAAATATAACAACCAGGCTGAACAGTAATGTAGACAAAAATCTCATACTGTGTGGATTGGGGTATTAGGGAAAAGATAAGCCACCCTTATTTTTTTCCTTCGAAATGTTACTAGTTTACCATAGTTGCCTTTAGAATAAATCTTGGGCAAGGAAGCCACAAAAGAATAACATAGTTTCAACTAAGCTTTTGTGGCTTCACGGTTAATTTTTACAACTCAATATTCAGGATGGCTCGTTTAAAAGGTTAGAACGAACTTTTATCTTAGTTCTTTACGAACTTCTTTATTTTCTTATCACCAATCCAGACTTTTTCATTGGTCTCGATATTACTCATTTCCATATCGATTTGGTAATAGATAACCTTCTTGCGCTTATAGGCGTCCATAATAGAGTTGATAGAACCTTGTAGCATATAGTCTGCTCCCACTTCCATACCCCATTGCTTCATAGTAGAAGCAGAAGAATTTTCTTGTTGGTCAGCACGTTCGCGGCGTATTTGGCTACGCTTTTCTCCAGCTTGTACTACACGTACACGACCGCTTTTAATGAAAGCTTTTTCTAGTTCTTTAGTAAATACCTCTGCCTCAATATGTTCATGAGATTTATTCTCCACCATGCCAACAATAATCACAGGACGTTCGCCTGTACGGCGCATATGGTTGTCGAGCCAGGGTTGTGACATTACTTCTGTTACTAGTTCTGCAGCCGTTAAGCGAGCATCAGTATCATTCCAGCGTCCGCTTAGGTCTACAGTAGTGTCTGTGTCTATTCGTTGTACCTGTCTGTTACAAGAGGATGTCCAAAGAGAGGCAACTAGTGCCATCATTAAAATTGGGAGTAGTGTCTTCATATTGTAGATTGATTTTTCTGTTTTTAATTATTCAGGGTTGGAGGCCTAGCTTACCAGCGGTAATATGGGTCGTAGTAATACGGGCGATATAGATTGTTGTAGCGACGGCTACGAGCCCGTTCTAATCTCAATTCTTGCCGAAATTCACGGCGATCTTGTCTTTTACGCTTTTTTTCAAGGATGGGATCATATGCTTCATATGTCAGGTTGGCAGTAGTACCCATTGATTGTTCGTGATTTTCTAACTGCTGACGGTACTTAGCATAAGACTCCTGTGCTCTAGGGTTTTGATCTGGCTTTAGCTGAGCAAGAAGAAACCCTGGCAGGAAAAGAAAAAGGAGCGAAGTAAGTGTGATTGTTTTCATTGTAATTCGAATTTGATTACGCTTCAAAAATACAAAGAAAACAGATACACTTCTCGCTCCTTAACGCCTGTTTAACACAAGTTTCGACCAAGCGTATAAAAATTTAGATTTTTTAAGATATGTAGTTTTATGTTCTTAGGATTCAGTTAACATTTTAGTGCTAATTACTCATTCGGGTTCATCATTTTACCCATAAACAATACGTTATTAGACTGGTTTTCGCGGATGGTAAATATGAAAGGACGATTCAAATACATGCTTGGTATTTGAGGTGCTGAAGTTTCTATGATTACTACTGAGGTTACGGCAGCAGCTTCTGTTCCTTCTTCATTTACTTCTATAAATGCTTTATGTTTTACTTCATCAATTACCAGGTCCGCATCTGCTATGCCTGTAAGGTCGCAACCACCGCCAAAGGCTATGCTCATGCCCATAGAAGAAAGGGCTTTTACAAGGCTCTCATCGTATTCCATTTCAAAGCGAGGCATACCAAAGTACATATCCTGATAAAAATAACTTTCAGACCATTGCGCCCAGTTATCATTATTCAGGCTAGCGATGATATCATCAATGTTTGCATCTTGTTTAGGCAAAAAGAGGCTCATCGTGTAAATAGAATCGCCGTATGGCAAATCTACAGCCTGAAAATTTTCGGTTTCAAAATAATTGAGTAGTGTCTGATTATAAGTCATCATATCCACTTCTGTCGTTGAACCATCTTCCAGTCTAAATTGAGTAGCATAAGTATGCTCGGGGTCAAATTCGTGCAACCAGGCTCCTTTAAAGAAAATGGCATTGATCAAATACATCACAACATCACTGGAAATAGGCTCGTCAACTATACTTTCTATTAGTCCTTGTGTCTTATCATCCACCCAGGCATTGATGGTCTCTCTAGCTGCGGGATCGGCGAAATTCAGACTGGCTACCTCGCTATCGTAATGCTCTTCATTAGCCGTCAAAAAATCCTGTCGTACCTGAAACCCTTCTCTATACCAAATACTATTGGCGAGATTAAGTTCTACTTCAGGGTCTAGGGCTGGAAGTAAATTGAGCAATTGTAAAAAACCGTCGTTGACCGCTTCCAGAGATATGTTATTTTGCTCTAATGTAGCCATCATATCTGCTTTGGTTTGCCCTTTTGCACCATTAACGGTCATAGATAAGGCGGTAGCTACACTCATTGGAGATATGAAAATATTTTCATCCGGAGTGTCATTATGTAAGGTTTGGAAAAGTTTGAATCCAAAAGCATTATTAGATTTAGTAACATTACATGCTTCCGGTGTCTCATCACAGTCAATGTTAGATACAGGAGGATTAGGAGTTGGAATATCATCTGTTGTATCACAACTGACAATAAAAAATGCGAATAAAAATAACAGCGGGATGGTCTGTTTCATGGCTATTATGTTGAAGTTTATAATGATTATATAAAATATTTCATCACGTCTTTTTTACCATGACGTGATGATTCGCTTTAATGGTTGCTTCGGATATAGCCAAAAAATAAAACTAAGTAAGAGAGCACATTTAATTAATCGAAGAGGAGAATTATTCCACTAAAAAAGTATGTTCTATACTGCTTGTATTACCACTGGCATCTTTTACTGTTAATAGTAAGGTGTGTTCGCCTTTTTCCAGATTGCCATCCACTACATGTTCTATTAATTCATTCTTTTCATCATAAGTAAATAATACCCATTTCCCATCAATATAGCCTTCATAAGATAAGCTCTTTACATTGGAAGCTGTAGCCAATTGATCATTAATCAAAAACTGAAAACGATTGCCAGTTTTTACTTTATGTTTTATGCTTAAAGGTTGGATCGTAGGAGCTTCTTCATCTATCATAATCGAATAAGCACCCAATGCTCTTACTTTTGCATATAACCAACCTTTTTTCCATTCTCCTCCACAATGAGTGCTGTTGCCTTCTTCATCACAATAAACAATGAAAGCTTTATCTTTTAAAGATTCTTCTATAGATTGGTTGGGTTTTAATGCGATTTCAAAATACTTATGAACAGGGATTGCTGGGTCATGGAGATGATGAATCAAGGAATATATTCCATATGAATTTTCATAGGATGCTGCATAATCAAAATAAGCATCTTGATAAAAAGTATTTTTAGGAAATCGTAGCTGGATGCCGGTAGCATTGATGCCATTAGCTTCTGCCTGAGGTAGAAAATAATTGTAATTAATAACGGAAGTTTTATTTTCTCCTGAACGTTTTAACCAAAATGTCAATGAAGATTCATTTCCTGCCTGATCCTTTGCAATAACTTTCAACTTGACCTTCTCATTCTGAGACAAGCTGATGATTCCTTGATCTTTAAGGTAAATATGCTCCAGGTGATTGCCGGGTAATCGGTAACAACGATTGAAATAAGCTCCTTTCCCTTTCCAATCTCTATAATCCAAATGGGCATTCAGATAGCGCATTTGCGAGAGTTGAAAAGTCTCCATATTAACATGAAAGAGTAGGGAGTCATTTTGATAAAGTAACAATTCAAAAATACCATTCAAATTAGGTGCTGCATCCAGCAAGTCGAAAGTTTTAACTGCTATACCTGTATGTGTATATGGAGTGAGTAGAGTGTCTTTACCTGATAGGCGATAAGCTTTTCTATTTTGCTTCCGCAAATTATAAACTTCACCAGGGAAGCAACTACCATCATTTCCAATCTGATACAATTTCAGCTGATGCAATTGGGGCGGTCTATGGTCACCAATGGGTAAACCAAATAACAAAGGATTAATAGGTTGTCCTGAAGGAGTATCTCGTATCTCAAAATGAACATGTGGTCCAAAAGAACGGCCAGTAATACCAATTTCTCCAATCTTTTCTCCTTTTTGAAATTCGAATTGCCCAGGTGTAGGATGCAATTCTATTTCAAAGCTTTTAGTCAAGTATTGTTCTTGTTTTACGTACTGCTCTAGAGCTGGAGTAAAGCGGTTCATATGAGCATAAACACTAGTGTATCCATTGGGGTGGCTTATATATAAGACCTTACCATAACCTCCCGAACCTACTTTTATACGAGATACATAACCAGCGGCTGCGGCTAGAAGAGGTTGTCCTACGTATCCTTTAATATCCAGGCCAGCATGAAAATGCTGGGGACGTAACTCACCAAAAGTGCCCGAAAGTCGCAATGCTCCATTAATAGGCGCTTGAAAATAATGCTGAGGATATTCTGCTTCACTCTGTTGTGTAAATGCCAATAAAAAAAGAGTAGCGATAATAATACTGGTTCTCAATAGTAGCTATGTTTATTCCAACTGGAAGATACTAATTTTAGTAGATAGTGTTTAGTTGGCAGTATTCAGTAAGTAGTATCTCTAAAAGGTAGAGTGGGGGAATTTTACTGGGGGAAAGAGAATGATGAAAAGTGATTAGTGAATTGTGATATTTCAACTATGCTTGTCAGCTCCAAGAGGCGATTGATGTTGGTTTGGTATATGTCAAATAAGTTCGCTAATAGCGCTTTTTGGTTTAATGTATTGATAATTAGCTCTTTGTGGAAAGGAGTGTTCTGCTAGAAAGCACAGCTCTTCATAAACTAATTCCCGAAAGCCATTTGACTATACAGCCATATAACTATATAAACCTCTAACTACATAACTACATATAGGTCTCTAATCACATCATCCTTCATCTCTCCATTTTGCCCAACTACCTATCAGTGTATTGTTTTTTTCGTTGCGTTCTAAGGTATCTAGAAAAGACTCCCGCGAAATACTTTCTGCACCAAGGCTGCTAAGATGTTTGGTTTCTTGCTGGCAATCAATTAACCAGAAATTTCTTTTTTGCAATTCGCGAACAAGTGTTATGAATCCAAATTTAGAAGCATTAGTTGCTTTTGTAAACATAGATTCTCCAAAAAAGACTTTACCCAGAGAAAGGCCATAAAGACCTCCGACTAAATTTTCTTCCTCCCACACTTCTACAGAATGAGCATACCCCAATTGATGCAAACGAGTATATCCTTCAAGCATTTCTGAGGTAATCCATGTGCCTTTTTGGCCTGGCCGTTTTTGTGCTCCACAAGCACGCATGATGCTTTCAAAGTGTTGATCAAAAGTCACCTTGTATTTCTTCTGATTGAAATAAGGCCGCATACTTTTAGATACCTTGAGCTTGTCAGGAAATAGGACAAAACGAGGATCAGGGCACCACCATAGAATTGGCTCTCCGGGATTGTACCAGGGGAAAATTCCAATAGAATATGCTTTTAATAAGCGCTCAGGAGTGAGGTCTCCTCCTACAGCCAAGACCCCTTCTGGTTCAGCAAGATGCTGAGGAGGGAATTCATAATGATGATCAGATAACCAGTATATCGGCATTGTTAGCGTTTCGTATTATGCCGGGGGATATAAAACAGAGGAATACAAAACTAATTATTCTCTTCTATTACAGCAGAGAGCCCTCTATCAACAAGAGCATCTTTTTTGGGTTTAAGAACATTCTTAGGAGCGGTTTTTACAGTCGCTTTTCCTTTAAAGTGGATAATTAACGAAAGTTGCTCTGATTGTTCATGAGTGTGTCCCAATATTTCCATAAAACACTGAACAACCCAGTCGAAGGTATTATGATCATCATTATAGACAATCAGTTGAGCAAGTTCTCCCTGATCCGAATCTGCTATTTCGTCTTCAACTAATACTTCTTCTTCCAACTCTTCATACGCTCCATTGTAAAATGCTCGCATAGCTTCGGATTTAAAAATTAACAGAAAGCATGGATTTTTTGACAATCCTTTCAGTAAACAGAAAAAGATTGTCAAAAAAATCGATAGTTAAGATATTAGTTACTTTCCTGTAAAGTTTCTTTAACTGCTGCAAAGTTAGGGAGCTCTCCGGCATTATCCAACACTTCGGCATAACGAACTGTTCCTTCTTTGTCAATAACAAAGGCTGCACGCTTGGAAACGCCTTTTAAACCTAACACAAACTCTTCATAATAAGCACCATAATTTTGAGAAACTTCTTTATTGAAATCAGACAATAAAGGGAAATTTAGGTTTTGATCAGATTTAAATTTATCCAGTGTGAATGGAGAATCTACGGATATTGCCAGAATTTCTGCATCTAATCCCTGATACGATGCTATATTATCTCTCATACCACATAACTCAGTAGTACATACACCCGTAAAGGCCATAGGGAAAAATAACAACACTACATTTTTTCCTTTATATTGATCTAGTGAAATAGATTCTTTTTCGGAAGAAACAAGTGTAAAAACAGGAGCTTTATCGCCAACTTGAACAGACATAATTAATTTTTTATGATTAGTCAACCATTTCTTAACAACAGAACTTTATAATTGATTAAAGAAACAGAGATTATTTAAGACTCACTTCTATTAGTTTTTTTAATTCGGGTAATACCTCGGCTTCAAACCAGGGATTTTTTTTGCGCCAGATATTGTTCCGGGGAGATGGGTGTGGTAAGGGGAAATAATTAGGTAAATAATCTTGATAGTTTTTCACTGTTTCTGTAAGCGTCCTTCGTTTATGAGACCCCAAGTAAAAATTTTGAGCATATTGCCCAATTAATAAAGTCAGCTTCACCTCTTTGAGTTCCTGCAATAACAATGGGTGCCATTTAGGAGCACATTCTGGACGTGGAGGTAAATCTCCAGATTTCCCTTTTCCTGGATAACAAAAACCCATTGGTAGGATAGCAAAGCAGGCAGGATCATAAAACTGAGATGCTGTGATACCAAGCCAATCTCTTAAATTATCTCCGCTTTTGTCTTGCCAGGGCACACCACTTTCATGGACCTTACGCCCTGGAGCTTGTCCTATGATAACAATTCTACTTTCAGGAACTGCTTCAAAAACAGGACGGCATCCATGTGGCAAAAAATCGGCACAAATAGTACATGTACGTGCGCTCTTTTTTAATTCTTCCATTAGCGATCTCAAAAATTGGACTTTCAACAAAAATATATAAATAATCGTCGTTTTTTGAGGAAGTAACTTTTAAGCAAAACAAGATGAAAGGAGGACGACCTTCCTGATAGCTATCGGATGATTCTTTAACGCAGTATTGCTTAAAAAGAACCTATCAGAATTATTAAAGTAATATTGATCACCTGCTTAAATGAAGTAGTACTTTTGCCAATGTATAATAAGCGTTCAGGCAATTTAAAGTTAAAGCAAAATGGATAATGTTAAAAGAGCTTACCTGGAATTACATGTGGCAGTATTCCTTTTTGGGTTTACTGCTATTCTTGGTGATTTGATACAGCTCTCCGCACTGGTAATTGTCTGGTGGAGGGTACTGATTACCAGCATTAGTATGCTCTTTTTAATCAGAGTAGGAAAACTATTTCGAACTCTACCACTAAAATCTATTCTTCAGTTTATGGGGATAGGAGTGTTGGTTGCTATACATTGGGTCGCTTTTTATGGGGCAATTAAATTATCTAATGCATCCATTACGCTGGTCTGTATGGCTACTACTTCTTTTTTCACATCCTTGGTAGAACCGCTCATTATGAGGCAGCGTATACGTTGGTTTGAAATAGCCCTGGGCCTGCTTATTATTCCTGGTATGGCGCTAATAGTACAGACCACTGATGCTTCCATGAATTATGGTATTTTACTGGGGCTCCTTGCTGCTTTCACTGCAGCTCTTTTTGCTACCTTTAATAAGCGATTAATTGGACAATCTGACGAGCTCAATATCACCTTTCTGGAATTGGGCAGTGCCTGGTTGGTATTGAGCCTGGTATTACCTTATTATTTGTATCAAAACCAGGGGGCAATTGTATTTATGCCTTCTAAATCCGATTGGTTATACTTGATAGTACTGGCATTATTGTGTACAACGCTTGCTTATGTCCTTGCTCTTAGAGCTCTAAGGTACCTTTCTGCTTTTGCATCCAATCTAACTGTCAACCTGGAGCCAGTCTATGGGATTGCTTTAGCATGGCTGATACTCAATGAAAATGAAGAACTGGCTCCCAACTTCTATTGGGGAGTATTTATCATTTTACTGGCTGTTTTTAGCTACCCGCTACTAAAGCGAATGATGCGTAAGCAGGGATAGTTTTGACATGTTTTTACTATATTTATAGCAGAAGGGCCTTTAGAAATAAACAGCTCTTTTTAACCTAACTACTCACCCAACTGCACGGATTATGCTACGAATCATACTACTGATTGCTGCCCTTCATGTTATTAGCTTACCAATAATTGCTCAACAAGTACCTGATCTTGACTTTGAGACTGCTTCTTTTGAAGCTCGTTATGAAATGGGAAATGGCCCTGTCATTGGTATTGATGGAGGGCATAATAATTTCCATCAACTGGATGGAGGCTTTGCACCTTTTGGTAAATTGTTATCTGCGGATGGGTACAATATAAAAGCCATTGAGTCCATTACAAAAGAAGAGTTGACGGCTCTAGATATTTTAGTTATAGCCAACCCTTTGCATGAATCCAATATTGGTAATTGGCAAAACCCTACCCCTTCAGCTTATACGGATACTGAAATTCAAATAATTAAGAAATGGGTGCATGAAGGTGGTCGTTTATTGCTCATAGCAGATCATATGCCTTTTGGTGGAGCTGCTAATAAACTGGCAGAAACATTTGGTTTTTCTTATGAAAATGGATTTGTAATTAACCCTGATCAGCAATGGCCGCCAGATAAATATTCTCAAAAAGAAGGCAACCTCTATCCTTCTATTTTTACAATGGGTATAGACTCTATTAGCGCATTTACTGGTTCTGCATTAAAAACAGGCAAAGGAGCTACTATCATTGCTTCCTTTCCCGAAACACATCAGTTGCTATTGCCTGAGGTAGCTTGGCAGTTTGATGAAAATACGCCTCAAAAACCACTAGATAATTATGCAATGGGAGCTGCAATGGAATATGGTAAAGGGAAAGCCGCTTTCTTTACGGAAGCAGCAATGTTTACTGCTCAAATTGCTCAAGGCCAGTATAAGGTAGGGTTTAATGCAAGGGAAGCACCACAAAACCAAAACTTTGTGCTAAATGTGATTCATTGGCTCGATAAAAACAGTCCTGAAAGTATCGTTTATGACAATCTTAGAGCAATGAAGCTGGCCTTTGAAGCCAATAAAATGGATGAAATAGCAGAGCTATACACCTCTGATGGTATCATCTATAAACAATCTGGAGAGGAGGTAAGAGGAAAAGCTGCGATTAAAGATTATTGGCAAGGCTTAAAGGGGCGAGCCATTTCCTGGAACTCCTGGATATTAGATGTCGAGCAAGCAGGAGATCAAATAGTAGCTGTGTTTAGACTTGATCTAAGCTACAAGGATCACAAGAATAACGAGGTCACTTCCCCTACCAAAGCAATATTAGTATACAAAAAGGAAGACGGCGAATATAAGCTCTTTCGGGATTTCTATGTATCGGTCAAAAAATGGGAAAAATCGCCCTTTGATTTTACAACGACTAAAGAGATGGAGCACGATGATTTTTCCTTTTGGATCGGTAGTTGGAAAGTCTACAAAACGGGCACTGATACCCTTGTAGGTATGAGCCGTATAGAACCTATACTTGATGGAAAAGCCATACGCGAATCCTACTACTCTACCTTAAGTGGTTATAAAGGCACCAGTATCAATACTTATGCTGCTGAAGATAAACAATGGGAGCAGTATTGGGTGGATAATACTGGCACACGATTAATGCTTTCAGGGCATTTTTCCTACGGCAAAATGCTGCTATCAGATTGCGATCATTCCAAACAGAAGGTTTGTAACCTCATCACCTGGTTTAAGGATGGGTATACTGTACGGCAAATCTGGTCGCAAAGTGAAGATGGAGGCACTAATTGGAATACAATATTTGATGGCACTTACAAGAAGTAGCTTTGCTGCTTTATTATTGGGTATTAACTACTACCCATTTCCACTGTTGTATTTTATTGCCGTAAAGGTCACTAGCTATTACGACATAAATACCGGCAGGTAGATTAGTGCTCAAGCTACTTCCTGACTGATAAGCCTTTTCTTCTAACAATACTTGTCCTTGAAAATTACTTATTGTGATATTGTAGGGTTGTCCTTCTGGTAAAATAAGCTGCAATTGCCCTGAAGATGGATTAGGATATAATTGAGCATCTGCCATAGCTACTTCTTCGGTAGTAGAAACAGGAGAACTACAGTCATAAATATTGTCTAAAATGGCTTGATACTTAGGGGCATCTTCATAAGGAGCGCTTTGATAAAACTGGCTTTCTAATAAGCCCCAGCTACCATATTGGCCACTCGTTGGGGCGATAAATGAAAAGTTCATGAGTAAAGCGGGATCATCTCCTGTAGCAAAGGTTCTTAAAGAGTCATACCATTCATTATAGAGATCATACATGCCAGGATGTGATTGAGCTGCGACTAATGCCGGATTATAATCTTGTACGCTGCCAAATGGTTCGGGAGTCAAATGCTGGCCACCTTCGTAGTAGAGCATGGGGATATCTAGTTCTGTTGCAATGGATTCATGCTGATCTTTTGCCCATTCATAGGCAAAGTTGATCATATCCTCTCTGGCCATCTCGATGACATCATCTGCTGTTGCATTTACTCCCAGATTTTCTAATTCGTTTATACTTTCTTCTGAAAAACCGAAATAAGCGGCTGGTGAAAAAGCATCAAAGCTACCAGCTTCCATGTTAAACACAATACGATTGCTAACGTCTTGCCATGACATTTGCACACCGACAACTCTTATAATTCGATCTGGTGCTTCAGCAAACTCTTCGGTCCATATATCCAAGGCATTTTGTACAAAAGGAACGATACGTTCTGGCCAGGGAACATTTTGATCACCATTATCATGACAATAGGCAGTTTGAGAAAAGATCCAATTCCAGATTTCATTGGAATACTCTACATATATTTTCAGATCAGAATCTAGTTCATCTCTAAAGAATTGAGCCATTTGGTGGATGTAATCATCATTGGCAGCGTGGGGAATACAGACCCAGGCATCAGCTTGCTTGAGGTTACAAAGTTCTACCCACCACTCATATGGCACTCCGTCTTGAGTGTAGGTATAGTCATCTATTTTGGACCTTTGGTTCCATTCTACTAATTGGGAGCCATTGGTGTAGCCCCAATCCATGAAACGTAATGTATTAAACGGCATTAGTTTTTCCAACCACTCAGCCGTCCAGGGAGTATCTTCATAAGTATTTTCTGTTCCTGGTAACAAAAAACGGATATTGCGGATGTGGTTTCCCATTTGTGATTCCTGAAGCTCCATTACAATGATATCTGCTTCTCCAGGTGTCACATCCAGTACGATGCGTCCGGGTTCTTCATTTATAACAGTAGCATCTCCCCAAAAATTAAAAGAACCAATACCATCGTAGAGTACCACATATTCACCAGGGGGCAGTGCTGCTGTATTTGCCCAAACGCCCAATACTATTTGTGGAGCTTCCATACCAGGGATCTCGATTGGTAAGCTTAGAGGATAACCATCTTCATCCAATGGAATTTGATCCAGGACTTGAGTATCCCATTCATTAGCACCACCGCCAACCCAGGCATTATTATGAGTGGTCCAGGTACGTCCGTACTTCATAATATTTACAAAAGGCCATTCACTACCCCAATCAGCAGGGCCTGCCAGATTGGTTCCTATATGAAGGCGACAAGAATCGGGGAGTTGAGCATAAGTAATGTTGAAAGAAAAGAAGAGTACTGTTAAAGCGAATAAGCGTGTTTTCATGATTTTATAATTATATGTTTCGGGATTGATATTTTTATGCGCTCTTATTATGACTTCTACCTAAAGTAGGTGTTCACTTTTAATGCTATCCTGAATAGTTCTCATATATTTCCAGTTTAGCTTTTCCTTTATTTATTAGAATAGCATACAGCTAATATAAAACTGTTTGAGCAGCAAGAAAAGATTTGATAATATCAAAATTATAATAGGATAGGGACAATAAAAAATGGCTCCATTTGTACAAATGGAGCCATTTTTTATTGAAGACCAATTTACTTATCGGTCAAATGATATTTACTCTACTGATTCATCTGCATTAGAAGATTGATCAGTAGTACCATTGCTAGCTGTAAGATCTGGAGTATATACTTCTTCTGTACGGCCATGAGGGCGCTCTCCTATCATCCGCTCAACATCAGACTTTAGCAAGACCTCTTTTTCAAGTAGTGCATTTGCCAGAATTTCTAATTCTTCACGGTGTTCAGATAGTAACTCTTTTGCACGCTCATATTGAGATTCTACCAGTTTTCTTACTTCGCTATCAATCAATGTTGCCGTATCATCAGAATATGGACGTTGATAAGAATCCTGAGACATACCATAGAAGGAAACTTGTCCTACTTGCTCATTCATACCAAAGATAGTAATCATACTATATGCCATCTTCGTCACCTGATCAAGGTCATTCTGAGCACCTGTAGATATTTTGTCAAAAATAATAGACTCAGCTGCACGTCCACCAAAGGTCATACACATTCGGTCTAATAATGCCTCTGTACGAGTTATATATTCTTCTTTTGGTAAATACTGAGCATATCCCAAAGTACCAATTCCACGTGGAACAATTGTCACCTTAACTAATGGAGAAGCATGCTCCAGGAACCATCCACAAATAGCGTGTCCTGCTTCATGATAAGCAATGATTTTTTTCTCTTCAGGAGAAATCAGCTTATTCTTCTTTTCTAAACCTCCAATTACTCTGTCAAGAGCATAATTGAAATCATCCATATCAACCGCCTGCTTATTGCGGCGAGCCGCAACCAATGCCGCTTCATTACATATATTGGCGATATCTGCCCCGGCAAAACCAGGTGTCATTTCAGCCAGTGTTTCAGGATCAACACTAGGCTCCGTTTTTATAGTTTTAAGATGAACCTTAAAGATTGCTCTTCGTCCTTTCATATCTGGGCGATCGATACCTATTTGACGATCAAAACGTCCTGGACGTAGTAAGGCTGTATCCAATACATCTGGACGGTTGGTAGCAGCCATCAGGATTACACCTTTATCGGTGCTGAAACCATCCATTTCCACTAGCAACTGATTGAGCGTGTTCTCTCGTTCATCGTTTCCACCTTGTATGCTATTTCTGCCACGAGCTCTACCTATCGCATCAATTTCATCGATAAACACGATACAAGGCGCTTTTTCTCTGGCTTGCTTGAAAAGATCACGTACCCTGGAAGCACCTACCCCAACAAACATTTCTACAAAATCAGAACCAGAAATAGAGAAGAAAGGCACTCCTGCTTCACCCGCTACAGCTTTAGCCAGCAAAGTTTTACCCGTACCTGGAGGGCCTACTAATAAAACACCTTTTGGTATTTTACCGCCTAGTGCTGTATATTTTTTAGGATTTTTCAGGAAATCAACCACTTCCATTACTTCTTCCTTTGCTTCGTCCAATCCTGCCACATCCTCAAAAGTAATGGTCACCTTACTATTTTGGTCAAATAGCGTAGCCTTAGATTTACCTATATTAAATATCTGAGCTCCGGCGCCACCAGCACCACCACCTACACGACGCATGATGAATACCCAGATAGCAATTACAATAATGATTGGCAATACCCAGCTCAACAAGGGGGCGAGCCAGTTTTGCTTGGTTTCATATTTAGGGCTTATTTGAGCTTCTCGATCAATGTTTGCTTCATCCTGAATTTCTCGCAACCATGTCTCAAAGGATTCAACAGATCCTATCTCACGCCAATAGTGATAGCGATCTCCTCCTATACTGCTTTCCGCTGCATCACTATAGAAATCAGGTTTTTGCTCTAGTGCTTCTTTCTTTATGTATATGTAAGCCCGCTTTTCGTTGACAACGATCAACTTTTTGATGTCCTGCTTGACAACCATTTCACCGAGCTTATTACGCTCTACCTGATCATGAGAACCTTCTGCCATGCTGTAAAAATTCAGCGCCAGCAGAAATAAGGCTATAATGCCGTAGATCCAGTAAGAGTTAAACTTCGGTCCAGCAGGCTTATTGCTGTTATTATTACTGTTGTTGTTATTTTCCATTTAATAAACACTCTTTATGTGCCAAAACATTCAGTCTTTAATTATAAGCTTAGGCACCATATCATCATATCTCAAAGCTCACTTCGTGTATAGTAACGCCATAAATAGCATTTCGTTGCCATTTTAAGGCCAAGACTTCCGTGAATTCTACAAACTTTGATATTCTGTAAACTTTGCGTCACTCCAAAGCTGTTCCAACTCGTAGTATTTACGTGTTTCTCTGTAGAAAATGTGTACTACGGTGCTAAAGTAGTCCAGACACACCCAATGTGCATTATGCTCTCCTTCTACATGGGAGGGAAAAGTTGCAGTTTCCAGTTTAAGTCTTTTCTGAATATTACCAGAGATGGCTTTTACCTGGGTGTTCGAATCGCCTTCACAGATGATAAAGAAATCGGTTGGAGCGTCTTCCACTTCTCGAAGATCCAGTTTTACCAGGTTTTTACCTTTTATATCCTGAATGCTTTCGATGATTAATTCATTCAAATCTTCAACGGTTAACTTTGGTTGTTTAACTTTAGCTTGTGAACTCAAATTTTGTTTTTATTAGATTTGCAAATCAGTAAATAAAGTTATCAAAAAAATCTCTTTTGATTAATAAAAACACCCATTTTATTGGAAAGGTTCTCTTGGCGTTTGATACGATTTCGTCTACCAATACCTATGCTTTAGAATTACTATCAAAAAGTGAACCAAAAGAGGGGACTGTCATAACGGCGTCTTATCAGACAGAAGGGAGAGGACAAATTGGCAGTAAATGGACAAGTGAGGCAGGAAAAAACATGATGATGAGCATTATTTTATATCCTTCCTTTGTCAGTTTAAAAGACCAGTTTGTACTTAACCAGGCATGTGCGCTAGCTGTAAGAGATACATTTGCAGCCTATATCAATCACGAGGTATATGTAAAGTGGCCCAATGATATTTATATCGGGCAATACAAAGTGGCAGGACTTTTACTCCAATCTGCTATTAGTGGCCAAAAACTTCAATATTGTGTTGTTGGTTTAGGTGCTAATGTTAATCAGGGCGCTTTCCCTTCTGAAATTCCCAATGCTTCTTCACTATATAATATTACCGGGCAAAAACAGGATTTAGATGGTTTAAGGGATACGTTTTTTCATCAGTTGGAGCTTCGTTATTTTCAACTTAAAGCAAAACAGTATGACCTTATAAAAGCAGATTACCTTCGCCATATGTATGGCTTTGGACAGCAAGGAATTTTTGAACGCCCGGATGGTGTACAGTTTACAGGCACCATTACAGGTATTAATTCTCATGGTCATCTTTTGTTAAAACACGATATGGGAGAAGAAGCATTTCAACTAAAGCAAATAAGCCTTGTTTCACTAGTGCTTAAACATTAAAAGTTAATGAAAGTACAACTTATCACGATTGGCGATGAAATTCTGATTGGTCAAATTGTAGACACTAATTCTGCATGGATGGCTCAGCAACTTAATTTAGTGGGAGCCCAGGTGACGGAAATAGTATCCGTATCTGATGAATCTGATGCTATTACAGAAGCAATGGAATTAGCATTCAAGCAAGCGGATGCGGTTTTGCTAACAGGCGGGTTGGGTCCTACAAAGGATGATATCACTAAAACAACACTTGCTACTTTTCTTGGACAAGAATTGGTATTCCACGAACCTACCTATGACCGAATTTGTCGTTTTTTCGAAAGAATAGGGAAGGCTCCTACGGATGCACACAGGCATCAGAGTTATATGCCAGAAGGGGCGGAGCTATTACATAATAAAATGGGTACTGCTCCCGGAATGTGGATGGAATACAATGATAAAGTTATTGTGTCCATGCCAGGTGTGCCTTATGAGATGAAGTATTTGATGGAACACGAGGTCCTTCCAAGGCTGAAAGATCGTTTCCCTTCACTACCGATTGCTCATCGTACGTTGCTTACGGCAGGAGAAGGAGAGTCCCGTATCGCTAAACGTATAGAACAAGTAGAAAACGGATTACCTTCGTATATTAAGTTGGCATATCTCCCAAATCTGGGGCAAGTCAGGTTGCGATTAAGTGGTAGCCATGAAAATGAACACCAACTAAATCAAAGCCTGGATCAGTTTGCACAAGAGATCAAAGATTCAATTCCCGAACTAATATTTGGGGAAGAAGAAGATTTGCTATCTGCTGCTGTGGGGCGATTATTACAGAAAAGAAACTGGAAATTGTCTACTGCTGAAAGCTGTACAGGAGGGCATCTTGCACATTTAATTACTACAGTACCCGGTTCTTCTGACTATTTTTGGGGAAGTGTCGTGGCTTATGACAACAGTATTAAGCAAAGCTTGTTAAATGTACAAACATCTACTCTTGAGCAACATGGAGCAGTAAGTGAAGAAACGGTGAAAGAGATGGTAGCAGGTGCTTTAGAGTTATTGAAAACGGATATTGCAATCGCCATATCTGGTATTGCGGGCCCAGGAGGAGGCACCGAAGAAAAACCTGTAGGGACTATATGGATGGCTGTCGGTACCCCAAAAGATGTATGGACTAAAAAATTGCAGGCCGGAAAAAATCGATTGAAAAATATTGAATATGCCACTAACCATGCATTAAATTTTATCCGCCAGTTTCTTTTGGCAGAAAACAATTAAAGTATTTTAGTGGCAGAATTTTGTTCTTTACACTATACTAATAATAAAACCCAGCCAAAAAAAGTCTCCCAATTAACCATTTTGTCAAAACAACATTTCGCCAATTTGACTCACGGGCAAGTAATAAACTTACTTGTCCAGTAAGCAGCTTTATAATATGACAATTTGCCTCTAATGCACTAATTTTGTGGCAAATTAGCCAAATAATATCCAGATTATGAACTTGGCTTAAAGTTATTGCCTGAGTAAAAGAAAACTTGTTTCTGCTTCACGTGAATAATTTTGAACCAGGTTCTTCACAAACCAAAGAAAGTACCTATGGCTCAAGTTGAATTGATAATGCCAAAGATGGGAGAAAGTATTATGGAAGCGACTATCCTCCGTTGGGTAAAACAAGTGGGCGATACTGTAGAAGAAGATGAAACCATTTTAGAAATTGCTACTGATAAAGTAGACTCTGAAGTACCTTCTCCTGTAGATGGGACCATCAAAGAGATACTTTTTCAGGTGGATGACACGGTAGAAGTAGGGAAAGTAATCGCCATCATCGCGACTGAAGGAGAGGAAGTAACTCCTAAAGCTAGCCCTAGCGTGGCAGATAAAAAAGAGCCCGAACAATCCTTAAATGGGCAGTCTCAGCCTAAAGAAAATGCACCTCAGCCAGCAGTAGCACAAACGGTTATGGCGGATGCAGGACCTGCAGAACGCACGGGTGCTAGTGGCCGTTTTTATTCTCCTTTAGTAAGAACCATTGCTGAAAAGGAAAATATTCCAATGGGAGAGCTAGAGCAAATAAATGGCAGCGGTTTACATGGCAGAGTGACTAAAAAGGATATTCTAGCTTATTTAGAAAATAGAAGTGCTACTCCAGTTTCGGCACCAACTGCGCCACAAGCTAAAACTTCGGCGCCAAAACCAGCAACTTCCAGCCCAGCACCTTCTCCAAGCACTTACACAGGTGATAATGTTGAGATTATCGAGATGGATCGTATGCGTTCGTTAATAGCGGATCATATGGTTCGGTCTAAGCAAACTTCTCCACATGTAACTTCTTTTGTAGAGGTAGATGTTACAAATATTGTAAACTGGAGAAATGGAGTAAAGAAAAAATTCCAGGATCGTTATGGGGAAAAGATTACATTTACTCCTATCTTTATAGAAGCTGTAGCTAAGGCAATCCGTGATTTTCCAATGATTAATGTATCTGTTGAAGGTAAAAATATCATCAGGAAAAAGGATGTCAACATTGGTATGGCAGCGGCTCTACCAAGTGGCAATTTGATTGTTCCGGTCATCAAAAATGCAGATCAGCTAAATCTTTTAGGTTTGACAAAGCATGTGAATGACTTGGCTAATAGAGCTCGGAATAATCAGTTGAAACCCGATGAAATACAAGGAGGCACCTTTACGTTGACGAATGTAGGTACATTTGGAAATGTGATGGGCACTCCAATCATCAATCAGCCTCAAGTGGCAATCATGGCAGTAGGAGCTATTCGTAAAAAGCCTGCTGTAGTAGAGACGGAATATGGAGACCTGGTGGCAGTAAGACATATGATGTTCCTGTCTCTTTCATATGACCATCGGGTGGTAGATGGATTTTTGGGTGGTTCCTTCCTAAGGAAAGTAGGAGACTACCTGGAAGCGTTCGACCATCAGCAAGATATATAATTACATCTTGTCAGACTACCTTATAGGACGCTGACTCGATGTTCGTAATAGTACTGGAGAAACTTGTTGTAGAGCGGGGGGCATTACTGTTCTATTACAAGTTTCTCTGATGCTTAGACAACTTGTAAAGGCTATGAGGTATTTGATTACACTAAGCTTATTGTTTTTTTTATTACCATTTGCAGAAGCACAAGAAATAAAAAAACAGGAAGCAAAAGAATATTTTCTACATCAACGCTATTCAGATGCACTGGCAGTGTTAAATAGTGCTCGTACGCTTGTACGTTCTGACAACGAAGCAAAATTTCTCAAAGCAATCTGCCATTATCAGGTCAATGAACTTGACCAGTCTCGCACGATATTCAAATCGTTAATTCAAAATGATCGGGAAGCATATCCCGAATGCTGGCTATACATGGGGAAAATATACCATGCCATGCATCAGTTTGAAAAAGCAGCTTCTCATTATAAAGATTATCTCCGCAGGATTAAAAACAATCATCCCAATCGGGCAATGGTAAGAGATGCCATTAGCAGATGTGCTACTGGTATGCGCTTGCAGTTTAAACAATCCAAAGTGATTGTAGAAAATATGGGAGGCCAGGTAAATACTCCCTCTGATGAATTTGCTCCTGTTGTAAGTCCTAATTTTGGTAAAAAACTTTATTTTTCTTCTATCCGATCCAGCAATATGGGAGGAGCCAGAAATAATACTGGAATGCCTGATAATCGTTTAGGTAAATACTATAGCGATTTGTATTCCTGCGAACTATCTAATACTGGCTGGGGTGATGTAAAAGCAATGCCTTATCTAATTAATAGCCCGCAGCATGAAGTTTTACTAGATTTCAGTGCTAATGGATCGGTATTATATTACTTCAAAGGCTGGACAAAGGAAAAAGGGCAAATTTATGTAGATACTTTTCGTCGGATGGAGGAACGCCATCTAAGTTCCGATCCCTTCCAGGGGCCATTAAGCTCTGCATTAGGAGATGGACAGCCTTATTTTGTTAATGACGAGCTGGTGTATTTTGCGAGTAATCGTCCTGGAGGATATGGAGGTATGGACATTTATGTAGCAATTAAGGAAGATGGACGCTGGGGAGCACCTAAAAATTTAGGGCCGACTATTAATACGCCATACGATGAAACTTCTCCTTTTCTGGCAAGAGATAAGCGAACACTTTACTTCAGTACTAACAATAGCCAAAGAAGCATGGGAGGCCTGGATATTGTAAAGGTCGTTTATAACAAACAAGCTGATCGTTGGACAGTTCCGGAAAATGTAGGAACCCCTATTAACTCGGCTGCTGATGATGCTTATTTCCGTATTTCGAAAGATGGGTTTACTGCTTATTTCTCATCTGCTCGTAAAGATGGCTATGGACAACGAGATATATATGTTGCTTACTTTAGCTCTTTCCTTCCAGAAATGGAGCTTCCTTTGGCTACCTACTCTCCTCCTCCTGCTAATGAACCTGCGCAATTGCAACAGACTACTACACAAGCTGTTGTAGACGTAGCAGTTGCCCCTCAACCTTATGGAACCACAACTACGGAGCCAGTAAGTACTAATGATCCTCCTGTTGTAACAAATGCCCAGGTTCAAACAACAAATTTATTCGACCCTGTATATCTTACTAATAGCAATGCTCCGCTAAGTAAGGAAGCCTATGGACAACTATTAGATATTGCTGATTATCTTAAAAAATACGATGATCTTCAATTAATTATTACAGCTTTTTCTGCGAGTGATGCTGCTGTCGGTGTCAGTATTTTTAATGGTATCAAAAAAGCTGAAGAGGTAGCAGATTATTTAATAAGTAAGGGAGTCGATCCCGGAGCGATCTTTATGCGAAGTGCTCAAGTGGAAAAAGATAAACTTTCTACTGGTGTGATGAGCCTTAATTATTCGTTTTTCAAACCAGAAGATTTTCCAGAAGAAATTACATTGCCAGATTTAGAGGTGGATTTATCTTCTTCAGTACCTCAACATGAACTCAATAAAAATCTGATTTATAAAGTACAGGTCTTTTCATTGGGAGGTGCTTCTAAATCCGGTATGCTAACAAACTACCCTAATGCTATGGTAGAAAAGATGCATGGGGTAAAATATTATCGATACACTTTAGGAGCTTTCCAGTTTTTTGATGAGGCCGATGCTTTTAGAAAAAAACTGGCAGCAAAAGAAGCACGCTCTGCTTTTGTTGTGCCTTATATATATGGCTTGCGTGCTGATAAAATGATGGCTCGTCGTCATATCATTCATTTCCCAGACCTTCAGAATTACGCTAACTGACGAAAAGGGCTTACTTTTGTAGCAAGCGACTTTAGATTAATACCTAAGCTGTTTATGATTACGATTTTCTCAGATAGCCATATAGTTATCTATTGGTCTTCTTTTGTAGTGTTGTCATAAATACAGCTTCCTAACAAGAAATTGATGAGAAGGATAGAATTTTTACGAGAAGGACTTAGAAACATCCAAACGGTAGGAACCCTGACTCGTAGTTCAAAGCATCTTTGTTTGGGGATGATTAAACACGTGAACTTTTCTGATGCTAAATTAATAGTTGAATTAGGTGCTGGAGATGGTGTAATTACCAAACATATACTTCGCAATATGAGCCCAGATGCTAAATTGCTAGCTTTTGAGGTGAACCCAAAGTTTTGTGATGTGCTCCGTAAAATAAATGATGATCGCCTTATAGTAGTAGAGGATTCTGCAGAGTACCTGGGAAAATATGTCGCAGAAGCAGGAGGCAGTGAAGTGGACTATGTCATATCTGCCATTCCTTTTGTAACCTTACCCAAAGAAGTAGGACAAAAAATTGTTGGTATATGTCATAATTATTTGAAGAAGAGTGGTCTTTACATTCAAGTGCATTATTCTCTTATTATGAAAAGTCTTTATTCTTCTATTTTTGGAAATGTAGATGTCAATTTTGTTCCTATAAATGTGCCACCAGCATTTGTGTTGGTAAGTGAAAAACATTGATGGCAGGAACCTAAAGCAATAATGGTTTATTGCCTGTGATCTGTTCAAATAAGTGCTCGTTTTCACGAGGCAACTAAAGCCTTTGTGTTTATACTGTAATTTTAATCATCTTGCATATTCACGATATCCATCATGAAGCAACTTGCAGTATGTCCCATTGTACAACCAGCATTGAAATAATAAAGAGCAGAGTCTCTTTTTCCATATTCCATTTCATACTCTCCTTTCTGGAAGCAGGCGTGAAAAAAACCGGCCTTGCAAGAAGCACCACTATATTCCAGGGCTGAAAGAGTATCGCCGTTTAAGAGGCTTAGTTGAGCATATAGGGCACCCGAGCGGGCATGTCCTTTTTGGAAATTCTCTTTAAGCGCATCCATTGTTCCTTCCATATTATTAAGAGTAGCGGGTTGGGTATAAATTTTATAAAACTGCTTATTTAAAAATTGCCAGTTTAAGTCTGCTTTACTTAGCGAATAAAGGGGAGGTATTGGTGTATCCCCAACCTTTTTTAAGGTATCTTCACTCACCCAAAAGCTATTTCCTAATAGCGTATTATCATCAAGGATTTGGTATTGCAAGTAGGCTTTATCTGTTTCTACGACTAAAGTATCTCCTTCTATGAAATAGGAAGTTGAGGGAAGGTATTCTGACATTAATTGTACTTGGTTCCAGGATAGAAATTCCAGGGTGTCAATCAAACTTTCTTCATTGTCTGTCACATAGACACCTGCCAGCTGGCGAGTAGGAAGAGCCTGATCTATAGGTGTTAATTTTGGTGTGCAGGACAAAAGAAATGTTATGAATAATAGGTGTAATGAGCGTGGCATAATAATTAAGGTTGCTTTGGACAATCCGAATACAAGATAAGGAAAGTGAACCAAAGCAACCTTAAATATATCTTGAAGGTAAAGACAAATAAAGAATGAGCAGCGGTTGAAACCACTGCTCAGCTAAATTAATCGGATATACTTATCTTACTATCATAATTTGCCCACTAATTTGAGCGCTTTCTTCATTCAATAATCGGAAGAAATATAAACCTTCTGGTAAAAGGCTGGCCTGAAGCTGGAACGATGCTCCATGGAAGCCTTGGCGCATTACTTGTTGGCCATGACTATTATAGAGCTCAAATATACTTGCTCCCTCCGGCCAGCCATCAAGGATAAACTGTGCTTCTTCTTGTGCCGGATTTGGAATCACCTCCACACTGATCGCTTCCATAGAAGGATCTTTTACCATATTGATTACTTCTATGAAGTTGACATTAATCTCATGGAAAGTTGTATTGGTGATAACTGGCTCATTGATATCAAAATAAATAGCAGCACTATTTTCTATAATTGTACCTAGTGGTAGTCCTTCCTTATGCGCTACCTTATATTCTATGAAACCCTGACTACCTTCGAGATTGGTCGTACTATCAGGCAATAAGATATTTTCAAAAGTGAATACGAGTACATTATCTCCATCTATATCCCAGGTATAAGGATGGCTGGCACCGCTAGGGCGTACTGTAGTAATATCAAGATACTCAGAAAGTGTGTCACGAATTACAACCAAGAAAGCTGTATCATTGCCTGTGTTTTGGAAATTGACAAGATATTCTAGCTCTGTTCCTGGGTATATGTAATGCCCTTCTCCATAACCTCTAGGGAAGCCATGTTTGTCATTCGGGTCATAAGAACCAACTACTTCTCTGCATTCTATGTCAATGAAATCATCTACATCATCCATTGGAAGTTGATTGACAAAACCAGTGCTGAAGGTGCCTGCTTCGTTTTCTCCACAACCTTCGATTATTGCCATTGGCTGGCTAAAACCAGGATGGTAAGGAACCTGATCAATTTCTAAGCGATAGGTAGCCCCATTTCGAGGAAACTCGTATAAGTAAGAATCACCAGCATCCAGTTTCAGTGAATCAGGAACAACAAATAACATCACACCATCCTCAATAACAATACAGGGTTCTAATTCTGGCATATCACTGGCCCCAATATTCTCTACAAGGAAAGTAACGGCATCTGCTTCACAATTGCCAGTCACTTGTAAACTAGCACCTGACCATAGCGGACTTTCAGGAAAACAAGGGTCATTGGGGAATATTTTAGCTTCTGCACATAGAGCCTGCCCTAATGTTACATCACAACTCACTACAAAAGTAAGCGTAACCGTACCACACTCGTTGATATCTACACTCCCGATGTCTAAGGTGTATGTATTATCAATTATGCCGATAATAGGAACAGAGGAAGATTGGTAGGTAAAGTTTTCGTCCAGTGTTACTTCAATATAAGCATCTTCAGCTGTGGTCGTACCATCATTACAATACTGTATGTATAGTGTACGTGTCCAACACGCACGCATAAGTGGCATACTGAAATCTACCCATAATTGAGGGCAAGGCTCTTGCTCTTGCACTGGTATATCCTGCATTTCCATATCACCTGGATTTTCCAGCTCAACAGTATAGCTATCTTCACAGGCTAACCATAAATTATTATCTGGGATTAATGGATATACTTCATAGATTCCGGCTGGCACATGTTGTTCATAATAACCATCTGTTTGTGTAACAGCATAATATACTTCATCTTCCCCTTCAATTACCATTAACCAGTTAGCAAGGCCAGGCTCGTCGGCAAATGGAATACAGTCGGGCATCGTATCTCGTACAAGGCGGCCTGAGAGAGACGTACAGCTAGCAGGGTCTAAATTAATCTCTACGTCAGCTGTCGCGACACAACCCGTTATTAAATCAATAATTTCTAATGAATACAAGCCACTTTGATTAGCCCCGAGTGGATTTTCGTTCGTTACTACGGAATTATCAGGGAGTGTCCAGTTTGCAGTACTATTGGGGACAGTTGGGCTATAGAAAATGTTGGCAGAATCACAGCTAATATAATCGACGTTTACTGAAATTTCTGGAGGGAAATCAGTAGTAACGATTACCTCATCAAAAGAATAGCAGTCTGGTTCACTGGTATTGGTTACTGTCAATTGATAAGTACCTGGTGCATCTACTACTGGATTTATGGTGTTGCCCCCTGAAACAATAGAGCCATCAACTGTTGTCCACTCATAAGTAATTTCCGGGCCTGTGGAACTGCCACTAGCATCTAAAATGGCTGTAACTGTTAAACAGTTGAGTTCCATATCCGGACCAGCATCCGCTATAGTAAGAGGAACAAGTTCTACCTGGTCTATAATAGAACAGCCATTGACATCTACAACGGTAATTGAGTAAATACCAGGTGCAAGATTGGTTATCGGAGATATAGTCTCACCAGTGGCCCAGGTATAAGCATAGGGTGCTACACCTCCTGTGATAACTACTGAAAGTATACCGTTAGAAGATGTTTCACAGGTAGGGTGCTGATCTATAATAATTTCAATATCTAAGGCTGGAGGCTCCTGTACAGTGACTGCTCCTACAGCAACACAACCGTTGACATCGGTTACTGTAACTTCATAAAAACCTGCCGGAAGATTGCATTCAGGGTTAGCCGTTGCTCCAAAGTTCCAGCTGAAAGTATAAGGTGGAGTGCCACCACTTGGGATAACTTCGATACAGCCATCGGCTGAACCAAAGCATGAAGTATTTGTAACAAGGAAATTGAGATCAATAACTACATCTTCACAAGGATCGTAACAGCCATCAATAACTACATTCGCAGCTGCCTCACATGAAGGATCATTATCATCTACTATTGTAACATCATAGCTACCTACATCCAATGTCTCTGTAATCACCAAAGGCGTACCATAAGTACCATTAACTGGCACACCTAAAAATTCTAGCGTGTAAGTAGAACCTGCGGTATTGATACTATTTACCAGGAAACTAATCTCATAGCTATCATCAGAAAACTCATCAGGAGTACCATTATCATCACATGAAAGAATCTCTACAATTGGATTGATGAAGCAATCCTGTGGCGTACAATCAGGAGCTTGAATCGTAATGGTTTCAGTACAATCCGGATCATTTTCATCGAATATAATTATGGTAATATCTTCTGTGGCAAGGAAAGGTCCAAATACAGTTGGGATACCATATCCTCCTGTTTGACCATTGCTGGCAGCCCAGGAACCTCCTACATTAATACCAGTCACCAATAGATCGAAGGTATAAAAATCATCGGTTGGATCTGTTGGAGTGCCATTGTCATTACATACTGGGCCATTCGTCTGGATTTCAATATCGCATTCCATATTGCACTCTGGAGGAGCGATAGAGAAATCAAGAGCGCAAGCTGGATTTCCTACATCTACTATCTGAATATCCACAGAGCCATCGATACTGGGAAATGGTCCAAATGATATATCTTCACCATAGGAAGCACTTGAAAATTCACCGCCTATCAATCCTGTCCAGCCTCCAGATACTCCACCCGTAATCATAAGATCGAATGTAAAGGTATCATCAGAAGCGTCTGAAGGAGTGCCATTATCATTACATTCTATATTTGAAGGAAAAGCAGCAAGGGAAGATACTAATATGCTCACTTCTGCTATAGTAGTACAGCCATTCACATCCGTTACAGTTACAGTATAAGAGGAGGTAACGGGAGGGGCTACTGTGATGGATGGCGTAGTAGCACCATTGCTCCATTGGTAAAAATAAGCAGGTGAACCATCGCTTACTTCAGGAGTTAGCTCGAGCATATCTCCTGGGCATATTGGATCATAATCAGGAAAAGTAACAGTAGGGCTTGAAGCTATTAATACACTGAAGGCTTCTTCTGCGCTGCAGCCATTTTCATCTGTAATAGTAACAGAATAGGTGCCGCTGGCATTGACAATCAGTAGAGAACTGGCACCACCATTGCTCCAGGCATAGGTGTAATCGGGTACTCCGCCACTTACTATTGGAACGATTTGCACTATTTCCCCTTCGCATACAAAGATATCTTCTATGGGGTCTATGACTACTGGCTCGGCAGGCATCATCACCACGGAATCTACTCCGGTACAGGCACTACCATCATTTACCCATAAGAAAAACTGCTCGCCTGGCGATGGAGTGACTGTAATATCAGGCCCTGCCTCACCTGTAATCCAGGTATATTCATAATTGCCGCTGCCTCCCTGTACTGAAGAAGCAATGGTATATGGTTCGCTTTCACAGTAGTAGAGCGTATCTCCAATATCTACAATTAAACTATCTATGAAATTAACAACTACTTCATCCTCTGCCCAGCAATTGGGGATATCGTTGTTTGTCACATGGAGGGTATAGATGCCAGATTCAGTAACGGTAGTAATAGGGTTGTCATCAGAAAAACCGTTAGGGCCAGACCATTCGTAGGAGAAATCTTGAGGGTCTCCAATCACAGTAAAGCAGATTTCAAAGAGAGTTGCTCCATCAGAGAGTGAAGAAGGAGATAAATCGTTACTAAAGTAGTTTACAGTGATGAATCCTTCCGAGAAATTAAAAACACTTATTGGACCAAATAAAGGTATATTTCCATTGAAATTTGTTGCTTCAGTATACTGTAAAAGTGTTGCATCGTAATTTACAGTAAAAGCCATACCTACTACATTCTCAAAGTTATCTATCGTTACAGGGATACAAATATCATCTCCATTTTGAGCAACCACTGAACCAAGATATACATGCAGAAAATCTGGGTTTTGTATGGGGTCACTTTCAACTGGAACAGAAGTGACATAAGCATTTGTACTTTCTACGTCTATTACACTTCCCCAATTATCAGAAAATTCTATAGGTGCAATATCTCCTGATATCCAAAGTGAAGGTAAATAAATAGGTTCTGTCCCTATCTCCACACTCCCCTCGCAATACACCACTTGATCTTCCCCTGCATCTGCTTCTAGCAAAGCATCTAATGTTACTTCAGCAGTAGCTTCACAACCAGCCTCATCAATGACGGTGACAGAATAAGTACCAGGTAGCAGGCCAGAAGGGCTTGGCAGAGACATACCATTACTCCATATGTAATCATAAGGAGGGACTCCTCCTGTGACAGTAGTGACGATCATACCAGAAGGGTCGTTGGCGCAACTTGGTTGCTGGCTTACAAAAAGGTCAATTTGCATAGGTAGAGGAGGCTCTGACATTTGAACGCATTCCTGGTTGACGCAACCATTCGACGAAGTGATTTCTACACAATAGACCCCGCCTGTGAATACTTCTACCTCTGCACTTGTACTAAACACTACCCCATCTACGCTCCAGACATAAGTTAAGATAGATTCGTCGCAATCGATGCTCAGCATTGTCGGATCACCAGAGCAAGGGCTGTCACCGATACTAATGGCACAAACAGGAACAACTATATCTGCTTGTACCTGTACTATTGCGCTTTCAGTACAGTCCTCATTATCTGTAACTTCCAGTGTATACTCTCCTGGCATACTAATGGTAATTGTAGAATCATTTCCCAGTTGATTTCCCTGATTATCCAGCCATAAAAATGTGAAGGGTCCATTGCCTGTCACTTCGCATCCAAAGGTAATGGATGACACATCACAAGTAAGGATTGGTGGGTTGCAATTTATTTCTGTATCACACTGCGCTAGCCCTATTCCAGGATCTAATACAGTCAATAAAAAGAGCGTAATAATCAATGTCCGCATGAGATATAAGTTGTAAGTGGTGAATATATTTTGTTCTCTTGGTTTTTACACACTACAAAAGTTCACATTCCTTTAGCGAAAAGCAAACGCATTTTTTAGGATTTGTAGAGTATGATAATTAACAAAATTGGTTGAAATGCTTATATTTACTGTGCTCATGTCTGTGAAATGTAGGCTAGTTAGTGATGTGTAATCATAGAAATATCTCCATGCCTATTGAAAGACTGGCTTTCAGTGAGCATTTCAGCTTACATAGCCTATCATTTATTGCAATTTATGACCAAAACCTTTGCATACGAACTCATTCAGTCATTTGATAAACGAGAGCTCCGTGAAGCACGCAAGTGGTTGGCCTCTCCTTACTTCAATCAGCGGGAAGATTTACGGCAATTGTTTGAATTGTTAACAGATAAAAGAGGGGTACTAAATCGAGAGCAAATATGGATGAAGTTATTCCCTGGTCAAAACTATGATGATCAGCATTTGCGTTTATTGTTGAGCTATTTGTATCGCACACTAGAGCAGTTTCTGTTACAGCAAACGCTAGAAGAACATGAATGGCATGTACGTCATTTGTTATTAATGGCTTATCGCAAAAGAGGTTTGGAGCGACATTTTACCAAAACGTACCACAAACAACAACAAGAACTAAATCAAACTAATCAATCACATCCAGAGCATTATCTAGCACGATATTGGCAGGAGCAGGCGTTTTTCCAACAACAGGCAAGTACAGAACGGACACGGGAGCACAATCTTCAAAATATGGAGGATGCGCTCACGATAGCATTTTTGAGCATGAAGCTCCGACAGGCATGTTGGTTGCTGGCTCATGAAGCGGTATATAAAGCCAGTTATCAAATATCGATGGAGGAGGCAATTATCCAAATTGCTCAAAAAGAGGATTATCTTAAATATCCGGCTATTGCAGTTTATTATTATTGCTATCATATGCTTAAAGAGCCAGATAATACACAGCACTTTGTTCATTTTCGAACCCATCTGTTTGAGCAAGTCAATCGTTTTCCACAGGAAGAAATAAGAGATTTGTTTCTTCTTGCCATCAATTTCTGTATTCGACAAATTAACCGTACCGCAGAAGATTATTTACAAGAAGCATTAGAGCTTTATGAAAAGGGATTAACTGCAGGGCTTTTGCTTGAAAACGGAGTGTTGTCTCGGTTTACGTATAACAATATTGCGGGAATTGCTCTAAGGTTACAACGATTGGACTGGGTAGAGCAATTTTTATATGACTATCGTCTTTTATTGGCAAAAGATCAGCAAGAGGCAGCCTATAGTTTAAATGCAGCAAGGGTTTCCTTTTTGAAGAAAGATTATCAACAAGCTATTGCATATCTACAGCGTGCTGATTATAAGGATTTTATCAATAATATGGTAGCTAAAACAATACTACTCAAGTGCTACTATGAACTGGATGAGTATGATCTTCTGGATTATCACCTGAAAACGATGCGTAGTTTTTTAAGACGCAAACGTAGAATGGGTTATCATCAGCAGAATTATAAGAATATCGTGTCTTTTGCCTTTCGGTTGCTCAGCCTCAAGCCAGGAGATAAGGCAGCTAAAAGCCAATTGAAACAAGGGATTGAATTGACAGAACCATTGACAGAGCGAAAATGGCTGTTGAAAAAGGTAGAAGAATTGTAAGGGATAGGAAGTTCAAGACCAAGCGCAAACTCAAGTGCAAATTCTCTTAACTACGCTTGCGCTTTGAACTTGCACTTGCGTTTGAACCTGATCTTATCTAATTGTTACTAGCCGAAGTGCCTGGTATTTCATAGGAAATATCCATATCACTTAATACCGCATCAAGAATGGGGTCCTTCCCTTCTGTGTATCCTTCTTTGAGGTCGTGTCCAAACATTCCACCCATCGTACTCCAGTAAGAGGCAGTAAGTCCATTCCTAAGATCCTTAATAATGGTATGCATATTCGTATCCAGTTCTCGTTCTACCATTTTGATCAGGATCATACCTTGTGTCTTAGTCAGATGCTTAAGAGGATCGGTAAATTCACCTTTTAGGTCTTTATGTAGATTTTTGATGTACTTTTTACGTTTGCGTTCCGGCATAGTAGCTGTTGCATACTCCACCTCGCGATAAAGTTTCACGGCTTCAACTGCATATGGATATACAATGGCAGCATACTTTCGGTAACGACGATAGGTCAGATAATCTTGACGACTATTAAATTCTCGTAATGAAGAAACGGAGACATCATCCAGGTCAGCAATAATTAAGGTGTCACCACACTCTTCTACCATATAGGTATATTGCTGTCCATTGATTGTTACTTTCCCTTGCTCTTGTCCATTAACAGTAGCAAAAAAAGCTGTCAGAAGAAGCAGTAACAAGCCGGATTTTTTGATCATTCTCATGGGTTCAGAATTTTTAGTAAATGCTTTTTTTTGACGTGGCAATTATACTTTGGTAACGAGTTGGTGGAGTACACCATTGTTTTTTCAGTATTTTTAGTAAAACCTTAACGATAGTTCAGTGCTTATTTCTCTATCGATTCATATTTACCCTTATACTTTTCGTAGAGCTGCTTTTGGATATTATCCAGATTAACGCCTCTTCCTTGAATAAACGCTTTGGTGACTTGGTTGGTTCTGATATCCAGGGCATCACCAACTGCAATAAATAAATTGGCATCCTTGCCTTTTTCCAATGTGCCCGTTTGTTCATCAATTCCTAATATAGTAGCTGTATTGCCAGCTAGTGCAGCTACTGCATCTTCGTATTCCAATCCATATCCAATGGCTTGCCCTTCCTGAAAAGGCAAATTGCGCTGCTGCCAGAAACCACTCTGACTGAAGCAAAACAAGACAGGTCAATATGAACACTTGCTCCTGTTAGGGCATAAAAGTGCTCGCGATGATCCATGACACCATTGCGGGGAAAGGTTTTCTGTGCACTTACCACCATTTGTGTGATAAGTATCATCAGGAAAACCGTACAAAGTTTTTTCATGAAGTATATTAGTTCACTCTGCTATTTATTTCAGCTATTGCCTTTTGTACTCTGGTAAGCTGAAAAGGATTTTTAAGAATATCCTTAAATATATAATGTTCTTGTAAGACGGGATAATCTTTCAGTAAATCTGCCATTAATTCATCTGTAACAATCATCGGAATACCAGTTTCCATATCCAAAATAATTCCGACTCTTACCAGAGCTTGAGGAAGCTTGGGTTTAAAGCCAGATTTAGGATCTATAAATACTTCATCGATCATAAATAAATAGCGTCCCTGCTCTAATACTCGTAAATAGTAATCGCCTGATCCAGGGAAATTATTGGCCTTGATATATAAATGCTCTCCTTTTTTGAAAGCATAATATGGAAGCATATCCTCAACCGACTTGGCCCTATATCTTAACAGCCTCCGCCGGTCTGATCGTTTTAAAATGATATTTCTGGCAACACTCTGGAAATTTTCTTTTTTTAAATCAAGAAAATTGAGTGCTCCTATCATTTTGCTCGATGAGTTATCAGAGTTATTAATATTTGCCTTATGTATTACCAGATTGTTTTGGCGCTGTTCTTTATATCGATTCAGGCAGTCAAAAAAAGCTTGTTCCAGGCGCAACGCATGTCCCCCTGTTACTTCAGTTTTTTGCCCTGATAGCTCTACCGCAATAACAGTTGCCAATTCGTCTTCTTTTTCTTTAAAACCTACTTCAAGCCTTATAAAACCCGTGCCGTTTTGATTGTTCAAATGCTCCCATAGATATAGCTGCCTCAAATGCATGCTTACTGGATGAGCACTAATACCCGCAGGCATCCATTCATTGATGCGGTCTTTCATGATATCGAAAAATCCTTCTTCTGGAATAAGAGCTCTTTTTATTACTTTATTAGTACCACGATTAACAATTCCTAGGTTCGCCTGAAAGTCTCTTTGATCAACAATTTGATCAATATAAAAATCGCTGGAAATAGAGGATTTAATATAGTGAGCTGCTCCTATTACCCGATAATCGGTTTGGCTATGACCCTGTAGGCCTAATAGGATAAGTGAAAAAAGTAAAATTCGCTTCTTCATAGGACAATTGTTAATCAATAATTATTGCTTTTCAAACATTTTGCAAAAAAGCAGCAAATGGCACTCCAAATTTCGCAAATGATCAATGCTTTTACTATAAAAAATCACTTTTTTATTGAAAGCAGAATAAAATAATGAAGTAAAAGTTTAATAAATGTCATGAAGTGGACAGGGGGGAGAGTGTGAAGATGTGGTGATTAGTGAATGGTGATTAGGGGGAAGGTGCGTTTAGATAGTTTGATTTTTATTTTTTGAATAGTGATATCTTGACTTTATCTGGCTAAGTGGGCTGGATAGGTATGCTTATCAACTACATCGGATGATAGAAGTGTGTTTTTTTAGCCTTGTGGTATTTTGGTATTCGGGGATAGTTTGGTTTAGGAAGTTTAATGGGCTTAGAGATTTAGGGAGACATGGTGATGTAGTGATGTGTTTTTTTTGGTCTTATGGTATTTTGGTATTCAGGTTTAGCTTTACTTCAAACTATTCCAAAGCTGCCTTATATTTGCATTATGAGTAAAGACAGCATACCGCAGCAGTTTATTGAACAATTATCGCAGAGCATACAAAATGATACTTTTGTTCAGCTGACGCTCAGTAAGGTTGGAGGAAAAGATAAGAGTTTGAAAAACGTATATGCCCGGCTTATTGAATTGAAGAGCAATCCGGCTATCACATTTACACTTCGATATCCAACAAAAGATATAACGAAAAATCATTCGATAGAGGAAGGCATTGCTATGATCAGTTTATGGTTGGGCAATGATTTTTTAGAAGGCAATTTGTTTACTCTAAAAGAGGATGTTAGTATTCAATATAATAAGAAGAGAAAAGCTCGCCTATTTACTCGCCCGGCCAGTAAGCAGAAACAGCCAGACAAACAACATAATAAAATAAAGCAGTATGCTATTGCTCCAGATGCGCCATACCTATATGCAATGGGTATCAGTAGCAAACAAGGCAAAATACTTGCACAAAATCAGCGTAAGTACAGGCAGATTAATAAATACATTGAAATTATAGATAGTCTTTTGAATCAGCATAACGGATTATCACATACTCCACATATCGTAGATATGGGCTCTGGCAAGGGATACCTTACTTTTGCCTTGTATCAGCACTTAAAAGAAGGATTAGGCTGGTCTCCAACTATAATGGGAATTGAGTTGCGTGAACAACTGGTAGGCTTTTGTAATAAGCTTTCTACAGAGATAGGATATAGTGGTTTATCATTTGCTGCACAGGATATACATGACTATCAACCGGAGCGAATTGATTTACTCATTGCTTTGCATGCTTGTGATATCGCAACAGATATCGCTATTGCAAAAGGGATACAAGCAGAAGCTGAAATTATCATAGTAGCTCCTTGTTGCCATAAGCAAATACGCAAGGAAATGAACTGCCAAACCGATATGCAGGCAATACTTAAGCACGGTATCATGGAAGAACGGCAGGCTGAAATGATAACTGATGGTATCCGTTCTTTACTACTGGAGGCTCATGGTTATGAGACCAAAGTTTTTGAGTTTATTTCTACCCAACATACTCCCAAAAATGTCATGATTGTTGGAATAAAAGGAAAGAAAAATGAAAAGGCAATTCAGCAGATAAATGCCATTAAAGAGCAGTTTGGTATAGAACACCATTACCTTGAAACGCTTTTGTGAAAAATGCATATTCCTAACCACATCACTATATATATCCCTACCCCAAAACCGCTTCTCTTGCTGCTTTCATAGGAATGCTAATGCATTTTTTCTCCATATAGGTAAGCATCTTCTCCACCAGTTCGCGTGAGTTATCATCGAGGGATGACATTTCCTTACTGAAGACTTCATTCATTGCCTTGGCTTTAATGGCTTTGATTTCAGAAGGGACGCTACGCATGGCCAACTCTAGTTGACGCTGCTTGAGGAGAGATGGGAATTCGTTGATGAAATCGACTAGTAACTTTTTGGCACGTTCTACTTCCTGTTCGCGGAAGGCAAGATTGGCTTTTGCGAGGTTCCGAAGCCCTTCAATTTCAATATATTCTACATTGAACTGAGCGATAACATCATGTGCGACATTGTGAGGGATTGCCAGGTCAATGATCACCTTTTGATTATCGTCTTCTTGTATCAGTTTTTTATAGAGAGCAGTAGTGATGATAGGTTCGGTAGCTCCAGTACAAACAACCATACAATCAAAGCCTCCTTTGTATTCACTTAACTGTTCTAATGGCCGAGCCTGTCCATTTAGTGATTTAGCTATTTTTTCTGCTTTATTGAGGCTACGATTGAAGACTGTAACGTTTGTGTATTCGTGTTTAATTAAAAATTTAGAAACTAGTTGATTGGTCTGCCCTGCTCCCACCAATAAAATACGTGCATCTTTTGGGACCTGCGCGTTTAGCATTTTTTGTATTGCCAAAGAAACAATTGATATTGGCTTGTCTCCTATACGAGTATGAGAATAAACGGCTTTAGCTGCTACCAATGACTGTTGAAACGCCAGGCGAATATTATCACCCGTTGTTCCCCATTTCTGACACTGTTCATAAGATTCGCGTAGTTGTCGTAAAATCTGACGCTCACCAATTACCAGAGAGTCAAGCGAAGCAGCTACATGCTGCAAATGCTCAATTGCATTAGCACCTTCATAATATTGAACGTAATTCTCTATTTCGTTCATCGCCTCGATTGGTAATGAAGGATTAACACTTTGGAAGAAATGAGAAATAAATCTTTCATCTACCTCCTGAGCAGTTGTAAATAAATACATCACCCTATTACAGGTAGGTAAGTAAAGCAACTCATCAATATGAAACTGAGCCTTTATACTATCTAACTTTAGCCTCAGAGCATCATCATCATTTGCCTTAATGACAAAATCAGCTATTTCTTTGAGGTTAGTTTTCTTATGAGTAACGGTCAGAATCTTGTAATTAGATAATAGCATGAGTTTCAATGTTCAGAGTTAAACTAGCCTTGCATTTAAAAGACGCTCTAGCAATAAATTATTTCCTGGCTATTTGCAAAAATAGAATTCAGTAAGCGTCTATATGTCACAATACTGTAACAAGCTTAGACAAAGCTAAAATTGACACGCTTTTTTTAAGATGATAATTATCATCACTCTTAACTCCATGACAAAAAAATGACATAAATATGAATATTGGCGATGAATATTTAAACGAAACCAGGATACTGGCCAATGAATTTGCTTGAATGCTTATTTAAAAAATCCAATATTTTTTCGAACATGACGTAACGCTTTCCCTAATGGCAAGATTAATAGATGACAAATTAGCGGTGCTGCACTAAAAAAACTAACCCCATTTATTTCTTATCAATTATTGGTTGACAATATCCCATATTTTTTCATTTAAAAACCAAATGTAAAATGGCAAAATCACCAGAAGAAAAGCATGCTTTTTATGTAAAAGGGCAAATCAAATTGGCTCAGGACAATACGGATTGTAGCCAACAGCCAGACTCTCCATTACAAGTACGAGCTTATAATGCTGCCAACCGATTTATAGGTTGTGGAGATGTCAATGAAAAAGGACAGTTTTCTTTTTCCCTTGAACTAGAAGAAGTAGAAGCAGTGCACTTATCGATTGCTCCTATAGTAGAAAAAGGAGACGAAGGCCGTGTTCCTCCTTTCAGCAAGCATTATCAAATTAAAGATTGGCAATACACAGAAGCAGGTAATGTATTACAAGTAGAAGAAACGATTTTATCTAATGTGTGGAGGCTTTGGTGGCCAAGATACATCTGTATAGGAGGTAAAATTCGGAAAAAAATCAAAGAAGATGGTATTACAAAATACTGTCCAGTTCCTTATGTGAAAGTAGAAATCTTTGATGTAGATCGCGAATTTTGTCTCTGGCCATGGCTGAAGGCTAGACTAGATGTTGTAAAAAAACTACCGGTCATTCAAACACCCGTTTTAGTTAAAAAGCCAATCCCTATTCCTGATCCAGGGCCCTTAGCTGAAGCCGCTGCAGCTTTACAACCTTTGAATACACAAACAGTTAGTGCTAGAATAACTGAACAGCAACAACCAGAATTATTAGACCAATTGCGAGATCTTACTATTTCAAGTAAAATAGCTCCCTGGGTTTTCTGGCCTCGCTGTTTTTACAGCAAACGCCTGATCTGTAGTACAACCACTGATTGTAATGGTAATTATCGCTGCTGTTTCAAATGGTGGCCTATTCATTTCAGAAATGGACACTTCCGTTTTGATAGCCTACCGGATATTATCATCAAAGTGACTCAGGTGATAGATGGAGTAGAGCAAGTAATTTACCTGGACCCATACACTAGTGTTCGATGGAATAGCACCAGTGGAACGATCAATCTTACACTCGATAATGAAGAAATCATCTGTGGCAGTGGCTGTGACGGTACAGACGTTCGCGGTACTTCTACTTTCTTCACTCGTATTGGAAATGATGAAGTATATCATATTGATCAAACTAAAGGTACTTATGAAGAAGGTGCCTGGAGTAATGTTGCGTATGGTGGCAATTTGAATGTACACGCCGTTTTTGGAGATACTCTTTCCAGTGGTGTCAGCAAGCGATACTATCGGCTTTCTATCCGTAAAGGAATGGGGAGTTTCACCCCTATAAATGTACCACTATCTGATACTAGAGTAAATAAAAATACTTTACTATCTACTTCTTATGCTTTAGGTCCATTTAATATCAACGGTACTCCTAATCTCTATGAAGTCAGAGATACCAATCATTTTTATTGGTACAATATTCAGAGAATAGGACAATGGCGAACCTTATCACCTAACAGTTACCCTCTGTTGCAAGTAGCAGATGAAGGTAAATATACCCTCAGGTTGGAAGTGTTTGATGAAAATGGCAATAAGATGGATTCTTCGCAAGTCGACTATCGCGACGGCACTGCCGGACCGGGTATTACACTACCTCCAATGGCAGATCGGTGCGACCTGATCATGCAATTAGACAATAAGGCTCCAGAATTAGATATACAAGTACCCGCCGCTACAGGTGCGTGTGGTGTTGTTAAGCATGCCAATGTACCTTTTGATATTCATACTACAGTAAACCAGGAGAATGGACGCTTATATTATTGGAGGCTCTATTATTATAAAGGCCTAAGTGGGGGCGGTGGCAATTTGGCCTCTGCGGCGAGTTATACAGGCTTGTCAACTCCTGCTCAAAGTACAATATCCAGTTCCCCGATGACGAATGGGCTAACAAGTACCTGTGCCTTTTCTTTACGACTGAATGCATGGCCATTAATACGAAACGGATATGGATTAATCCATCATCGACAAATTAATAGGGCAGTGGCAGTAGAAAAATGTAATTGTTGACCATAGTTGTGCCCTCAAAAGCACACTCAGGCTACCAGTAAAATGGTAGCCTTTTTGCTTTTATTTTATTTCTATCTGAGTGGCAGCATTAACAAAAAGGGTATTACCTATTTCTTCATAACCTTTGAATACCGATACACCATCGTGTTTAATCGCTTCATCTCTGAATCCTATAATAGTTAAATCTGCGTCTTTCGATTTTTCATTGATGATTACTCTTGGCCCAATGTCTGGCTTGTGCGGAATAATCTCTATGTTTTTTGGTGAAATAGGTAATTGGCCTGCTTCAATCAGACTAAATAAACGACGACGCTCATTGTCGCAACTGTCGTCGGGATAGATAGCGAATATTTTAATATGCCCTTTGTTCCACTCTCTATGCCCAAGCAGGATATAAGCTAGTAAAATCATCAGATTGGCATTTTCAAAATCATTTGAAGTAAGCCAAATATGGATGGCTTGTTTTAGGCCATAACCACGCTCTGAACTTCCCAGTATGATAAGGTCAAAATCTACAGATTTTATTAGTTTGAAATTATCTACGATATCTTCTAAATTGCTTTGTCTCTGCTTTGAAAATTCTACTAATAATAGATTATTCTCCGTACCTGAAATCCCTGGCAATTGTATCACCTGCGCTACAGCTGAAGTGTAAGAAGGACTAATTAAGGTATCTATGTATATATTGCTATCACTGGCTTCCGCCATTTTGATTAGCCGATCCTTGGCTTTACGAGCTTCCTTATGAGTACTCTTTGATAAATATCCATTGATTTTATGGATATAGGTACCAAAACCATAACGCTGCGACAACCACCTCAGCATATTGAAGGCAGCCAGGCGATCAAATGAATATTGAGAAATACACACTGCGGAAGGGCGCCAACTTGCTGTTTGTTCTTTATCCGTTTTTTGTAAAAAAACTTGTAACTGGCGACTGATCTGAAATATTACACCCTGGAAAATGACCGCCAGGTTTTTACGGTCGGGATTATAATAACTTACCAAAAGGTAAAAAACAACCATCAGCATCAAGGAAAAGAAAGCATAAGCCGGATTCATGAAAAACATTAATCCAAAACATGCAAGAGCCCCGAATAAAGATATATACCAACGTGAGCGGAAAGTAGGCCGATAAGAAGGATCTGCTGCAAAATGTTGTAAGAACGAGATAAGGCATAAGGAACCATAGGTCACCATGAAAAACATGGAGATAATTTCTGCAACAGCATCTAAGCCTCCCATCATGATAAAAATAAAAGCAATGACTACTGTTGCAATAGTAGAATTGTAAGGCTCATCATTATGTCCTCGTCCTCTGGACAACCAATATGTAATCTTTCTGGAAGGCAGTAAGCGATCTCTTGCTATGGCCTGCAAAGTACGAGGAGCTACCAATATCGAACCTATAGCAGAAGAAATAGTAGCGGCAGCCAGGCCCACAGGAATTAACCACCAGCCTTGCCAGGCGATGTTGGCCATCACCAATTGACTAGTGTCCGCTAATTGTTCAGGGCTGGCAGAAGAAGCTAATTTGTAGGCTATAAATAAGTAAACGACCATACCTGTAAGCGTTCCTGCCAGGGTACCCAAAGGAATAGACCTGCCTGGGTTTTTAAGATCACCTGAGAGCCCCACTCCTGCTGTCATTCCTGTGAAAGCAGGGAAAATAATAGCAAATACAGTAAAAAAGCTCACTTTTTCTATAGGGTTTCTCCGAGGAGCCTGTTGTCTGGCCGGATCTGCCTGGCGTATTTGAGGAACATTCGGGTTCGGATAATTAGCAATAATACTATCTTCTCTATGGGAGGAAAGTGTTGTAGAATCCAGTGTCGATGATGTATTGTTATCGGTAGGTATTTCCTGAGCTACTGTAGCAAAAGGGTCTAACTCTTGTGTTTGGCTAAATTCGGTTTGACCAATAAAAAAGGCAATCAATGCTACAAAAAGCGTAGCAACTACTACATACAACATCTTAACTCCCAGGTCAGCTCCTTTTATTAAAACCATTGCAGTAAGTAAGAAAAGAGCGGGAATACTCACCGTTTGTTTCTTAGACAAAAGCCACTCTAATGCCGGGTGTAAATGGTAGCTGGTAAGTAAATAATCAAAGAGGCTTCCAAAAGCTTCTGAAAATGCTATGATATAAAATGCTACACTTATGGCCTGAGAAAAATATAAGGCAATACCTATAGAAGAGCCAATTACCAGTCCAAATGAACGGGAAATAATATAGTATTCTCCACCTCCTTCTACTTTTTGGTTGGTAGCTATCTCTGCAATAGCCATGGCAGTAGGAATTGTTACAGCATGCCCGATTAGTATAATTAAGATAGTCCCTGCAAAGCCTACTTGCCCTACGGCAAAGCCAAAACGTAAAAACATAACTGCCCCCAGAATAGTGGATATTGCTGTAAAAAATACAGGGGCGGTTCCGAATTTTCGAACTGCTGAAGTAGCCATAACATTTAAGGTCTAATCGATTACAAGAACGGGATTAGTCAGGATAATGCAAAAAAAGAAGATTTAAAATGTAAAAGGATGCAAGGTTTCACGAGCATAGAATAAAAAAATACGAGAATCCATTTTTGAAATTTATTCATGATTATAGTGGAATTAAATCTTCGGTAAGTGTTGATTTTGTAATGGTTGAATCTATTTTTAAATAATTGATTATTAATGTTTTATGTTGGTTGGTGGGTTTTTTTTTTTGTGGTAGGTAAATAGAAATGTCTTTTGAGTGAAATGAGTTTTAATGTAGGTTTACTTCGTATTTAAAACGCAATGGTTTTACACTCTGAACCTAATACGTGAATAAAGTCTAGAACCATTTATTGACTAAAACAACAACATCTATGAAAAAACAACTTCTATTTCTAAGCTGCTTGTTAATTTCTGTTGGTGTTTTCGGTCAGTCAGTTTCTCCTGAAGTAATTGCTGCCTCTGGCGATTATTATGAAACAGCTAATGTGAAAATGAGCTGGACTTTAGGTGAAATTGTAACCGAAACAATAGAAACGGACGCCGTTACTTTAACTCAGGGATTTCAACAATCTAATCTGACTATTACTTCAGTAGAAAGTATGAAAGAAGATATTGTTGTAAATATTTATCCAAATCCAACTGCGGAAATAATTAATGTGGAAATTCCTGAATTCACAGGAAACATACACCTGGAATTAACGAACACACAAGGACAAGTACTAACCACCCAACGGAAATTACCAGAGGAGGCAGTAAGTCAATTTAATTTGACTCGCTTGGCAGTTGGTACTTACTACCTAAAACTCATTGGCGAAAAGAGGCAAAACATCAAAACCTTTAAAATTATTAAAACTGATTAATAATGAAAAAAATCACTTTACCCATATTGTCATTTCTTTTTATTGCACTAAGTATTCAGGCACAGGAAGTACCTAGTGCCTTCAAATACCAAACGGTAATCCGTGATGCAGCTGGCGAAATTCTGGGGAATCAAGCAGTCAGAATAGGAATCGACATAAATCAAAATAATACTCCCATCTATTCAGAAGATCATGAAGTAACCACTAATGCTTATGGCTTGGTAAGTTTAGAAATAGGGCGAGGAATTATTGTTGGAGGGGTTTGGGAAAATATAGACTGGAGTTTTCCTACTTCTTTACGTATTTTATTGGATCCAACAGGTGGAAATAATCTAGAGGTCATTGGTTCTTCAGAACTATTGAGTGTGCCTTATGCACTTCAGGCGGGTAATGCAGGAGGGAGTTCTTCATGGAGCGAAGAAGGTGACAATATTAGCAATAATAATAGTGGCAATGTGGGTATCGGTACAACTACCCCAGACCGCAAATTAAGTGTATCAACGAATGCGGCAACAGATGGTGTTATGACGGTGAATAACGAAAGTGCAGAGGGTTTTGCGGGTACTTACTTCAATTCGGAAGGAGGGCTGAAAGGTTATGTGGGTTATGTAGGAAGTGGAAATTGGGTAGAGCCGAATTCGTTTCAGTTAGGTGGTTTTAATTCTGACATCAAATTCCTGACAACTAACCAATACGCTACTGCACCAATGACGATCAGCAATGCCAATCAAAGTGTAGGGATTGGTACGAATGCTCCGGATCGCAAATTAAGTGTATCAACGAATGCAGCAGCAGATGGTGTGATGACGGTGAATAACGAAAGTGCAGAGGGTTTTGCGGGGACTTACTTCAATTCAGAAGGAGGCCTGAAAGGTTATGTGGGTTATGTAGGAAGTGGAAATTGGGTAGAGCCGAATTCGTTTCAGTTAGGTGGTTTTAATTCTGACATCAAATTCCTGACAACTAACCAATACGCTACTGCACCAATGAC
>JAKSDI010000246.1 GCA_022360175.1 Chitinophagales bacterium
CATTTACTGGGAGGGGGAGTAATGTTTGCTTTATCCTTTATTACAGAGTTTCGATGGTTTTATCCTGTCCTTATAGGATATGCACTATTGTATATGCCTACGTTTGCATTATCGAGTTCTTTAGCTTTTCATCATTTAATTAATACTACAAAAGACTTTCCGAAAGTACGGGTATGGGGTACAATTGGTTGGGTATTATCAGGCTTTTTGGTTAGTTGGCTGGATTGGGAATACTCTGTACATCCACTGCAATTGGCTGCAGCTTCCTCTATAGTTCATGGTTTATTTTGTTTAAGCCTTCCAGCCACTCCTCCTCAGCCACGAGAAGGAAAATTGACGTTAAAGACGATACTCGGCCCTGAAGTATTGGCTTTATTTAAAAAACGCAATTTTAGTGTGCTGGTGATTTTCCTGACATTGATCGCAGTACCATCTGGTTATTACTACAGTTTTGTCAATCCTTTTCTGAATGAATTAGGCATGGAAAATGCCGCAGGAAAAATGGCTCTTGGGCAGGTTTCTGAGCTTTTCATTATGTTGCTAATGCCTTTTTTCTTTTCCCGGATATCCTTTAAATGGATTATAGGGATTGGTATATTGGTATGGGGTGGCCGTTACTTGTTGTTCGCATGGGGAGATATGGATCATGGGGTGTGGATGTTTTATACAGCTATTCTTTTACATGGAGTAGCCTTTAATTTTACTTTTTTTACAGCACAGATATACATTGATCGTATTGTACCTGTTCATGTGCGTAGTACCGCTCAGGGATTTATGGCACAGGTCACTATGGGGATTGGTGCTTTAATCGGGACCTTTATTGCAGGAGAGACTGTCAGGATATTTACTTTAGCAAATGATAGCCATCATTGGGAAATAATTTGGCTGATACCAGGAGGTTTCGGCTTGATAATCGGCTTGATATTTTTGGTGTTGTTTAAGAAGGGGAGAGGAGCGTGAGTGATATGGTGAATAGTGATCAGTGATTTGGAGGGGAATAATCACCATTCACCAATCACGATACTTTACCCTGCAGGATAGAAGAATTCTTCACGAATGATCTTACCGTCCTTTACTTCATAAAGGCAAATCTCTTCCATATGGCTTTTTTCGCCCGTTTTTTTGTTGGTAGTATCAACAAGCATACCTATAGAGAAATGATTGCCAGCAACGATAGGATCTGAAATTTCTCCACCGGTAACCTCAAAGGTGTCAGCCCACCATTCAGATTTTCCACGTACAGCAGTTTTCCCTTTTAATTCTTTAGGTTCACCAGCAGCTTCTACACTGAGAATGTCGTCATGATACAATTCATCAATAGCTTGTACATTTTGACCCTGACGACATAATTCTACTAATCGATTGGCGATTTCTTGAGTATTCATTGGTCTTAATTTTATAGGTTTACAATAAAGTGGAATAATTTAAGATTATAACAGTCGGATAATCGCCCGCAAGATAGATAAAATAAATTGTTTTAACTTAAAGTAAATGTTAAATTTTTTGTTTTTAAATAAACTTAAACCTCTGATTGCTATACTTTTCATTAGCTCATTAGTGTATTCTTGTCAGCCTTCTATTGATGAAGAGGTAGCCTTTTACCATTGGAAGTCAACTTTTGATTTGTCAGATGCACTAAATCAATTATTGGTCGATCAGGAAGTAGAACGCTTATTTGTGAAATATATCGACATAGATTTAGAAGGTGGCCAGGTCAGGCCCGTGAGCCCTGTTCATTTTATAGGCACGGCCTATCAGGATTATGATATAGTGCCTTGTATTTATATTACCAACCGGACCTTTCAAAAAGAGAATCTACAGCCCGAAAGGTTAGCGGAGCAGATCTGGGATTATGTGCAGCAGATCAATGAAAAATATAGCATCACTCCCCATGAGTATCAATTTGATTGCGACTGGACGCCTTCTACCCGACAGGCTTATTTTGCCTTTTTAAATACTATCCATCAACTTAAAGGAGATGCTATTCTGAATAGTACACTGCGCCTGCATCAATTACGCTACCCAGAAGAGACAGGTGTTCCCCCTGTAGATAAAGCTACTTTGATGTATTACAATATGGGAGATATTGAAGACGTTGAAGAGGTCAATAGTATTTTGAATAATGAAAAAGGGCAAGCTTATCTCACCGGAGCTGCTTATCCATTGAAATTAGATGTCGCACTACCTGTTTATTCCTGGTACCTGGTATATCGGCTGGGAAAGTTGGAGACTATTATTAAAGGAGGAGCGACGAATGATTTACTGGAGTTGGATGCTATTGAAAAAACGGGAGAAAACACGTTTCTTGTAAAACAAAACCTCTATTTTGAGGAGCATTATCTCTATAAAGGGGACCGCCTGCGACTAGAAACTCCTACTACGGATGCTCTGGAAACTGCAGCAAATGCTTTAAACAAAATCAAAAACCGAAGTGGAACACTCTTATTCTACCACCTGGATGAAGCGCTGCCAAGCCTCTATCCGCCTGACAGCATTGATCGTATTGTTAAGCACTATTTTCAGTAGCTTTTTACCAGTCAATACCTATGCTTGCGGCCCTTATGATTATTCTTATCATTATTTTAATCTCTTTGTGCCGGAGTGGTTATTTGATCAACAGTATGGGCCTACTTTTGCTACGACTCATGAATATCGACACATATGGACTGATGCTGACTATTCGCAAGACAACTTACGTGCCTGGAATAGCTTTTTCCGTAAGGGAGTAGATCAAAAAGCATTAGAAAGGCTGCTTTATGGAATATATAATAAAGAATATGGCTCTGTGGAGCGTTCGGTGCTGGTGAATAGTATCATGTTCAATAATACAAGCCTGCCAGAAGCTAAAGCACAAGCTGCCAAGACTTATTTTAAACTATCGCTCGAATTGGAAGCACTGGCAGATAATGCAGATGTATGGTACTATGATCCACCAGAATCAATGTCTGATGCAGAAAAAGAGGCGCTAATCCGAAAATTGAAAGATCATCATAAAAAAGAACAATTTGCCTTTCTGAAGGATAGGTATGCCTATCAGTTGTTGAAGGCTTATAGATATAGTGGTCAATTGGATAAAGCAATAGCTTTGTATAATGAGCATTTCAAAGATGCTCAAAAAACAGGCATGATTCATTATTGGGCAATGGATCATATGGCTGGGATAGAACTGGAGAAGAATAAAAATGCAGAGGCTTATTACCACTTTATGAAAGTATTTCAAGAGTGTCGAAGCCGTCGTCATAGTGCTTATTACAGTTTTCATATTACTAATCAAAAGGATTGGGAGAAGACTTATGCTTTGTGTGGTACTTCAGAAGAGAAAGCACTCATGCACTTTCTAAGGGGAAGCAAAAGTGATGCGCTAGGGCTACAGGATGCTCGTGATATTTTTAGCTTGCTGGGAAATCATGAATGGCTAAAATTGTTATTAGCCAGAGAGATCAATAAAGTAGAGCAGGAGAATTTTAGCTATTTCAGCGATGCTCCTATTGAAACCTTAATAGGTAATCTGGAACAAAAAGGACATCTGCTGCAAAATAAAGATTATGCAGCTTATGTAGGGGAATTGCTCGGCTTTGTAAACACGGTTTACTACAACAACCGCAAAGATGGCTTCTGGATTGCAGCTAAAGCATATCTTGAGTTTATCAGTGGCAAACTGGAAACAGCTAAGTCTACACTCAAATCCAATGCCTCTTTAAATGCTCCATATGATAAGATAGCCAAGGAAATTGAAATGGCTATTTTGATTATTGAGCAAGACCAGTTAAGTGTAGAAGAGCAAAACCAGCTAGCGGCTGATATTACCAGTATTTTTGACGATCCTAAAACGCATTTCTTTACAGATCGTAATAATCAGGAATTTATACTTGATCTACTGGCTTTTAAAGCCCGTAAAAGTGGAAAAGAGATGTTGGGAAATATGTTTGCCCGTGACCTTATATTCAATGAGAAAGATAACCCGGAGATGGCAAATGTGGAAGAGCTATTGAGTTTTGTTCGCCAATCTGAACATACCGACTTGGAGTTATTAGCACTTAAGCACTATTTTAATATTCACAACTCCTGGAGTGCGTTTATTAAGGATACTGTAGCTAGCTTAAAAAACATGGAGTACATACTCCAGGATATAAAGGGGACTTTGCTTATGAGGGATCCCGATCAGCTGGACGCAGCCCTTGCTATTTTTGAAAGCCTACCTGATAGTTTTGATTTTGAGTTGATGCACAACCCTTTTAATATGGATATTCAGGATTGTGTGTGGGATTGCTATACTCGTACAACCGCCAAATATACTCGTAAAAGCTTTGTGCGAAAGCTCATTGAAATGAAAGAATTGGCAGACCGTACTCATAGTCCAACGGATTATTACCTACTGGGGAATGCTTATTACAATATGACCTACTTTGGCCCTGCTTATTATTTGATGAATTATTATCGCAGCGGCTCTATGTATACTGGTTATTATGATTGCCAGGCGGCGCTCGATTTTTATGACAAGGCAATGAAGTATGCTCCTAGTGATGAGTTTGCTGCCAAAGCTTGTTTTATGGCCGCTAAAGCAGAGCAAAATCTGTACTTTGCTAAAGAATCAGAAGAAGAGGATCCTGATCAATATTGGTGGGGAAAATACGAGGTGCCGGATACTTACTATGATGTAGAACAATACCGCGCTTTCCACAAGGATATCAAAAATGCAGGTTACCGCAAATACTTTGATACGCTAGAACGAAATTATAAAAACACCAACTACTATCGGAAAGCGATAGCAGAGTGTAAGTATTTGGAGTATTACGTGAGTAAATGGTAAGAAGCGGTGTTGATGAATAAAGTAACAGCTGTAATACCTTGCCTGTTTTATAGATGAAAGTAGGCAGGGTATTATAGGTTCATTAATTCAAAAACCTCCACGTAATGCCTATCCTTACCGCCGAATTAAAGTGAGGATAAAAAGCTGTTTGATAATAAAAAGTACCTGGATCAATCAGAGCAGTAGCGTTTTCAAATTTCACAAATGCTCGGAAGCGCGTGACTTTGAAACTAAGGAAAGCATCCAGCGCAGGATAAAAATCTACTGCTTTGCGATCCTGTAATTGGAATTGGCCAGTAACGGGATTGTAGTAATGAGCAAAGTAGGTATCATTCATCCTTAAATCAAATCCAACCATTACATCCAGTGCCTTAAACCAGCGTCCTGCATAATAGAGGCTATGCTTAGAATAAATAGAAGGTATACGAATAAAATCCTCACTAGCTTGTTGCAGCGCTACCGTGTTGTCTAGATGAATAGGCCCAAGCTTGAAATTCTTTTGTATTTGTAGTTGAATAATGCTAATAGGAACACCTGTTTGCACAGGAAGGCCAGTCGTATCGAAATAAATATAATTGTTTAATAAGTGATATTGCCCGCTTGCAGAGAAACGTACAGATGGTAAGCTATAGGTAGCAGAAAGAGTAGTCGATAGTGTTTTGTCAAAATTGTTATTGTAAATCTGTTTCTCTGTGAGGTACAAACGATGTTGGGTAAAGGTAGGAGAGTAGAGTTGATTAATACCTTCAAGGCGAAGGCTTCCCAGTTTTTTGAAATCAAAATAAAGCTCTCCGCTTAAACGATAATCTCCGGCATTATCCCAAAGCCCTAATCGAGCATTAAGGTCTATGAGAAGGCGTTCGTTAGGATTGAATCGATAACGGCCAGTAAGGAAAAGATTATTAATAGTTGTGTCGGCTCCGGTCTCTGTTATCCAGTTAAAGCTCTGTACAGCGCCTACTTCAAAAAGATCACGCTGATTTTGAGCACCTTTGGAAGAGGATTTTGCGAGACGGAAAGTGGCTAACTTAAAGCTGTTTTCCAGTTTGCGATGTCGAAAATAACGGCGTATCCCTCTTTCATCAGAAAATAATGCTGGGTGGTAAGAGAAAAACAAGGTATCCTGTGTGCTAGTGATGTCATCGTAGTACTTATAGGTACTGGTATTAAAGATGGCCTGATGTGCGACGGTGAAAGCGCGCCGTTGTCCTTTAATAGAATCAACACCTCCTCCGAAGCGATAATATTGAGTGTACATTAGTTCTCGATGTGCATAACGGCTTCGTGCGTCATCGATGAATACCTCAGCAGAGTTGGCACTGTTAAACTCTCCATCCCTTTCTGGTTCTACCGTAACCCCTCCATTATCTTCCTGCTCAATAGTGTTGTTGGCAAAGCTGAAAAAGGATTCGTATTTCCCGCCCTTGGGAGCAAACCACATCCCATTGGTGAAAGCGGTATTTCTGGTATTTTGATTTGGATACTGGAGCCGATCTCCCAGCTGATTGATGCGGTTATAATCCAGTGTATAATTTAGGCCATTGGCAAAATTGCGACTTAATTTAGCACGGGTATACCCATCGGCTTGTTCGCCTCCCAGAGTGTAAGAAACTTCAGAGAAGGGTTGTTCTACTCGATAGTAGCGCAATTCCTTGCCTGTAGTTGTATATAAATCAAACTGATTAAGCCCTACATCAAAACCTCGTCTATTTACAGCCTGAAAAAAAATGGGCTCATGAGCAGATCCCAGATTGCCAAGGTGACGATAATCTACAGCAAAGCGACGTACAGGATCGTACTGGCGAAAGTCATTAATGAGAGAAGTATCTGAAAAGGGAATTTCCTGGTTGGGGTTATCTGCATAAAAATAATACACATCAAAGGTATCCAACAATACTTCTCCCTGCTGAGCTGGAGTCCTTGATGAGCCACCGGAAAGGCCTGTAGGTGGCTGTGCAGTCAATACCGATGCCACGAGTAAAAAAAGAAAAAGTAGAAGTTTTGATAATGGTTTATAACTCATCGTATAATTTTCAAGTAGGCAAAGATAGTTTGCTAAAACAACACCTACAAGAATAACGATTATTCAAAGTTGGAAGGAGTTACTACTTAATAGGATTAACCTTTTGTTGACCTTTGATGTGGAATTTTTTAGTAATGGATATAATTCGAAATTTCAATTAAATTTCCATCGGGATCATTGATATATATTGACTTTATTCTTCCGTTGGCTCCAGTTCGCTCAACGATTCCTTCAATGATAGTAATGTCCCGATGCTTGAGCTCTTTTTCTACTTCTTCTAGCGGAGTATCAGCAATCAGGCAAATGTCTAATGAACCGGGTATGGGATGTGTCGCTTTGGGTTCAATTTCTTTTCCTTTTTGATGGAGATTGATTTTCTGGGTACCAAAGAGAAGGGCTTTTCGCCCTTCTCCAAAAGTTATCTCCTTCATGCCAAGCACCTCTGTATAAAAGCGGCATGTAGTTTCTATATCACTTGCTGTAAGCACAACATGATCAATATTGTTGATTTTCATATTCATTATCGTTTAAAATAAGATACAATTGAGGCTTTTGCAATGGCATTAGTGTGTAGATAATAGCCAACTAATGCCGGGCTAGCATTTGCATCCAAACCAAGTTTATCGGTGCTCAGGGCATAAATGGTGAAGATGTATTGGTGGTCATCATCTCCTTCCGGAGGGCAAGGCCCGCCATAACCGGCTTGTCCATAATCGGTTACACTTTGGATACTACCTTCTGGCATCAAGTTTTTTGAAACATAACCGGCATTTCTTTTTAATTGGCTTACGTTGGCAGGAATATCAAAGGCGACCCAGTGCCACCAGCCACTTCCTGTAGGAGCATCAGGATCGTAGACAGTTATAGCAAAACTTTTGGTATGCTCAGGAGCATCACTCCAGGACAATTGCGGTGAAACATTTTCACCAGTGCACCCAAAACCGTTGAAGACCTGTTTGTTGGTAATTTGGCCGCCAATATCCTCACTTTCAAGCGTAAATGTTTGAGCGTTAATAAAGGTCACAAATGTGGCCGCAAATAAAAAAAAGATCAATGTTTTCATGATAAATTCTGTTTGTAATTCATCACAAAATTACCATGAGAATATGATCTAAAAGGCTTATAAAGTATTCCTAAAAGTTCAAACTTTCTTTCTTCTGCCGGGCGTTTCGCCAAAATGGGCTTTATAGGCTTTTATGAAATTAGATAGCGTCTTATAACCTGCTTTTTGGAAGACATCTTTTGGCCTCTCCCCTTTTTTTAACAGATAATCCGCTATTTCAAGTTTCCTGTGGATAAAATATTTCCGAGGTGATGTATTGTAATATAAATGGAAGTATCTCTTAAATGTAGACAGGCTCATATTACATAGGAATGCAAGTTCTTCTACATCTAATTGCGAGTATAGGTTGTTTTCGATTGTTGCTTTGAATACCAGTTCGTGTTCATGATATCTATTATTTAAGAGTGCGCTTATTTTTTCAGGTTCGCTTTGTAGTAGATACAGCATTATCTCATTAAATTTTGTTTTTAGCAACTCTGACCCCGAAGCGTGTTTATTCTTCAGGAGTAAGTCAAGAGATGAGCGGAAAAGGAGGCCATAATTGTCATATGAAAATATAAGGATATCCTGTGGGGAGTTTGATGAATTCTTTTGAATCAGGTCTTGATGCTTTAGTTTAAATTCATCGAGGATTTTATTACTGAAGAATAACAGAATGCTTTTGTAATGCTCTCCTGGTGATGATCTTTTTTCAGTCATCAGACAGTTTGGGGCGGTAATTAAAGCAAATTCATTTCCAGATAGAAAACTGGGATTTTGAGTATTGTAAATTTCTTTACGGCCATCGATTAGAAAACTAAATAGATTTTGCCGAAAGTTTATTCTGCTTTTAATCGTATCGTTTTCATTTTCATACAACATTAAAAAGATTTCTGATCTTACATCAGCATTTGGTAAAACGATATTTTTCTTAATTGTCATTTCTGTTGTTTTGGAAGAGATTGATATCCAAAATATATAATATTAGATATAAAAGACTTTTGTGGCCACATAGGAAAAATTGCAATTAATAATATTTTGGACTAAATTGCGCCATTATTATAAGTGATGTCAGAGATTAAAAAGAAAATCAACGGTATAGAGTTTATGAAGTGGGTAGTGATACCCTCCTTACTCCTTGCCTTTCTGGGAGGCCTGAGTATACAGGAAGTTCTGCAAGACAGCAGCAACATCTATGCGATTGATTCTGGTCAAAAGATATCTGAAAAAATACCTTCTTCTGATTTATCATCACTAGGTAAAATCCTCGAATATCTTGAAATAGAAGAAGAAGATGACGATGATAATCACCATGATTTAAATAGAAGATCATCTCAATCGCTGTCTCTACTACTGGTTCCTGATAAAATAACCAGTGTCTCTTTTTTTCCTCCCAGACAGAAAGTCAAACTTTTCATCCTTTTCCATTCCTGGAAATCATTCCTACTTACTTGATATAAGAGCCGAGTCAGGCTTTTGCAATTGGGCATGTATAGACATAGCTACAGAAAAGGAATTTAGTCTTCAGCTTCTAATGGGATTGAATAGCTTCTGTAATCCATTTGGCATCAGCCAATGCACACCTACCATGTCTATCTCTAATATGCCTCCACGGAGGGAATAAATTATTTATACAAAATATTAAGTAAGAGAGCACATTTAATTAATCTTTTTATGG
>JAKSDI010000279.1 GCA_022360175.1 Chitinophagales bacterium
AATTAAGAACATGTTTAAAATTAATCCTTTCGCTAATATGAACGCCTTACTTCACCGGACTTTAGCTATTTTTCGGTACGTACTTTACAAGTATGCACCTCAAAATGAGCTTCGTGCGGCTTTGTAATGCATTTCATATTATTCAAAAAACTAAATTTAAACACGTTCTAAATACTTCTAACATGAGCAAAACAGAACAAAGTAAAAAGCAATTTTCAAGAAGGAAGTTTCTTATAAGAGCCTCTGTTGGTGCAGGCGTTATGATAGGAGTTGGTTATTTGAGTTGTTCTCCACTACGTCGCACATTAGCTACCACTGCTAATGAAATAGATATGGCTTACAATAATAAAGCCTCTGCCATTACCTGGTTTGAAGTCACCGCAGATAATAAAATTATTCTTCACTCTCCAAAAGTTGAAATGGGTCAAGGAATATTTACGGGTATGGCCCAACTGGTAGCAGAAGAGCTGGGAGTGGATATCAATAAAATTGAAGTAGTCCATGCTTCTACCAATGGCCGGCCAGTAGATCCTCGGTCGACAGGAGGCAGTGATACGATGTCGGGCCTGTGGCAGCCATTACGGGAACTCGCAGCCAAAATGCGTGAAATGCTTAAAAGTAATGCTTCTGAACTATTGGGGATTCCAGTAGAGCAATTGGCAGTAAATAGTGATGGCCTTATTGAAGGAGGTGGCCAGTCTATTACTTTTGGAGAAATTGTACAACAAGCTACTGAGTGGAAAGAACCTAAAAAAGTACAACTCAAGGATCGCAAAGATTTTAAAGTAATAGGAAAAGCCGTTCCGAGAGTCGACCTGGAAGCGAAAGTAATGGGTGCACCCATTTTTGGGATGGATGCCAGCATTCCAGGAATGCTATACGCTCATGTGGTAAGGCCTTCTAAAATCGATACCGTATTTGTTAGTGCAGATGTGAGCAAGGCTCAGGGAATGCCCGGAGTAATAAAAATAGTAGAAGAAAAAGATTTCGTAGCAGCTGTAGCTGAAACCAAAACCCAGGCTATTGCAGCAGCAAAAGAAATTGAAGTCAGCTGGAAAACCAATAAAGTATGGGAACAGGCAGATGTAGATGCCATGATAAAAGTAGGGCAAGGAGAAGCAGTAGAAATTCAGAGAGCCGGTGCTCCTAAAAAAATGCTCTCTGGTGAAGATGTAATAGAAGTTGAATACACTTCTCCCATTGGTGCCCATGCACAAATTGAACCGAATGGAGCGGTTGCAGATGTACAGTCGGACAAAGCCATTATCCAAATATCTACTCAAGTAGCAAAATATACCCAGGCAGAAGTAGCAAAGCGCCTGGGAATGAAGGAAGAGCAAGTAGAAATAAAGTCTACTTTTTTGGGTGGAGGTTTTGGACGCCGCTTACATACCCCTAATGCTATGCAGGCCGCTGCAATTTCCAAAGCAGTTGGCAAACCGGTACATGTTTTCTTTGATCGCATGCAGGAGTTTCAGCATGATACGTTCCGCCCTCCTACCCATCATGTCCTCAAAGCCAAGTTGGACGAAAATGGTGATATAACCGCGATTGAACACAATGTATCCAGTGGCGATGTCGCCTTTGGAAGTGTGCTATTCCCTTCTTTCCTGGAAGGCGTAATAGGAGCCGACATTGGTGCCTGGAGAGGAGGCATGATTCAATACACAGGTATTCCCAATTATAGAGCCGTTTCATGGAGAGTAAAACTGCCCTTTGCAACCAGTTGGTGGAGGAGCCTGGGCTTGCTCGCCAATACCTTTGCTATAGAGAGTTTTATGGATGAATTAGCTCATAAAGCGGGGAAAGACCCTGTGCAATTTCGTTTAGGCCAAATTAAGGATAATGAAAGAGGAAGACGCCTGAAAGGTGTTATTAAGGCTGCTGCCGATAAAGCAGTGTGGGGCAAAGAACTTCCTACTGGCCATGCCATGGGCTTTGCTGCTTCTACAGATGCCAATACCCCCGTTGCCCAGGTAGTTGAAATATCAATAGAAGATGGCCGCATCAAAGTACACAAAGTAACTTGTGCAATTGATCCAGGTATTGTTATCAATCCCGATGCGGTAAGAGCTCAATGCGAAGGCGCCATCATCATGGGCTTAAGCGCAGCTATGTTCGAGAAAATGGAAATTAAAAATGGTGCTGTAGGGCCTACTATTTATGGAGCCTACAAAATGGCTTTGATGAAACATGCTCCAAAAGAAATTGATGTTGTACTATTGGAAGGAGGAGACAAACCCTCAGGAGTAGGCGAACCGCCTCTGGGGCCGATCGGCGCTGCTATTGGCAATGCCTTTTTTAGCCTGACGGGTGAACGTTTGAGGAATTTACCATTAAGCAGTTAAAGGTTTTCAACCTTCCGCTATGGATTAGAACGATCGTTGATGTCTTTCTTCTATCTAATCAGCTTGAGGAGAGACATCAGCCTCTTCAGGGAATACTTTATTCTCTGAAATATTGTCCAAATATTTGATTGACTGTTGCACTAAATGGAGCATCAGGATAACGAGCCGCGATCCTTTTTGCTTCGAGTAATCGTTCATTGGCTTTAGCCTGATTATTATTAGCTAATACAGCCCCTTGTATAAGCAAAGCTCTACACAATTCCATCTCAAAAGACTCAGGAGACTCTTTTGCCAGCCTTCTGAAAGTGGCCGCACTTTGCTGTAGATAAGGTAGCGCTTGATCTGGTTTATCATTGCTAAAATAAAAAAAACCCAGATCTGTTTGGCAATAGGCAAGAACAGGAGCGTAGGATTCAGGAGATTGCTGATGAAGCCATTCATAATGTTCCTGGGCCTTCAAAAAAGACCTTTCTGCTTCATCCATTTCCCCTATACCTGCATGCATAGGCCCCAGGTCAAGATAGACCTTTGCACTCTCCTCTTTACTGAACATAGGAGAGATAGAACGTAATGTATCATACCATATCAAAGCTGTATCAAAGTACATTTTTGCTTTTGGGTAATCATCTTGATAGAGATTGACCTTTCCCATCACATGATGGGTTGCAGCTATTTCTTTAGCTACGGCTCCTCCATTTGATTCTATCCAGTAAAACTCATGCAGTGCTGTTTCTAGTGATTCTTTTGCCAATTCTAATTGACCCGTTGAAAAATAAGCACTTCCTAGATTATACACAATAGTAGCCCGTTCCCGGCGATACAATCCATCTGGTAATGTCGATTTTTTCTGATAAAGGCTATCTGCTATTTTATAGGTTGCAATTGCTTGTCCGTAATATTCGTAATCAGCATATATGTTAGCAAGGCTATTAGAAGTTGAAGCCAGGAGAGGTTCATAGCGATCAGGATCGATTATCACCCTATCCTTATACAATGAATCAGCAGACAATAATAAATTATAGGCTAGCTGGTCTTCATTTAAATGACGATATACATCTCCAAGATTGTGTTGTGCTTTTGCGAGCCCCAATTCATAAACAGTGGGAGCAAGGTTTGTTAAAGTCTTCAATATTTGCCGTGCACTATCAAGATATATGGCAGCATGAGTATACTCTTGCATGTGAGTATACAATATCCCCATATTGTTGTACAGGCCAGAAAGTGCAGCCTTATCTCCATTGTCTCCCTGCAGTAGTTTCTTTTGGAACTTTAAAGCAGCATTGTATGCCTTCTCCGCTTTCGGGTATTCATTTTGTTGATCATAAAAAGCACCAAGATGCTCATACGCATTGCTTAAATAATAGTCATATCTGCCTGGCACAATAGCACTGAGGTTTTCCCATATCAGAATGGCCTGTTGAAAAGAGGCTTCGGCTTCTGGCCTATTCCCAAAATCAGCAAATACAAAACCTAATATATTCCGCGCCAGAGCTCTGTCTGATTGATAATTAGGAAGCTGAGCAAGGGAAGGCTTAGACAAAATATACATGGCTTCCATCAGATAAACTTCGGCTTCCTTGTGTCTATTATCGTGCCAGGATTGGATACCTAATTTGATTAGCAAACGAGCACTGTCATCTAATGCATAGGCAATATCCATTGCTCTGTGAAAACAATCAGCTGCTAAATCCTGCTGATTATTTTCTGCATACAAATCCCCCAAGGTTTCAATAATATCTATTTGGCTGCTATCAAGCCGCATCGCTTCTTCTGTATGCCTAAAAGCAGCAGTATAATCTAATTCCAATTTGGCAAATCGAGCAGCCAGTAAGGAACTTTCAGCTTCTTGCTTTTTCACTTCCAGAAGGCTTTCCGTTTCCAATTTCAGCCTTTTTTCTTGCTCTTGTATTGCAACTTTAAGTTCATTAAGTTTACCTTCTTCTTCTTTAATTTGTTGTTCTTTCTTATAAATGTCCTTTAGATGCTTTTTTCTTTGATCACCATCTAATAGCTGACGAGCTTCATGTAATTGTCCTTTGGTAAACAAGTTAAATGCCTTGTTATAAAGGCTATCAGCCTGGGCCAAATCCGTTAGAGCAAATTCTTCAGCAAGCACCCAGGCCTTGTCGAGTTGTGTTTCATAATATTGTTCTAGCTGTTGATATTCCTGTTGTAAAGAAGAGATTTGATCTTGTAAATCACCAATATCGTTTTTTGCTAAAGACAAGCTATCATTTAATTGACTTATCTTCTGATTCAAACGCTTTTTTGCTGATTCATATGATTGTGTAAGGTAAGAAGTGGAGATTTCATAATACTTTACTGCATTACGATCCCGTTCTCCTTTTTTGCACACTACCAATCTTATGAAATAACTATCAGGATCAGAAGGTAGAACAACAACCAGTTCTCTAGTATGATTTACCAACTCATAAATTCGGGTACTAATATCCAGTATTACGGTATCACCAGGGGAATGATCAGGAAAAACCAATCGAAATATACCAGAAGCATCACTCTCCGTTTTAGTAATGGTCGGAGATGCTCCTCTCGCAAGTACCTGAATGGATTTTACTGAAGCACCTGTATTTTGATAAGTAATACGCCCTTTAAGTAAAGCCTCTGCTTTTGTTACCTGACAAAAACACAAGAAAAGGAGTATGATATTGAACCGCTGCATTATTATGTTATAGAAGTTGTTTAAAGATCGTCGAGTAAAATCTCAATTGGTGACTGGGTAGTTGGTGTTACAAAATTTTCCCATTTGATTTTTCCATTTTGAAGTATCACAAGTACGTATTCATCTTGTTCCATTGAAGGAGGTACCTGAATATGAAAATGCCCATTTTGGTCAGTAGTATCGATAAGCTCAGTACCTTTCAGTATCACCGTTAATCCTTCTGCCATTGTATTTTGATACTGAACAGTTCCCTTTAGAGTACAATAACGACAGGTAGAGCGAACTTCTAAGTAAATAGGGTTGCCATCGTATATATAATCGCTATCCAAAGTGGCCAACTCATAATTTGCCGCTTTTACGGAAAGGTGAATAGAATTACCTTTGGAAATACCTATTTGTCCAAAATTGGTACGTCCGTATTGGCCAATTTGAGCAACGCGACGGTCATTTTTAAGATCCAGAATTAATGATCCTTCGTTTTCTAATACGTAATCTTGACGCCCACCAGGGCCATGTACATATACCGTTAGCTGGGCATCTTCTACAATGCTCTCTTTTCCATCAAACAAATCACGCAAACTGTATCCACTTAATTCTGCAAGGCCAGCTAATACAGCAATAATAGCTGCAAGGACCCCAAGGTAGTACTTCCACTGCTTTCGATTTAGCCCACTACTTATCAATGAAGACTGAGAAGATTCCTGAGATATGATTTCCGATTCATCACTCAACAACTCCAGTAAACTGTTTACAATTCTATTGTATTCCAGAGTTTGCTGATCCTGAGATAAGACACCTATGATTGTCTGTTTGTGATAGCGTTCATAACGAGCACTAATTACATCAATTTTCCGCTGAGTAGCATCGTTTGTAGTTATGCCACTCAGCTGTTCTAATGCTTCAGGAATACGCCCGCTGGTAATAAGCTCACGAATAGCATTTTTTACATTTGTCATAATTGGATAAAACTACTAAGTATTCCAATAATAACAAAAGCCATACGCTTAATTTAAGGTTGACCCTAATCTTCCTTGTGTATGCCGTTCCACCCCTTGTACCCTCATATCGAACCATTTCTTTTTCACTCGTACTTTTACATTTGACTGCTTCTTCAGGTAATTTACATCTTCCTTAAATTCATCGCTGAAAATCATAAGTACAGGCTGTACTCCTCCCCTTTTCCTTACAAATTTGAGTCTAAAATCGGTAGATGACTTTCCTGATAAACTTCTATCTGCTCCAAGATGCATAAACAATGCTGAGCTAAAATTGGCCTTTTCTGATATATCTATTGTAGTAGCAAAATAGATATTTACAAATTTTAAGTTTTGCATAAGCTTTGGTATTGATTACCCATGCAATTAGCTCATCAACAATGTGGAAATGAATTTTCACACATCCAATTAAAAAGTATAAATCCCTCATTATTTATAATAAAATCAAAATAATTTTTATTTCAATCTATTAATCAATACTTTAGACAATCCAATAAACACATAAAATCCCCAACATGATGCACTCAAGCCTTCAAGAAATAGCTTCCTGGGATAAATCTACATTAAAACGATTTATCTTATTCGTACAATCGCCTTATTTTAATAAACGATCCGCTTTAATAGACATAGTACTTGCACTAAAACCTTACCACCCTCATTTTAAGAAACATGATTTAAATAAAATGATCCCTTCTAAGCTTTCAGGATCGACTGATCATAACACTTTTTTAATCAAGAGATTAAGCGATCTTAATCAACTCATAAAACAGTTTTTGCAGCAACAAATCCTAGAGAAAGATAAAGGCATACAAAGTTCCATGGAACAGGCTTATCATCGCAAACATACAACATACAAGAAATTTGACATATCATGCAATGCCGAAATCAATTACCTGACTCAAAAAAAAATACATGATGTAGAATCATTAAGCAGACTCACAGATGTATGCAGGCAACTTTTCAATCATCCTGAATACACTAATGCTCCAAGTAGAAATAGCTTAGAGGATGATATTTTAAGATATACCAATGCAAATTACGTACTGGTTCAACTGAAGTATATAGCTAATGACAGGTAAAGCAAAAAATTAAGAGAAATCTCCAGCCTTACCATATCGAAACCTTTGTTTTGGCGCAAGCGGAACAATTAAGCGACGATTTTCCGCTTATTGCGTTCTACTATCAAGTCATTAAATCCTTTGATTTTTTATATGATGAAGTATTAGATCGAACAGATTTCCATAAATTATTAGACTCACTGGAGGATCTACTTCCACATTTATCTAATTACGAATCCTCATTCGCATTAGCAAAAATGAGCTCTATTGGCATCAGATGTTATATGCGTAACCCAAATATTTTCGCTCCTTTATTGATGGATATCTATAAAATAGGGACTAACTATAATGCCTATAAAGAAGAAGGAGCCATATCAGAAAGAACTTTTGACAATATAGTAGTAACAGCTGGACTGCAAAAGGAATTTGAGTGGGCTCAACAATTTATAACAGATCATATACATCATTTTCCCCCTAGCAGTAGAAAAGCCGCTGAAAACCTCAGTAGGGCTACTTTATTTTTCTATGAAGGTAAATACGCAGAGGCCTCACATATACTTGGAGCAGCATTAAAGCGAAGAAGTGTATATAATCTAAGGATGCATCTTTTAAGTATTCAGTGCCTATTAGGTCTACACTTAGAGGTAGAGCCAAACTTAGCAGGGATTAACCAAAAGAAAACGCAATTCAGCCGGATGATGTATCGACAAAAATCTATCAAAAACATAATACCTTATCTCAATTTTGCAAAAGCAGTATATCAAATTGCAAAATTGCGCTCCTATGAATGGGATCATCCAGATTTTGATAAAAAGCTAAACAATATACTTTCAATGGAAAATCTTCATATAAAGGTGTCATTGAGAAGGCAAGTAGACAGAGCTAGAAATAATAATAAGTAGGGGAGTAAAAAATAATTCTATACTCCCCTCATTTAAAATAATTAACCAGGCATAACTTCTTCTTCTCCCGGACCATCATCTCCTGGCGGCGGTGGTGGTGGCGGTGGTGGTGTACTACCTCCATTTCCTCCTTTTAGTAATAATTGTTCTTCTCGGGTTAGAACATTCTGAGAAAATTTTTCAATTAGACATAGCTCCGCCTCTCCACTTTTAGTGGTTTTTTGCTTACTCATAGTACGCTGTATTAATAAGTGAGAAATGCGCCAAATAGTAACTTATAAGCATAGCTTGCCTGATATGCGAGGTCTCCAGGACCGGCATTTATTGAAACAAAACCCTAAACAACAGGCTTTTACACTTATATCATTGTTACTAAATAGCGATATCACCTACTAATGGTAAATACAGCTATAAATGTCATTACAAGTAAAAAAGAGGCAAAAAAAACCTGGCAACAACTTTCATTGCTACCAGGTTTCAAGGTTTTATGGTGTTTATTCTCTCCTAATTCTGATTGCAAAGGTAGAGAATAAATGTAGTAGTTAGAACCACATGATGATGGGGTTACTACATGTTTATGTCATTATATTACTCATCAAGGATACACTTTTGTTAGTGCTCCGTTTACATCTTGTACAACAAAAGCAGTATTAAATCCAGCTGCTTTTGCACGGCGCATTGCCAATTTTGCTTCCTGCAAATCATCAAAGCCGCCTAGGTATTTAATGACCAGGCCATCCCGGGTCCGTTCTTCCAATACTCCCAAGCCAGAAATTGGTGATGGGTCAAAATATTGAGGGTTTTTATACGCTGCTAATTGCACCTTATACTCCCCCGTGCTATTATTAGTATTAGTGTTAGTGTTAGCAGAAGGAGATGTATTTATTCTACCTCCAGCATTAGAATAATCGGTTGGATTATTGCCGCTTCCTACCCCTTTTGAACGAATATCAGCATTTCCTTCCTCGGTAACAAGAAATGCTCCCGTATAGCCTCGGCTCTTAATCGTATTTAAAGCCTGATTCGCTTCTCCTCTTGAATTAAATACCCCGACTCTTACTTTGTATTTCCCTCCTTCTCTTTTAGAGTACACCTGGCCAACATCTGTTAGTCCTGAGAAGCTTTCTAAGCTAGGTTTGCTCAAAGCAGCCACCTGAACGGCATATCCATTGTTGATAACTGGGCCGGTAGGATTAGTGGCTCCACCGGTAGTATTTCCAGGACGAGGAGTAACAACTCCGCCACCCGCGTTTGGATCAACCTGCCCAGGGTCGATAGCCGTTGGTAGCATCGATATAACACTCAGGATAGAACGATCATAACCATCGCCTGTATTCACCGTACGGCTAATGTCTCTGTAACCTGGGCGGGAATAACGCAATACATAAGTAGAGTTAGGGCTTAATGCCAAAGCATAATCACCATTTACGTCAGTGTTAGCCTCCATGGCACTATTGGTTGCCTGATTAGTAGCAGATACCGCTACTCCTGCAACAGGAAGACGTGTTGTATAGCTCAAAATTTTACCAACATACTCTTCTCCTCTTTTGCTAAGCATGATATCATACTCGCGATTTTGGCGCATTCCCAAAGTAGCAACTTTGAAAACTGCATCATTGTAACCATCTGACCGAATAACGATATCACAATTGAGGCCTTCCACTGCCTGGAAACTATACATACCACGACTATCAGCTTTAAACAAGCCTTCACCGCAATTAATAAAATCTACGGTAGCATAGGGGATCGGTGTTCCGTCAGAAGCATTTTTAACGCTCAAAACAATATTATCAGCAGATTTGAAAACTTTGTAAACATCTTCATTACCGCGCCCTCCAGGACGGTTGGAAACCATGTAACCCAGATTGCGGAAACTATCGTACACAAAACCGTAGTCATCTCGAGAAGAATTTACCAGATTACCTAAATGGAAAATACGTTCCCAACGTCCATTTGCCTGTTCTGCGCGAAATATGTCGTAACCTCCCAATCCCTGATGCCAATCAGAAGAAAAGAACAGGTAGTTGCCATCAAAGAATGGAGAAATTTCGTTGCCCGGAGAATTGACCTTTGGCCCCAGGTTTTCAGGTGTACTCCAGGTATTCCCCATTCTGTATGAAACGTAGATGTCAAATCCACCAAATCCATCAGGACGATCAGATGCAAAATACAGCGCATTGCCATCAGGTGATATATTAGGCCAGCCAGTAGAGAACCCAGATCCATTATATGGGAAAGGTGTCTCGTCAGCCCATTCTCCATTCGGATTGATTTTAGCTACTACCAGGCTTAGTTCAAGTCCGCCGGTAGGGATATGGCGGGTGCCATCAATAAGATTATTTTTAGTATAAACTACTTCCTGATTATTAGGCCCAAAGGCAACAGGGCCAATGTTGACAAAATCTTCACGAAGGCGGCTCTGCACGGGTACAATAGCTTCAAGGAAACCATTATTTCCTATTCTTGCCATAAAGAGCTGATTATTGGCCTTTCCAGTCCAGGTTGATCCTGGCTGTTGCATATCTGTACGAGCAGAAGAAAAAACAACCTGATCTCCATAAAATGCAGGGCCAAAGTCTGAAGCTGTCGTATTGATAAATTCATTGCTAACCAGATAAGAAGAAGATTGCCCTACCTGATTGGCAGCATAAGTACAACTTTGTGCATAGTGATTGGCACGAGCAGCATCCTCTTTATTCAGGCGGCCATACTCCATAAACCATTGCCGAGCTTTTTCATATTGCCCCAAAGCCATTAGCACTTCTGCATAATGAAAAATATGCTCTCCTTTTAACTTGCGTTCCTTAATCAGCTTTTCATACCAGCTTCTAGATTCCTCCATTTGATTAAGATAACGATAAGAATCTGCCAGCTTTTCCATAGCCTCATAGTTAGCTGGACGTTTTTCTAACAATTCCAGATAACCCCTTACTGCAAGGTTGAAAGCCCCCAATTCGTAATCCTTATTAGCACGCCCCATTTGAGCGAAAGAAGGAAGGCTAACACCAAATATCAAAAGAAATGTAAGTGTTCTCAGCAAGATGTTCATGTTAAATTGTTTTCAAAGAGTGATTTGTTGATTATCGTTCGTCAATTGTTTGTTATGTGAATATAAACAATCAGCAAGATAATCTCTGTGACTGATTATTCCAAATAAGCTTGTAAACACCTAGATAACGGTTGCTGAATTTAGAATGTTGTATATGTCTTTCTATCGGATGGTCATTCGTTTAATTCACATTGCTCATTACTTTAAATTCTGTACGCCGATTTTCCTGATACTCTATTTCTGTACAAGGTATGCCATCTGTACATCCATTAACCGGGCGGCTTTCGCCATATCCTTTTGCAATCAGTCTATCTCGATCAATCCCACTTTTCACTAAAAAGCGTACAATTGCATCAGCACGCCGTTGTGAAAGGCGGAGATTAGCCTCATCACTACCATTTGAATCGGTATGCGAGCGAATTTCAATAGAGATATTATCTTTTTCCCGTAGCAATCCTAATAAACGCATTAGCTCAGATACTGATCCACTATTTACACTAGAACGGCCTACTTCGTAATACACATTCAAGAGATATAATTCTTCTTTGGTTTCTTTATCCTGACTTTTTTCGAAACCTATTATTTCTTCTTCTAAAGCTTTAAAACTAGCATCATGAGCAGGATTTTCCTCCGGGGGAATTTCTCCCAAAACCGGCTCCAGTGCAATATCTCTTATTGTTATCTCTGAGCTTTCATTTGTGCATATTGGACTAGTGAGTTGAAACTGCTGATAACCTTCCTTAGAAATCGTAAAAGTATAACAGCATGCTGCTTTAAGAGGAATATTAAAGGCACCATCAGCTCCGGAATAAGCTGGTAAAAGGGGCATACAAGAAGAAGATGTATTGCCTTCAATCAGTGCATTTTCAATAATTTTACCACTTTCCTGATCAAAGATTCTCCCCGTAAATTGATAATCTACTTTTAAATTGAGGGCTAAAGCCATAAATAAAGTATCTTCTGATTGTCCTTTTTCATCACATACTTCAATCGCTCCGATATCAAAACCATCAACTAATCCTTCTAATACAGAACAGCTGTCAACATAGATCAGTAAACGGCCATTTTCATCTGCCTGTAAAGTATCTAATAAAGTGGTATTCACAACCGTAGCATTGGGAATGCTATTCCCTGTTTTTTTACTAATCACATCTAGCACTACCGCTTGCCCTTTTAGTAAAAAAGCGTAAATATCATCTCCTCCATAGCCTCCATCTCTATTACTGGTAAACATACCTGATCGGCCATCTTTATTAAAGATTATAGCAAAATCATCTGAATTAGAATTTATAGGTGCTCCAAGATTTTGTGGGCGTTGCCACAACCCATCTGCATCTTCAATAGTCCAATAAATATCCTGTCCTCCTATTCCAAGGTAACCATCCGATGAAAAATAGAGCCGGTTATCAGATCCAATATGAGGGAAGACCTCATTTCCTGAAGTATTAATACCTGCGCCCAGATTAACGATAGGCCCCCATTGACCATCTTCATAAACTGTCAAATAGAGGTCTGTTCCTCCAAAACCACCTGGCATATTAGATGAAAAGAATAGCCTCTTTCCATCTCTAGAAACAGAAGGATGAGCAACAGAATATTCATCACTACTCATAGGTAAAGGCGTCAATTCACTCCAACTTCCTTGTGGCAATAGACGCCCACTTGTAATTTCCAGCGGATTTTTACCATTGATCCTATACCGCTCCGCTACCTGTCTGGTGCGAGTAAAAAACACCTGTGCCTCTTCGCCATCAAAGCTGGCAATAGCTTCATGAAATTCTGCTCTGTTTAAATGAGTAGAAAAAGGAGTAGGATCAGTATATCCATTAGTATCCTGCTTTACAAAATACAAATCCGTATATTGATTATTAAGAGACGATGTGTATACAATACCATCTCTATACAATGCTGGAGCATAATCGTCTACGGGAGAATTGATAGGCAAATTTTCTATGGTAATTCTATTGTTATTACCGTTTTGTATTTCATTGTAATATTTACATGCATTCATCAATTGAGGCTTACGCTCATCATAAGGCACAAATTTCAGGTATTCACCAAACCATCGTTCTGCTGTTTCACAATCCCCCTTCCACAGTAATGCCAAACCATAGTTAAGTTTATGAAGAGGAGTACTTTCTGGCAAGCCAACAACCAAACTATACCATTGAGAAGCCGTTTCATAATCTCCAATTTGACGATAGGCTTCCGCTACATTAATTTTGGATGGAGCATGGTCTACTTCATCTAATACTTTAAGGTAAAGCGGTATTGATTTTCGATATTCTCCCTGATTAAAATATTGATCAGCCTTTTTTAGAGTCGCTAGTTGCGACCAAAGACTACCTGCGGTTATGAGTAGGATCAAAAGGGTGAGGGCAAATCGGTTTCTCATAGTTTAACACTCGTTATTCCTAATGCTTACTTTACGAGTGTGGAGAAATAAAGTTTCAAAATGCAGGTGCAAACGCAAGCATAAATCATAAGAATAATCAAGAAATTTTCCAACTGAATCTGCCCGACAAAAGTCTAAATACAAGAGTTGGATCAAACACAAATTGAAGCCCCTTTGACTGGTCGTAATTTTGAACCTGCTTTGTTCGCAAATGCAATATTCCCATAAGCAGTTTCTCGTAAAAGCATAAGGCCAAAATACCACTATACCTTAAAACCGAGACCCCTAATCACCCTTTGCCCAACAGAGCTGATAAGCGTAGTTGGGATATCACCAAATAACTCTCTGACAATATCACCACATCACTCTATCTCTACAATTGTCACGCCATCTCCTCCTAATTCCTGGGCGGGGTGGCTAATATCCATTCCTACATTATATTCTCTCAATTTTTTCTTTACAGCTTTTCGCAAAACACCATTTCCTTTGCCATGTACAATGCGCAAATTAGCTGCATTAGCAATCAGCGCTTCATCTACAAATTCTTCTACTGCCCTTAGTGCTTCATCATAACGCATGCCACGAATATCAATCTTAGATTGAAAAGCAGCAGCCCCTGAGATCGTATCAGATTGTACACTTCTACTACTCTGAATATTAAGCGGTGCTTTAGCATGCTCTAAATCTCGCAATTTGATTGTCATTCGCATATCGCCCATCTGTACAACCGCTTTATTGCGATCAATAGATTCTACAACACCTGTAGCTCCACCAGACTTTAGCTTAACAAAATCACCTTCTTCAATTTCTCCCTGCTTAAGCTTTGCAGTGGAGGTATTTTTGGGTTTATAGTAAATTTGCTCCCGCAAATCGGTCACTTCTTCTGCCAGTACTTTGCGTTCCTCTTTTACTTTGATCGCTAACTTTTTAGCCTTATCCAGATTCTGTTTCTCTTTGATTTCCCGTATGAGACGTTCCATCTCCTTATTATCTCTGGCTGTTTGCTGTAAAGCCTGTTCTTTTGATTCCAGCTTTATTTTCTTACGTCGATATTCTAATTCTCGATGTAATTGTTCATAAGTTTTAATCAATCGGTCGAGCTGCTGCTGGCGGTCATTCATCTTCTTGAGTTGCTCTTCTACATCTTGCTTCTCCTGCTGCAGGTCTACTAGAAGTTGATCCACTGCTTTTTCATTCTTTCCCGTACGGTGCTTGGCATAATTAAGAATGCGTTTGCTCAATCCGCTTTTTTCAGCAATCTCAAAAGCATAAGAACTTCCTGGCCGCCCAATTTTCAATTCATAAGTTGGTGATAAATTCTCCTTATCAAAATTCATAGAAGCATTGACAATTCCTCTTGTCTTATATGCAAAAATCTTCAAATTAGAGTAGTGAGTAGTAATAATACCGAATACTCCTTTCTTATTGAACTCCTGCAAAATGGCTTCGGCTATAGCTCCACCAATTTTAGGGTCTGTACCAGAACCAAACTCATCAATCAATATCAACGAACGCTTGCTTGCTAATTCCAGAAAATTGCGCATATTTTCAAGTCGAGAGCTATACGTACTCAGATCGTCTTCTATCGACTGCTGGTCACCAATATCCGCAAAGAGTTGTGTAAATACTCCCATTTCACTATCTGGCTCTACAGGGATTAGAAATCCAGATTGCAACATCAATTGCATCAGGCCCAATGATTTCAGCGTAATCGATTTACCACCAGCATTAGGCCCGCTTAGTACTAAAATACGATTGCTTCCAAAAAGCTGGAAATCAAAAGGTACTGTTACTTTATCAAGCTTCTTATTCTTCAAAAACAATAATGGATGCCGCCCTTTAACCAGGCCAAAATGAGGCTCTGGTTTAATAGTAGGTATATTGGCCTCCATCTGAACTCCTAACCTTGCTTTCGCCTGAATAATATCATAGCGGATCAGAATATCCTGATACACTCTCATATCTGGCACATAAGGGCGAAGTAAAGCGCTTAACTCTTTTAGTATGCGGTATATTTCTCGGCGCTCCTCTGTTTCCAGGTCGAAGATATCATTATTAATATCTATGATCGACTCCGGTTCGATAAAAGCAGTCTTACCTGTAGTAGATTCATCATGAATAATACCTCGAATTTTTCGCTTATGCTCAGAAGGCACACTCAGCACTCTGCGGCCATTTCGAAAGCTTTCGATATTATCTGACAACCAACCTTTACTGCGGTAATTGTTAATGATTACCCGAAACTGGCGTTCCAGTTCTTTCTGTTTGGAACCAATCTGGCGGCGAATTTTCATTAATTCCGGGGAAGCATCAGGCTTTATATTTCCTTCTGCATCAATTACAGCCTCAATTGACTTGATTAAACTGTCGTCAAAGGATAGTTTACGGATAATCTTATATAAGGTAGGATAAGTCTCTCTACGAGTTGCATTGAAATAACGAAAAATGGCTCTTATGAAGAGTAGAACAATATTGATTCTCTTCAATCCATCCTCCGGCAGCACATAGCCCTCTACCTCCAACATTTTCAACTCTTCCGTCACAGAGAAGTATGCTTTAATAGGAAAGAAATCATTCTTTTCCATACTAAGCTTCATCTCATTTACCTCTTTCAGTAATTGGTTAATGCGATCGGGATCATCATAAGGGCGAATTTGTGAAACAACTTCCCTACCCTGTTCTCCTAAACATTCTTTCTCTAATAATTCGAGTACCTTATCAAACTCCAGCTTCTCGTATATGTCTTTCGGTAACAAACGCATTTTAGCTCTATTTTCTCTTGCTTTTGCGAAGATAAGAATCTCCGTTTATTCATGTTAGCACCACGTAAAAGTAAAATGGATGATCAAATCTATAATATTTTGACCATCATTTCACACTTAACACAGCACTAGTAACAATATATCTTAGAAGTAGTTCCCTCAAATATATTGGACTTTCCCTTCTGATCTCTTATTTTCGTGCTTTTATTAGCTACCCTAACCGTATTCTTTCACAGCAAGCTCTTGTGATATAGGGCATAAATACTAATACTTTGGCTGCAAATTCATACGGACATACATTTAGAATCACCACTTTTGGAGAATCCCATGGTAAAGCCATAGGCGTTATAGTTGATGGTTGCCCGGCTGGAATAGAGATTAATGAAGACTTTATTCAAAACGAGTTGGCACGTCGACGCCCAGGGCAATCTAAAATTGTAACTCAACGTAAAGAAGCAGATAAGGCAGAAGTTTTATCAGGAATATTTGAAGGAAAAAGTACAGGCACTCCTATTGCCATGGTTATTTATAATGCGGATGCACGTTCAAAAGATTATAGCCATATAGCAGATAAATTTCGTCCATCACATGCTGACTTTACCTACCATGAGAAGTACGGTATTAGAGACTATAGAGGTGGGGGGCGTTCTTCTGCAAGAGAAACAGCTGCCAGAGTAGCAGCAGGCGCCATTGCCAAATTATTGCTTCAAAAGGAAGGCATTAATATTACTGCTTATGTAAGCCAGGTAGGCCACCTACAACTCTCTCAGTCGTATGAACAACTGGATTTTTCTCATATAGAAGAAAACCCTGTTCGCTGTCCTGATCCTACTATGGCTACAGAGATGGAAACATATATCAAAGAAATCCGCAAAGAAGGAGACACGATAGGTGGCGTGGTAAGCTGTGTGATTAGCGGCTGCCCTACCGGATTAGGAGCTCCTGCTTTTGACAAATTACATGCAGACCTGGGGAAAGCGATGCTCAGCATCAACGCTTGCAAAGGTTTTGAATACGGTTCTGGCTTTTCTGGCGTAAGTATGAAGGGATCAGAACATAATGACCGATTCTATACAGATGGAGATGGTGACATTAAAACAGATACTAATTTCTCTGGTGGCATTCAAGGTGGTATTTCTAATGGAATGGATATATACTTCCGTACAGCATTTAAACCAGTAGCTACAATAGTCCCGGCACAAGAATCTGTTAATGAATCAGGGGAAGCTGTTAATGTAGAAGGAAAAGGGCGACATGACCCTTGTGTTGTACCTCGTGCGGTTCCTATAGTAGAAGCAATGGCTGCTTTAACACTGGCAGATCATTTGCTGAGACAAAGGACCGTGAGAAGTTAGATATGTGGTGATTGGTGATTGGTGATTGGTGATTGGTGATTGGTGATTGGTGATTGGTGATTGGTGATTGGTGATTGGTGATTGGTAAAATTCATTAAAATGAAGCCGTATAATAAAATCGGAAGGCGAAAACTCAAAGACCTACACTGCCTACTGCCTACTGCCTACTGCCTACTGAAAACTATTCCATCAAAATATCTTTGGCGAAACCATCCAGTGATTGGAGCAATTGGGTTAAGTGAGTCGCTGTAGTAAACGGATTGGTTAGTGTCACTCGCAAATATAGGGTTCCTTTTAGATTGGTTTGCACAATATAGAAAGTACCATCCTGTAAGGATCGTTGCCTGATAGCTGCATTTAATCGATTCAAGGTCTGCTCATCCATTCCTTTTTGTTTGTATCGAAAGCAAACGATATTACATTGAGGCTGGAGGGGTAATTCAAAATTGGGGAGGGCTTTAACTTGTCGTGCCATTTCCTGCCCATTTTCCATCACTCTATTCAAGTATTCCTCCCATAAGCCTGGCCCATAAGTGCGTAATAAGCTATAGACTTTTAATCCCATCATCAACTTTGTACATTCAAATGTACGCTTGGCTAAATTATGCCATTCTGTAGCCTCTTCTCTTTCCCATAAATACTGAGCCTTTTGCTGAAACGTGCAATAACTGTCCTGTCCTTTTTTATAAATCAAAGCCGTAGTCACAGCTGGATTTATAAGCATTTTATGAAAATCCATTACCACAGAATCTGCTCGCTCTATACCTTTTAACACCTTGCGATGTTGAGTTGAAAAGCTGAGTGCCGCACCATGTGCCCCATCAACGTGAAACCATAATTGATGCTTTTCGCAAAAATCCGCAATATCATCTAAATCATCAAAAGCTCCAGTAGAAGTATTACAGGCACTACCTACCACAGCAACCACTTTCCTTCCAGCTTTTTTAGCAGCCTGCAGAGCTGACTCTAGTTGGGTAGTATCCATACGATAGTTACTATCTGTTGGGATTTTGATGATGCCATCACTTCCCCACCCCATAATTCTGGCGGCACGATCAACACAATAATGTGCTTCCTCTGATACCATTAGAGCCAATGGCCCTTCGTAACCATCCTGCCAAACATTTGTACTACTACGGGCAGCTAATAAAGCCGTCAAGTTGGCCAGCGTTCCTCCCGAGGTTAAGATACCATCACTTCCCTCTCCAAATCCTAATTGTTGTGCAACTGTTTTTACAACTACCCGTTCAATAGCGGTCCCTGCCTGCCCCATTTCATAGACTCCCATACCATTATTAATCAGGCCATCTACTAGTCCCATCAAAGCAGTTATTGGAACCGGAGGGCTGATCTGATGTCCCATATATCGAGGATTAGGAACTTGCACACTATACTTCAATACAGTATCTAACCAGCTTAAATCATTGGACTCAGACTGCTCTAGCTCCTTTTTAAATAATCCATATACTTGTTCAGGTTCTTGATAATCAATTACTTTCTGTTCTGATAATCCCTCTAAATGATCTGCTAATAAATCAATCAGTTCGTGTCCCATTTGCCGAAAGGCAACTGGAGAATATGCAATTTCAAGTTCCGGCTTCATTGTGAGTGATATTGTTCTTTTATCTATACATACAAGTATAAGCAAATACGGTTGAAGGATTTTGTCTTAAACACGGCATTTTCCATTAAGTAAGAGCGCATAATTAATTAGCGCTAATTAATCTCCTTATTGCTACATTTGTGGAAGTATGATTAAGGAGAGTCAAAAATACCTAATAGTAATAGGCGGACCGACAGCAAGTGGCAAGACGAGCTTTGCAATTAAGCTGGCAAAGCATTATGATACCGTTATTTTATCTGCTGATAGCAGGCAGTTTTTTAAAGAAATGAAAGTAGGCACTGCTCGACCAAGTAAAGAAGAGCTAGCAGCTGTTCCTCACCATTTCATTGCTAATAAAAGTATTCAGGAAACCTATAGTGTGGGTGATTTTGGAAAAGACGCACTAAAAACACTTGACCAGATATTTCAAACCAAGAATATAGCTGTTCTGGTCGGAGGATCAGGCTTATACATCAAAGCGCTGTGTGAAGGTTTAAATGAATTTCCTGAAGTACCTGAGGCTCTTAAGCAACAGGTGATTAGGGAATATGAAACACAGGGTATTGAATTTCTCCAGGAAGAATTACAACGGCTAGATCCAGTTTATTATCAGCAGGTTGATTTACACAATCCCCACCGCCTGATAAGGGCAATAACGGTTTGCCGTGTTAGTGGAAAACCATTTACCCATTTCTGGACACAACAACATGAAGCACGCTCTTTTATTCCTATCTATATACAAATGCAATGGCCCAGAGTAAAACTATATGACCGCATCAATCGAAGAGTAGAAATAATGCTAAAAGAAGGACTGGAAGAAGAAGTCAAAAAACTTATCCCATATCAAACACACACAGCCCTACAAACTGTAGGTTATCAGGAGTTTTTTGATTATTTTAATGGTGCTATAAATAAAGAAAAAGCGATTGAACTGATCAAGCGTAATAGCCGGCGATATGCTAAACGACAAATGATCTGGCATAGAAGAGATCCTCATTGGAAACGATTCCATCCATCAGAATTGGATACAGCGATATCCTATGTCGAAGCTTTTATTAATGAAAATGTTGAAATTGTTACAATCACTAAAAAGGAAGAAACACATAAACCCAAATCTATACTACTTCAGCAAAAAGAAGAAAAACTGATGGAAATCCATTGCCGTTCCAGAAAGGCTCTTACATTATCTATTATACATCAATGGAAGAGTTGCCCCATGCAATGGCAATATTGGCTTTTACAGGAAGCAGGTATGCAACATATAGACGATACACTCATTTTTTATGCTCCACAGGAAGTTCCCGGATTACCCAAAAACTGGATCGTAAATATATATTCACCCAATACGAATGAAGCTTGGTTGTTGCATCAGTGGGAAGAATTCTCCCATCAATACCCTGATGCCCATGCTTACAGCATCAATTTTCTTTATAAATAAGAACAAATGAAGATCAACATCCCCGAATCTGACCAAAAACGTATTGTGATAGTAGGTGGTGGCTTTGCAGGCCTGACACTTGCTCAAAAATTAGAAAAAAGCGACTACCAGATTGTCCTCCTTGATAAAAATAATTACCACCAATTTCAACCGCTTTTCTATCAGGTAGCAATGGCCGGCCTGGAACCAAGTAGTATTGTTTTCCCCTTCCGTAAAGCCTTTCAGAATAGCAAAAATGTATTCATTAGAGTAACGGAAGTTACCCGGATCAATAGGTCTAATAAGTGCCTGGAAACGCCTCTGGGAATATGCAATTATGATTACCTGATATTGGCTATTGGGGCAGATACCAATTTCTTTGGCAATGAACAGATAGCTCGCCTGTCAATCCCCATGAAGTCTGTATCAGAAGCATTGTATTTACGAAATCGCGTTTTGACCGATCTTGAAAAGGCATTGTCTACTACTGATTATGATACTCGACAAGGGTTGATCGATATTGTAATTGTAGGAGGCGGCCCTACTGGAGTAGAAGTTGCCGGAGCTTTAGCGGAAATGAAGAAATATATATTGCCTAAAGATTATCCCGAGCTGCCATGTGATGAAATAGATATTTACCTCATACAAGGTGGGAATAGATTATTACCAGGCATGTCAGAAGATGCTTCCGCAAAAGCACATCATTTTCTTGAAAGCCTGGGGGTCGAAATTCGACTCAATACCAGAGTAGTAGATTTTGACGGTGAGTATGCATATATGAAAGATGGCACTCAAATTCGCACTAATAAACTAATATGGGCTGCAGGCATCACTGGTAATCGAGTAGGTGGTTTACCAGAAGAAAGTATCACCTGGGGCAAACGTTTAGCAGTAAATCGCTTTAATCAGGTAGCGGGCGTAGAGGATATTTATGCTATTGGAGATATTGCTTATATGGAAGAGGAAGCTTACCCTAAAGGGCACCCTCAAGTAGCTCAGGTAGCGATGCAACAGGCAAAATTATTGGCCAAAAACTTAAAAGGATTGCACAAGGGAAAAAACATGCAGCCTTTCTCTTATAAAGACCTGGGATCTATGGCTACTATTGGCCGCAATCGGGCAGTTGTAGATTTACCAAGATTCAAGTTTCAGGGAGCTTTTGCCTGGATGGTTTGGTTGTTTGTTCATCTATTCCAAATTCTGGGTGTAAAAAACAAAGTCTTTATCTTCCTGAATTGGGTGTGGAATTATGTTACTTATGATCAATCACTTCGATTAATTATTCGCCCTAAAGTACCCAAAACCGAGCAGGTAGAGGAATAAGGAAAGTTTAGGAGGTTTAGGAGGTTTAGGAGGTTTAGGAGGTTTAGGAGGTTTAGGAGGTTTAGGAGGTTTAGGAATATATCATCATCTAAATGTTCTAAAATGATTAGGCTATTCTTTAAATGATACTTCAAATTTTCCTTCTGAAAATACGACTACATCAGGATTTGCCGGATTAGTTTTGCCTCTCTCCCGATCAATCTCAAAAGCAAGATGAAAAGTACCCTGAATAAGATTATTTATAGTATCTATTGTTTCTACTTTTAGTATATTTTCTTCTGATGCTTTTAAGAGGTATCTATCTTCTACTACATCTCCATCATCGCTTAATGTACCGTATGAACTTCCTACAAAGCCATCGTAAATGTCACTATAGCCCCCTTTCACTTGATATTCCCCTATTTCATATTTAATTTCATTTAAAGAAATGCGTTCTCGCCAAAAACCTTCAGAAGTATAAGTATCTAGAAGAACACCAAAATATTCATTAGGCTTATCAGAATGCCACAAAGCAGTCCCTGAGGATTCAAATCCCACATTATTTTTAAGCGCAGTACTCCAACCATAGGTTTGAGGGCCTGCTTCAAAAATGGGCAGTTCATAATGCTTATCTTTTGTACAAGAAACCAAAAGTGTCAGAAGAGCTATTTTGAGTAGAGATTTCATATTTGTAATTTAATTGAGTAAAAAAAGTTTATTGCTCCATAGATCAGAAGTATCCATCGAATAATGAAGGATACTGCATGTTTTATCTCTTTCCCATAATTGATAAAACATCCATAACATTAATTCCCCCCTAAACTCACTAAACCTTCCTAAACTAATTAAATTTTCTAAACCATCTCAAATCTACTCCTTCCTCATTTGCTTATAAGTATTGATCAATCCATTAGTAGAAGCATCATGTGATGTGATATTATGATCATCTACCAGTTCTGGCAAAATATTCTTTGCCAATTGTTTGCCCAGTTCAACTCCCCACTGATCAAAGCTGAAGATATTCCAGATAACACCTTGCACAAATATTTTGTGCTCATACATCGCAATCAGGCTACCAAGACTACGAGGTGTTAATTTCTTAATCAGTATTGAATTAGTAGGACGATTTCCTTCAAATATTTTGAAGGGCACCAGGGCATCAATTGCTTCAGGAGTTTTTCCCGAATCTTTAAGTTCGCTTCTCACTTCTGCTTCCGTTTTGCCCATCATGAGCGCTTCGGTTTGAGCGAAGAAGTTGGAAAGCAGTTTTGCATGATGATCCCCAATTGGATTATGGCTAATAGCCGGAGCAATGAAATCACATGGAATCAATTTTGTTCCCTGATGAATCAATTGGTAAAAAGCGTGCTGCCCATTCGTACCTGGTTCACCCCAAATGATAGGACCCGTTTCATACTTTACTTTTTGCCCATCTCTTCCAACATATTTTCCATTGCTTTCCATATTGCCTTGCTGGAAATAAGCCGGGAAACGATGCAGATATTGGTCATAAGGCAAAATAGCTTCAGATTCAGCACCAAAGAAATTGTTGTACCATATTCCAATCAAGGCCAATACAACCGGAATATTTTTACTTAAAGGCGCTTCTTCAAAGTGCAAATCCATTACATGATAACCTTCCAGTAACTGGCGAAAATTGTTGAAACCAATAACGCATGCGATAGGCAAACCAATAGCTGATGTCAGGGAGTAACGGCCTCCTACCCAATCCCAAAATTCAAACATATTATTCGTATCGATGCCAAATTTTGCCACGCCATCTTTATTAGTAGAAGCCGCTACAAAATGACTTGCAATATGTTTTTCATCTTTAGCAGTTTCCAAAAACCAGGCACGTGCACTGTGCGCATTTGTCATTGTTTCCTGGGTAGTGAAAGTTTTGGAAGCAATTACAAAAAGCGTAGTTTCAGGATCAAGATCTTTTAGTGTTTCCGCAATATGTGTTCCATCTACATTGGATACAAAATGTGCTTTCAGGCCAGATTTCCAGTAAGATTTCAATGCTTCTGTAACCATTACAGGACCAAGATCAGAACCTCCAATACCTATATTTACTATATCGCTTATTCCTTTACCAGTATACCCCTTCCACGCTCCAGAATTCACCTTATCAGAAAAGGCTTCCATGCGAGCCAGCACACCATTAACGGCTTCAGTGACATCTTTGCCATCAACAAAGATAGGCCGGCTTGTACGATTACGTAAAGCGACATGCAATACTGCCCTATTTTCTGTCTCATTAATCTTCTCTCCGGAAAACATACTTTTTATTGCAGCTGGCAACTGACATTCTTCCGCCAATTCCAGTAATAAAGAAAGTGTTTCATCAGTGATACGATTTTTGGAATAATCCACCAATATATTTTCCAACTGGAGTGAAAACTGTTCAAAACGATCTGGATTAGAAGCGAAAAGATCCTTCATATGCTGATCTTTTATCTGCTCATAATGGGCTTCCAATTTATTCCAGGCCTTCGCTTCGGTTGGGTTCTGTCTGCTTAGCATAATAATTATCTATAATTCTTTGGAATAAGGTATTACAAAGAGGGTTATCTATGACGGAGGCGAATATCTGCCTTTAATGTTAAATGATCGTAAATACATTAATAAAATATACACAAAGTCTACACTTTCGTCTTATTTCCATCCAGATTTATCTTTTTAACTAAAAA
>JAKSDI010000281.1 GCA_022360175.1 Chitinophagales bacterium
ACAGTCCGCGACGAACACATGATAACAGCCTTTCAAGAACTTAAGGCACGTCGTGAAAATATTCTACGGCGAACATAATTTTCGATGAGAATCTACGAATTACACTCATTTCACAAATTATCCCATACATCAGCTTCAAGCTGGCGTATGGGTTCTAAACACAGAGACCTACTTTGAAAAAGCATATAGCATCCCAGAAACAGTCCGCGACGAACACATGATAACAGCCTTTCAAGAACTTAAGGCACGTCGTGAAAATATTCTACGGCGAACATAATTTTCGATGAGAATCTACGAATTACACTCATTTCACAAATTCCCATACATCAGTATAATGTTTTATCGAACACCTCACCTATTTATGTTTACCACTAATAAAATCTTGGTTAAGAAAAGTGTATGCTTATTTTAATAATGCGGCGAGACGGCTCTATTAACAATAACTAGTTAAAAATCAGTATATTTATCTACCACTAAACAATTGATATGCCTCTACCTAGCCCATATCCGATTGAATATAGCAGAGACACTCCAAGTATTAAATTTCAACACATTAGTCCTTCAAAACATTTGTCACCTTACATTTTTGCTTATGCTTTTCTAGAATCACCACAAGGAGATTATATATCGAGGTATCAACAGTTACTTCCTGCTGGCACTATTACTATTAATTTCGAATTACAAGGGCAAATGAAAGGCTTTTTGCCTAATAATTATGGAGAATTGACTCCATCAATTTATTTAGTAGGTCAAACAACTGTCCCACATGGTATACTGCCAATTGAAGAACTTCTCCATTTATCTATTGTCTTTTTTCCAGTAGGTTTTTATACTATTTTTGGCATCCCTGCTTCAGAATTTACAGATAAAGTAATAGCAGTTGATAATGTTTGGGGGAAAGAATGGGCTTGGCTAGAAGAACAATTAATAGAAGCCACTGATCATTTATCACGCGTAAATTTATTGAATAATTTTCTTTTAAAACAGCTTCAGATACGAGGTATTAAGCCATTCATTAGTGATAAAGCTATTGCTTTTTGGAAACAATTTCCTGCTGGAATCCATATCAAGGAAACAACTCAACATTTGAAAATAAGCGAACGGCATTTCCGAAGAAAATTTAAAGAAGAAATAGGTATAACTCCTAAGATGTATCTCCGTTTAAAAAGATTTCATCAATCCTTAAATTTAATTAAGAACACTAAAACGCCTGATCTCTCAAAAATAATATATGACTGTGGCTATTTTGATCATGCCCATTTCAGCAAGGAATTTAAGACATTCACTAAACTCAGTCCCAGGGAATATTTTAAGCAACAGGGACAAAATAACAACCAAATAAGAGAAGAATATGTCTTGTGGAATGGCAGGTAGCATTGTTTTAAAATATCAAAAAAGTAATTACAAGCAATATTTAATTTCAACAATTATGCAAATGTCCGTTTTTTACATGCACAAAACACAATATTGAAGTATAATTGTACATATTTTATTTTCCACATTTTAAAACCAAATAAAAATACAAAACTCAAAAGAGCGTTGCCTTGCCTTCGCCGAAACGGCTATGTGCAGACAGGTCAGTATTCACAAGCCATTACGCTCGGTTTTACCAAAAAATCTAAACCAGTTATTACTTAAAGCAATGCATAAAATCAACCCCATAAGACCCCTATAATGCTACATCACAGGGGTTGTCCAAACATATTTTATATAACCTTAAAACCATTACAAACATGAAAGAAGATCAAGTAAAGCTCGAAAAAACTTCTAATGAGATATCTGTTTTGGCACCTCCAGAAGCATTTGATGAACCTGTAAAAGAATTACAAAAACAGGAGAATGATATTAAACAAAAAATAGCCCACATTAATAAGCGGCTCGAAAGTATGCCCAAAAACAGCCAGGGTAGAGAAAAAATGGAATACCAGGTAAAAAAAGCCGAGAAGAAGTTAAACGATTTAATTCCAAAGGTAACGGGTTTAAAAATTGAAGATTTAGAAAAAGAACTGGAGCAGTTAAAGAAATTCATAAGAAATCCCGAAAAAGCCAGACCTGCACCAACTCAAGGCGGCAAAGATGGTGGTAATGGAGGAGGAGGTAGTGGCAGCGGTAATGGAGGAAAGAAGCCTTCCCCTGGCTTGTTTTCACTAAATAGTATTGAGCCTATATCTCATGTCCGGCATAAAACTGAGTTGCAAAAAAGGGATTTCATTGTAGTTAGGGACGGAAATACTGTTTGGGTATGGAATCCGTTTAAACAAAAATGGGACGCCAAACTAGAAACAGGAGATGACATTAAAAAGATGAAAAAAATAGATGGCACTATTGCCGTTTATACCACCAATTATCTATGGTTATTTAACCCAATAGAATATAGTTGGATAGGTAAGTTAAAAGTAAAAGTAGCCGAAATCTCTGCCTTTACAATTGAAGTACCTGTTATCGTAAAAGTTTAAAAGCATATCGATAGCTTCTCATTTAATAAGTGTTGTAGATATACGACACTTATTTTTTTTTCATAAAACTACATTCTCCATCTCTCAAGTACTATTCTGTCATATTTTGTACACTCTAAGTCGTTACTAATCGAAGATTTATTTTTCAGGTCTTGTTTTTTTATATATTTGAAATATTTAAGAGTGTGTTTGGGAATTTGTTCTTTGAGACGGTTTTGTCAATAATTGGATTAGATGAGGCGGGAGGTTGCGATTTTAGCCTAAGCTAAATGAGCGTTCTTCCAACAAAATATAAACCAATTAGTGGCGAAATAAGTCCGATTAATAAATCCCAAACATGCTCTGAGAACGAGGAGTGTTCTAATTATAGTTCTTCAACTACACTTGATTCCCTAATCTAGACGTAAATGCTAAAGCCCCTCTATTTTTTTGCGTTATTCATTCTTTGCTTTTTCCAGCTTACGGGGCAGGACGATTATATCGTTACTACAGACCATTTTAACACGGAAAATGGACTGGCTGGCCAGTTCGCCAATTATACTTTTCGTGATAGCCGTGGAATCATCTGGATGGGTACACAACAAGGCCTGCACCGCTATGATGGAAGGGATATTAAAATTTTTGACTCAGAGCATGGCTTGCCTTTTCCTCAAATCATGGAAATCTACGAAGATGCTCAGGGGTATTTTTGGCTTTACAGAAGCTGTTTTAGTAAAAATGAAGATTACTGCACCAAAGCCCTTGCCTTTTTTCATCCGGTAACTTTTGAGGTAAAAACCTTTAGTGATTATTTCCCCCATGCCCCTTTCGAACAGGAAGATATTGAATTCATTACTTCCTCTGCTTCCAGAGAATTCTTTTATGTAAGAGCAAAAGGGCTGCATTATTTATGGTCTGCCATTCAGGGGTTTCAGCAACTCAATACACCTTATAATGTCTTTATGCTATTTGATAATGGTAATATAGGCGCTACGGAACAAAATAGCTCCTACTTTAATTATATTCTACTAGACCAAACAGGAAAAGAATTATATCAGGAAACGCTATCTAATGATACCCTCCCCTCCAACTACTTCTATACTTTTCCTAGTAAGCCGGCCTATCGGTATAACCTAAGAAACTCCATTTTCTTTTCGGCTCCTGATGGTAGATTCCAGGTATACACTCCGGATTCAGAAGGAAAACTAGATTTTAATGAACAGTTAAGTATTGAAGCTAAGCTTGTCAACAAACATGCCAGACATACTTTTTATGATGAAGTAGACCATGCCTATTGGTCAGCTGATAGAGGTGGGATTATTCGGACGCACATCCAGAAAAAAAACTTTCACCACTTTTCCAGTAGTGATAATGACCTTACTCAAATATATACCTGTATCACACCAGTAGGGGATAATAAGTTGATCATTGCCGGATGGGGGAACAGGCCCGAAATATATGAAAAAACCGCTAACACTTCCCCTCAATTAATAGCCTACCTGAAAAATGATCAAGAACTTGTCGGGAGTAAAAAAATAAGGCTGGCAGGTAAAAGCGCGCTATTAAATGCCAAAAAGGTGCATGCGCTCACTCGGAGCAATATATTAGTAGTAAGTGAGGATGGGAGTTATAAAGTAATACCCGTTGAGGAAGTACTGCCTGAACATAAAGAAAACCCGGAATCGGTCCAGGTTGTAACGATTATTAATCAACAACTATGGATAGGTTCGCATAAACAATTGCTCATCTATGATATTGCGTCAGATAGGGCATTTCCTTTTCCAAAAGTCAATCATTTCAATCAATTATCTAATAGCTCCATTCATTGTATTCAAGCTACAGATGAAGGCAACTATTGGATAGGAACGAATAAAGGTTTATTCCTTTTATCTCTGGAAGAGGGGGTGATTGCTCAATATGGCCTAGAACAAACCGGAGCATACCACATACCGCTTTCTACAGTATATCATATCACTCAGGCAAAAGATGGTAGTTTTTGGCTGGCTACTCGTACAGGCCTGGTGCATTGGCAAGGGCCAGGTACAACAAGCTACAAAGTATATTCCAAAGAAGAAGGTTTACCCGATAATTATTGCGCAGCAGTATATCAGGATCAATCTGGGTTTTTATGGATTTCTACCAGAAGAGGTATCGTTCAGCTAGACCCCAACACAGACAGGCTAAAAATATACAATAAGAAGAATGGCCTGCCCCAGGAATACTTCATTGAACACGGCCACTACCAAGACAATAATAGCGGACATATATACTTTGGCGGTGTTAAAGGATATATATACATGAATCCTGACGATTTTAAGGACGTAAGTTTTGATGAGCCATCTATCCCTCTGATGATCGTTGACTTTGAGCAATACAATCAGGAGTACGAACGCTTTGAAAATAAAACCATCAATTTATTAGAGGACGGCAAGATCACACTAACACCTAATGGGAAAATATTTTCACTGAGGCTGGCACTTGCCAATTATCAGGGAATTGATAAGCAACTCTTTTCGTATCGTATTCTGGGTTATCAGGAAGAATGGCAGGAGGATCGCTCCAACCTCATAAGAATTAGTGGGTTACCATATGGCAATTATGTCTTACAAATTAAAGGCCGCCTTTCTGATGGTAGATATTCCAGCCAGCAACTCAATATTCCCGTCAGAGTTTTAAAACCTCTTTATCTACAATGGTGGTTTATTGCAATTGCAGCTGGAATAGTCCTGCTCGGTGCCTTTGCCGGTTATAGATGGCGCATCCTTTCTTTGAAAAAAAGACAAGCTGCACTGGAACAAACCGTACAAGAGCGTACTTCACAAATAGAAGCAGACCGAAAAACCATTGAGCTACAAGCAGAAGAATTAAAGGCATTAGATAAAGTGAAGTCTCTTTTCTTTGCTAATATTTCCCATGAATTGCGAACTCCTCTTACTTTGATGCTTGCTCCCATCGAAGCAAGCCTGAAAAATGGAAAGCTGGAACCAAGAGACATCGAAAACCTACAAATTGCTCAGCGAAATGGCCAACGGTTAAATCAGATGGTCAAGGAAATTCTAAGTCTGGCTAAACTGGAAGCAGGAAAAGCGGAGGTAAAACTACAAACCATAAACTGGTATGACTTCTTACAATCAATTGTAGCCTTATTTACGCCTCTCGCTATCCAAAAGCAAATTGAATTCCGCTTCTTATACAACAGTAATAGAAATCTTTTTGTGAAACTAGATAAAGGGAAAGCAGAAATCATTCTGAACAATCTATTGTCCAATGCTTTTAAATTCACCCCAAAAGGAGGTAGCATCCTTTTAAATGTAGAAGATAGCAATGGAAAATTTCAGCTTTCTGTCTCTGATACTGGCAGAGGTATCGCACCAACAGACCTTCCGCGTATCTTCGAACGTTTTTATCAAACACAGGTACAAGATGCTTCAGCTGAAGGAGGTACAGGAATTGGGCTTGCATTATCTCACGAATATGCGCAATTACTCAAAGGCAGCCTAAGGGTGGAAAGTGAATTATCAAAAGGAAGCACCTTTTACCTGGAATTGCCATACACCGAAGTTTTAGTAGAAAACATTCCTACTGCTCAATCATCTACATTAGTCCCTCCAATAGTAACAACAGATACGGCGCCACAACAATCTGCTTCCACGCCCTTAAAAAGTAAAAAACACCACATCTTAATTGTAGAAGATAATAATGACCTTCGACATTTCTTAGAAAAAATACTCTCTCCCTCTTATCATGTCCTTACGGCAGAAAATGGAGCAGAAGCTATCAAACTACTAGAACAAACCACATCACCCTCTCACCCTTCGCCCAACGTAGCTGACAAGCGTAGTTGGGATATCACCACATCACCCTCTCACAACATCACTACATCACAACATCCCCCCCTTCCCTCTCTCATCATTTCCGACATCATGATGCCCATCATGGATGGTTATCAATTACTGGAAAAACTAAAAGCTGATGAACGCTATCGATCCATTCCGGTTATTATGCTAACTGCCCGTGCAGATGCAGATGGTAAACTAAAGGCCATGCGTATCGGAGTAGATGATTACCTAACAAAACCTTTTGTACAGGAAGAACTTATCGCTCGTATTAATTACTTGCTACAAAATGCAGAACAAAGGCAACAGGCCATCACAGAGCATAAAAACGATAATAATCAAGCCACTATATCATTAGACCTGGATGCACAGGCGTGGTTACAAACTGTTGAACAGACGCTACTAGATAACATCAGTTCTCCAAGCTACACCCTTGACCAACTCGCTATAGAATTAAATATCAGCAAACGCCAACTCCAACGCCGAATTAAACAATACGTCGGACAAACCCCTAATGCCTACCTAAGAACCCTTCGATTGACCAAAGCCAGAAACCTACTCGAAGAACAAGGCATCAACTCTGTAAAAGCAGCTTCCTTATCTGTAGGCTTCAAGGATGTTTCTTATTTCTCCAAACAATTCAAACAAGCCTTCGGCAAACTCCCTTCAGAGTATTTATGATTCCTTTTGGGGTTTCGATTTTTGAGCTTCAAATATGATATCCCCACTTTCTGATTCCCCACTTCCGCCCCTCGATATCGGACTTTGGGTTACAAGCTAAATTCTCCTCACTAAACTTTCTAAACTTCACTAAACCTTCTAAACCCCAAGCTAAACCTGAATACCAAAATACCACAGGACCAAAAAAACACAGGACGCACAGGACCATATCTCCCAGAACCTCTAAACCCATTAAACCTTCTAAACTACTCTAAACCTTAATACCAGAATACCACAAAACCGCAAAACCTCTAAACCTTCTAAACTTTACTAAACCACCCTAAACTCCTCTAAACCTTAATACCATAAGGCCGAAAAACCGAAAAGCCATATCTCCCCAAACCCCTAAACCTCCTAAACCATAATATCCCCGAATACCAAAATACCGCAAGACCTCAAAACCACAGGACACACAGGACCATATCTCCATTGTCACACAAATCCCCCAAATGTCCGATTTCCCCCCCTAAATGTCCATTTTGTCCCTATATTTTGTCCGGTTTGTGCAGGTATAACTTCCTTAAATTTGTCCCTGTAAATAATTCTTTGAAAGTCTCGTGATTAATAAGAGCATGTTTGAGAATTTGTTCTTTGAGACGATTTTGTCAGTAATTGGATTAGATGAGGCGGGAGGTTGCGATTTTAGCCTAAGCTAAACGAGTGTTCTCCCAACAAAATATAAGCCTATTAGTGACGGAATAAGTCCGATTAATAAATCCCAAACATGCTCTAAAAGCATGTTTCAGTTAAAAGTACAAATTCAGCTAATTGTATTTTTCGCCTAAGCTACCTAACACGAAACTTCCGAAGACCGCCAGTAGATATAATTGATGACAAACACCTAAGCCCTATGCTAGCAGAAACTCAGGCGAACAACAGTTGGCTGAACGAATTGCATCGACACTTCCATCAACATATAAGCGAGCCTTCCTTTACACAGGAACAGCTCGCTCTGTTGATGAATATTAGTACGCGCCAGCTTAATAGAAAGCTCAAGCAACTCACAGGGCAAAAGCCCAATCATTATCTCAAAAACCTGCGCTATCAGGCAGCTTTACTTTTACTACAACAAAAGCGTTACGCAACGGTAGCTGAAACTGCTTATGCTGTAGGACTTAAGGATGTGGTGTACTTTTCCAGGCAGTTTCGTATAAGATATGGCAAATTGCCTTCAGAATATTTGAAGAACTTTTAAAAACATATTTCTAAACCCTAAACAAATACATGAATGACTTGATTTTCACACTATACGACTGATTTGTCTCAGTATATCGTCCGAATTATCTCAGCTTGCGTGTCGTATATTTGCATATACTTTCCGAAAGCTGATTATCCCCCCATTCCCTAAGAGGCTAATTACACAACAATTAGAGCGTAAACTATTTAGGTTACTACTTACCATCGGATACTGTATAAGTACATAAACGTGGACTTATCAGGATGGATGTGTATTCATCTGCCAGTATCCTTCAAAAAGGCTATTTAATACTTACAACTGCAAGGTGATGACCATGCCAGTAGTTGTAGTGTATTGTCATATAAATATAAAAGCACCTTTTGTTCTAACACATAAGCAAGATTATGAAAACAAGATTTACCCTATTTTTTAACACCTATTCCACTATGAATAGACACGAACACAGCCCGCCAGGTACTGTCATCAGGCACTCCCTGGCTATTTTATTTATTTTAGGTTTGTCCTTAAGCAGCTTTTCTCTGATGGGGCAAGATATCACAACTGTTGATGGATGTTTCGGTACCGATACCTGGAGCTTAAGTGGTACGGATGGCACCGGAAGAAACATTTACGCCAACAACAGTGAAAGTACTTTCATCCGCTGGCATGCAGGAAACAACAGATGGGAAATGAATACTGATGATGCCGCATTCGCCTATTGGCACAATTCTTTTGCATCTGTTCCAAATCCTCCTGATTTTAATACAGGAAGCTGGACTTATGCCGCTTGTGTAGCTACCCAAATATCCGGTCCAGGCACACAATCTTCTCTTTCACTTTGCAGCGACATCGTCGTCAACTCTACCGCAGATAACCTCACCGCGGGGGATGGCATGTGTACCTTACGCGAAGCCATTCGCAACGTTAACGCTGGCTCTGACCAGACTGGTGGCGATTGTGATTGTGGAACGACCATCACATTTGATGCGTCTACCGATAATACCCCTATTGTGCTCAACCTCACCGGTACTGGCGAAGATGATGCCGCTACTGGTGACCTTGATATTAAAGCAGAAGTGACCATTATGGGTAATGGTCAAGGTGTCACCATTATAGATGGTAATGCTACTGACCGTATTTTTGATATTAGAGCTGGTGTCCTAACTACTATTCAAAGTTTAACGATTCAGAATGGTGGTGCCGTACAAAGTGGAGGAGCAATTCACCGTGATGGCAATCATGCCATACTTAATTGTAGCCAGGTTACCTTTGCTAATAATGTAATCCTGGCTGGAAATAATGCTTTTGGTGGGGGTGCTATATTTTGGGATGCTAATACTGCATCTACAGTAACTTTATCCCAATGTAATTTCAACAATAACTCTCATTCCAACGCTTTAGGAAGAGGGGGTGTTTTGTATTACCTATCAGGAACTCATATCATCAATAACTGTCTATTTGAAAACAACTCTATTGGTACTGGTGCTCAGGGCAATGTTTTATATAGCCGATCAGGGGCAAACGTAACCATAACAAACTCTTGCTTCTTGAATAACTCCGGAGGTCTAGGTACCAATTATCTTTATAATAGTTCAAACACTTTCCAAAGTTGTACTTTCTCTGGTAATTCTTCCGCAAGGGGATCTGCTATTTATGAAGATCCTACTCAAAATGACACTTATATTATCAATTGTACCATAACAGATAATACTAATTTAAACCCAAGTGGTGCTCCAGTAGAATTGCGCAGTACTGGGGGAAATCAACACCTGATTAATAACATTATTGTAAATAATACAGGAAATGGAATTCCTGTAGATGTAAATGTTATTAATGGCGTCACCATTAATACGAATACGAATAATATCGTAGAAAGCTGTTTGGGTACCTGCCCCACTTTTTACTCCAATAGTGATGATGTCATCTGTGGCATCGCTACTTGTGGTAATGGCCTTTGCCATTATCCTGTTCGCTCAGGCAGCAATGCAGATGGAACAGCAGATGTCTCTTCACCAATAGCAGATGATATTTGTGGCAATGCCAGAAATGCAGCAGCCTACAACATCGGCTCCAGCGAAGTAGATTTTACCGATACAGAAGACCCTGTAGTCACTTGCCCAGGCAATGTTTCTCAGCATGCAGATAATAGTGCTTGTAATGCAGTGGTTACCTACACAGGTGCTACTGCTACCGACAATTGTGGTGTAGTAATGGTCAGCTCTAATCCGGCTTCTGGTTCTACTTTTAATGTAGGAACAACTACTGTTACTGCTACTGCTTCGGATGCAGCAGGTAATATGGGACAATGTACCTTCACAGTAACTGTGACAGATAATCAAGCACCTACTGTAACATGTCCTCCAAATCAATCCGTATATGTAGCGACTGGTCAATCATCAACTACTGTAAACAGTATCCCGCCATCTACCTCTAATGATAATTGCTCTATTGCAAGTACTACTTATTCCATTATGGGAGTAACTACTGCTACAGGCAATGATGATGCCAGTGGTACAAGTTTTAATGTGGGTGTGAGCAATGTAGCTTACACGGTAACAGATCCTGCCGGACTGACTGGTATGTGTAATTTCTCCATTACTGTAATCGAGTGTGGTGACATCACCGTCAACTCTACTGCTGACAATCTCACCGCTGGTGATGGCAATTGTACCCTGCGCGAAGCTATCCGAAACGCTAATGCTGGCACAGACCTTACGAATGGCGATTGTGATTGTGGCAATACCATCCGCTTTGATGCGTCTACCAATGGTACACCGATCACTATTGCACTGGCTGGTGCTAATGAGAACGCTAATAATATTGGTGATTTTGATATCATAGCAACATTTGGCATGAACATCATTGGTAATGGCGAGAGCAATACTATTATTGATGGGGCTGACCTCGATCGTATTTTTGACATTCATACTACTGGTCCTGTATCCATCCAGGGCTTGACCATCCAAAATGGTACGGCTGTTGACTTTGGTGGTGGTATCCTGTGTGCTACTTCTGGTGCAGACATTAGCCTCGATCAGGTCACCGTTACCAATTGTGAAGCAATATCTGGTGGTGGTATATCCATGAGTTTCATCAATATTTCCCTGGCTATGACTTCCTGTAGTGTGACTAATAATACGGTTGCGGTAGGCTCAGGTGGGGGTATGGAATTCTATGGCAGTAGCTTGATGGTAAGCGATTGTGCTTTTAATAATAATATGTCTGGTGCAACTGGTGGCGCTGCGGAAATTAATTCCCCTGGTGGTACTGTCAGTTTCCTTCGCTCCTGCTTTGTTAGTAATACCTCCACTTTGTTAGGAGGTGGTATCAATCATCTTGGCGGTAATATGAGCTGTACCAATTGTACCTTTAGTGACAACGAAGCTACGATTGGCCAGGGTGGCGCCTTAAACTCTTTTGCTTTTCCCGGTTCGGATGTGAATATTATCAATTGTACAGCAGCAGAAAATACAGCAGCAACAGGAGGAGGATTTAGCGTTACACAAGGTGGTGCCAATTTTACCATGATTAATACCATACTTGCTGATAATACCGCTTCTGGTGGATCAGGCCATGACCTTTATTTAGACGCAGGTACAGTTACGACTAATACCAATAATATTGTAGAAGATTGTTTCGGTAATGCAGGCAATGGAGCCGTTTGCCCTACTTTTTTCTCTAGTGATGACCCACAATTGCAAGCAGTAACTACTTGTGGAAACCTATGTTACTATCCACTACTTGATTGTAGTAATGCAGTAGATGCTGGTGATCAAAGTGCAAGCGGCGTACCAACAACAGATATATGTGGTACTGCACACGGTGCTTCAACCAATATCGGCTCTAGCGAAGCTACGGGAGCCGATACCGAAAATCCTGTGGCTAACTGCCCAGGCACACAAACAGTAAGTAATGATGCGGGGCAGTGTGGTGCAAATGTAAGCTTCACCATCCCTGATCCAACAGATAATTGTTCTGCTACTTCTTCTGCGAGCCCTGCTTCCGGTTCCTTATTTAATGTAGGTACTACGCAGGTAACTGTCACCGCTACCGATGGCGCAGGCAATACCGACCAATGTACTTTTAATATCTCCGTGGAAGACACCGAAAACCCAACAGCTAATTGTCCTGGCACACAAACAGTAAGCAGTGGTGCTGGACAATGTGGCGCTAATGTTTCTTTCACTATTCCTAATCCTACAGACAATTGTACGGGTGTTTCTTCTGCAGCTAATCCAGCTTCCGGTTCCTTCTTTGATGTAGGTACTACGCAGGTAACTGTCACCGCTACCGATGGCGCAGGAAATACCGACCAGTGTACCTTCAATGTGGTCGTGAATGATACCGCAAACCCTACTGCTAATTGCCCAAGTACACAAACGGTAGTTAGTACAGCTGGACAGTGTGGCGCGAATGTTTCTTTCACTAT
>JAKSDI010000213.1 GCA_022360175.1 Chitinophagales bacterium
TAATATGAAATGCATTACAAAGCCGCACGAAGCTCATTTTGAGGTGCATACTTGTAAAGTACGTACCGAAAAATAGCTAAAGTCCGGTGAAGTAAGGCGTTCATATTAGCGAAAGGATTAATTTTAAACATGTTCTTAATTTTGTTCTTTGATAAAGCCCGTGATTCTTAGCAAATGATTTAGTTGAAAGTACTGCTCCCACTGATCGCATTTCTTCCATCTAAATAATTTCCCACGGAATTTGTCAAAGAAGGCTATTTTTTTAATTGACGTTTTAAACGTAAACCGACGAACAGGTATGATTAACTTGGTATTATTTGGCCCTCCGGGTTCAGGAAAAGGAACTCAAGCCGCTAAACTTGTTGAAAAATATAATTTACTACATATTTCGACTGGTGATTTGTTCCGCTATGAAATGGGTAATAATACTCCCCTTGGACAAGAAGCAAAGAGTTATATAGAAAAAGGTGAATTGGTACCTGATGAAGTAACCATTGGTATGTTGCGCAACAAAGTGGATGCCAACCCCGATGTAGAAGGTTATATTTTTGATGGCTTTCCTCGTACCGTACCTCAGGCAGAAGCACTAGACAGGCTATTAGAAACCAAAGAGCAAACTGTTTCAAAGCTGGTGATGCTGGATGTACAGGATGATGAGTTGGTAAGCCGTCTATTAAATAGAGGAAAGACCTCTGGCCGTGCTGATGATAATGATGAAAGTATTATCCGCAATCGTATAGAAGTTTATAAATCAGAAACATCACCTGTATTTGATTTTTATAATACTCAGGGTAAAGCTGCAAAAATTGATGGTATAGGTTCTATCGAAGAGATTTTTGGTCGTATTTGTGCGGAGATAGATCATCTTTAGAACTTATTCTATACACAGTTGAAAAACCGTTTCTAGTACTACCAAGGGTAGAGCTTATTTTCTCATCTTTGCACCTATGGCAGGAAGTAACTTTGTAGATTACGTAAAGATTTGTTGCCGCTCAGGAGCAGGAGGAGCAGGTTCGGCCCATTTATACAGGGGTAAATATAATGCTAAAGGTGGGCCTGATGGTGGTGATGGTGGCCGGGGAGGTCATATTATCATTCGTGGCAACCGAAATATCTGGACGCTTCTGGCGCTTAAATACCGCAAACATGTAATAGCTGGGCGCGGGGAAAATGGCGGCCAGAATCATCGCTTTGGTGCCTATGGTGAGGATATCGTCCTAGACGTACCTCTGGGCACGGTAGCCAAAGATGCAGAAACAGGGGAGGTGCATTTTGAAATCACGGAGCATGATGAAGAGCGCATTTTAGTGAAAGGAGGACGTGGTGGATTAGGAAATTCTCATTTCAAATCTGCTACCAATCAGACTCCCAGATATGCTCAACCAGGAGAACCTGGTGCGGAAGAGTGGAAAATATTAGAATTAAAAGTCTTGGCAGATGTAGGCTTAGTTGGTTTTCCCAATGCAGGAAAATCTACGCTTCTATCTGTAATTACAGCAGCAAAGCCGAAAATTGCAGATTACGCCTTTACTACGCTGGTTCCTAATTTAGGCATTGTTTCCTATCGAGATAGTGGCTCTTTTGTGATGGCAGATATACCTGGCATTATCGAAAAAGCACATGAAGGTAAAGGCCTGGGGCATCGCTTTTTAAGACATATAGAGCGTAATGCAACCCTGCTATTTATGATTCCAGGTGACACTGAAAGCATTTCCAAAGAATATGATATTCTGCTCAATGAGCTTCAGATGTACAATGAGGAATTACTTCATAAACCACGTATTCTGGCAATTACCAAGGCAGATTTATTAGATGAAGAACTGAAGGAACTTTTGGAGCCAGAGATTCCAAAAGATATTCCTTATGTGTTTATATCATCAGTTGCCCAGCAAGGCTTACAAGAGTTAAAGGATATGCTTTGGACTACCATTATGAAAGGCCGGGATGAAGAAGAGTAAATTCATGCCAAAAGAAGATTTAAGAAAATCGTCCTCAATTCCGCTTATAGAACAATCTCTGACAAAGCTTTATACCGAATACTTTGGTAAGGTACCCACAAAATTGACGCCTTTACCTCCTTCGGGCTCCCATCGTATTTATTATCGTTTGTCTGATGGTCAACAATCTGCTATAGGAGCATACAATCCGGATTCAAACGAAAATGAAGCATTCATTGGGTTTTCGAAACATTTTCGGAGCAATGGGCTTCCTGTTCCTGAGGTTTATAATAGAGATCGATCTATGAAAACCTATTTGCAGGAAGATCTAGGAGATAATGCTTTATATCATCTATTACCAGAACCTGGGCAGCCTTTCGGCAAAAAGGTGATCCGATTGTATGAAAAATCGGTAGAAGCATTAGCGCGTTTGCAGATAAAAGGAGGAGAGGAAGTGGATTATAATCTCTGTTATCCCAGAGCTTCTTTTGATAAGCAATCTATGCTGTGGGACTTTAATACCTTTAAATACTATTTCCTTAAACTGGCTGCAATTCCATTTGATGAGCAAAAGCTTGAAAGCGAATTGTACCAACTAGCCGACTACCTGCTAGAAGCAGATACCAGTCATTTTATGTTTCGTGATTTTCAGAGTAGAAATATTTTGATTAAAGACGAACAGCCATACTTCATCGACTATCAGGGAGGGAGAAAAGGAGCATTACAGTACGACCTGGCATCATTGCTCTATCAGGCTAAAGCGAATATGCCGGAAGCATTGCGCCAGCAACTATTGGAACACTATTTAGATACGGCTACTCAGTATACTTCCATTGACCGGGAGAAATTCACTGAATATTTTTACGGTTACGTTTTTATGCGTACCATTCAGGTATTGGGCACTTATGGCTATAGAGGGCTGTATGAGCGCAAAGCACATTTCCTGAAAAGTATTCCTTTCGCCTTGCAAAATGCTAAGTGGCTTCTGGACAATCAAAAACTAAAACTGGAATTACCTATCCTAAGGGAGTCTTTTAAACAGTTAATTGCATCTGATCGCTTCCAAGCATTTGACAAAGAAAAAGGAAGGCAAAGTCCTTTACGGATAAAAGTGCAGAGTTTCTCTTATAAAATAGGAGGAATACCAAAAGATGATACCGATAATGGCGGGGGCTTTGTGTTTGACTGCCGGTTTATCCACAATCCCGGACGTTATCAGCCTTATAAAAAGCTGACGGGCAGAGACGAAGCAGTAAAAAACTTTCTAAGGCATCGCAGCCAGATGAATGCCTTTTTGGAAGATGCCTACCGGATTGTAGAGGAAGCGGTAGAAAATTATATTGAGAGAGGCTTCTCTAGCTTGATGGTCAGTTTTGGCTGTACAGGAGGGCAACATCGCTCCGTTTTTGCTGCTGATGCCATGGCAAAGCATTTAGAGGATAAATATGGAGTGGAAGTGGTACTACATCATATTGAGCAGGAAAAGAAGAATTGGATTAATTAAAAAACATTCCCCAATAGTGTTACTGAGGAATGCTTTTTAATACGGATATTAATGATTGATCTAGTTCTGCTTTCCGATCTGCTCAGAATATTGAACTAGCATTTGTGCATTTTGTAGAGCAACGGTATATTCGCTAATTACCTTTTGTACAAGCTCCATATCATGCGGATTTTCCAGCAGTTCAAAGAAATATGGGAATTGCTCCAGGTATTCTCCCGCGCCATTGTCATAAGCGTATTGCTTGAGGGCAGCCATTTTATCTTCTAAGGCAGCATCTTCACTGATATTTAGTTGACTCATGATGTGCTCACTCATCGTTGGAGAGATGGAATAATCATTTGCCATCAAATTAGGACGAGAAGATATACTGTATAGCTGAGGCTCATAATTTGGATTTACTTCCTGAATAGCTAGTTGCATTTCATTCATTAGCCCCTGCATCTCTTCGAGTAAGGCTGCGGTATCATTGGAGTTAATTCCAACGGCTGTATTGACATAAGCAAATGCTTTTTCACCATCACTTTCTTCCCATGCAATACCAATGATGCGGCTATAATCTTTAGCCTGCATATCATCAGGATGTACCGCCATTGCAAAGCCATCTTCATTGCCAGAAGGAAGAATATAATCGCCAATGGCAACTTTGCCAATCACTTTTACAGGCACCTGCCCCATGAAAGCTACTTTTTCGAATACTTGCTCCATTTCAGCATTATCAGGCATATTACCTAGTACAGCAGGAGCAGTAGAGATAACCATAAATCTTTCGGCTACCTCATATTCTTTAGAGATCTTACCACCACGTATACCTACTACATCACCAGGAGTAAGTGTTTCTTTGTGATCTGCTCTTTCCAGCCATTCTGCGTAATCACCAGAGCCAGACTCATAAGCAACTCCTATACCAGTATAAGCATAAACGATATAGATACCAACATTTACAGTCTGTGTCAGCAGATCAACACCTGTAGAGAATACATCTTCAGGATCAAGGATACTCAATACACTGGCTGCAAACATGATAGTAGATTTGATCACTTCAATAGTTTGCATTATAACATCTCTGACATAATCAGAACCTACCTGTGCGTTGAAATTGTCAATCGCCGTTTGGTTTGGAGCTGCATTGGAAACATTATCACCAGAATCTTCAAAATTAGAAGTATTACCACTAACAGTAAGGATATCAATTAAGTCGAAACTGAAACTCGAACCATTTAAATCATTGGTATCAAAGAAATCAGAGAAAATGAGTGCTGTTAGCCCTGTAGGGTCAAGGTCAAAGGCTGTTGTACCTTCAATGCGGCCTCTCATATTATTAGTACCTTTCCAGAAGCTGATGAAGTTATTACTTCTTCCGGAGTTGGCACCTGCTACATCTTCTACACTAATAGCGATACCTTGTGCGCTACCTTGTACCAGTAGAGGATAGTTGTCATAATCATCACCTGCAGCAGCATCAGGAAGTGCTACGTCTATCGTTACCTGGCTATTGAGTTTAGAGGTTCCTGCTACGTCAATATTGCCACCGATATTTATATTTTTCTCAATCCCAACACCACCTTCAACGATAACGGCACCATTATCCTTTGTGGTAGACTCTGTTGTATTATTAAAGCGGGCAATACCACCTACCGTCAGATCATTATCGATCAATGCATCATTGTTTACTTCCAGGTCATTTCCTATGAGTGCATTATTGCCAACAGAAAGGTCCCCGTCCATTTGGACTTCCTGGTCGGCAGTAATTCGCATCGCCTCTATATTGTTGGTCTTCATGATGAAATCCTTGTAATCTGTAGTACCAATAAAAGTGATGCCTGGTACCGTGCCAGAATTACCAAGGATGTGCCAGTAAATGCCGCCATTACGGCCTTCTTCTTCTTCTTCGCTGTCTTTACTTACTTTATCAGCAGTTCCGGCATGGAATGCATAAGGTACTGCTAGTAGTTTTGAACTATTGATAGTTGTATATTGACCATCACCATTTTCGTCCAGGCCTATTTGCATCCACACTTCGTTTTTGCTCCAGGGCACTTCGGTGAACGTACCACGTACAACTTGTCCCTCGCCAATAGTAAGGTCAAATAAGCCTAGTTCATTCGTGATTATCTGATGAGATTCGGCATAAGCTACCGCTTTATTCTTTCCATCAAGTAATAATTCTATTAATATACCAATTTCCTGATTAGCCATTATTTGCCCCTGATGATCACGAGCTACGGCCTGATATTTCATACCCTGTGGCACGCTTTGCGCGAACATGGCCAAGCCTATCAATAAAAAACAGAATGTCGAGAATATTTTTTTCATGGTCAGAAAGTTGTTTTTATAGAGTTTATGTAAGTGAGTTTTGTATAGGCAATGGATAAAGATTTTTTACTAGACCAAGGAACACCCAGAACCTAATCCCGATAGCTATCGCATACGCGTCAACTTATATAGAAAAATAAATAAAAAATGCTGCTTAAGTTTGTTCAAGCAACATTTAGAACACTTAAGCAGCATCAAAATGAATATTGAACAAATTAAGCAAAAAATCAACGAACTAGAAATAGATGGATTAGCAAAGTCTTCCGGTTTTCAAAAGA
>JAKSDI010000283.1 GCA_022360175.1 Chitinophagales bacterium
CGGCCATTGAGATATTTTTAAACAACTTCATAGTGTATAAAATAGCTTTGTGTTTAATGTTATTAGGGTAATTAATCAGACGTTTAGTTTCTTCCTGGCTAAGCACTTTAGGCAATGTAACAGGTTTCTTAGGGCGCTGTATATCATAATATTCACGAGGCAATCCCAACATATGTTCATAATAAGCTTTAATTGCATTGATTATTGTGTTTTGTTATTTCATCTATCATTCCTTTAAATACAATCCCATGAAAAGGTAATACAGAATACCAATAAAGCCTACCCAATAGCCCATGTGGTCTAAATGTTGCTGTTTGTATCAATTTATTCTTTTCGATTTTAAATTCTAACCAAGCCTCTCCTGGAACTTTCATTTCTGCAAACAATAATAGTTTTCCTTTTTCTTTATTAGCATATAAAACTCTCCAAAAGTCTAATGCGTCTCCAGCTTCTATATGAGTAGAGTTAGTCCTTCCTCTTCTCAAACCTACACCTCCAAATACCTTATCAATAACACCTCTAATTTTCCATAAAATATTTGCATAATACCATCCATTATCGCCTCCAATACTCCATATTTTATTAATTACATCTTTTTGCGAAATAATTTCTCTTGTTCTAATATCTTTAAAACATCCATGATTAGGTACATCAATAAAATCAGAAATATTTATTTTTTTAATACCACTTATTTGAGAATCTTTCCAGCTTGAAACAATTTGATTACTTTCAATTTTTGTAAATGCCCTTTCAATGGATTGGATATATCCTTCAGGATTCACTTCTAAAATTTGATTAATTCTATTATCTCTGCAAATCACTTCAACCTTCATACTTTCAACAAGTGAAACCGCCAATTTATAAGAGGTAGAGGTAACGAAATACAGCCAATAAGATGATAATTTTGGTGTCATAACCGGAACTGTTTGTATCCATCTTTTAAAGCCTCTAACTTTAGCAAAGCCAAGTAGCATATTTTTATAGCTTAAAATATCTGGACCACCAATATCGAAATTTTGATCATACACCTTTTTATTTAAAAGTGATTTTTCTAAAAATTTAATTACATCTCTAATTCCTATGGGTTGACATTTTGTATTCAACCACTTTGGGGCAATCATTATTGGTAACTTCTCTACTAAGTCTCTAATAATCTCAAAAGAGGCACTTCCGGAACCTACAATAATTCCTGCTCGTAAGGTTGTTAAACTAAAATGACCTTCATTTAAAATATTTTCTACATCTTTTCGAGACTGTAAGTGTTTGGATAAATTATCCCCATTTACTATTCCACTTAAATAAATTACTTGTTTTACATCTGTGGTATTTAAGTGATTTTTAAAATTAGTGGCTGTAATTTCTTCTAATTTATCATATTCTTTAGAGTTAGACATAGAATGTATTAGATAGTAAGCAGCATCAATATCTTTAGGTATATTTTTTAAGGTTTTTTCCTCTAAAAAGTCGATTTTAATAACCTCTAAAAAAGATTTGATGGATTCTGGTGGATTAAATCGTTTAGGATCTCTTACACAACATATTACATGATGTCCATTTTTAACTAATAGAGGTAGTATTCTTTTACCAATATATCCAGTTGCTCCTGTCAGTAATATTCTCATTTATTTATAATTAAACACAACATTTGTACATATTCTATTGAGTTTATATCCTTTCCTTCTATACCTTGTTATCCTCAATATACACTGAATCATAAAGAATATAAAGAACCATGGACAACATTTGCATTGACACCTTAAAAATGGTTTAGAGAGTATAAAAGGTTTAGGGAGGTTTAGCAGGTATACCTTCATCAAGACCCCATAATTATTTATTGAGCAACTCCTTTAAATGCTCCTATACTTTCACCCCACTCTTTTTTCTAATACATTAAGCCGTTCTTTGAGTTGAAGGATTTTATTGTGCCGTGTATCTGTTCTCATATCTCGAATCAAGTATTCTAGTTCATTCTTTATTTTAAGGCTTACGCTGCCATCAATTTTCTTTATCAAAGACTCCAGTTTTGACAATTTCTTTGCTGCATTAGGTTCCTTTTTGATTTGTCTTTTTAAGTGAACCAATAGTTTAAGTTCTTCATAATTTTTTGAAAGAGTATATATTCTTTTATTACAAAGACTGATGATCCTCGTATGCAAAGCAAGCTGCTCTCTCCAGAGAGATAAATTAGCCTCTACCACTTCTTTTACCTCTTCATTCACTTCATGAAGAATTGATAGTCTGTGTTGCAAATCAAAAATCTTGGTTTTAAGATTATCAATGATCTTTTCGTTTTTTGATACTTGCTTTGAAAGAGCTCTCGTCTTCTGTAGAATAAGGAAGAAAATCTTGTTGACTTTATAAAATCTAATAGCAAAAAAAATAATAACCGGTAGAACAAGAGGAATTCCCAGCCAATTTATCAGAAAGTTAGTCTCTTCATTATAAAGTCTTATTATACTAAACATGAATACAGAAATCACTGCCAATAGAAAATATTTCATACTATTAGATTATTAGAACATGGAAGGGTATACAGCCAAACCAATCAAGGACACGTTTACAATGTAGTTCTTTTTATCAATTCATCCTAGCTTTTAATCCTCTGTTTACTATCCATGCTGAATCCATTAATAAATTCGCTATAAGCAACCTCCTTTCTATACCACAATTATCTCCTCTCAATTATCCCTCTTCTCCTCATTTTTCCCTATACTTGCTCCTTGCTAAAAAAAATCTTTTTTCATCAGGCGAAGGATTGATCACCCATGCAATTATTTAAGACCGAAGCCCAGCGGGGCGTTTTTGATATATTTTACGACCTGGCTCCTTACACTGAAAAGCTTTATTTACCTACGGCTTATATAGCCAGTAAGGATCGGGATGGTTATTTGGCGCATATACGGCAGAAGGCTTTGCCAGAAACAATCAAAAGTTTTGGTATCCCTACCAATGCCGTGCGGGATCGCCTGTTTGAGATCATAGAACTGCTTCAGCCGAAGGAGTTAGAGAGTAAGTTTAACCCCAAAGCAAAGCGCCGCCCTGAGCCGCTGGATAAGTTATTGGCCAATCGGGAGCTTGCGCCTTCTATTACGCGTTATGTGCATCGATTGATGGATGAATTATTGCAGAAGGCGAGTGAGGAGGACTATCATATCAGCTGGGAAGTGGATCGGAAGGTATTGGTGAAAGATTTCCTGTTGACAATAGAGACATTGCCATTAGAACCTTTACTCTATTTCCGTAAGGAAGCAGAAGGAGTTCGTTATCGGTTGAAATTGTCAGATCAGGAGGGGACCTTTGCTATACAGGAACGAGATGTGGTACCAGTCACCAATCATCCTGCCTGGGTGGTGGTCGATTATCACCTCTATCGGGTAAATGAGATCAATGGCAATATGGTGAAGCCTTTTCAGAAGAAGGAAGAGGTACATATTCCAGAGAAATCGGTCAAAACTTATTTTCAGAAGTTCATCCTTAAGGTAGCTGCTAAGGCCGATATAGAAGCGGAGGGTTTTGAAGTTGTACAGGAAAATAAGCTGGAAAAATGTTGCCTGCAACCGGTGCAGGACCTATTTACCCGCCAATGGGCGCTTGCAGTACGCATGGCTTATCCTAATGCTACTTTCGTTTGGAACGACAAGCGTACGCAAAGTATGCGCCTGCATTTTGATGAAGGAGATGAAGTAACGATCACTCAAAGCCTGAGGGATGAACAGGCAGAACAAAAGTACCTTAAAAAGCTTCAAACTTTTGGGCTAAATCCAGGAGACACCAATAATTATATCCATCCCGACCTGGCAGACAATCCCTATGGCATGATCGAGTGGATCGCAGAGCAAAGAGAAAAACTGGAAAGTGCTGGTTTCACCATTGAGGATGCGATGCTCAATGGAAAAGCTATCCAATTGCATCGTTCTACGCTTGACCTAAAAGCAGAACAGCGCAATGACTGGTTTGACCTCTACGGGCAGGTAACAGTAGGGCAATATACTTTTCCTTTCCTCTCACTAGCCAAAAACATTCGCGAAGAGAATCCGATCTATATTTTGCCGGATGGCAATCTCTTTATCATTCCACAGGAGTGGATGGCTCGTTATAAAAGCTTGTTTCAATTTGCGAAAAGCAGCAAGAAAGAGCTCAAATTGGCAAAAAGCCAGTATACTTTGCTGGAAGAGGTTGGCCTGGGGAATGAAGAAACTGCCGTAGAGGAGCTGCCAGATGATTTTGCGGTTTCTCCCCTACTCAAGGCTACCTTACGGCCTTATCAGATGCAGGGGGTACGTTGGCTGGCACAATTATATACTCAGGAATTGGGCGCCTGCCTGGCCGATGATATGGGATTGGGTAAAACTCTGCAGACAATTGCTATTCTGCTACATGCCAAAGAGCAAAAGGCAATACGCAATGAATCGGAGGAAGGAGATGCTCAGGGGCAACAACTTGGCCTTTTTGCTCCAGCTGATGATATTTCTACCCTGCAACCGCTGCAAAGCCTGATTGTACTACCCGCTTCTCTGGTCTTCAACTGGGAATCAGAAATCAAAAAGTTTGCCCCTACCCTACAGGTATATCGACATACCGGCCCCAAGCGCCATAAGGATGTGCGAGTACTGGCGCGATTTGATGTAATACTGACGACCTATCAAACCGCCCTTCGGGATGTTGAAATCCTCAAGAATCTGGAGTTTGAATATATCGTGCTGGATGAAAGCCAGTATATCAAGAATAAGGACAGCAAGGTATTTAAGGCACTGAATGAACTGGGTGCTCATCACAAAATATCATTGAGTGGTACGCCTATAGAAAATAGCCTTTCTGACCTCTGGGCTCAGATGCAGTTTATCAATCCGGGATTGCTGGGGAGTTTTAATTTTTTCCAAAGATCATTCCTTCGCCCTATTGAAAAAGGACAGGATGATGAGAAAAAGGAACAATTGCGCAAACTGGTAGCACCTTATCTACTACGCCGTACCAAAGAGCAGGTGGCCAAGGACCTCCCCGAACTGACAACCAAGGTTTTTTACTCTGAAATGACGGCCGAACAGAAACGGCTGTACGAAAGAGAAAAATCTGCTGCCCGCAATTATCTATTGGAAAATTATCAGGCGGGCAATCCTCAGTTTCGATTTCAGGTATTGCAGTCGCTCACCAAATTGCGCCAATTGGCCAATCATCCCAGGATGGCGATAGAAGAGTATGCAAAGGATAGTGGTAAATTCAATGACGTAATGGCACATTGGGAAACCATCCTAAAAGGTGGGCACAAAGCTTTGATATTTAGCTCTTTTGTCAAACACCTGGATTTATACAGACAAAATTTTGAAGCAGCAGGCCAGCAGTATGCATGGCTCACTGGAAGCCAAAGTAGTAAAGAAAGAGAATCGGCTATTCGATCTTTTTCCAATAATCCTGATGTAAAGTCTTTCTTTATCTCCATTAAAGCTGGTGGTGCCGGGCTCAACCTTACCGCAGCTGATTACGTCTTCTTACTCGATCCCTGGTGGAATCCTACAGTAGAACAGCAAGCGATTGCACGGGCACATCGTATTGGACAGGAAAAACATGTGATTGCTATCAAATTCATCAGTAAGGACACGATCGAGGAAAAAATTCTTAAACTTCAGGATAGGAAAGCAAAACTAGCAGAGGATATTATTGGAGATATTCAAAAGACGGATTTTTCCAAAGGGGATTTGGAGTTTTTGTTTGATTGATTTTATAAGCCTAAGTATAATTCCGCAAAAAGCGACCAATCGTTAGTGGTCCACAAATTACACGTATTTTCACTAATATCCCTGCTGCTATAATCTGTGTAATTAGTGCCATTTGTGGACAACCAGAAAAAGCTCAAAGGGATTAAACCTCTTATGATAATTCGGTCTTGACTATGAATGGGTAGGAATATCCTTTAGGCCTATTCATAAACCCGTACGCCAGCTCCAAGCTGAGGTACGGGCTGCAAGCTTCATTTTGAAAAAATAGACAGTTTTTTTAGAGGTCCACAGATTACACGTATTCTCACTAATACACCCTGCTGCTATAATCTGTGTAATTAGTGCCATTTGTGGACAACCAGAAAAAGCTCGAAGGGATTAAATCTCTTATGGCCATTTGGCCTTGATTATAATTGCCGAGGAGCAACCTCTAGGATATTGATAAACCCGTACTCCGGCTCCAAGCTGAGGTACGGGTTGCAAGCGTAGTAGACAGGTGAAATCTATGCTTCTTTCTTCTCTAAAATTCCTTCTTTCACTGCATCTTCTGCATAACCGTGTAGCTGTACAGGGCGCTTCCGGCGATTGGCACGCAGGCGCATATTCAGGAATTCTACAAAGAGGGAGAAGGCAATGGCGAAATACAGATATCCTTTAGGTACGGTACCTACTTCTGATCCCAATATTGATAAATGGGCCAGATGGGCTCCTTCTGCTATCAGCATAAATCCGATCAGGATAAGAAAGGCAAGTCCCAACATCTGAATGGTAGGATGCTGATTAACAAAATTGGCTACCGGAGTAGCAAATAGCATCATAATCAATACCGATGCTACAACTGCAATCACCATGATAACCAGTGCACCAGAAACACCATTGGTCATACCTACAGCAGTCAGGATAGAATCAAATGAAAAGACGATATTAATAATGGTAATTTGAAGGATCACACTACTAAGTGTAGCCCCTCCCTTCTTTTTACCATTTTCATCATGAGGATCTTCTTCTTCCAGTTTGTGGCGGATTTCAGTGGTACTTTTATATAGCAGGAATAAACCTCCCAGAATGAGGATAATACTTTGCCCTGAGAAGCCACCATGAATATATTCACCATGCAGCGTAAACCAGGGTTCTTCCATCGCTACCAAGACAGAAATACCAAATAATAGCACTATCCTAAGCACCATTGCCAGTATCAAACCTACATTGGTTGCTTTGGGGCGTTCTTCTTCCGGAAGCTTGTTGGAAGCAATAGAAATGAAGATAATATTATCAATACCCAATACAATTTCCAGGAATGTCAGAGTCAGTAAACTCATCCAAACGGCAGCACTTGTAAAATCTGGTAGAATAAATTCCATGAAAAAGGAGATTAATTTTAGACTGCAATTTTACGAAAAAGAGTTCTAACTCCATACATTTGCGTGCTGATTGGAAAAATTAAAGCTGCATTATGAAGTACAGAAAGCTGAGACAGGAGGAACTGGAAGGATTAGAAAATGATTTCATCACCTTTTTGGCATCTAATACCGTTACTGCCAGTGATTGGGAAAAAATCAAGGAAGACGACCCTCAAAAGGCGGAAAGCCTTATTGAAGTATTCAGCGATATTGTCTTTGATAAAGTCTTGAGTGATGCTAAATACCTGGAATACAAAACGCCTAATGACATCAAAACCTTCCACTTTCTGGAAGATAAAATTGTCATGAATGGCCTTTTTGTAGAAGGTAATTCTTCCTTCGATTTCACGAAAGATCAACAGCCTGAAGAAATGCTAAAAGCGGTCCAGATGAGTGGCTCTAAACTCAAGCTTTATACTGCTGAGAAAAAATACAGCCGCAGTCCTGAAATGGAAGCTTTTGAAATGCTGGAAAACGGTGCACTAATTTCTAAAGATGGACATTTATTTAAGCTACTGGAAGGTTTGAAGTCCTAATTTGTCAAGTTTTTAAGTAATGAAGTCACTTTTGGCTGATTCCTTACGGATACTCTGGCTCTATCTCCATTATCCATTAGTAAATAGCCCCCTTCTTTCTTGATATAGGCCTGAATATGCTGGATATTCACCAAATCTGATTGGTGAGTACGCATAAAAGGATGTTTTTCAAGCAATTGAGTATAATACTTTAAGGTACGGGTAACAAACAGGCGGGTACCATCAGCCAGGATGAAACTGGTATTATTGCCATCTGCCTCACATCTTATGATATCATTGATTTCTACCACTCGAATTTGATCTTCTGTGCTTAGTGAAAGGCGGCGAGGCAGTTCTTCTGGCTGCCGTATGGTTTCTTTAAGTACATTTAGATTGCCCTGAGAAGGATGATTGCCCTGCTTAATAGCCCGGTCTACGGCTGCGCGAAGCAGCTCTGGTTCAACAGGTTTCAGTAGATAGTCAACGGCAGCAAAGCGAAAGGCTCTAATGGCAAACTCATCGGAGGCAGTTACAAAAATCACTTGTGAGGGGAGGTCAGGAAATATTTCCAATAGGTCAAAGCCAGTACCATCTCCCAACATAATATCCAGAAAGAGAATATCGGGTTGGACAGAACGCAATAACTTGGCCCCCTGCACAACACTGGGAGCCGTACCAATAACACTCACTTCCGGACAATAGGCTTTCAAGTCTGCAATAAGCACTTGAAGCGCATTGGGCATATCTTCTATAATAACAGTTGTGATCATCTAATAAGCATGCTTAATTGGCAATATCAATTCTACCAGTGTCCCTTTAATTTCACCTTTAACATCGGTAATATCGCTAATTTTTAGTGAATCGTACTGGCGTTCTTCTCTTAAAGCTTCCAGGCGTTCCCTGGTCACTTTTAAAGCTAGCGACTGATGTCCTGGTTTTCGTTCCTGCTGCAACTGAGCCGATCTTTCACGTCCTACTCCATTGTCTTTAATAGCCACCTTAAGCAAATCTCCAGTTACTTCAAAGCAAATACTTATTTCGCCTGGATAATGGAGGTGGGACACTCCATGCAGCACGGCATTTTCTACAAAAGGCTGTAGCAACATAGGAGGCAACTCTACCTCTTCTGTATCTATATCATCTGGTAATGATATGGCAAACGTAAATGGCTGAGCCTGGCAAAATTGTTCGATAACCAAATAGCGTTCAAGCGTATCCACCTCTTCTTGTAATGTTATAGTAGGCCTACGTACATTATATAAAATAGCGCGCATCAGTTTAGCAAATTCATTGATGCGTTTCCTTGCTCTGGGATATTCTCCTGTAGCTACCAGGGACTGAATTCCCGTAAGGGCATTAAAAATAAAATGAGGATTCATCTGTAACTGCAAAGCCTTTTGCTCCAACTGTAATAATTTGTTTTGCAACTCCAGTTCACTTCTATGTGCTTTTTCCCGCTGCTTAACCCGACGTACAATTCTCCATGCAATCAGGCTGATCAATAATACAGCCAGTACAATAATCAGTGGTAAGAACCATGATGCCTGCCAAAAAGGTTCTGCTATCACAAATGGAGCACTTATTGCAGGGCTCCAGGGGCAATTCTCAACGGAGGCCTGAATCATAAAACGATAATTACCGGGAGGAAGGTTGGCATAGTTTACTGAAGATGCTTCTGATGGTGGAGACCAACCATCTTCTGCTCCTTCTAATTTCCAGCGATAGCGTATTTCTTCTGCCTGAATCTGCGATACCGCCCGAAACCCAAAACTCAAATGATTTTGACGATACGGCAACTCTAAACCTGGCTGTATTCCTCCAGCTTCCCTGGCATAAGCAGACCAGGCTGTTTCTACTAATGGTTTATAAAACAGGTCCACTTTCGTAAAATGTAAATCGGGAACAACGCAGCCTCTCTTTCCTTCTCCCGGCCTGTAATGTGTCAGGCCATTCATTGTTCCAAACCAAATACTGCCATCGGGATGGGTAATTGCGGCATCATGGCAGGTTTCAATACCTAAAAAACCATCTCCTCTATTGTAGTGTTGCACCTGAATCACCTGCCCTAATGAGTCCAGTTCAATTTTATCAACTCCACTTTCACTTCCAGCCCAAATATTACCTTCAGGGCCTAATACCATTAGATAAACATTTTCAGATATGGTTGAGTGGATATCAGATAACCTTGTAAAACCAGGCCTCTCTTCATTTAGTTTTGCAAAAAAAACACCACTTCCTTTACTCCCTGCCCATATTTGGTCATGCTCATCAAAAGCCAGGGAGCGGATTGTTGCCTGAGGCAGCCCCTGAGTGCTGGTATAAAGCAGATCTACTCTCCCCTCTTTAATCCGGCCAACTTCACCACTAAAAGTGCCAAACCAGATATTTCCCTCAGGGTCCAGTATCAATGCATTAATTCTCAGATCGGGAAGCCCCGCATTTCTGTCAAAACGCTGAATACGATAAGCTCTATGCTCATCTCTAATCACTTTAAATATACCATTACTATAGGTTGCTCCCCATATATCCCCATTTCTATCAGCCAGCAACTTTACAATCCAGTTAGACGGCAATCCTTCCTGAGTACTTAGTTTAAACCAGCCCGATGTATCTAAAACAGCAATTCCTTCTCCCTCACTTCCTACCCATATCTGCCCCAGGCTATCTCCACAAATAGTTTTGCACTTTATTCCCGGAAAAGGAGGCTGATCGGGCAATCTTTGGAATCCCGTTGTATCCTTTACTTGTAGCCCTTTGCGGGAAATAGACATCCACAATTGTTGTGCTGTATCTAAATGAACCGCGTATACGCGATTGCCTGCCAAGCCATCCTCTCTATCATAATGCTGAAAGTTTTGCTGTTTACGACAAGCGACTCCTCCCCCTGAACTCGTAATCCACAAACGGTCCATTTGATCAAGCAAAATATCACGCACATTATTCTGCATAGCATTCTGCCCGGGTACGGGAGCTAAGCTGGGGATAAAAGAGCTATAGTATCTTAAAAGCCCTTGGTTTTGTGTACCGATATACAAAGGCCCAACAGGAGATTTATACAAGCACATTGCCCGATGTACGGAATGGTCTGTACTTAATTCAAACAATTTATTTGTATAACCATAAATACCTTTGCCATAAACAGCCATCCAAAGTGTATCTTTTGAAAAGCTCATATCAAAGACTTCTCCAACTGTACCAAGTGAATGGCAATCGGGATGTATTTCCCATGCCCCTCTACTAGTACCAGCCCACAAACGGCCTTCTGTAGCTGTAAAATTATAAATAATGGCCTGGTCAATTGATTCCTTTATGGGCATTGCTTTTGCATGAGCGCTATCCTTTTCTACCCTATAAATCCCCTGATTGGTACCTGCCAGCAATAAGCCATTAGGATGTCTTGCGATACTTCGTACAGGTTCTTCCAGTCCATCAATTACTTTAAACTGATGGCCATCGTAATAGCACAATCCCTTATTAGTGCCCACCCATATGCAATAATCCCTATCCTGATAAAGTGACAGTATAAAATTAGAAGGAAGGCTATTTGCAGTAGTGAAAGATTCGAATTTCAAACCGTCAAAACGACTCAAACCTCCTCCTTGTGTACCAAACCACATAAAGCCTCTGCTATCACTAAGTGCACACCATACCTGCGATTGAGATAGGCCTTCAGCTAAAGAATAGGACTGAAAGCTGTATGGCTGCGCATAAACCATGCCACTGATATAGCACAACAAAAGGGTTATTACAAAAGGTCTTAGCATGTAATGTGCTGACGTTTTTAAAATTCAAACTCAAGTCCAAGTCCAAAACGCAAGCGTAGTTTACAGTATTTTGAACTTGTGTTTGCACTTGCGCTTATATTGGTGCTTAATATTAGCCACTTTCTCCTCCACATTCCTTATCTGCTCATCGCATAATATTTCGCATCAGTAGTAGAGGTACGCACATATTTCTGCTGTCCATCCACTACGGGATTCAAAATACAATAAATAATGGAAAGCCCTTTTGCCGTGAGCACAGCCTGTCCTTCATAGGTATCTTCTTCAAGGGTCCAGAGGAATCTCTCAGGGGGTAATTGCATATTTTTTAGCTCCTCCATCAGTTCTGCTTGTTCTTTTATCCATTTCAGGATGGCTTTTTCATCATCCAATACAGGAAAATCATCACGACTTTTATAAGCTACCATCCAGTTGACTGGAATGTAAAAATAGTAGACATAAGGGCTCTTGTCTTCCTGCGGTTCCAGAGTGAGCAAAGCTTCCATCCAGTTAATATCTGCTTCTGGATATTTTACTTTAAACCGTTGTGCCAGGGTGCGATTACCCGGAAATTTTCCAGGGGGATAAGTCGTGAAATAATTCTCTGCCAAATGACGGCTATAAGTATCTCCATTCTTTTCAAAGATGTTGAAATAACGAGCAGAACTTACCAGCGGGCATTGTTTGTCCTTGCCTCCAAATGCTAATGCCAATTGGGTTAGCAGTTTGTTGTCTTTGCCTACATCACAACCAAATACAGCTATATGGGTATTTTCATCCACCACTGAATTTGGCAGGGGCCTAAAAGTGCCATTTTTTACCATCTGTCCCAAGCCTTCGGCATTACACCTATTTCCTTCTGGCAGGATAGGTACATTAATACCGGTCCACTGATTGCCATGAACCACCAGATTTATTTGACGCCAGGGGGTATCCAATGGGGCATTTTTGGCTAGCCAGTTCCGTACTTCCAGCATAGAAGAACAAGTTGTTATAATCAAAGGGGTCCCTTCTGTAGAATCCGTCACGAAGTATCCCTGAGCATTTTGAAAATAAAGATTTTCATCACCACTATCCTCTCCCAGGATAAAAGTTACAGCTGTTTCCATATTTGCAGGGGTGATAACCTCTACTGTCTCCTTATTGCATCCCATAGTAGTTGCTATGATGATGGGGAGAAGGAGGTGGGTGATCTCCCGACTACACTTTTTAGTTAGGTCGGGTGAAGGATGATTGGTGATTTGGGATTTGGGATTGAGTTTTTTTTTCACGAGTAGCCAGATCACCAGTAAAGCGATCATCAGCAGGATTGTCCAAAACCAATATTGATTATAAAATGCCTGATCCATCCCCGCCATATTACTAATACCTTGTATACTCAAATGGAAACCTACTGCTGTATTTTCTACGCTTTGTGGTAAAGGAAGAGGCTGTTTTACCTGATCCAGGCCATCGGTATGATTGACAACTTGTTTTTCTACTGCAATAAACGAAGTGTATGCTGTCAGCAAATTGTACTTCAATCCTAAACGGGTTACTTCTGCCTTTTTTTCCTCACTAATTCCGTAAGCGTTAAAGTCAGAAAGATTTCGGATACGCTCTCGTGCCCATAGGTATTTTAATGCTGCATTGCGTTTATCCGTATTGGCATCTTTCAGAGAAAAGGACAGGCGTACTTGCTTTGCTTCTGCAACTATCTTACGAGGATCTGCATGTTGCCAACGTTCTCCTTCATGCATTTCTTCCATTATGATACCATCTAAATGTATACTGCCTTTTGTTTTTCCTTTATACTTTCCAAACAAAATGACAGGGCGTTCGCTCAACACATCCGGTATACTGGCAGGTTCTACATCATAGGCTTTAAAGCGATCATAGCTGGCTTCAATTTGAGTCATGATCGGGCTTTTTATATATTCCTTGAAGCGTTTCGCCTGAGCATAAGCCTCTTCATTCTTTGTGACAATAAATGGCACCCCTTGCCCTGCACGTGCCAATCCCTCAATCAAATGCCTGTTGACACCAGAGCCGATTCCAAATGCAAATAAGTTGGCTTCATTCAGATGATTCCGTACCAGCTCAAAAGCTTCATCTTCTACACTTACATATCCATCGGTGATTACCAAAATTGACCTTGAGAGTGCTTCGCTTTGGCGAGGCAGTTCCATCACTTTTTTCAAGGCTGATAGTATTTCTGTTCCACCACCACCTTCAATGTTGTTTAAATAGGTTATGGCTTTATTCAGGTTTTCAGAGGTAGCGCGTAGTGAGCCCGGTTGCCATAGCCTGGAGCCTCCAGAGAAAAACATAATATTAAAGCGGTCTGAAGGGCGTAATTCACTTATTAGATTTTTTAAAAGGTCTTTTGTTACATCAAGAGGGAAGCCGCGCATAGAACCTGATACATCTACCAGAAAGATGTATTCTCTGGGAGGAATAAGAGCTGTTTTCACCTGTTTGGGTGGTTGAGCCATGCATAGGAAGAACTTTTCATCTCCATCGTCGTATACCAGCATCCCTGTTTCGATCTTGTTTCCTTTATAGGAATACTGTAAAATAAAGTCGCGATTTCCTCCATCCGATTCCGAAGAGCCCAGTACTATATTTGCCGCATGGCTATTTTCATTATAAACACTTATCTTATGAGATGTAGATCGAATATCCTGTATAGGCATACCGCCATTGAGATAAACTTCGATACCAAATTCATAACCAGGAGCCTCACCTGAAGAAGTGTAAGGCATTGCAGTATATCCGTCGTTATTTTGCTCTTGCCCATTGGTGTAACGAGGGCCAACTACGGTAGGATAAACAAACTCATAGATGCCTTGCTCTGGTATCAGTAGCTCTGTATATCTTAAGGTTACTTCTACCTGATCACCAGGCATAATATTGGCTACATTCATTTGGAATACGTTTGGGCGATGTTGCTCCAGCAAAGAAGCGCGTTTCCCTTCTTTCTTTGCCTGATCATAACGTTGGCGGGCTTCTTGCTTTTCAGCAATTTCTGCAACGATCAATCTTTCTCCTATCTTCATTTCCATGCTATAGACAGCGGCTCTTGTACTAGCGGGAAAAACATATAAAGCTTCGATAGGAGTATCGCCCGTATTCTGGTAATATTGCCGTACACTTACATCTGCAATTATACCTGCGATATTGACTTCTGCATCTGTTTTGGCGAGTGGAAAAGCTTCTACATTTTCGGCATCTCCTTTTACAAGGAAATAAGGTGACAGGCTTTTATCGGTTTCTACCTGGCCATAAACTACTACTATTTGTAAGCTGAGTATAAAGCCGATCAAGTACTTTTTCATGTTGGCTGTGTTTTGTGGTTTAGATTTACTTCCAATTTCCAATATTGGAAATAGAAAAACACAGCTCTCTATTAGGTGTAGGGATATGTTGAGTATTCGTTAGAAGCTATCTAGAATTTGGAGATTTGGCAACACCCGTGATTTTTCCACAGGAGTTGTTAAAGAATGAAGGTTTGAAAAGCGCTCAAAAATTCTCGTACTTCTTTTACGGATAGCAGATGATAAGGAGCTGCGGATTTATCCAGGCCTCATTTGAGGTTTAGCATTACTGCAGGATTTCAGTATCAACCCAATGCTTTAAGCTGGGATAGCTTCCGTTTATATCCAGTTTCATTTTTTCTATTTGGCCGGCTTCTTCCTGCTTTGTTGTAATCAAAATATTGTGCATGCCAACATGCTGGCCAAATTGGATATCAGAAATAGAATCACCTACCATAACGGACCGGGTAAAGTCGATTGTGGGAAAATCGTTTTGAGCCTGCAAAGCCATTACAGGAGCTGGTTTTCTACAATTGTTTGGATCAGAAGACAAAGCACCACAGTAATATATCCGATCAATGCGCCCTTTTGCATCCTGAATAGTAGACAGCATTTTCTCATGAATGAGATGTAGTTCATTCGCAGTCATTATCCCTTTTCCAATTCCTTGTTGATTGGTAACAATTACTATTGTTCCAAATACATTCCCTAAAACAGCCAGGCTCTCCAATACTCCCGGAAGAAATTCAAACGCTTCCCAATGCTGTACATATTTGCCAGGAAGGCGTTTATTGATTACACCATCGCGATCGAGAAAAAGGGACCAATTAGCGTCGAAATGCTTCATCCCAAAATTACTTTTTAAATATTTTTGCCTCCACCAGTTCACAAATAATATGCCCTATCAGCATATGACACTCTTGTATCCGTGGTGTATCATTGGAGGGTATTTTAAAATGATAGGTGCACAAGCCATTCATTTTACCGCCATTATCACCTGTCATTCCTATAACAGACATCTTCAATTTGTTGGCAGTATGAATAGCGTTGACAATATTTTCAGAATTTCCGGATGTAGACAGCGCAACTAGTACGTCACCTTCCCTGCCTGCGGCTTCTACCATTCGGCTAAAAGCCTCCTCATAACTATAATCATTGGTAACAGCAGTCAGGAAAGATGTGTTAACGTGCATCGCTTCTGCAAATAAAGGAGGCCTATCAAAATAAAAACGGCCTGATAATTCAGCCGCCAGGTGTTGGGCATCTGCTGCACTGCCGCCATTGCCACAAAACAGGACTTTTTTATCTTGTTGATATGCTTCCACTATCAATTTGACTGTCTCATCTATATCTTTGAGTAATCCTTCATTTGCCAACAAAGCTTCCTTGGTAGCAATGCTTTCTGATATAGCTTCTTTTATTCTGGAGTGTATCATTTCATAAAGAGATAAACCATGAATCCGATTAGGGCAAATAATAGTAGTTTTAATACAAACCCCATCGTTTTATTTTCTACTCTTGCAGTTATTACAGTAAGTATAGTAACTACCAGGCTCACCGAAATAGCAGGCAATGCTTGCTCTTTAAAGTATTGTATCCAGGAAAAATCAGGAGCTGTTTTCGTTACATATCTTACAATCAACCATAGAAAAGAGGTATGAACGAACAATCCTAATACACCTATCCCTATCCCTGTAACAATCAGCCAGCCCACTGCTGCTTTGGGTAGCAAACGATTTAAGGTATTGATTCCAGCATTGATTGCAATCCACGCTGCTAATAACAACAAACCTAATTCTAATTGATCCCAAAACACCCCTGCTCGTTTGTCTTGATCAATCAAAAAATCTATAGCAAAATTGACCCATCCCAGAATCAAGCCACAAATGACCAATACCTTCAATGAAGTCGCACTTTCTGTCCTCCCCTGTTCCGTATGATCGAGTATTTCCTTGCTCATATCTGGTTGTATAAATTTCTGATGCCATTGACCATGTTCAACCATGAAAAACGCCTTTTACCATTCCTCACTTCTTCCGTCATTTCGAGTAAGCGTTTATTATTGTAAAAGTCGAGAATCGCCTCTACGATGGCTTCTTTTTTCACTTCTACTACATAGCCCTCTTTTTGATGAGCTACAATTTCCGGTAAGCCCCCTACCCTGGTCACCACCATCGGCTTTTCAAAGTGATATGCCAACTGAGATATCCCACTTTGAGTAGCGGATTTATAAGGCTGGACAATCAAATCTGCTGCTGCAAAATAATAGCGTACTCGTTCATTGGGAATATACTCATTATGGAAAAGGACATTTTCTTCTATCCCGCCCTCTTCTACTATTCGCTTATATTGATCTCCTGATTCATAAAATTCTCCTGCGACAACCAACTTCAGTTTTAATTTCTTGATGCGTTCGTCTGCCATGGCTTCCAACAACAAATCCAGGCCTTTATAAGCACGGATAAAGCCAAAAAACAACAGATAAGGTTGAGGTTCTTCCAAACCTAATATATTCACTGCTTCTTCTTTGGATGCCGGGTCACCATAATTGTCATAAATGGGATGAGGGATATATGACACCGGTTTTTCCTTGTTAAAAGTGCGAATATCATCCATCACTGAACGCGACATCACGACAAAGGAATCTACTGCCTTTATGAAATAAGCGGTAAGTTGTCGATCTCCGGGGCGTCGTTCATGAGGAATCACATTATCAGTAATGGCCAGTGTTTTAGTCTTACCATTTTTTTTCGCCAAGCGGAGTATAGTCCCCATACTTGGCCCCATAAAAGGAAGCCAGAAGCGGGCTATAATTAAATCCGGTGCTTCCCGGCGCAATTGCCGGCCTATCTTAATCCAGTTGAAAGGATTGATAGAGTTGACTACTGTTTTAATGTCTAAACCCTCAGGAGCAGGACCGCTCGCGTATTGAGTCTTTCCGGGAAATAGAATACCAGGATATTGTAGGCTAAAAGAATAGATCGTCACCTTACATCCTTCTCTCTGTAACTCTATAGCCAGTCGCTCAGTGGAAGATGCAATTCCTCCACGTAATGGATGAGCCGGCGATAATAGAACAATATGTTCCAATTTTTTTTGCTGCAATACTCGCTAAATTTCGGGAACTAAACTAATATCGTTGGTTTAAAGTTTCTAGTTTCTACTATAACCCCCCAACGCTTTTTGATTATTTGACAAATTCTATCCTTCCTTTGGTAAAAAGCTGTCCGGATGTGCCAACTTCCAATCCATTTTTAAAGGTACGGGTACTGTATCTGCATTTAGGAGACAGCCTTCCGGCAAATAAGGATACAATTCACTGTAGCGTTTACTTTCAGACATGCTTACTCTTCTGTGTACATGGGCACGAGTAATCTTTGAAGGATTATCCAATCCTGCTGCTGCCATCAATTCTACAAAGCTTTTAACCGTTTCGTGGTGGAAATTAGCCACTCTTTGCTTTTTATCTGAAACCACTAAGCCACGAACGCGTTCCGGATCCTGAGTGGCTACACCTGTCGGACAAGTATTGGTATTACATTCCAATGCCTGTATACAGCCTAATGCCATCATCATAGCACGCGCACTATAACAAGCATCTGCTCCCAATGCCAAAGCCCGGAATATGTGAAATCCTGTAATAATCTTGCCCGAACTAAAAAGGCGAACATGCTGCTTTAGCCCAAACCCCTGTAATATATCATAAGCAATTGCCAATCCTTCTTTAGCAGGAGTTCCTACTGAGTTGGAAAACTCCAAAGGAGCAGCTCCTGTACCGCCTTCTCCGCCGTCAATAGTAATGAAATCAGGATAAATACCTGTCTGAATCATGGCTTTACAGATAGCTATGAATTCTGTACGGCTACCAACACATAACTTAAAACCAACTGGTTTGCCTCCTGAAAGCTCCCGCATTTGTGCGATCAGTTCCAATAAGCCAACTGGAGTATTAAAAGCTTTATGATATGGCGGAGACAATACACTTGTGCCTGCTTCTACTCCCCTGATAGCTGCAATTTCTGGCGTATTCTTTTTAGCAGGTAGAATTCCTCCATGGCCAGGCTTTGCTCCCTGCGATAGTTTCAACTCGATCATCTTTACATTATCAGCAGCTGTAAGTGCAGCAAAATTTTCCGGAGAGAAATTGCCATCTTCAGTGCGACAACCAAAATAACCCGTACCAACCTGATAAATGAGATCACCTCCAAATTTATCGTGATAAGGGCTAATGCCTCCTTCTCCTGTATTATGAGCAAAACCACCTATCTGGGCACCTCCATTAAGCGCCATTACTGCATTCTTACTAAGAGAACCAAAACTCATCGCAGAAACATTAAACAAGCTAGCAGCATAAGGCTGTTGGCATTGCTCTCCTCCTATTTTCACCCGAGGATTTTCCTCTAATTCATGCGCATCCAGCGCAGCTATAGAATGATTCATCCATTCGTAGCCTTCTTCATATACATCCAGTTGAGTACCAAATGGAGTCGTATCCAGTTCCTGCTTAGCTCGCTGATATACCACCGATCTAAAAATACGGCTAACCGGCCGGCCATTCGTATCCGACTCAATGAAGTATTGATATAGTTTTGGCCTTAAGTCTTCCATTACGTATCGCCCTCTTCCAAAAATGGGAAAATTACGCATGATAGCATGTTTAGCCTGTACCATATCATAAAATCCAAGTAAAAGGATAGGGCCTAACAGGACAAAAAACCACCAGAATGGAGACCATAAATAGTGGGCAATTGCCGCAGTAATCAAAATAGAGAGGATAGCAAAAATGGTAAATTCGTTTCTCATTAGAGTATGTTTAAATTTTCATGATTGAGGGAGAGTGAGCAAATTTTGTTCTGGACGAGGCAACTCCTCTCACGAGGCTTGACCGAGTAAAAAACGTAAACATACCTGAAAGGTACGGTGTCCCGATAGCCATCGCATACGCGTCAACTTATGTAGAAAAGTAAATAAAAAATGCTGCTTAAGTTTGTTCAAGCAACATTTAGAACACTTAAGCAGCATCAAAATGAATATTGAACAAATTAAGCAAAAAATCAACGAACTAGAAATAGATGGATTAGCAAAGTCTTCCGGTTTTCAAAAGA
>JAKSDI010000143.1 GCA_022360175.1 Chitinophagales bacterium
AATAGCCTTAAAACTTGTAGAGACGCCAAAACTACGCCCCATCCAGATCATTAAAGCCATTGTCAGTGCAATCGCAGTTCCCGAAACGGCCCAGTGCCAGGGCTGACTAATAAAGCTTATTATTGAATCCATACTCCTCTTATGTTATCGGTTGTTCTTAATGTTTGTTTACTGGCTTGAATCAGGCATATTCCTCAATAATCTTTTGTAGTTGGTGTGCAGACTGCATGCCTGATTGTCTCCACTTTATCTCTCCTTTTTGGAATAATACGAAGGTAGGTACGCCCTGAATCTGCATCTTGGTAGCAATTGCTCTATTTCTATCAACATCAATCTTAACAATCCGTGCTTTATCACCAATAGCGCCAGCTACTTCTTTTAATATAGGTGCCATTGCTTTACAAGGACCACACCATTCAGCAGAAAAATCCACCAACACTGGTTTTTCTCCATTTACCAAATCTGCAAAAGATACTTTCTGTTTCATTAGCATTCATATTTAATAACAATGCAAAGATGAAGTGAATTCTCGAAGCGGTCAGTGACAACCGTCACATAAGATTATTACCATCACATTCCTGGTTTCAAAAAATACTTCTGCTATAAAATCTCATGGTATGATATCCCAACTAAAAGCAAGTTTGCAGATAAATCCTCCCTATTCTATATATTTCCTATCTAATTAAAAGGATAAAATAACAATACATTTACATAAACTTGTACCATACCTTCCCACGTTTAACTTGCGTAAGCTCAACAAACATTATTCTATTCAAATTTATTTATCAATATATTATTCTACAAACAGATTACAGGAAGCAGAATCCGGGTGGCTTACTTTTAATGCACAGAAGAATTTCACCTAATAAATTGTTTTGTGGCTTCAATCACAGATATTTTATTTGGTTTTAACGATATTTGTTTCCACCAACCAAATTTTATTCAAAATGATAAACCAAGACACTTTACCAAAGCCTCCAGCTACTTCTATTAATGAATTACCACAGTCTCTACAGCATATTGCAAATAGTCTTGAGAAAAGTCGTATTCTAACGCCTACAGAAATGAGAAATTTGGTATTAGAAGCTAGTGTTGAGGAAGAAGATATTCTACCCTGGTCTGATTTTGGACATCCAATGCAAGATAGTTATGGTAGAAATATGATTTACAAGGGAGATCACTATGAAATCATGGCAATGTCCTGGCAACCTGGTGATTTTTCAGGTATACATGATCACGGACATACGGAATGGGGAGCAGTACAAGTATTTGGACCTGCAGAGCACGCAACTTTTGATGTAGAAAACGAAGTTCTTAGTACTACCTCTAGATTCATTTTCACTCCAAAGGATGTTGTTGGTGTAAGTCACGAACTGATCCACCAAATGGGAAATGCAACCCAAGAACCCTTTCTTACCTTACACGTATACGGGCAACCTGAAGACATTGAGAGTGTAACAGGAGATGCAAGAGTATACGAACTGAAGGAACCACATATACAAAGAGTCGATGGTGGTGTATTTTTTGCTTTACCCACATCTGAAATCAAGCGCGTAGAATCCTGCGCTGCTCCAGATTTTACTACTCGTTTACGCTATTTAATAGAATTGGTAAAACGACTGGATAAGATGGTCGAAGCAAAAATTGAAAACAGTGAAGTTGAATTAAGAGTTACACTAGAGGCACTCTTTAACAACAATCAGCATCTTGCATTCAACAATCATCTTAGTAGCATAAGAACACAGGAAGAAAAGCTATCTGTAAAGAAGCAGCTGGACATTCTTCGTTGGGAATTGGAAGTAGCTGTTGAACTTCAGAATGCTATGATAAATGATTTACCAGAAAATGCCTGCAATTATGAAGCAATGCTAGAGAGCTTATAAAGTATAGGCTATTTTATTTATTATCCTGAAATTTAAGGCATATAAATATAGAATTAGAAAGAGCCTTCTATCAATGATGGAAGGCTCTTTCTTTTCCTAGCGCAGCGTTAAATTTTCAATCTAACGTACGCTAAATACAATGTATTTTATCCGGTACTAGTATCTGCTACCGCCGCCGCCGTAGCCACCGCCGCCGCCATAGCCGCCACGACCACCGCCGCCGCCGCCATAACCACCACGACCGCCACCGCCGCCGTAGCCGCCACGACCACCGCCGCCGCCGAAACCACCACGGCCACGACCGCCGCCACCGCCGCGATTACCTCTGTCTTCTGCTTCTTTAACGACAATAGTTCTACCATCGAACTCTTGTCCATTTAAATGTTCGATTGCCGCATTTGCTTCATCATCGTTGGGCATTTCTACAAATCCGAAACCTTTAGAACGACCAGTCATGCGATCCATAACAATTTTTACGGAGTCAACTGTTCCAAATTGCTCGAAAGCATCCTGTAAATCAGGCTCACTAGTATCATAGCTAAGCCTTGCAACAAAAATATTCATTAAAAAAAATTTAGAAGAAAAAATTAAAAGTGAGCAACTTTAAGGTAAACTGTAAAATCTAAGTAAAGAAGTTAATAAGCTTAACAAAAAATGCCCTAATACAACTGTAAAGGTAAGCCTATTTTAAATAGCGCGAAACCCCTAGTGCTTATTTTATCAAAAAAAGTAGCATAAAACCTATTATATTTACATACACCCAACCATAGATCATGATCCTTAACCGCCTAATAATCATAGCAATAGCTTTCCTAACAACCTATAGCCTTTCTGCTCAATCAACTATAGGTTTGACCAAAATTACTGATGAAAGTTTTGAAGGTTATACCTTCTTTTCCCCTTTTTCTGGGACAAAAGCCTATTTAATAGATCATTGTGGCCGTTTGGTCAATACTTGGGACCGAGGTACTCAACCAGGACTTGCAGCTTATTTTTTGGATAATGGATACCTGTTTAGAACCTATAAAGTCGATCCTCAAGGCCCTTTTACTTCCGCTAGTAATGCCGGCGGACTAGAGCTTGTCGACTGGAATAACAATACCGTTTGGTCGTATGAATTTAACACTCCTACACAGCTTTCGCATCACGATGCTGTCTATATGCCGAATGGCAACATACTTGTACTCACCTGGAACCTCGTCTATACAAATGAATTGATAGAGCTCGGACGTGATCCTGATGAAATCGCTCCACAAGGATACATGTGGTCTGAGCATATCCTTGAAATAGAGCCTGTAGGCAGTAATGAGATCAATATCGTCTGGGAATGGCAAATAAAAGATCACTATATCCAGGACTTTGATCCAAGTAAGCAAAACTACGGTGTCATTTCAGAACACCCAGAGCTTTTTAATATCAATCTCCCAGAACTCAACAGTCCTAATTCCAATTCCACACGTGACTGGAATCACTTCAATGCTATAGATTACAATCCTGAGCTGGATCAAATATTAATCAGCGTACGCAATTCTGATGAAATATGGATACTGGATCATAGTACTACAACAGAAGAAGCAGCCAGCCATAGTGGAGGAATATATGGTAAAGGGGGAGATATACTTTACAGATGGGGCAATGCTTCTGCCTATGAGAGAGCCTCTATTGATGACCAAAAACTGTTTGGTCAACATGGTGTAAACTGGATCAGAGATGGTTTAGAAGATGCAGGAAAAATACTCATATACAATAATGGTAATGGACGTCCGGGCCCTGATTTCTCCACGGCTGAAGTCTTAACACCTATACAAAACATGGATGGAAGTTATCCCGTACCAGAAACAAACCCGTTTGGCCCAGATACTCCAGACTGGACTTATGGAGACCAAAACGGCGAGAATTTTTATTCTCCATACCTTTCCAATGCTCAACGGCTACCTAATGGTAATACACTCGTGAATGCAGGTTCTATCGGAACCATCTTTGAGGTAAGTCCGAATAGAGTTGTAAGCTGGGAGTATATTATCCCACTTAGCGGAGATTTCCCATTGACCCAAGGTCAAAATGCTTCTAATAACTCAACTTTCAGAGCTTACAAATTTTCAGAATCCTACCCTGGCTTTGAAGGAGTAGATCTTAGCCCAGGTACTTTCATTGAAAATGGTGGAAACCCTCTCCCTTGTGCGGTAAGTACCAGTACCCAATCTCCCGATGATCCAAGTATACATAACATTCAATACCTCGTAAATGAACAAACTATTTTGATTCAATCAAGCTTTTCTAAACCGACGGAAGCTATACTATCAGATATAAATGGTAGCGTGCTAAAATCTTTTGAGTTTTCAGACGCTGAATATAGAATACCAATGCATTCCTTTGCATCAGGCATGTATACCTTAAGTATACGGACAAATGCGGGGGCATTATACCCTTATAAAATAGTTCATGTTAGGTGAGGGATCATATGGTGATGTGGTGGTATGGTAATGTGATTAGATTGGAGTATTATGGCATAAAAAAGTTTAGAATAGTTTATGAGGGTTTAAGGGGTTTAGCTTATGCTAACTAATAAAGGGAAGGAAGAGATTCATATTTGGATTAAAAGCATCTTTGATTACGCTTGCGATTTGAACTTGAATTTAACCTGATGATATTCCAGTGAGAAAACGATTCATTAAAGTTTCCATCCATATTGCTCCCAATCTTCTGCATAGTCTATATCTGAGAGGCTTGCTACTTTAGCACAGGTTTTACCATTTTGATGAATAATGGCTATGGTCTCTTCACAAACAGTAGAAGTACTCCACTCTATACCTGAGAATAGTTCGGGGCTAGGAGTTTTCATACCTAGTAAATAGTATCCTCCATCTAAAGCCGGGCCAATGACATAATCATGATCATCCAATGCAGTAAAAGCATTTTGTATGATTTCGGGTTTAATTTGGGCAATATCACTACCTACAATAACTGCTTTAGCTGCCAGGCGTAGAGCCTTCAGAAATGCGTGATGCATGCGTTCGCCCAAATCGTTTCCCTGCTGCAGGAATTTTTCAAAATCTTCTGAAGCCCAATCATCCTGCTGGTTGATATGTTCGCTATAGAAAAGGAGCCGGCGTACAGGCACTGCCAAAGAAACCTTTCTTGTTTGGTCCAGCAATGCCTTATATATTTCCAGCGCCTGCTCCTCTCCTACTGATTTTGCCAGTCTGGTTTTCACCTTCCCTTTTTCCGGATTCCGAATAAAGAGAATCAGTGCTCCTTCTGTATTAGTCATTCTTTTTGTATAATTCATCTTCGTCAACCACCTGCACATGATCTCCTTTATCCAATTTACGGGCGATTGCAGCATATGGCGCCGTTACTACTTCATCTCCATCTTTAATACCCGATAGTATTTGAATATAACTATCATCTTGTATGCCAGTAGTTACTTCTACCATATCTACTGTATCTCCTTTCACCAGAAATACCACTTCTAATAGATCATCCAGGCTGTTACCTTTCTTTTCCTCTTTTTCCTTGGTTTCGTCATCATCTTTATCCCGTGTTGTAACAGATTGTATCGCTATAGCCAATGCATTTTTAACCTCTTCTGTTCTAATATCTACAGAAGCCGACATACCAGGACGGAAAGGATAAGGATTACCTCCTTCTATTAAATCACTATAGGATGCTGGCTCAATATTAATGCGTACTTCAAAGTTGGTCACCTGATCACTGGTTAAAGAAACAGAAGTTGCAGCATTAGTTGCAGAGTTAGCTATTTGAGTAACACGCCCTCTAAATGTGCGGTTAAGATATGCATCTACTTCTATGGCTACTTCGTCTCCTATAGAAACACGAGGTACATCATTTTCACTTACTTCCACTCTCACTTCCATCGCATTAAGGTTGGCTATACGCATCATTTCAGTACCTGCCATTTGTATAGTACCTACTACTCGTTCACCTTCTTCTACATTCAATTGGGAAATGATGCCACTCATGGGAGCAAAAATTTCTGTTCTGCGCAAGCTGGTGCGCAACTCTTTTAAGGTTGCTTCTGCACTTTGTACTGAAAACTTAGCTGCCTGGGCACTTTCCCCTGCAGCATTAATATTGGCAACAGCCGCCTTCAAGTTAGCTTCCAGGGCTTCCATAGATGACTGAGACTGCTGTAAATCAGCATCCGAAACAACACCTTCTTTATTGAGTTGCTTATTGCGGTTGTAAATTTCACGAGCATTGATTAATTGCGCTTCTATATTTTCCTTCTGCGCTTTAAATTGCTCAATCTGAGAACGAGCATTTGCCATTTGAGCTTTAGAGCTGTTTACTCCTGCTACTCCTCGTTCTACCTGTGATTGGTAGGAATCAGGATCTATTTTTGCCAATAGCTGCCCTACTACTACCGAGTCTCCTTCTTCTACCAGCAATTCAACAATTTCTCCTGATACATCCGAACTAATTTTCACTTCAGTTTGAGGAAAAACCTTACCACTGGCAGCCACTTCCTCTACAATTGTTCGTGGAGCAGCTACTTCGGTAGATACTTTTTCTCCTTTAGGCTTGTTCTTATTGCGTATTAGAAGTGCTGCTATCAGTATAATAATTACCCCTAACAGAATAAAGATGAGCCTATTGTTTCGTTTTGATGTTGCCATATTAATTATTGCTAATCCAGTTTTATTTCACGGCCGAGATAAAAATCAACGGTCTTCAGGTTAAAAAGATATTGATACTTAGCTCGTATCAGATCAACTTGCGCACGATCTAAGGTATTACGAGCTGTTGTGAATTCGAGAGTATTGATTGCTCCTAAATCGAAGCGTTTTTGAGCATTATCAAAAGCTGCCTGAGCGGCTTCTACACTGCGTTCTGCGGCATCCATACTTTCTTTTGATGCTCTGGCATCAGCAATAGCACGCTGTACATCTGCCTTCAATTGCTGTCGCATCTGACGATTACTCACCTGCTGATTCAACACATTTAAGTGCGCACGTTCAGATTCAATTTTATTACTGTGATTGCTGTAAATTGGTACGTTTAAGCTAAGCCCTACAGTCTGACCAAAGTTTTCATTGACCTGATCTGAAAAATTAATACTTTCAAAATCAACAGGTACTTCATTGTCTATTTCAAAAGTAACAGGTGTACCATCAATCGTAACCTGCTGTGAAGAGGTAACGGTTCCGTATATAGGCGAACGTGCCACTGAGGAATAATTGGTGCTCAAACTTCCAAACAGGTTCAATGTAGGCAGATAGCCCGCTTGGGCAATATTTTTTGACAATTCTGCACTTTCGAGACGGAGGTCTGAAGCACGTATCTGTGGCTGCGTTTGTAATGCAGCAGTATAAACTTCCTCCAACGCATATTGATATGGATCTTCTGCTGGTGCTTCTATTTCTCCAGGACGCACAATTTTTAAATCTGTATTAGGATCCAATTCCATCAATTGCTTTAAAGAAAGTAAACCGATCGTTACCGCATTTTGAGCTTCGATAATTGCTTGTTCATTAATGGCAATTTGTGATAGAAAATCCAGGCGGTCATTAGGAGGCAGTGCTCCTGCTTTGATGAGTTTATCCGTTTGTTCTAGTTGATTTTGCGAAAGCTCAAGGCTTTTCTGCGCATTGGTCAACTGATCCTGAGCCAGTAATATATTAAGATAGGCAGCAGCGATATCCAAACTAAGGTTATTAACCACGTTTTCTGCTTCCAGGCGGGCAGCACGTGTATTTACCTTACTTTGCTTAATTGCATTATTAATTCTATTACCACTATAAAGTGTTACTCCCGCATCTACAGAATAGCTATTAAAGCCAATACGCTGATTGTTGAAGCTATTGGTAGTAGGGTCAATTGTACGTCCAAACTGGTAACCCGCACTTGCTCTAGCACTCACATTAGGCAAGCGGCTATACTGATTAAGCTGCTGGGTCAATTCTGTATTTTGAATATTGTACGATGCCTGCTTAGCTGTCAGGCTATTTTGTTGTGCGTACTCAATACAGCGTTCTAGTGTCCAGTTGGTTTGAGCAAAAGATGGTACAAGAGCGAAAAGCGCCAATACCAAAAGCAGAGTTATCTTCCTTGTCATAACAATAGGGTGGTTTTATTAATGTTACAATACTAAACAATCCTGTTAAAACCACCACTAAAATTTATATCAAGATAAGGTTCTGCCAGATAAAAGTTAGAAATTAGAAGAAAAGGTTACAGAACCAATGGGCATATCAAAGCGGCTACCAAAGGGACGATAATAAATAATAATAGAGTATTCATTGATCGCTTCAGTAGAGTTGCCCTCAAAAACAGACATATCGGGTTGTGGTAGTATTTTAGGGCGTTTACTATTGGGTACTTTTTCTACCGCAGCATAGGCATAGTTATAATAGCCCTGCTTGAGCAATGCTGCTCCCCGATAAGCTCCACTCGCTGCGTCATATTCCATTTTATAAGGCTCCTGTATACGCCAGTCGGTGAAAGCACCAAAAAGATATAAGTCTATATTCGAGCGGTAATCTGCTTCTAACGTAAAAAACACGTCTACATATTCACTGGAGAGTACATTATCTCTTTGATCCGTTGTTTCAATGATAAAATTGCCATTCAGGTCATTAAAAGTCGTATAAGCCAGTTGATCTCGCCTTTGCTCTGTTTTCATATCTACTACATAACCATCCACTGTACGTTCTACATTTAAAACATTGAAAGATACCCGGCGCAGGCTTCTCAAATCTGCAAATCGGAACTCCTTCCCTCCTGGAAATACGATCCGATCCTGATGGTCAAAACGTATCTCTCCAGGGCGGATGAATTTAGGTTCTATATCCGTAATTGCATTATCCCATCGCCCGTTCTGAAGTACTGTCGCTCTGATTTCCTGCTGTGGGCTATTAATATTGAAATTTTCGTAACTCACCACAAAATCAATCTCCTGATGGGTACGCAACTTACTCACCTGAGCCGCACGCATCATTTTAGGTGTTATTTTAACCCGCGAGTCAAAAACTACAAAACGCCGGGTTAGTACCAGCGTACGATCTTCTGTGTCATCGTATACTTTCAGTAAATAATTGCCTGGCTTAGTCCATCGCATATCCCGATTGGGCAGTGTCAGTTCATAATGGGTAAAGGGCCAAAATGTTTTAAAGGAGAATTCATAGTTAGTGATGCGTTCTTCTGTAAAGCCATCGATATATTCCATTTCCAGCAAATCTGAAGGCTCCCAGTCTCGATCGCAATGTACGATGGTGTAGAAATAATCTTTCACATCGGCATCCAGGTCATCAAATGATAGCGTTAGTGTAGCACCACTTTCTAAATCTACAATTGGGTAAGATAGAAATAAGCCTGTAACGTGGAATTTAGTGGAAAAGATATTACCTGTATATACGTAATCCTCATAGAGTAAATCTTCATCCTGTGCATTGATAGCAGCCATTGCTACAAGAGAAAGAAGCGCCGTAAACATGTATTTCATAGTACTATTAATTTTTATCCTCCTATTCAAAACTTCTTTCGAAGATAAAAATTGTTCCTGCTTTGGCAAAAGTGTATACGTGTAGGTTGGTATTTTGCTTAACTAACAGGTTAAGTGTCATAGTAAGTAAAGCTATAAAATACGGAGAACAAAATTCTTTTTCTTTGACAAAGTAGCACCTTATTTTTCTTCAAACTGTAAAGTAAATTTCTCTTTTCCCGATTTAAGCCATTGATAAAATTCCTGAGCATTTTCTGAATATCCAAATGGAAGAGCTATTGGATCACCATCAAGATTTAGTATAGATAAATAAGGCTGTGTTCCTGTTTGAGTTTTTATATATTGTAAGTCCACATTTTTATTCCCATACCTAGTATTAACAGTACCTTCCATTAGAACGGATTCAGATTGTAAGTTCTCCGGCAGTTCTGTCCTGTCATCTACATACAGCCAAATAACAATGAAGTTTTCTCTGATAAAAGAGGAGACTTTTTCTGCTGCGAATACTTCTTCCTTCATTTTTTTAGTCCATACCGCCCCAAATGCATCAAACATAATCAGTACAGGACGTTCTCCCAATTGTTGTGCACATTTAATTCCTTCGTCATAATCAAAATAAGTCGGATAAGGATGGTGTTGTGCATGGTCCTGAAAACGTTGAGGCAGATCACAAAGCCCATTAAACCTAAAACGATCCTTATCAATATTTGCAGCTTTACTACTTCGAAGTTTTAGATTATTACCCTTTGTTTCACATGAAAAAGTAAATAGCCCAGGCACGAAAAAAAGTAACAATAACTTGCTAATGAGATTCATGATAGCATAGTTTTCAACTCAAATAGTGTGGCAAATTAAAAAGGCTGGCAGCAAAATTGTTTAAATTTTTATTTATGTAATAAACAAATCAATTACCACTACCAACTCTTACACCTGTGCTGCAAAAGGAGCACCTCCATCATTCATCTGAAGCCTCTGCTTCTGCGATAAGTTCTTCAGGTGTAACATCCTTGAGGGAATTGATAATACGATCCGGGCCAAAAGCATATGAATCCAGTTGCTCTCTTTTTGAAACGCCTGATAAAGTCAGAACCGTTCTGTAGCCCACCTGGAGGCCGCCCAGTATATCCGTATCCATTGTATCTCCAACAATGATGGTCTCATCTGTAGCCAGGCCCAGGCGCTTACGAGCTGCACGCATCATTACAGGACTGGGTTTTCCTACAGAAAAAGCCGTACGGCCTGTTGCTTCTTCAATCATAGATACAACTGCCTTGATTCCCAGATTGGTCCATCCTTTTTTCTTGGGTGATGGGTCCAGATTAGTAGCAATGAGTTTAGCTCCATCTAAAATCATTTCTACTGCATTATTCACCATTTCTAGCGTGAAGTTACGCCCTTCCCCCACTACAACAAAATCAGGTTTTTGAGTAACTAATGAAAAACCATTTTCATGTAAGCTGCTTAACAGGCCTCCCTCTCCAAGCACATAAGCGGTGCCATGAGGTTTAATTCTAGACAGAAACCATCCGGTAGCCATTGCACTTGTAAAAACAGCACTCTCAGGAGCATCTATTCCTAAGCCCGCCAGTTTATTTACAACATCACGAGGTGTCCGCTGGCTGTTGTTTGTCATAAATAAAAATGGAATGTTTTTTTCTATAAGTTTCGCAATGAACTCATCCGCTCCGGGAATTAATTCCATTCCGCTGTAGATGACGCCATCCATGTCCAGTAAAAATCCTTTAGCCATAAATTTTATGAGTTTGAATGATGTAGTAGTCACAAAATAATCTTTTCAGTCAAAAAAACAGCCCATTATAAAAAGCTCACGCATCGTTTTTTCAATTGCAGCATAACTTTTTGCCAAGCAGCCTAGTATTTCAGGTATAGAAGGACTTCTAGAATTTACCTATTGCTTGTAACATCATCTCCTGATAGATGATAAATAAGAAAGATGAGTAAGCATTGATAAAAACGATGAAGTTATTTTTTGATTAGTACTAAGTAAGAGAGCACATTTAATTAATCTTTTTATGGTGGCATCTTTTTACCCATATCTGCGTTGCGTACTCGTGTTAATAACTATGGCTATTACACTCCGCCGCGCCTTAATATGAGCAAAAATCTGCTCGACCAAAAAAGCAACCTAATTATGCGCTCTTACTTATGCATATAAATAGCTACCTGTATGAGATTACCAAAATGGATATTAACCCTTTATATTTCTATTTTAGTTATATCTGTGAGTCATTCACAAATTGATGTAGATACTACTTATAAATCACTTTATAACAGCCTCTACTTATATGACACTCCTTATGAATTTAGGGCTGATCCGGAAATTGAGGAACGAATATTTTTCTTTGCCAACAGGCTGGGAATATTTACTTCTTTCGAACAAAAAAGTAGCAGTATCAATGGAATAGGAGTTATTCAGGATAGTTCCAGATATCTCCTGCTGTACAACAGAGTTGAAGTTAAAAAACTCATTAGAAACAATCCTCTACTGGCAGATGTAATGATCCTTCATTCTCTGGCTCATATAGCTCGGGGCCATCAATGTGATGATGTTTTTCGCATAAGGGAAGAAAGCGCCGTATTTAAGTACATTGGACAGGCAGCCTATCAATTAGGAATTGCAAAAACAGTTGAAGAACTACAGCAGGCTATCGAAAATGATGAATATGCTTATAGCTTCATCTTACCGTTGCCACTGAGGTACGAGCTATTGCAAAAAGGATGGGCTAGTATCGATGCTATTATTAAATCCAATGACAATCTTGGATATCTTGACAATAAAAATGTTCAAGAGAACCTGCCACTTCCAGTATTCAATAAAACCGGATGTCCACAACGATATAAACTGCCCCTACTCTACTTCAACAATTGCAAGACACTTGCTGATATTGACAGCCTGCTTTCTCCTGCCCTAAAGAAGTTAGGGTATACACAGTTGAGCTATTATTATGTACCAGGTGGTTATGTGATTCTAACTCCTGTTGAGCAAATAAATCAAAATGGCAAAGCATTACAAGGCAAAGAACGCTGGCAGGATTATCCAGCAGGAGGAAGATTTGAAGGGATCATGGATTATTTATCTTCATTAGTCTTGCCCCGGCCTGGTTACTTTAGATTGTTTGCTTTTGTGGTCACTAATCAATTTATAGAAAAAAATGATGGGAAGGTAGATGGGAAAATTGCACGTTCCTGGCTGGAAAATGGTGGCGACTGGTTACCCCGAGAAATAGCAGAAATTAAAATTGATGGACATCATATCACCTCTCTTTTATATGAATTTGAAGTTCCTGAAAGCACCCAAAAAATGAGTGAGCGCTGCACCAATCAACTTTTCAAAGCAGAACAACACCTAAAGCATGCTGGTATCTTGAATTCATTTTTACCTTAAAATGATTGAACAAATAACTATGTGGAAACGACTCTCATTTACGCTGTCAAAAACTATTAATGCCTGGATTCCTGCCTGGAGTCTGACATTCCTACTTAGTATATTCCAAACCATTTCGGGTCGTCTCAATGGTATCGAGTTGCAAGTCTGGGGGCTATTATCCTTACTCTTTTTTCCAGGGTTTCTCGTCGCATTCTATGCGTTTATGAGAAGCCGGAATGTAATAAAAATCATTCCTCCACAAGTACACCGTACCATTATAGTATCTACGCTGGTTTATGGTATTGTTGTATTAGCCAGTCTACTGTTGGAAGGCTGGGCTACTGCAGGTGAAATAAGCATTATTGAATATCGTAAAAAGTCAATGCTTTGGCTGCTACCCCTTGAAATTATATTGCTGATCGCATATAGTTTGATTTTTATTGGTGACCCAAAACTTTTAATACCTGATGAGAACCGTCTCGTACAACTGGCAAATGAAGAGGCCGTAAACTGGTTGGAAAGAAAAAATGAAGTCAAAGAAAAATGCTTTCGTCAAATCGCAGAAGGAGAACTTTCTGAAGCTTTTTCTACACTTGAGGAGCATTACAAGCAATTTGACATTGGAAATCTCAATCAATTGACCTTACTACAATCTCAATATGCTGAAAACAAAAAAAACATGCATTTAAACCTGGTTCATCCCGATGAGCTACAACGCCAGCAGAATAAAATAACCTTGGCCCTCATGAATTTGATTCAATAAACATTACGATGTCATTATGAAATATTATTGCCATTATATCGCCACTTTGCTTCTCTTTTCACTGAGTAACCCTCTTTTTGCACAGTATGAGAAACTAACTATTCATAATGGCTGCCATTATGATAGCACTCCTAAAGAAAAAGAATATTTCATTTATGAACCTATGCAGAGTGAGGAGGAAATATTAAATGAAATACTGGACAAGATTGGCCTGGATCATGCAGAATTTCAACTGAGGGCATCCAATGTTGGAAATGCCATCGCGACAAAGGAGAACGGAATAAGATATATTCTGTATGACCCGCTATTTCTGAGCAAAGTAGTAAGAGATGCTGATAGCAAATGGGCTGTTTACAGCATTATTGCGCATGAAATTGGCCATCATGTCTACGGCCACGACTTTACAGAAACAAACCCTGAAAAGCGTAAACGGATGGAATTACAAGCCGATGATTTTTCGGGAAGAATGATCAATTCACTTTGTGGCCAGGAAGAAGATGCACTTTGTGCCATCAATACACTTGATCCTGCTAAGGTTAGTCCCAATTATCCCGTATTGAATGCCAGAAGAGCAAAAATCATTGATGGCTGGTATACTCAAAAAGAAATTTGGGAAAGACAAGGCGCTGATCCATGTGGAATAAGCATTGAGTTGAAGCATGGTGAGAAGTATAAGAAAAACCGTGCCAGTAATGCCCGGGCATTAATCACTGGTGATAAAATGATTATAGAATTTGACTCCAAACATCCAAATGGCAGTCAAAGAGAATGTCGTTCTTTTCTTATTACCAGTCCCAATCTGGGGCTTTCGCCAAAAAATCTGGAATGGCGTTCAGACCCTACGAAGTTTGGAGACAAGCAACAACTCATCTGGCATTATAAAAAGGATAATTATACAAAAGAGATGGTCGAAAAGGGAGACCAGTTGGGCATTGGCGTATTCGAACCTCGAAAAGTACCCTACCCTCTGACTTTCAAGGACTATATCGCACCAACATTGGCATTAGCGGGTGGCGGTATTAGTTTTTATATAGGAATAGACAAAAAAGGCATCGCAGATGATAAATATGATTTACATCGTACCAACCGATCGATTGGAAGCCCTTTATACGATGAAAGAGAGCAGTTGTTCACTGATGCTAATGACATTTTAGATCAATCACAAAACTGGAAAACAGCAGGCTATATATTAACTGCAATAGGCACTGCTTTTGTTATTGACCGAATCATAAAAGCGAAACGAAGTAAAAAAGGCCGTTTATTTTAACAACAATATTATGAGGTATTTACTGCTGTCTATATTAATTATACTGTTTTCAACTGCTTGTAAAGACTACACTTATGTGCCTCCCTGTGACGCACAAGTTGCTATAGAAGTTGAGTATGAATCTGGCTGTTCAATCCCCTGTGATGTTTTGTTCAAAGCTTCCATTGAAGGTAATTTCACCAACTTCATATGGAACTTCGGAGATGGAACAACTAGCGAAAATGAAACCGTAGTAGATCATACTTATACCGCATCGAGCACTTACACAATTACCCTTACCGTGTTTGATGAAAACTGTGATAATGTACAGCTTGATACTAGTATAATAGTAGGTTCTCCTCCTCCCGAAGCAGGCTTTACAACTTCTGATACCCTTTGTATGCTGATCCGGGATAATTGTAGTATTCAGTTCACCAATCAATCTATTGGAGCAGAAAGTTATAACTGGCTGATAAATGGCGTATCAATGAGTAATGATGCAGATTTTTCGCATACCTTCACAGAGGCGGATACCTTTACAGTAACATTACAAGCTATCAACTCTTTTGGAGAAGATGTTATCAGTCAGGAAATCATTATACGTCCACTCAACTTTGGCATCAGGCACTACAATTTTGACAATAGCAACAGCAAGAATGAGCATGTTTGGGGTTTAGTATTAGGGGAGAATAATGAATACCTGGTGCTGACAAATAATAAAGAAGAACATTACCTCAACCGGCTCAATATACTTGGAGAAGATTTGAATGTTGGTTTTTCGCCAGCTACTGATGCAGATTATAACTCTTTCAATCCTAATAGTTTTAATAAAATAGGAAATAATTACTTTCTAATAGGGAATGCTTCCAATACAAACGATGAGCAGGGCGATAACACAAATAAGGATATTTTCCTTCTACGGACTAATCAGGCTTTTAGTAATCCTCAAACAAGCATAAGCACTGTTGATAATATACATTCTAATACCCCCAGTGATGAGCACGCACTCCTGGCTTATGATCTCACCAACCTTCCTAATCAGGCAGGTTATCTGATAGCAGGTAGTACTACATCAAGTGATGGTACACAGATTTATATTCAGGAGATAAATCACAATTTCTCTCCGACCCAAGTTTACACTCCTCTAGGTGCCAATGCATCTGGCCGAGCATATGGTATTCACCTGTTTGATGATTCTTTCTACTGGCTAATTGCAGAAAAAGATGGGGAAATCTTTGCCTATATTCTCGATCTTACTTTAGGAGAACCAAGCATTTTTGAATCCTTATCTCCTACTTTAGAAGTACAGGGTACAATTATTGATAATAATGGTAATCTTCTTGTATATGGAAATGATAATGGTTTAGGGAAAGTACTACTACTGGAGCACAAAGACGAGAACATCAATATATTATGGGAGGATGAATTAAGTGACCTTGAAATTGAAATAGGCATTCATGATAACAATGGAAGCTTTCTATTAGGAGGCACCTCATTATCCACCGACAAGCCTGGAATGGCAATATTTGATGTAGATGGGAATGAACAGTTTTACCATATATATGACAGCCCCTCCATCAGCAGTGGAAAAATAAAAGCGATGGTGGCACTGCCAGAATCCGGTATCCTTATAGGGGGCAGAGCAGTTATTTCAGGATCGAGCAGACATAGCTTTATTGCACGCACCGATGCAAAAGGGATTATTGATGAATTAAACTAAAACCAAACATCTACCATATTATGTATACCCTCTATCGTCTATTTCCAAAAAAAATCGCGACAAGTGTTGTTTTTAGCTTGTTCTACTTTCTTTTACCAGCACAGGATATTCTAAATCCATTTCCTTGTTATACCCAGGACCGGTTACCTGCTGCAGTAAGAGGTTTAGGCTATAGTATAACATTTGATGTTCTGCCGGGCTTCACAGTTACAGGAGTGAGTGGAGATATTGATTTGAATTTGAGTATTGATGCTTCAGGCCACCTTTCATCTACTGATATTGATGTAACTTCTGGCGATTATTCTATAGATATTAGTTATGAAGATCCTGGAGGTAGCCGATTGGATCCTATATCATTTATTTTGCCAGTCGAAGCTTCAGGTATACCAGATGTAAGCCCTTGCATCTATGATTTTGCGGTTATACTAGATCGCTCCGGTAGCATGAATACATCCGTAAATGCTACTCAAAGCAGGTGGGAGCTTGTAGAAGATGTTGTCCCCAATTTTATCAATACTTTAATCACAGCTATCAGGCCATCTAATGATGGCATAGAGTGGTCAATTATCACTTTTGGTGGAAATACAGCAACAGTAGATGCCTCTGGCACGGGCCTTTTACCAGCTCTGCCTGCCGCAACAGTATCCGGAAACACACCTATGGGAGGTGGAATACAGCAGGCCATCATGAGTGCTTTTGATGATCTCGAAGAGCCTGGACATGATAAAAACAGAGTGATTATTTTACTAACTGATGGCCATCAAAATCGAAATCCTATGGTTCAGGTAGCTGATCCTGATGGAAATCGTTCTAATGGGGTAGAAACTCGCGAAGTCAATGATGTTGGTGTTCCAGCAGGTATATTGGGAGCTGGTTCAGGTTTTGGTACTTTACCTATCGATCTCAATACTTCACCTTTGGATGAAATTCAGATTTATTCTATTGGAATTGGAGCGGCGGCGGGTACTGCCGTAGCTGGTGAACTTAGCCTTTTGAGTGACGAAAACGGTTATCAAGGTGCGGAAACGGCAGATGCTGTCCTTGAAGATTTCTTTGATACAACTATTCCTGATGCAATGGAAGATTCTTCACCCAGAATAGTTGATTTACGCAGAGGAAATGCAGTAAAAGGACAAGCCTCAACTGAATCATTCCAAATCAATGACAAAGTAAATAGCATCACATTAAAAGTAACGGCAAGTAGTGGACTGGCACGCGCCAGCACTCGTTTGTTAAAAGATGGTAATCCGGTAGACATGCCCCCAGTAATTGCTTCTGATAACATGATCTTGTATGACATCAATTTTCCGAATACCCTCCCGGGACTATCTTCATCACAAGCAATATGGAGCATTCAGTTTACTCCACATGATAATGTAGCTTACAGGTCTGTAGCAATAGTCGATGAAGAACATATTGACTACAAACTCGATTTTCAGGGTCAATCTTATTTTTATGCTGGCGATGACCTCCCTGTTAGATTAATGCTGACTTATCTTGACCAGCCCTTAAATGATGATGTTCAGGTCAAGGCTACCTTATTACGCCCTGGTGAAGACCTCGGAGACCTTATTGCCAACACAGAGGTTCCTGCTGATTTAATACAACTGAGAGAACCCAATATGGCTATAGGACTAGCCAAGTATGATTATCTTCTTTCTGATCCTGAATTCAGAGCAAGATTGGTATCTCAAACCCGAACAATTGATCTGATTTCAGCCGGTGAAGGGCTCTTTGAGGGTTCTTTTCCGAGCAATAACCAAACTGGTAATTATAGGGTAATCGTAGAAATCAATGGAACACATCCCGAAGTTGGAATTTTCGAAGGTTGGGATGCAAAAACTGCTTTCTTTGATTTTGCGAGACCATCTGATATCGAGCTTAACGCACAAATGGTGAGGGTCAGCAATCCCGAAAATTCTAAACAATCTCAATATCAGTTGACCATTACCCCTACTAACGCTTTTGGGAAAAAGCTTGGCCCTGGGCAATTACATCGAATACTTGTTGATTTCAATCCAAAGAAAAAGATTTCTACTACAACCAGCACTTCTGAAGTAAGTCCTGTTGATGTCATCAGTATTACAGATAATCTGGATGGCAGTTATAGCTATACTTTCGTTCCTGTACATCATGATAACCCAACCATAGATGTCTATATCATAGACAAAGAAGAGGCCGTCGAATCAAAGAAACTACACAAATGGATCAAGAATTTTGGCATAAGCCTGCATGGAGGCATGGTTGGCACTATTAATGATACCCCTCCATTAGATACTCTAAAAGGGGATTATTATACTGCAATTGATTTGACTTATCGCCTTTCTCCGTCCCTAGCGATAAAAGCAATGGGTGGACGTTATCAGTTTGATAATGACTTTGATGTCACCGGTGGAAGTTTATTGCTGGAGTACACCAGAAGGAATGTACTTGGTAATCGAGGACACTTGCAAGCTGCACTAGGCCCAGGTTTATTCAAACCCTCTAATGATGACCTTGGCCTTGGCCTAAACGCCCGTCTTGGAGTTTTATGGGATTTGACACCTAATCTGGAAATCGGTTTAGAAGGAGGAGCTATAATACTACCTACGCCAGATTATCATATAGGATTCGCAGGAGTACAAATCCGATATTTCCTCTTTTAACAGGCTCGTAGAAATGATGATGATTTTTGAAATCATCATCATTTCTAAATTAAGCTTGTTAATGATCCGGGTTTTATTGGCCAATGAGCTGATAAAAATGAGCCATTGCATCCCACTTTTCAGCTTCCTCCCCTACTCTAACAATTTCTACCTTTTCCATTTCATCTCCCTGGCGAATATCATTAACCACATCCTGCCCTTCTACTACATAGCCAAATACGGTGTGCTTTCCATCTAACCATGGAGTATGTAAATGGGTAATGAAAAATTGACTTCCATTAGTGCCTGGCCCTGCATTTGCCATAGATAATACACCTGGGCGGTCATGACGCAAATCAGGATGGAACTCATCCGGAAAACGATAACCTGGACCACCTCTTCCTGTTCCAGAAGGGTCTCCTCCCTGTACCATAAAGTCAGGTATTACCCGATGAAAAACAATGCCATCATAATAAGGTGTTCCTGACTTTTCAGCTTCTGAATGAGTACCTTCAGCCAGTGCAACAAAATTACCCACTGTACCTGGAGTTTGATCGTGAGTAAGTTTAATGAGAATTTCTCCCTTACGAGTAACGATTTTAGCGTATATACCGTCTTGCATAAATTAATATTGATTGAATGGCAAAGATATGGTGACGGACTTCACTTTTCAAAATAAAAGTTTACGAGCATGTTTGGGAATTTGTTCTTTGAGACGATTTTGTCAGTAATTGGATTAGATAAGGCATGAGCGAGCGAACTCGTAGAGCAAAAGTCTTGAAGACTTTTGGGCGAGTGAACCGCTAGCGGATGGGCTGCCTATTTTAGCCTTCCGCGTGCCGCCGAAGCTTTAGCGGAGGAGCAAGCTAAATGAGCGTTCTTCCAACAAAATATAAGCCTATTAGTGACGGAATAAGCCCGATTAATAAATCTCAAACGTGCTCTAACATCCTTATTCACTTGCCACGTTCCCCCAACTCTACAACTTGCAGATTAGAAACTACTCCATGATCTATGTCAAACCGAATGATTGTTCGCATAAGATGAAAACCATGATTGCCTGCTGCGCCGGGATTAATATGTAATAGGCCATGCCTTTTGTCGGACATTACTTTCAGGATGTGAGAATGCCCACAAATAAATAAGCCCGGAGGGTTTTCCTGAATGATTTCACGTACTCTCTTATTATAACGCCCAGGATAACCTCCTATATGGGTCATAAAAACATCCATCCCGTCACAATCAAACCTGAGGTCTTCTGTAAAATGTTGCCGAAAATTGCCTCCATCAATATTGCCGTATACTGCCTTTAAAGGCTTAAAGGCTTCCAACTGATCTACCACCTCCCAACTTCCTATATCTCCGGCATGCCATATCTCATCACAAGGTTCAAAATATTCAAAAACACTAGGATCAAGATAGCTATGGGTATCCGAAATTAAACCGATCTTTTTCATGGGTTGCTATCCAATAGTAATTACAATTTTACCAAATTGCTTTCCTGCATCCATGCGGTCAAATGCAGCTTTAGCTTCATAAGCGGGAAAGACTTTGTCAACTACAGGTTTGATCTTATGGTCATTTACAAATTGTATCATTTCAGCAAATTCTTCATCGCTTCCCATTGAAGTACCCATAATAGAAATTTGTTTCCAAAAAATGGATTGTGTAGTAAAAGCTGGAATTTTACCTCTTGTTCCCCCATAAGTAACAATTCGAGCACCGTAATTACATATCTTTGGAAACAGAGCAAAACCTGGGCCTCCTGCACTGTCTATAATAACATCAAACCCTCCAGCCTGCTTACCAATTGTTTTGTACCAATCCTCTGATTTATAATTTACGCCTCCTTTTGCTCCCATTTCTATAGCACGTTTTATTTTTTCTTCAGAACCAGAGGTTACATAAACTTCCGCTCCTGTTGCCAAGGCAAACTGGAAGGCAAATAAAGCTACTCCCCCTCCAATTCCGGAAATGAGTACACGCTCTCCAGCCTGGAGCTGTCCTCGTGTAAACAATGCTCTAAACGCAGTTAGCCCTCCTAGAGGAAGAGCAGCCGCTTCTTCCCAGCTTAAATGCGCCGGTTTGTCATATAATTTATCTTCTCCAACTACCACTTTTTCTGCCATCGTACCAAAAGTAGGCATTCCTAAAATAGAATAAGATGGATCTTGATAAGCTCGTTTACTTCCCCAACCAATATTTGGGCAAATAATCACCTCTCTTCCATTATAGGTACCAGCTCCATCCGATCCCAGGACGCCTGGATAAACAATTCCCGGATACATCCCTTTAGTGATCCAAACATCTCGGTGATTCAATGCAGCTGCTTTGATATCTACGATCACTTGCCCTGGGACTATTTCAGGATCAGGGATTTCTCTATATTCTAGAGGAGCATCTTTTGCTGTTATTGCTACGGCCTTCATAAAACGTTTTTTGTAATAATTGGCCTGAATATAAATGAAAAGGATGGTGATTTAAAAAATCGCGTCCTTAAAAAAAAGTGGGCTGCTCCTTTCGGAAACAGCCCCTCCTCTACGCAGTTTTTGGGAATCACTAAATGAAAGTAAATTAACACACTGTAATCTTTAGCCGGCTACTCATAACTCATGCGGTAGTAAAGAGTAACCAGCCCCCAGTTTACTGCCGAACAATTAATTTATGGACTTGCGTCTTTCCGCTTCTAATTCGTAGGACGTACGTACCTGCTGGCACAGATTCCAACGAAATGCGATTATTATTTTCCTGAGGCACATCAAGTACCTGCCCATTAGCATTTATTAGCGTCAACTCTTCTGGTTCGAAACCATGACGAGAGGTTACATTTATCCAGCGACTCGCAGGATTAGGATAGACAGAGAAAATACCATTTGCCTCTTCATTTATATCTCCATCATCTCCTTTACTAATGATAGAGAATATAGTAGGTGGTGTACTTATTGGTATGCGCTTCTCATCCTTATCAATTGCTTTTACTTTCGTAACCATAATGTCGGTATCAGCTTTCAAACCTGCTATGTCATCAATCACACCGATGATATAAGCTACCGGGCCATAACCAGATACATTATTATGATCAATTCGAGTCATTGCAATTTCAATGATTCCCTCCTGAGCATATGTACGATCTATTGTCATGGAGTTCACCTCTGGCTCACCAAACCAACTCGTAGGATAAATAATTTGAATGTCTCCTGGAGGTAATAGTTCAGGATCAAATTCTACAGTAAATGCAATACCATATATATCATCCAGTGGACTATCTTCTGTACCAGCAATAATTGGAACATTAAAGCCAGTACCTGAAGGTATTTCAGAATTGAAATCTACAAAAACAGGTGGATCCAAATCTGTAAATGGCAATGATTCGATTTCTTGGGATGGGCCATGTGATAAACCGTAGTTTTGTTCTATGACCATACGATCACTCCAATCAATTATACCATCTCCATTACAATCGGCATGCTTATAGTTAATGCCATTAGCAAAACTACTATTCCAGTTCAGGGCATCCATTCCTATCCAACTGGTGCCATCTTCAGGGCGATAAGGCCCTACATCTCCATAAGCAATACCGATATTTAATAAGTCAACATGATGAGCCAGGTTATCAGCGTTTGCATCACCAGGCCATACTTCTATAATCGGCTGTCCAATTGTAGCGAAGCATATGTTGTCTAGAGTTATATTTTGTCCACCCAAAACAAATTCTTCCAGATCTCCTGTTAATGTAATATTCCAGAAACTGATACCTATTTGCTCACCTTCTATCAATACTCCGGCAACCATTGTTGGGAAATCAAATGGTGACCCAATAAAGCTTTCTCCATTAATCTCCATATAAATCACATCACTGCTTAGGTTGAAGCAAAGCCCCAGGTCAAAACTAATGCTGTTTGGAACATCACTTTGTGGTGTTGGTGTAAAGTCAAATGCTATTCCTCCATCAATAAACAACTTGGCACCTTCAGTTTCTAATCCACAAAGCACATTTTCAGTAGATACATAGATGCCTCCAAAATAATCATTGTTGTTACCCCAAGGGATCGAGGTACCTTCCATTGAGACTCCATTTTCTACCAATTGCATGCTTTCAGGCACACCATAGTCATTCAGTCTCAGTGTATCCCAATAAGTCAGATGATCAAAAGCTGCAAACTCTATGCAATCATTATCATCCATATATTCCAACAAACAGATATTGTCAATCGGGAACTCTTCTAGCGTATAAATACCAAGTGATTCAATAGGGCCTGTAAATGTGATAGTACCCGTACCCGCAGGCCAATTGTAGGAATCAATCACCATACTTACGCCTCCTGGCAGGCTGGTAAAGGCGTCATACAAATGTACTGTTATATAATCACTGCCATTAACAGCAACCATAATGCTATCTATGTTTACTCCAAAATCAAATGTAAACTGCTGAGTATAACCATCGGTATTACCAAACACCAACTCAATTCCTCCAGGTTGTAGTTCGAGTACATTGCCTTCTGCATCAGTAAAATCTGGATAGTTGGAAGCATCTGCAATTTCTACTGTACAGTTATTACAGTTATTGTCGAGTGTTTCCATGTATACATTTGCAATAGGCGTCTCAAATAACAGGCTGCCATCTTCATATCCACTCTCTAAGTTATAGACTTGCTGACCTACCTCTTCGAGTGCAATACATTCAGGCTGTACACAACTAAATGCGGGGAACTCAGTAAAGGAAGAACAATTGTCATCTTCAAGATCAAAAACTCCCAGTTCATAAACCTGATTAGCATTTGAAGCAAATGGCCCTATCACAGGGAATGGCTCATCATAAGAGTAAGTACCATAATTCATGCCATTTCCTACCACTGCATAACCATCAGAGACTGGATTTACATAAGAGAAATCAAGTTGGACATAGAAACTATCATTTTCACAATAAGCAAAGGATGCTTCTACATTAGAAATCACACAGTCCTCTCCACAATTAGGCTCCTGAACTGTAACTGATGTACAACAATCAGGATTATCATTAACGCATACTACCAGTTCCAGGAACCCAACATTAGTATATGGTACACCTTCGATGAGTACATATCCATCAACTGTAATTGGATAGAAGCCAAGGAAATCACCGGCTGAGGTATAAACATCTACAAAGTAGCTGTTTGGATTCACTACATCAACCCCCAATACGATGAAATAAGTACTATCAGAAGTACAGTTTGTTCCTTCTACTATCGCTCCTATTTCACAATCATAATCACAATCAAATGCAGGGAATTCTACAAAACCGCTACAGTCATCATCTTCAAGATCCGTTACAACCAATTCGTATATATTATCTGTAAATGGAGAGAATGGCCCAATAATAGGCATCGGCTGATTATAACTGAAGTTGCCATAGTTTTCTCCATTACCAACAACCGAGTATCCATTAGACTGAGGGTTATCTACTGCGAAATCTAGTTGTACATAAAATCCTGCAGTATCACAGTAAGCAAACTCTACCGATACATCCAAAATTTCACACTCAGATGGGCAGTCAGGTACTATAATAGATTGTGAAGCGCAACAGTTAGGGTTATCATTGATACATACCGTGATTGTTCCCAAGCCTGGTTCTATAGGCTCTATCCCCTGAATAGTCACCGGACGTATAAATAATGGATAATATCCTAAAGGCTCTCCATCTGGGCCAAATACTTCGAAGAAGCTATTGCCCGGATTTTCCACCTCAAAATCTACAACGATTCCGTAAGTACCTCCTGGAGTACAATCCAATGTAGTGACTTGTAAATCCGTAATATCACATCCACCTGTATTGTTACAGTCTACAGGGTCTAATTCGGTATACCAACTACAGGTAAGGTCTTCAATATCAAGTATTAGAACATCATAAATCGTTGCACCATCTCCTTCAAAAGGACCAATAGTTACATATGGCTCGCTATAATTAAATGGACCATAAAAACCTCCATCTACAATGATATAGTAGCCCAAAGCTCCCGGGTCATTTACCGTCACGTCTACATCCATCATGAAGTAACCATCATCACAAGAATGAGGCTCTATCACTACATTGGTAAACAAACAACCTGCAATATTACAATCCGGTATAAATTCTTCCACATAAGGCTCGCAATCAGCCTGGCTTACTTCAAAAACAAAGCTGTCCTGATTAGGGCCTGTATTGTATGGACCATAGGTAATAGGCAAGTTACTTAAGTAGAACTCTTCGCCTGGATAACCAGGCGTTTCAAAGAAATAGTTGACCGTAAGCGGACTATTAGGTGCAAGATCATATATAGTGATATAGAAACTTCCATCTTCGAGGCATTCATACTCCCAGGCTACGTCCTCTATACCACATCCAAAACAGTCTACCGGGAATTCCATAATAGTGCAGCAATTTGGATCATCTGCACTACATATTTCGAGCACATCGTAGCCATTTGGTGGTATAGGCATAAGCAGTGATATGTCCATCCAATAGAATGTACCAATATTACCATTAGGTACAAAAGCATAAGCCGTTGTGTAACCTGTCTCTAAAGAAGTGATTACGACTGAATCTCCTTCTACCAATCCACTTACCAAAATCTCCGCAGAATACAGATCACTACCTTGTTCGCATATTGCGCCAGGATTGTATAGATCAGAACCAATGATGCAAGCAGGTGGACACTCCACTAAAACGGTATACACTTCACAACAATCAGGATTGAACAGATCACAGATCAGTACATCAAACGTTAGAGAAACGTCCGGGGCGGGCAGCGGTATAGTCAGAGGGAAAGTAGTTGGCCCGCCCAGGAATAAAGTATCGGAAATATTAGCTTCAGGTATTTCAACATAGTACCAGGAATTAAATGGCACGTCGTAGAATTCAAAGAATACGATTGCTGATGCGTTGCCACATTCTGTACTTACTTCCAAAAGAGGCAATTCGCAAGGTGGGTCTATACAGCCTTCTACACTTACCTCTTCATATATAACGCAATCAGGGTGTACCAACTCCACTCCCATAATACCTGTACCATTTACAGGGAATGGCCCTACAATATGCCCTTCATTAAACGATAAGCCACCAATTGTGACATTTCCTACAGTTACACCATATCCTACAGTATTAGGAGTATTTGAGAATGCTTCTACATACAAATATGCTTCTGATCCAACACAACTATCTAACCATATGCCCCAATCTTCGAATACACAATCAGTAATACAAGGAACTTCGAAACCATATTCAACACAGCAATCAGGATTATCATACAAACAGATTGTCAATTCATCATATCCCTGAGATGGAGATGGCCAGTTTGAAATCTGTAGTACATCGGCAGTTCCTACACCATATGTAATAGTGTCTGCGTGATTTGTCAACTGAGAATATACATAGAAGAAATCACCAATTTGTGCATTTTCAATTGTCAATGGGATATTATAGGTACCATCATTATTACATCCCGCTGATGCTACTGGGCTTGTTACAGCTCCTAATACACATCCATCCAGGCAGTCTGGAGTCTGGAAATATGTATTCGTACCACATTCACCATCAAAATCGTATAACCATACAAATAGATTCTCGCCTGTACTCTGGAATGGACCAAAGGTTACTGGTAAGTCATCATAGAGGAATTGTGCATGGAAACCATTGTCCATGTCCAGTACGAAAGTATCTGCAAATATACCTTCCACCACAAAATCAATATCGAAATAGTACAATGAATCCCCATCACAATAAGGCTCTAGTACTAAATCATATATTTCGCATGAAGGACAAGCAATATCAAATTCAACTGATATACAGCATTCTATATTATTTATAGGGTCTGGAGCTACAGTACAAATCGTAAGTATATCCATTCCAAGATCAGTCAGAGGAATTTCTACGTCTACCAATTGACCGTTATATACCTCCGTATAAGTCACATTAGAAGAAGAGGACGTAATGGTCAACAAATCACCCACTTCTGCTCCAATAACCTCAAAAGAAGCGTAATAATAAGATTCTCCTGGAGCAAGACAAGTAGGAGGCACTATAAATTCGATGCTCTCCAAAGGACAATTTTGGTTACAGTCTATCTCAAAATCAAGCGCAATACAACAATCACTGGCTCCATCGGCAGTAATCAAACACACCTCAATTGTGTGCAAAGAAGAATTGGGGAAACAAGGCACATTAACATCTAAGAACTGACCATTGTATACCTCAAAAAAAGTAACTCCATCCACAGATACGATTAAACTATCTCCTTCTGTTGCTCCAATGATTTCAAACAAAGCATTGCACACAAATGTCATGTCTGAAGAATAATCACATTCTACATCTATCATATTGATTGCTTCCAGAGCACACAAGTCTTCACATTGATATGGAGGCAAGGTATCCCATACTGCACAATATTCGCCACCAGTAATAGCACCAACATCAGTTGCTCCCACCATAAATCCAAAAGGGCTCGTATCAAATGGACCTACCTGTAATGGTAAGTCTTCGTATGCATATACGCCTTCATAATCAAGGAAAACAAAAAGATTAAAACTATCTGAAGTATTTTGATAATCAAAATCAACCTCCAAATAATACTGGCCATTATCATCACAAGGTGTAGGTTCTGCAACCAGATTAGACAACAAACATTCGCCACAATCCAATGTAAATGGTACTGACAGGCAGCATTCATCTATAGCATTGGTAGATATACCGCACACAATTAATTCATAGGTACCACTGCCCGATACCGGGAAGGTAAAATTAATTGGGTTGAAGATACCTTCGTATACCACCGTTTCACTATAGTCTGCTTCTGGTATTGTTATAAACAACACATCTCCTATTTCTGCACCTATCACATCAATTTCCATGTAGCCTACTGTACCATCATCAAAGCAAAATGGCCCTTCTCTAAAGTCAATTTCTTCCAATGGACAAGGATCACACCACTCAGGAGCTGGGGTTTGGAATAAAGTTGTGGCACAACAAGCAGGCTGGCCTATTAAACACACACTAATCTCATCATATCCCTGAGCAGGAATGGGCCAATTGTTCAAGTCTAATCCAAGAGGGAATATATCCGGGTTAGGAGAAGGATTAGAATACCCCAAAGTTTGTGTGTATCCCGTTACCAAAGAGGTAACTACAAATAAATCATTTAGATTAGATACCAAGTTAAGGTTTATTGTCTGATCATATCCACCAGCAGGATTACATTCGGCATTGAAATCATGCCATAAAGTAATTGAACAAGGCTCACAGTTTACAGCAAGTAATTCTGTACTTGCAGAACAGTTAGTATCACTAGCATCCACTACTTCAAACACCATGTTTTCTGTTGGCCCTACAAATGGGCTTAGTGTAATTGGAAGATCATCATAGGAGTAATAGCCATACATATCGCCATCAATAGACAACATAAAGGTATCAGAGGTGCCTACATGGTTAAAATCAAGATCTACGCTAAATACGTTGTTGGGATTACAGGGAGAAGCCTCCACTACCAAATCTGTTATATCACAAGCTGCTGTAGGATTAATACATAAGTTATCAATTCTAAAGTCACCTTCTCCTCCTACTAATAGTGTTTGTACATTACCAGTAAAAATCAACTGGCCTTCTGTCATACTATTGTTATCAAATACAACCTGAACGGTGATACCAGGTGCTAAGCCATAAAATCCAGCTTGCAAATTATTTTGAATCAGGAAAGCTGCACCGTTAGCGGCAAGGTTAATGCCGCCACCGGTGTAGTAAAAATCCAAGGTAATACTGTCAATTGGTTCTGAATAGCCAGTCAAATCGAAGACGGCATTCACGGATTCGAATTGTATATAACTTCCTGTTGCTGCAGCCATTTCAGAATTGCTGGCAGCATCTAAAATGTTGATGTCACCATAAGTAGTGGTCCAGAAAAGCGTTTGGTAAGGCAATAAAAACATGCTTACCCCATTTTCATTGAAAAAAGGAGTACCTGCAGGAGTGCCCACACTACCACCATAAACACTGCCTTCAAGCAAGCCGTCAAAGGTGATACAATCTGAAGGCTGATCGTCTGGACAATCAGGCTCTATAGTTATAGTAGAGCAGCAGTCGGGATTATCATTTTCACATACGGTCAATTCAAAGCCCTCTGAATCGGGCTGCAATCCGACAATTACTTCCTCCTCTTCCATAAGGTTCCGGATGAATTCGCAATCGGAAGCCTCAAGCATTACGGTAGGGATAGCAGGATCATCTACATTGTCTAATCCATTCATCAAAATCAGATCATCTTCATGGTTACAGATGATCACGCCTATAGCTCCTGCCGCTTCTGCATTTATAGACTTTTGCTCAAAAGGACATGACCCACGATCGATTAAAGCAATATTCCCGGCTACTTCATTGGCATTGATAATATCATTACAAGCCCTTGATGGGTCTGCTGAATCATCATAAGCATTTACCACAATACCTCCTAATCCGTTATCGGGAATTGCCGGGCCAAATAAAGCCGCGCTATAAGGAAGCTGAGTAAAAGGGCCCGCCGCTCCTAAAAAAGTTAGATTTCCATTACTGTTATTGCCCGGCACAATTCCGGTCAACGTATAAGGTAATTCGGTGCCAGCTTCAATGAAATCTACGATTTCGTCATTCATTAAAATATCAAAACCAGCAACATTGGGAGAAGTGCTTAAATGATCAAAATCTACATCAATATCATAACTGCCATCATCATTACATTCTACTATTTCTGCATTGAGATTTAGAATACCACAATCTGTATTCGTACCAAAGCACACATTATCTACACCAAACTCTTGCCCACCAACTAAAAGGCTCTCGATTACTCCTGTCACACAAACCACCCCACTTATTATTCCACCTGGATTATTTAATTCGGTAATTGTTACACTCGCATTAGGGAATGTCAAGCCCAAAATTTCATCAAAATCCTGAACTACAGAAACGGGGCTTCCATTTACAGCAAAATTTTCTTCTCCACCACCATCTACAAAATCAAAACAAACCTCCTGAACGGCACCACCAGCAGCCGAAAAATTCAGCATTAAGCTGTTGTTGCCCATAAAGATATAGTTGCCATCGAGGCCAAACCATCCATCATTATTGACTGTAGCGTTTCCAAAACCAGTATTTCCATTGGAATAAAGTATTTCTTCAATTGTAACATTTAGCCCTTCTTCTCCCAGGATAACTTCCCCAGGGTCTAAACCAAGAGCAGGGCCTATTAATAAGCCCGCAGGAAACTGGTTAAAATCCACACAAGTGATGTTAACCGGTTGCCCAGATAAATAGGTGATAAAAAATAAACTAGAGAGTAAAGTTATAAAGCCTTTGTTCATGGCAGCTAGATTTGTTTTTTCTAAGGGTTTATTCACATTACAAATGTGGTAATAAGAAAAGCGATTTTGAAGTACTATTTTTTTGTATTTTTGGATTTTATTACAAAAAAATACACCCAAACAAAACCACAAAATACTGTATAACAACAAAATACAAACAAACACACTCTTAATTTTTTTGGTTTTTATGTTCAAGAATAAATTAATCCAGTTGATAAATAATTTTGAGAGGAAAGAAATGACCCGTTTCCGGGAATTTGCTTGCTCTCCTTATTTCAATAAGCATGAGGAGGTTAAGGCTTTAATTACTTATTTCAGCGATATTTTCCCTCGTTGTGATAAAAAGCATTGTGATCGTTATACTATCTTCCAGGCTCTATTTCCCGGGCAACAACACGATCAACAAAAATTAGCGGTTTTATTTACCTATTCTATGCGGCTGGCAGAGCAGTTTTTGTGTCAAGAACAGTTTAATCATCATCATGATTATCAAGAGCGGCTTTTACTCCAACACCTCAGAGAAAAAAACCAGATTCAGTTTTTCGAAAAGCGTTTAAAAAGTAATGAAAAAGCAACGAATCTGGTGCAGGTCAGGGAGTCTCAGTGGTACTATAATGCATATTATTTAGCCACAGAAGCCGATAATCTTTTTAAGTTGTCCGGGGAAGGAACGAGAGATGACAGCCTTCAACGAAAACAGGCTTTTCTCGATCGCTTTTATCTTGCTGAAACACTTAAAGACGCTTGCGAAATGAAGGTAAGAAGCCGGATGTTAAAAGTTCATTACCACAATGCATTGCAAGATACGATCATGACGGAAGTGGAACAGCAATACGAGCATTTTGGCAAAGAACCGCTCATCGCTATTTATTATCACATCTACCGAATGATCACATCTGACGATGTTCAATACTATTTTAATACATTAAAAACACTTGAAGAGAATCAGAATTACCTCCCCACGGAAGAACTTCGGAATACATATAATTATTTGCAAAATTATTGCATCAAAAAAATCAATAAAGGGGCTCCCAATTTTCTGGGCGAAATATTTAAACTTTATAAAGCACAGCTAAAGAGAGGATTACTATATGAGAATGGTTTGCTTTCGGAGTGGCATTATAAAAATATTGTCACAACGGGTATCAGACTGGAAGAATTGGAATGGGTATACGAATTCATTGAATCCTACCATAAAAAGATCTCTGCCGGAAACAGGGAAAATGCCTATAGATTTAATCTTGCCTCCTATTATTATGCCGCTGGAAAATTTGACGAAGTGCTTCCTTTACTTACTCAGGTAGAATATTATGACCTGCGTTACAACTTAGGGGCTAAAGCACTTTTATTGCGAACTTATTACGACCTAGAAGAATATGAAGCACTTTTTTCACTTACCGATTCTTTTAAGCAATACCTTTCTCGTAATAAATTGATGGCGGATGTGCGCCGTCAGGGTTATCATAATTTATTCAAATTGACGAGGAGAGCTGCTTTCATTCGCTTAAACTTAACCTACTCCAAGCCTGACAAAAGCCAAAAAGAATTGCGTAAATTAAAAGAGGATATTGCTGAATCTGATGCTATCTTTAACAAAAGCTGGCTGGAAGAAAAAGTAATGAAAATTGAAAAAGAATTAAAAAAATAGTGCCTACTGGCAACCCCTGTTCGAAATTCTACGTGTAGAGATAGAATGATGAGCAAAACAGAACCACATAAGGAAATTATCATCGATTGCCAAAACGGGAATCGTAGTGCTCAGCGAAAGCTGTATCAACACTATTATGCCTATGGTATGAATATATGCCTCCATTATTCCAAAAACAGAGAAGAAGCTCAGGAAATCCTAAATGATGGCTTTTTGAAAGTTTTCAAAAAAATTAGTTCCTATAAATTCAAAGGAAGTTTCCGGGCATGGCTAAGGCGTATATTAATACATTCGGCAATAGATTACTTCCGAAAACATCACAAAGAAGAAGCAACACTGGAAATAATACATCTCAGAGAACCTTCTGTAAACAATAGTGGAGCTGGTAAGTTGGAACTAGATGACGTAATGAAATTAGTACAACAGCTTCCTCCGGCATATCGTATAGTTTTCAACCTTCATGTAGTTGAAGGCTATACACACTGGGAGATTGCCCAACAATTGGGCATCACTACCGGGACATCAAAGTCCAATTTATCAAAAGCCAGAGCAAAGTTACAGAAGGCGGTTATTGCATTATATCCAGAACAATATAAAGATTTGGAGATATGAGCCAGGAACATTTTGATGATTTACTCAGGCAAAGCTTCGATGAGGAAAGAGCAATTCCTTTTGACGAAGATGGATGGATGGCATTAGAAAACCAGTTGCCAAAGAAGAGAAGATATATATTGCCTCTATGGTTTTTATTATTACTTGGCAGTGGGTGGCTATTGGCAGGCCTATTATTTTTTCTTAATGATAAGAATAATACAGAAAGCGTAAAAATCAATACCCCTGCTACTGAAATAAAATCAGCAGCTGAGGTAAATCAAATTGATACAGTCTATTTAAAAGAACCTGAAATTATCATTCAAAGAGATACTATCATACAATACATTCATTCCCCTTCTTTTGATAGCGAATTAAAATTACAGAACAAGACAAACTCCAGTGAAACTAAAAACCTCCCTATTGCCTTAACTCCTACCAGCACTACAATTGATCCTCCTTTTGCTAATACAACAATTGCTTCAACCCCTATAGAGGAGAAACAACAAGGGCAAATCATCACTGACAATATCGGTCCAAATAAAAAAACACCAAGTGTTCAATTTGCAACAGCTCCTTTTATTCCAAAAAAATCTACTATTCTGGTATTAGAAGCTCCTGCAGAGGTAGTTTTCAGTAATACTGCAAATAAAGGATATAAAAAACAGTATAAGCCTCTTCATTGGACCAAAGATCTATACGTTGGTGTACATTATGGTGATGGCAGGGTTGCTGATGATAAGATACCTACTACCGTCTATTCGGGTTTTTCTAGTGCCACTTTAGACAATAGCATTCAAGTACTTAATAACAAGTACGTAATTGCCAACGCTGATACTTTCAGGCTTGCACCTGTCGGCCTAAGGCAATATGGTGTAGAAGTAGGTTATGATATTAACAGATTTATAACCGTCAATGCTCAAATTGGGAGGGAAGCGTATAGTTTCGATCATTATAATGAAGGAATCAGCAGCTTTAGAGAAAATAACGACGAGATTAACCTTGAAGGAGCTTATGAAATTGAATATGACTCAAATAATACTGGTACAAACAATCTTTTCACCACCCAAAAAGCAATGTATTACGAATTAGGCACTCGGGTCAGGCTCCCCTGGCGAATTAGCCCAATCTTACAATCCAGCCTGAGGATGAGATCTCACATTACTCGCAACTCAGAATTTCAATCCAGGAGTTTAACTGCGGACGCACAAAGCGTTCAATTAAACACCTTTAACGAACAGGATCGAGTTAATAAATTACGCATAGAGCACTTAAAGCTTGGTACAGGGCTCGCCTGGAGATTGTCTCCCAGGCTAGAACTACAAAGTTCGTTCAACACTTATATGAAATTGAGAAAAGAAGTTTTTCTCCAGCCAGACTGGACATTAAATATAGGCCTCAATTACCGTTTTCGATAACAATCTATTTTGCTCACTTTTTTCTTCCTGATTCAGGTAGCTGGTCTTACTGGCTATCTGATTTTTTTACCTCCCAATAAAACAATAAGTTTCTTTCAAAAAAAACTGAACCAATAGTATAATAATTTGTAACTTTCCACATTCGTTTTTCAAACAATTTGCTGTAACATGTCTGAATTTTTGACTATTGCACTTCCTTTTTTATTAATTGGGCTGTTGTTGGGTGGCGGTATAATATGGCTGGCGTTAAAAGTGCAACTGCAAAAAAATCATATCACCAAAGAGGAAATGAAGCAGAACTATGTTCCCATTGCTTCTTTCCAGCAGTTGCAGCAACAATCCGATATTTATCAAGAAAATTTATACGAAAAAGAAGAAGAGTTAAAAATGCTGAGCAGTCGCCTTGCCAGTCAGCAGCAAATGATTATCCATTTGGAGGAAAAACTGGAAAATCAATTAAAAGAGCAAGAAAAAATAGAACAAAGAGCTCAAGTAGAATTTGAAAACCTTGCCAATCGATTATTAGACGAAAAAAGCCAAAAATTTACGAATCAAAACCAAGAGCAGCTTTCTCACATCTTATCTCCCTTGCAAGAAAAAATTAAAACTTTTGAAGAAAGCATTGAAAAGCGATTTTTAGAAGAAACCAAAGACCGCATTAGCCTTAAGAAAGAAATCGAGCATCTCAGAAGTCTCAATCAACAGCTTAGCACTGATGCCAATAACCTTGCCAGTGCGCTTAAAGGGGATAATAAAACGCAAGGTGATTGGGGAGAAATTCAACTAGAGTTGATATTACAAAGAGCAGGTCTGACAAAAAATATACACTATCTCGTTCAACCCAGTTTTACGGATAACGGCAAGCAGAAACGACCCGATTTTGTAATCAAGCTACCAGATAACAAACATCTCATTATTGATTCAAAAGTATCTCTCACTGCCTATGATCGCTTTTGTCAGGCTAATAAAAATGAAAGTGCCATTCATCTAAAATCACACTTAGATAGTATTCGGCAACACGTCAAAAGTCTGAGTAGTAAAAACTACCAGCAGCTCTATCAGATTAACTCGCCTGATTACCTTTTGCTATTTATTCCCATTGAGCCAGCTTTCGCATTGGCAATTCAAGAAGATCAGCGTCTATTTCTTGATGCATTAGACAAGAATATTGTGATTGTTTCTACTTCTACTTTGCTGGCTACCATGCGGACCGTTTCTTTTATCTGGAAACAGGAAAAACAAAAAAGTAGTGTATTGGAAATTGCCCGTCAAAGTGGCTTGTTATACGATAAATTTGTCTCTTTTGTTGATGATTTAAAAGGTATTGGGCATCGACTTAACCAAACCCAGTCTTCCTATCAGGATGCCATGAATAAACTAGTGGATTCTAAAAAGTTTGGTTCTACCTTGATTGGCAGAGCAGAACGTATTCGAGCATTGGGAGCCAGAACAACTAAGAAGTTACCAGAAGAACTGCTGGAAGAAGAATAAAGATTTAATCTATCTTTTAAATCCAAAGGTTTTTATCACCTCCCTCCTCTTTTCCTTTAGCTTCTCTACCTGTTTAGCAGGTACTTCTTTTAATCTTTTACTCTTTAAATACCTGTATTTCAATTCCTGGTAATACAAATGATAATACCCCAATAGCAATAAAACAACTGATCCACCCAATATTTCCCACCTGCCTGAAACAGCGGCTATCAAAAACCAGATAGGCATATATACTAAAAAAGCTCCTAAAGATGCTCCCCAACGAACGGGTGCTTTAAATTCCAGTGTTTTCACTTTAGTATCCGATATATATTTGCCTATAAAAGCTGGAAGATAATTCCACAGTTTTCCTATTAGTTGAAATGGAAAGCCAAGGATGAGTTGAAACAAAACAGTTAACTTTGAAAAATCTTTTCCCATCAAAGCCCTATCATCCAGGCCAAATTGCTGAAGATGTTCAAAATAGCCTGCCGCTAATGCCTTTAAATCTTCTTTTTTGTCCTGCTCTAATTCATTTACTTTAGCCCCTATTTTTATTTCCGTTTCCAGGAGTGTCTTAGAATTAGAAATCAGAGGTGGCGATGACCAATTCTGTTCGGTTCGATATATTCGATGTAAGTGCTCTACCAGGCCATCATCTTCTTTTTCATCTATAATGACAAGATGTTCTAATAGATGTTCGCGTAGCTCAACAGTCATCTTTGAGATTCCTTGATTAGTATTTTGTTCATACTCTGCCCAATATTCTGAAGTTAACATAGGTTCTCCAAAATCGATCATCACCTCCGTGCGAGGTTTATCAGCGTATGTAAAATTAACTCCTACCGGTACTACATATATTTCTCCCAGTTCAGGCATTTGTTCCATCGCCCCCAATGCAATACGAGCAGTACCCTTTTGTAAAGGCCTAAGACGTTTTTCCTGGATGGTGCTACCTTCGGCCAGGATCATAATGGTTTTATTATTTGCCAAAGCTTCAAAACAGGCTTCAAAGGTAGAGTAGTTGTTTTTTAATTTTCCATAACCCCCATCTTTCAAACGAAAGACTGGCAACAAATTTAAGCCTCTAAGTAGCTTGTTGTATACGGGCTTAACAAACAAATCTCCCCTCACTAAAAAGTTAAGAGGACGATCTAGGAAACATGCCAATATACAAGGTTCGAGAAAAGCCGTAGGATGATTTGCTGCCAAAATAACCGGTTTGCCTTTTGGAATCCGATCTGTGTTTGTCAAAATAATCTTACGATAGAAAGCATAAAAACTTAGTCGAGCAAAAGGGCGTACTATATTATAAAGCAACATGGAACGAGTTCGAATTGGTATTCGGCGGTGAATTTAAGACATTTTACCAACATACTTCTTTATCTGTTGTTGCCAAAACTCCTCTCAAGCTATAACCAAATGATTATCAACGACATAAACCAATTATCTTACAATATTAATTATCCTCCCAACATATAATTACAACTATGCAACAAGCATAGAGAAAAGTAATTGGATCAAATTTGTAACCTTCCTGCACTTTTACATTATGTAATCAGAACAGCAACTTAAAGAACTTAAAAGTGAATTCAACTTCTGAAGAATTTATTGCTGCGAATAGCAAAACTCGGAAGGACGCTTTTCCGATGTTCTTTAAGTTTACAAGCCCCGGGGCATTTCATATTTTGAAAGAACATCAAAAAAGGAAAAATATTAACATAAATGCTTTCGAATTTGCAATTAAACCGTACTCTTGCAAAAACTGTTCGAATGAGCACGTCTAAAAGGACGGTTTCGGCTGCAGAAATGCAGAATGAATGGCTGGAAGTACAAGCTGCCCAGCAGGATTCTGCTATGTTTCAGCCTCTCTATGAACGCTATTTTGAAAGTATTTACCTGTATATTTTCCGTCGAATAGCAGATGAAGAACTGGCAGCTGATATCTGTTCGCAGGTTTTTCTCAAAGCGATGCAACGCCTTTATAGTTATGAATATAAGGGAGTACCATTTTCTGCCTGGCTATACCGAATAGCTAGCAATGAAGTAGCGCAACACTTTAGAAAAGCCAAGAAGAACCGGATTGTTAGTATTGATGATGCGAATGTAGTCGATATGTTTGAGGACATCGATGAACCCGTAGAACTACCCAGCCAGGAAGAACTAGTAGTAGCATTAGATAAGCTTAAGGAAGATGATTTGCAATTAATTGAATTGCGTTATTTCGAGGGCTTACCTTATAAAGAAATTGCAGAAATATTGGATATAACGGAAAACAATGCGAAAGTAAAGACTTTCCGTATCCTTAACCGATTAAAAAAGAAATTAGGCTGATAGCAGTAATACTGCTTCACTAAACCCTAAGAGATATGGGTAATAATTACGAATTCAAGTTTAACCCAAAGAAGCCTAGCAGGGAAGAAATTGCCCGGCACAAAGATTTTGGCAAGCTTCTTAAACGCTATCAATCTGAGCAGCGGGAAAGCGGTCGCCGTATTGCCCGGATAAGGCGTATTTATATTGGTTCTGCTGTTGCAGCTGCGATAGCTGCTGTTGCTATACTAATGGGTGGATTTTTCTCTTCACCAACAGTACCAACAATTACTGCTGAAGCGTATTTCCAACAAAAAGATTTTGTCACTCCTCCCATTAAAGAAATCGAAAAGGATCAATTTGCCAGCTTCCGTGTAGAAGCTGATAAAGGAGGGGTATATGAATACCCTAGTGGATCACGCCTGGTCATTCCCGCCTCTGCATTTGCAGATGACTATGGTACCTTGATACAAGGTGAAGTGGATGTATATTATCGGGAAATGTATGATTATGTAGACTTCTTTACTTCCGGGATAAATATGAAGTACGATTCTACTAATAACACCTATTTTCTGGAATCTGCGGGCATGGTAGAAATCTATGCAGAGCAGAATGGACAACGATTACAATTAGCTACTGGTAAAACTTTTGATATTGAATTGGTATCTGAAATCTATCTTTCTGATGCAGATGCAAGCTCAATACCAGCCTACCATATATATCAAATTGACACATTCAATCACAACTGGATCTATCACGGGCAAAATAAGATGAAAGTATCAGATGAAAAGATGTTAGATGAATCTGATCCTCTATACAAATACAAAAAAGACTTATTTGACCGCCTTAGTGATATTGAAAATAGAGCAACAATAGATCTGCTAGCACTTGAAAAACAATATCCTAAGCCAATTGCTCCTTTAAAGCCACAAAGAGCAGATGGTAATCTCCCAACACTTGAACTGAATTTCCTAGATGGCAGTATTAATGTTGAAGATTCAGAGAATGGCAATTTACAATCTGAACTGGCAAAAATGCAGCAGGCCTACAGTGGTGTAATTTGGCAAGTATCTCCTAATAGTCCAGCTTATGACGAAAGAGCATTTGGCGTTGAATGGGAATCTGTTAATATTCGCCCTACTAATTCCAGGGATTATGAACTGACTTTGATCCATCCTCAAAATCAGTTAACCCTAATTGTTGCTCCAGTGCTTACAGGCAATGAATATCAACGTGCTATGAGCAACTATCAAACAGAATTGGTAGCCTATGAAGCTGCTCTTACAGAAAGAGAACAATTGCTGGCCAATCAGAAAGAAGCATTGGAAACCAGTATAAAAGCTCAAAAATCGGCGGTGATGGATGCTTATAAAACTCAATTAGAAGCATTGCGCACGACTGGCTTGCGATACAATGAAAGATCTATGCTATTGGCTAAACGTAAAGTGGTTAATCATTTCACTGCTCCTGGATTAGGCATATGGAATTGTGCCCGTCCTGTAGCATCAGGAGGAGAAACCATTATAGCTGCTTTCCGTGATCAATATGGTGAAAGATATACCAACCATACTACTTATGTCGTCCAGAAAGGAAGTAATCATATTCGCCAGTATTATGCAAATGGAAAAACTGATTTGCAGCTAATACCTGATGCAGATTATTTGATATGGGTCGTTTCTGATGATCAAAAAATTGCAGTATTACATCCAGACAATTTCAATTGGCCCAAGGACAGCGAGGCAACATATACTTTCCAGCTTGAGCTAAAAGACAAGACCTTTAATAGTAAAGAAGAAATTAGAAATATCCTACAGTTTTAGGTAAGGTTATTTATTATACGCCTATCCTAGAAATAATTTTCCAGAGAATGTTGGCGCAGAGTCTGGAAAACAGTACCGCCGATCCCCCGATCGGCGGATTTTTTATATCCACATTTGTCCTTTAGGGGTATTAAGCAGCACTTTTAATACAGGCATATCTCCCTGCTCAACTACCATTTCTATTTGTAAGGCCATTAGCATTTTTTTTATTGTATCTGGTTTTGGATGTACTGCTTTCATATCCTGAACAACTATTATCTGTTCTAAAGTATCTGTAGGATGAGGTGAGGTTCCCCAATCAATAAAGAAAGGTACAATCCCCTCTCCCATCAAAGGCCGAGGATCTGTATAACGCCAGGTGAGATAGGTTCCATCACTCAGAAGACGGCTGCCGTCTTGAATAGGCCCGGGATATACTCCAATCTGGTGTAATTCTCCTACATTTGATTCGATATCACTTTCCTGTATTGCCCAGGTTACTAATTTTGGCTCTCTGACTTTATCTACCCCAAACCAAAGTGGCCCTGCTATTTCTTGCCTAGAATCCGGACCAATAATCTCCAAATAAGATTTATTCCCTAAATGAATAAGGGCATTGTGCGTTCCCAGTCCAGGATGACGCCCTCCGTAAACAGCTCTAACTCCTAATTTTTCTTCAATTGTTTGAATGCCATAAGGAAGACTTGGCACCGCAAGAACAAGATGGTCTAACCTGGATAAAAAATTAGAAAATGAAGGTACTGAAGGCATATCGTGTAAGTATAAGAGTGATTAGCAATATGCAGAGATACCATGATTAGTATTTCTTGCTTTCTTAAAATAGGCTTTTTTAAGGGGAATAGCAATTTTCAATCTGCATCATTGAAAGGTTTCAATCCAATTACTTCTTATAATTCTCCCTAATGCTGGTGCATGAATTATGTTATTAAAAGCCTTCAGAACTGTTATAATGTCGAATAATTAGTAAACCTTGATTTTTTGAAATTATATTTGCAATCATCTTAGGGTGAAGGGCGTATGTCTTCATCATATATAAAAAAGGTGACATTATAATAATGATGCCAAATACATACAACAATTCAAATCCAATGGTACGACCTAAAATCAACCGACAAATTCTTGACCTCAAAAAATGGGGGCCGATATTCGAAGATCATGCTAATAAATACCAGCAAGCTCATCCATATCCATATGGTCAATTTGAAAATTTCCTGGAAAACTGGGCTGCCGAAGATGCAATGAATGCTTTTCCCAAGGTGAAAGATGCCGGTTGGATTCACTACATCCATGTGAATGAAAAAAAGCATGGCTTAAATAAAATGGATTTAATTCCTCCTTTCTTACAGGAAGTAATCAATGCTTTAAATAGTCCTCCATTTGTGGAAGCCCTTTGTAAATTAACAGGAATTGAAGGCTTAAAACCAGATCCTTCTTTAGAAGGCGGCGGCTTACATCAAACACAAAAAGGTGGTTTTCTGAATATCCACGCTGATTTTACAGTTCACCCTCATAAAAGAAATTGGCGCCGAAGAGTAAATGTTCTTGTCTATCTCAATCAAGATTGGGAACCTGAATATAAAGGTGATCTTGAGCTATGGACCAGGGACATGAAATCATGTGAAGCTAAAATCAGCCCAATTTTTAATCGCTGTGTTATCTTTAATACGGATGATGACTCTTTCCATGGCCTGCCTGATCCTATTCAGTGCCCTGAGGACATGACACGGAAGTCGATTGCACTCTACTATTTTACGGAAGAGGATGAAACACCTAAAAAAAGAGCGACTAACTATCGGGCGCGCCCAGGAGATGGAATAAAAAGCATCTTCATTTATCTTGATAAACAACTGATTAGAACCTATAATGCCGTTAAAGGTGCCCTGGGAATCAATGATGATTTTGTAAGTAAAATCTTGAATATTTTTGATCGCAAGAAGAAGTGATCATTGTTCAAAAAGAAAAGGCTAGCTTGTTAGCTAGCCTTTCTATAATAATTTGGTTAGGATGTTTACACCAATCAAACAAAATACTTCATCCATCTTCAATCCTGCTTAAAAGAAAATCTTCTAAAGCAGTATAATTAGTGCAAGAAGAAAACATAGTTGATGAAGATCTTTTTGATTAGTATTAACTATGATAAATACTTAGTCAACGTTTTCCATTACTTTAGGTGCTGCTGCACAAATTCGTTCGTCTGTCTTTTCCTTAAACTGACGGAAGTTTTCGTTAAAGAGTACTGCCAAATGATTTGCTTTCGCATCATAAGCTTCTTCTTTCTTCCATGTCTGTCTAGGGTTTAACAATTCATCTGGTACATTTGGACAGCTCTGAGGCATTTGCAAGCCAAATATCTCGTGCGTTTTATAGTCTACATTTTCCAATACTCCATTCAAAGCAGCAGTAATCATAGCTCTTGTATAAGACAGTTTCATACGATGCCCTTCGCCATAAGCTCCACCGGTCCATCCAGTATTTACCAACCATACATTTACGTTATGTGCTTCCATCTTATTTCCCAGCATTTCCGCATATTCAGCAGGATGCAAAGGCATAAATGGTGCACCAAAGCAAGCAGAGAACGTAGCCTGTGGCTCTGTTACACCTTCTTCAGTACCCGCTACCTTAGCAGTATATCCAGATATGAAGTAATACATTGCCTGCTCAGGAGTCAGTTTGCTAATTGGAGGCAATACACCAAAAGCATCACAGGTCAAGAAAAAGATATTGGTAGGATGATTACCTTTTGAAGGTTGTAGAGCATTATCAATATGATAGATAGGATAAGAAACACGAGTGTTTTCTGTAATGCTGCTATTTGAAAAATCAGGTTTAGCAGTACCTTCATGACAAATGATATTCTCTAGTATAGCACGATGCTTAATAGCATGATATATTTGAGGTTCTTTTTCTGCACTTAGATCAATTGTCTTGGCATAACATCCTCCCTCAAAATTGAATACTCCGTTATCAGACCAGCCATGCTCATCATCACCAATCAATGGGCGTTCAGGATCAGCTGATAAAGTAGTTTTGCCTGTTCCGGATAGGCCAAAGAAAACAGCCGTATCTCCATCTTTCCCCATATTAGCAGAACAATGCATAGATAGCACCCCTCTTTCCTTAGGAAGTACATAATTCAGGACAGAAAAAATACCTTTCTTGATTTCTCCTGTATAGCCTGTTCCACCAATAATAATTTGCTTTTTAGCAAAATTGATAATGGCAAAGTTCTCCTGGCGCAAACCATCAAGTTCAGGATTTGCCAAAAATCCAGGTGCATTCAGAATCGTCCACTCTGGCTCAAAAGTTTCCAGCTCTTCCGCCGTAGGGCGCAAAAACATATTATAAGCAAATTGATTGCTCCAAGGATATTCACTCACCAGGCGAATATTCATACGGTATTGATCATCTGCGCAAGCGTATGCATCTCTCACATATACTTCCTTATTCTCAAAATACGCAAGCAATTGATCATGTAGCTGATCAAAATATTTCGGTTCAATAGGCTGATTAATTGCACCCCAGTCTACTGTCTCGGCCGTATAGCTATCTTTTACTATAAAGCGATCCTTAGGAGAGCGCCCCGTAAACTTGCCCGTTTCAATAGCCAGAGCGCCTGAGTCGGTCAAATAGCCCTGCCCATTGTTAATTGTGGATGACACCAGCTCTTCCGGACTTAAATTCCAGTGAGCTTTTTTGACATTCTTGATACCAAGGGTTTCGAGCTTAGCAGACGGATTTTTGATGCCGAATTGCTCCATGACAACTTTTTTTTATGGTCAAATAAAGTATGCTAACCTATTTAGGCATTTCAGAAAAAAGCATGGCGCGTATAAATTTCACCATTACGCGCCACCATTACTGAACAAATAGGATTAACTAAACCTAAAACAAATGCAAAATTTTATACAAAGATGCAACATTTCTCCTTTAGAGAAAATTTCTCTAGCAGGTTTTTTTTATTTTTGGGTATCTTAGAGCAAATACATGACAAAACTACGCCTTCATGCGAACGGATATAGATACAGTAAAACTCACCTTTGGGCTCAAGATTCATCAGCTGAGGCAAGATCAAGAACTCTCCTATCAACAACTCTCAAAGAAAACAGGCCTTGCTGTTTCCTATCTACACAATATTGAAAAAGGGAAAAAATACCCAAAGGCAGATAAAATCATTTTACTAGCAAAGGCTCTTAAAACCGATTATAATTATCTCGTATCATTAGAAGGTGATAAGCGGTTAAAACCGATTATTGATCTCATACACTCCGACTTCCTAAAGATATTTCCACTCGAATTATTTGGGATCAACACCCCCAAATTGATGGAATTGTTATCCGCAGCACCAGGGAGAACGAACGCATTTATTAGCACCGTGATCAAAATTGTTCGCAATTACCAATTGCAGGGAGAGGATTTTTATAAAGCGGCCTTAAGATCCTATCAAGATCTCCATGATAACTACTTTGCCGAATTAGAACAAGCAGTTGTTAAATTCAAACAGAAACATCAGCTAGCTCAAAATGCAGCGCTACATCCGGAAGTATTAGAGCGTTTATTAAATTATTATGAAATAGCTGTTGATAGAAATTATCTTCCTCAGCAGATAAGCCTAAGAGAAATTCGATCATTTTACAGCCCTTCTAATCGAACACTATATCTCAATACCAGCCTCTCCAATGCACAGGAAAGCTGGTTGCTTGGTAAAGAGTTAGGATTCCAGTTTTTGGATATAAAAGAGCGTCCATATGAAACCAGGATGGCTGAAGTTGATTCCTTTGATAAATTACTCAACAATTTCAAAGCTTCATATTTCTCTGTAGCATTATTAATTGATGAGCGAGAAATGGTGGCAGATATTGAGGAGATGGCACGTTGGGAAAATTGGGACGGAGAAGCTTTTCTTGGCTTACTCGATAAATATAATGTCACATCTGAAATGCTGATACAACGATTGGCCAACATCCTACCTCAGCATTTTGATATCAAGGATTTATTTTTCCTACGCTTCTTTGGAGGTGCCGATCTCCAAAAATTTGAGATGACCAAGGAGATGCACCTCTCACAACTGCACAATCCGCACGCCAACCAACTAGACGAACATTATTGTCGGCGTTGGATTTCTATCAACCTCATCCGCAAGCTTAAAGCTATGCAAGGCCTCGAGAATACGGAAGGCCCCATTATAGGAGCTCAAATATCCCGTTATTGGGGTACACCTAACTCTTATTTCTGCATTGCTTTTGCAAAATCAGGGCATAATGCTCCAGAAAATAGCTCCAGTATTACTATAGGCCTACTCGTTGATGACAAACTTCGAAGATTATTCAGATTTCTGGACGACCCCAGAATGCCTGTTAAAAATGTACATACTACCTGCGAACGATGTGGCATTTCTGACTGTGGAGCCAGAGCGGTCCCCCCTACTGTCCTTCAACATACTCGCATCAAACAGGAAATTAAAAATGAACTAGAGGCCTTAGAGCGCTCTAATAAGGAAGCTGTAAAAGATCAATAGCAATATTATGGAGAAGAGATTCATATTGTTTTAAGTTTTATAGTTGTTGCTGAGGTTTCGAGAGATGTTTTCAAATATCAACTACTTCGAGAAGCAATTAGCAGTTAGCTCGAAGCAGTTGAGCAATAACATTTCATTATTTTTCCTATTCTAAAACGACCTTACCTGCCGACATTAGCTGGCCTTTTGCATTTTCCAATCTATACTGATAGATTCCCATAGCGGCATTAGCATCAAATTGAACATTGACCATTTTTAAGCCTACCATACCGTTAATTATTTGTTGGTGTACGAGTTGTCCAGTCGAATTATATAATTCTAGTGTCCAGTCACTTCCATCGTTTTTCTCAAACTCTAGTTGGAACATCCCGTTGGTGGGATTGGGGAAAACTTTTGAAGCAAGATGAAATGTATTTTCGTCACGAGTGCTGCTCACTAGATTTTTAACGTCATCAGACATATGAGCATCGATCACAACTCCATCTTCTACCACTATAAACAAAGCTGTTCGGGGCAAACCTTTAGCATAAAAGCCGTAATCTATTCTATTGACAGTTTTACCTTGTTCTAGTCCAAATGCTGTCAAGAGAGCAAGAGGTGCTGGTTGGCCTCCCAGAAAAAAACTATCAACAATTGTTGCGTTTTCCTTTACCATAAGCGCTTCAACGCTAATTGTTCCTGCACCTTCCGGATCAGGAAGTATTAAGTTGCCGTAGCCTGTCACTGTTTTTGTAATATCAAAATGCCCTACAGCATTACCAGGTACGTGGTCAAGCCCAAAACTTTGAATAGTAACAGAATAATTTCCATCAATACTAAGCTCGGAGGACCAGGAATCACCATAATTCAGAGGAAACTGTACAAAAACAGAGGGTTCTTCATAAATAACCAAATTAGGCTGAGCATTTAACGAATCGCCAGAATTGCCTGTAAAGGCCTGAAGAGTGCTAAGAACAGCATCATTATAACGTCCTACCGTGCTATGATAATCTTCTGTTAATTCTTCATAAAAAATGACTTGTTGTGGTGCAATATCTAACAAGGGAAAAGAAGTAGAATCAGTAAGAGTAGCTTCTGGCAAGTTGGGGTTCGAGCCTAAGTTTTTTTGATAGGTATAAGAGTAATCTAATGTAATCCCACTAAAATCCCAAGTCTGATTGGGACCATCATTTGGTATTTCGATACTCGTCTCCTCAATCACCCATCCAACAATATCTTCATCAGGTGTCAATGTATAATCAGAGCGTTCTACCGTTATCTGCGCGCTCAACTGAAAACTGATCAACAAAAAAGTAATAAGGAAAGTAAAGTACTTCATGATTATAGGTATTGCAAAAGCCACCTTGAAATTTGTCAGTGGCCTTTCGATTAAAAAAGAATTACAATACCCTTTATGTATCGATCAAAAAAAGGTTAATGAAAAAGTGGCATTAATTTATTGAACCAGTACAAACCCTGCCCAGTAGAAGGGATCAGGATACTTTTCACGGATACTCGCCTGGGCTTTTCGGAAAGCCTCCGGGATACTCTTACTATCATTCAGCCAATTATAGAAAAGGAGATCATCAGTTCTTCTGTCAAAGGAATAGAAAGCAGTATAAGCTGATAGTAATACGCCACCTCTGTGATTCATAAAAGTGGCGTCCTTTAAGTGCCAAGGCAAAATTGTATTACCATTATATTGAGAAGAATGTTCATTCTAGGCAAGGCGAGAAACGTAGGCGAAGTGGTGCTTCGACGTCCCGATAGCTATCGCATACGCGTCAACTTATGTAGAAAAGTAAATAAAAAATGCTGCTTAAGTTTGTTCAAGCAACATTTAGAACACTTAAGCAGCATCAAAATGAAT
>JAKSDI010000290.1 GCA_022360175.1 Chitinophagales bacterium
TAATATGAAATGCATTACAAAGCCGCACGAAGCTCATTTTGAGGTGCATACTTGTAAAGTACGTACCGAAAAATAGCTAAAGTCCGGTGAAGTAAGGCGTTCATATTAGCGAAAGGATTAATTTTAAACATGTTCTTAATTAGGAATTGGCGGCTTGAATGGCTGCTGCTTTATGAATAGCTTTACGCATGCGATAGTAGGTAGCACAGCGGCATACATTCACAATACTATTATCAATATCTTCATCAGTAGGATTCGGATTATGATTGAGTAATGCCGCTGTAGCCATCATAAAACCCGGCTGGCAATAACCACATTGAGGGACGATTTCCTCCATCCAGGCTTGTTGCACAGGGTGCAATTGATCACCAGAAGAAAGGCCTTCTATTGTAGTAATATTTTTTCCGTCTGCAAATTTAACGGCATAGGAGCAAGAGCGAACCGCCAGGCCATCTACGTGTATAGTACAGGTTCCACAGGCTGCTTTGCCACAGCCAAACTTGGTACCTTTTAAATCAAGAATATCTCGAATTACCCAAAGCAAAGGTGTTTGTCCATCTACATCAACGGTTGTTGATTCGCCATTTATATTGAATGTTATCTTCATGTTCTATAGTTGAATGATTAACAAAGAGGGCCTATTGTTCAGGGATAATTGCTCCTTCAGCTACCCATTGTTTGACCGCAGCAATATATGCTTCCTTCGATACAGGAGGTGCTTCTCTTGAGGTTCCTTCATTGTTGACTCCTGGCTCAAATACCCATAAAACCAGCGGATCTTCTGTAAGGTGTTTTTCAATTTCGGCAATAGACCGCCCTCCATTTTTATCGGGATTCGTCATTGCTTTTGCAATTTCTATACGGTTTAAACCTTCCCAGCCCATACTTCTGGGGGCCAGGTGCCAATGGGGAGCTCCAGGAACGCCAGAGAAGTTATTATTTTCTTTTTGATGGCAGGTACTACACTGTAAAGCAGGGAGGCCATGTCCATCTTCTCCACGTTGGACGTTAAAATTATGAATGTGGCTATCTTCCCCCTGATGAGGACGATCTCCTGCAGGATGGCAATTAACACAGCGTTTGTGAGCAACTACCTGCATCATAATATCAAATGCTTCTTCTGAGGAGTGTTGAATCGGATGCTTGTCGGTGGTAGCAGATTCCGGCAAGGATGAAGTATCATCAAATGCCATGCTTACCAGCCCAATGGCGGAAACGATTGCGAGTAGGAAAAATAAGCGTCTTTTCATAGTCAATAGATTTTATACTATATGCCTAGTTCATATTCCTGTATTCCTTTGGGCTATGCCCTGTTTTTGATTTAAATAACCTGGAAAGGCTTTGTGGGTAATCAAAACCTAAAGAATAAGCTATTTCGCTTATAGAAGCTGAAGAACTAAGTAGTGCTGTTTTGATTTTGTCAATCAGGATATCGTTGATATGTGATCTGGTACTTTTCCCTGTTTCTTTTTTGAGAAGATCACTTAGATAGTTAGAGGAGATATTTAGCTTTTCGCCAAAATAGCTCACAGAAGGAAGGCCCGTTTGTCTTAGATTTGGGGTATTGAAGTAATCTTTTAACAGCTTTTCGAATTGGGCAACTGTATCCTGATTGATGTTTGATCTTGTATAAAATTGCCTGTCATAAAAGCGTCGGCAATAGTTTAAGAATAATTCGAGATTGGAAATGATTAATTGCTGACTGTGCTGGTCGAGGTATTTACTGTATTCCTTTTTCAATTGAGTAATAATAGTCGTAATGTATTCTTGCTCATCAGCTGATAAATGCAGGGCCTCTGTTATTTCATAAGAGAAGAAAGTATATTTATCAATTTCACTTCCTAATTGATCTTTTCGTATCAAGTCAGGATGAAATAATAAAGACCAGCCTTTATTATTTTTGATCATCTCCCTGGTCGGGCTCGTCATCACCTGTCCGGGAGCAACAAAAATCAGCGTGCCATGCTGAAAATCATAAGAATTTCTTCCATATCCGATAGAACCGCTTACGCCTTCTTTAAATAGGATCAAATACATTTCAGAAATGAAACGCGTATTTTCCTTCACCTTGTCCAGTTGTATCTCCTGATCACTAAACACAGTAATCAAAGGATGCTTGGGAGGTACTAAGCCCAACCGCTGATGAAGATCAGTTATGCTTGCTATTTTGATAACTTCGGCCATGAGTGTTCTAATGTTCGCTTAGAGGCTGTTGAGCTTTTAGTAATCGTCGTCAAAATGGTTCTTTTGCCTCTATTCTTCGCTATGAAAATCCTCATTATGCTAAGGCATAACTCCGGTTTTCATTACTTGACTAGAGAAAAAATACCTCATTTTTACTTGAAGAGCAAAAGTCCCAACAGCCTCATAAACATAAATCTACAAGCTTCTCACGACTATTATTCAACCTTATTACAGAAAGTTATAACAGTTTTACTGATTTTTAGGTAGCTAGAATGAGGTAGTGAGTTGGGGAATGATGTGAGAGGCGAAAGGTGATAGGTGATGTCCCAACTACGCTTATCAGCTCCATCGGGCAAAGGGTGATTAGTGAATAGGGATTGGTGATGTTCCAACTCTTTAGCCACGTCGGGTGAAAAGGTAACTTTGTAAATCTAAAACTCTTGTTATTTACTTTTTGTACAATACGTCTACAATAAACCCTCCATTACAAAGCTTGTTATATTTAAACTACATTTTATAACATTTAACAGTGAGAGCACTGATTTAAAAGTGATGAATGCTATTCCTTTACGACAGCTAAACACTGAAAAAAACAGCATAGATTTTTCGCAGTTTTTTAAGATCCGAAAAATTGAAGGAGAAGCTATAGTTGAACTACCACATCGGCATAATTACTATTTTTTACTGGCATTACAGAATGGGCAGGGATTACATGAAATTGATTTTGAGCAATACCCTGTCGTAGGTAATGAAGTTTTTGTAATGCGCCCTGGGCAGGTGCATAGGCTTCAATTAGAAGAAGGAGCGAAAGCTTATCTCATAAATATTGTTGTCTCTCTTTATTTTAATCGGGTCAGTTTTAATTTGGATCTTTTAAAGAAAGTAGCTCGCCAAAATTGTTATAAACTGAATACGCTTCAATTTGAGAAAGGTATTCCTTATTTAGATGCTGCTTTTCAGGAATTCATGCAAAAAGACCCGGGGTATGAAGAGGTTGTCAAAGCCAATCTAAGTATTTTTATTACCCAGCTTTTTCGTCTTGGTAATACGGATCGTACTCCTATGTCATATGCTCAGGAACGCTTCGATGAGTTTCAGGAACTTTTGGAAACCCACATTTATTCTATGAAGAATGTATCTTCTTACGCAAGTTTGATGAATTTATCTTCTTATCAACTGAATACCATCACAAAATCTTTAATGGGGAAGACTTGTTCAGAAATGATTCAGCAACAGGTGATTTTAGAGGCCAAACGCCTGTTAATGTCTACCACTTACCAGGTTAGAGAAATTGCTTACGAATTGGGTTATGATGACATCCCTTATTTTAACAGGCTATTTAAAAAACATACAGCTAGCTCTCCGAGTAATTTTCGCAACAATTACAAATAAGTCCAATCAATCTTCAAATTAGTCCTAATCAGGTGCTTGGCAGCTGCTATAATTTTGCTTCAGTAATACGATAAGAACAATCTTTTACCTGAAAGCATAAAATTACAAATGAGTACACTGCTGAAAACTTTACTTATTGGTGTAGGTGCTACACTCAGTATGGATATATGGTCCTTTATTTTAAAGCAATTCAAGATATCATCACTCGACTACCGCTTGTTGGGACGCTGGATTCTTAAAATGTTTGAAGGGCAATTTTTCCACAATAAGATTTTTAATACGCCCCCAGTCAAAAACGAATTGTTAATTGGATGGGTATTTCATTATTTAATAGGAATAAGCTTTGCTTTTTTACTGCTTTCCATTTATGGTAAGAATTGGTTAGACAAGCCTACGCTTATTCCTGCTTTGGTCATTGGTATTGGTACCATTGTAGCGCCTTTTTTCTTAATGCAACCCGCCTTTGGCTTTGGAATAGCCGCGTCTAATTTGCCCGACCCTAATATCATTCGCTTCAAGAGCTTTTTAGCGCATTTGATCTATGGAATCGGCTTGTATGCAGCCGCCTATGTAATAAAAGAAATGAGCTAAGTACGTACGTAAAGTGCCCAATCGCAATAGTGCTCTGTAAAGTATCAAATGATTAGTAGAGACTTCGGAGAAGTCGCACATATATACAATATGCGATTTCCCTAAGATCATTACTCTGATATCATCCGGCTTTTCAAATAGGACAAAGCACAATTCACTTCACCTAATAAACTTATCAAAATGAAGAAAGCAATAATTATTTCCATGGTGCATCTGCTTTTTGGTATAAATCTATTTGCACAAGCATCTTCAAATAACAAAACTATGATTCAATCAGAACAACAAGTCTCCATGACTATAAATGTAAGCCCGGATCAGGCCTGGGATGTGATTAAAACAGGAAAAGACCTGGATAAATGGCTGCCTGAGATTATCCAAAGTTGTGAATTGAAAGGTGATATAAGAGTATGTGGTACAGCCAATGGAACAGTTGTAGAGCGTATTCTCAAAATTGACCACGAATCGAAAGAGTTTAAATTCGTTTTTGTCGAGCAAAATATGTTGCCAAATGCGGAGCAATTAACTGCACTCATTAGAATTTTTTCAGATGCGGATGGAAAAGCGATTGTCAATTACCGTTGGACGTTTGATGTATCTGATAAAGAAGCAGAAGTACAAATCAAGAACACTTTGGTGATGATGGGGAATATGGGCATTAAAAGTTTGGAAAACTATATCCTTAATTAATAGACATGAAAAAGATTATAGTTATCATTAGTTGTCAAGTCATTTTTTGCCTCCATCTTCTAGGACAACATACCTCTGAAATAAAGGATATCGCCCTTTTTTTACAAGAGGATGTAGAGGCACTGGATTTTGCAGGCCCATTAGAGGTTTTTGTATCAGCAGGTTTTAATGTGTACACCGTTTCGGTTACAAAAGAGCCTATAAAATCGCTGGGAATGCTGACCATTATACCGGATTATGATATTACGGATTGCCCTCAACCAGATATACTTGCTTTTTTTGGGGGAGGAACCCCTTTAGAGCTATCCAAGAACCCAGATGTAATGGAGTGGATCATTAAGACACTGGATGAAACACCCGTACAGTTTTCCGTTTGTACAGGAGCTTATTTTTTAGGAGAAGCGGGTTATCTGGATCATCAAATGGCTACTACTTATCATCTTTGGATTGATGATTTACAAGATAGATACCCAAAGAGTAAGGTGAAAGGCAATGTGCGCTTTGTAGATAATGGGAAAGTAATTACTACTGCAGGGGTGTCAGCAGGTATAGATGGTGCTTTGCATTTAGTCTCGAAACTAAAAGGACGCTTGGCTGCTCAGGAAATAGCAAAAGGGATAGAGTATGATAAATGGATTCCTGATGAAGGTTTTGTATTCGATCATCCTTTCCTGAAGAAAACCTTGGCAGCAGGCTTTGAGGCTGCACAAGAATTGTTGAATACGGAACCGATTTACAAGGGAGAACTGCTAAATCTATCAGAAAAATTAATTCAGAAAAAGAGATATAAGGATGCAGAAAAGTGCATTCATCTAGCAATGGATATGGAGGCCCCTACCGCCAAAGATTATGAATTGTTGAGGAGGATTAATCAAGCTCAACACAAATTTGTGCCACCTTCAGAAGAAGAATATTTTCAAATTATTAGGGAGAAAGGAATCGCTGAAGGAGAGCACATTCTTAAGCAAGTGAAACAATACAATGAAAACTGGATCATCACAGACCCGATGCAGTTTTTGCATTTCAGCTACATCGAGTATTATAAGAAAAACAAAATTGATGAGGCTATTGAATTGATGAAATTACAGTTGCAGCATCATCCAGAATATGTTTATTACCATTATTGGATGGGAAGATATTTTGAAGAAAAAAATATGCTTCAGGAAGCCCTGACTTATTACGAGCAAGCCGTAAAATTGGATGCCACTTTTGTGGAAGCGATCCGGAAGGTGGAAGAATTGAAAGGATAAGAAAGAGAAGGCCGAGCAATTTGCTCGGCTCTCTGCTTTTATATTGGTCCACCCTTTTGAAAGGAGAAGTAGTTTAAATGATGAAAATTATATTGAGAAGGCTATTTTTTCAACGCATCTTTTCTCTCTTCTATAGCTTCCCTTATTAATGCCTCCAGATCGGGATGATGGATGTCGTCAATGGATTTAATTTTCGTATTCCGAAATTTTTTGCCGGTGCCCCCTAACAAGCCCTTCGGATCTTTCAGGTTTACCCCATGATTAAAGCCAAAGTTGATATGTGCTTTCGCAAAAACCATATAACAATAATGCTCGGTCATTTTCTTTGGCCCTACACCATAACCAACAACCTTTTGTTTGACCCAGGCTTGTTCAAACACATCCGCGTGAATCTTAAACAATAGCGCCCTAAGTGCAACCGCCATTTCCTGGACTGCTTGTGGGTATTGTTCAATGATAGCACGAAAATCCTCTTCTGTTTTGTCAATGCTTTTTTCTCAGTTAATGAGAACCAGTTGCCAGAATCGTCCTTAAACAATGCTTCAATCGCATAAAACTCCTTTGTAGGTGGTTTGATAAACTCTACCCCTTTGCCCTTGAGTTCTTCATAGGTGGCATGTATATCTGCCGTTTCAAAAACACCGAATCCAAATATCCCATTTTTAACCATTTCTCTCATTTGATTGGCTGTCTCCTGAGTGAAACTCATTCCCGGTTTTACGGCCATCAGTGTGATTTCCAAATCAGGTTGCTGTGGAACTGTTAACGTCAGCCATCTTCCATCTTCTCCTATTGGAGCATCCGTATGAACATTAAAACCTAGCTTATTGACATAAAAATCATAAGCGCTATCCTGATCTAATACATAAATACTTACATGACTCAGTTTGCTAATCATAATCCTAATTTTTTTGATTGATACAAAGCTACTTAGGACTGTTTTTATCTATTTCTTCAAAATTGCTCTTTTTCCAATTGTATTTTTCAGAAAAGCATCCGGGGATATAATTCAGCGGTTTACTTTTAATGAGTTTAGCTCGTTCTATAAATGCTTTTTGATATTGCGAAGGAGTTAGTCCTGTTGCTTTTTTAAACAACCCACTGAATGAAGATAGACTATCATAACCTACAGCATAGCAGACTTCCATAATGGTACATTCTGACTTTAAAAGTTCTATAGCTCTACTCAGGCGAACCGACTTAAGATAATTGTAAGGTGTTTTCCCGTATACCTTTTTGAATTGCCTAATAAAGTCAAACTTAGAAAACTGAGCTTCTGATGCAATATTTTCTATATCAATGTTTTCTGCATAATGCTGATCAATATAACGTTTGGCAGTAACGATTTTTTTATAAAAATATGCTTTTGGGTAGTCTTCCATTTTATTGCTTGTCAAACAAATATAGCCTTTAGGTTTGGAATGCTTGTAATGTGTCTATTCACTTAGGGGAACGTATTTAATAATAGCGCCCTTTTTGCAAAAAAAATAAAAACTATCTATCTTATGCATCATAAATGAAACACAAAGCGTAAACTGCTCAAAATTTATAAACTTAACACTAACATTCTATTTGCTCTGATCCATTCCTGAAAAAGTAATATGATATATAGAGAATGGATTGATACATAGCCATATTTATTCCAATGTTTACATACTTTTCTGTCATTATCATTTGATGCATGGTAGAACTGGCTTTGTCGTAACTGTCAAAACTATACTGCTTCATTATTCAATGACAGATTTTACGATACGGAATTGATGCTTGTAGTGCTGATGCAGGTTTTCCAATTTCCACTATAAAGGATTGAGCTATTATGTGATTTTTCTTTAAAAAAGAGAGGATGAAATTTCAAAATAAAATATATCAACTGTTAATTACCTGCCTGCTAACTTTTATGAGCTATTCATTGTATAGCCAGGCCGAGGAAGTAACATTAAGCAGTAGAATAGGATACGAAGCAAAAAGACAATTATTAAAATATCATGATCTTGAGATAGGTATTTATTTAAACAATAAATTTGAAACTAACAAGCTTTGGTCTGTTGATGATTGGAGAAATACTAGTTTAATGGGATTCGGCTATTTACCCAGATTTCCACAGATAAAATATTTCAAAACTCCGCTAAACTTTCCTCCCGATTCTACAGTGAATATTTATCTGGCGTCTTTTCCCAAGGAGAATTTGGAGAATCAAGAATTACATAAAGAAATTCAGAAGAAAACCAGTATAGTTTTATTAAATCCTACCTTTGGATTGCTTTTAGTCGATTCTTCATTACAAGGTGAGCACCTCTTGTCTGTTATGATGACTGGAGGTAGACAATCCATTGCCTCTTTGTTTGATTTATCACCGGATACTCCTGATTCCTACATTCCTTTCTTACAATCAAAATGTTTTTATTATAGCCCCTATTCTTCCATTAGTTATAAAACCAGGATTGCAGACACCCTATATTTTGAAGCTGATTTTGAAAAACCAAAGGGTACACATAATGTATATGAAGTTAGTTTTACCATTGGGCAGCCAGATAAAATCCGTACTAAATATCTTAGAGTCTATAAAATTCCTCAAGTAGGGAAAGATGCTACAGATAAAAGGTTAGCAGACTATAGTGAACCATTCAAGAATAATGAAGAAAAAGTAAAATACCTGAAATGGTCTCTAATGACTAACTATTATTTATTCCTAATGGGAAAAAAGCTAAAGGGATTAGATAGCTTAGATTTGTATAACCATCCTATAAGGGATAGCCTATTACCTGATTACAATCAAATTTTATCAAGATTAGATCACTTGGAATATGGTTGTTGTTGGATAGATGCTCAAAGCCGGAAAGCATTATTTGATAAATTGCCAGTTGATTTAAAGCCTATTAGTAGAATGGATGGGGAGTATCAACTTGTGACGGCTGAACGTAGGCGTTTTCATCCACAAATAGAATACTATAAATTTTTTCTTGATACTGTACTTTGGCTAGAAAGAATTCCCGACCCTCAATTTAGTGATTTGGGGACTTCACGGCAAGATTCGAGATATGACTTATTTTACCAGCCCCAGGCACCTCCTATTCCTCCTGTTCCATTAAGAAATTCCTTAGCAGAAAGCAGATATCTGGCAGGATGTAGTTATGGCTATAATTATGACTCTATAAAAAACCATTATGATTTAGTCTATAGGTCAGCTCCACTACCCTCAAATCATTATCTATTAGCGCTGAATACAGAAACGAGAGATGTATATTTTTTAAGTGGAAAGGATATCTATTTATCTGAATCTATTGCACTGTATGTCCCCCCTTGGTATGAAGAATTTAATAAATCATACTATATAAATTATATTGAACCTAAGGAACAGATATATGAGCGCTTCATAAATTCACAATATGTATTCACCTACATCCAGGACCGTCTCTATCGCTATCTAGTAGAGCGTTTGGATGAAGACGATGTAATCTATAAAGATGAGGAGAAAATGGTGCTCCGATGCCAGGGCGAAGAATATAAAGAGCCATTGGAACTAGAAGTCACCTTTTACTATGATAATCCGGAAGAACTGGAAATAAAAGTGCTCGAACAAAATAAAAATTAACAAATGGCTAAAGCCGAATATTTTCATGAGATGGTAATTTGTCCTACCCGATTGTACTTTATTGGAAGAGAAAAGATGAAATCAGCTAACAGTCTTACAGGGATTATATCGTTAGTATTTACGATGATGTTCTTTATAGAAGGCAACTCACAAGACATTTCTGTACTGAATGATAAGAATAAGTATGAAATAAAACGACAATTGATAAAAAGTCATGATGTTTCCTTCAATTTAATATATAGTGATGAATGGGATTGTAACAAAATCTTAAGTCTTTCTGATTGGAAAAGAATGCATTTTATTGGTTTCGGATTTAGGCCATTATTTCCTGAGATAGCAATCGAAGCATATCCCATTGAGGATGATCAAGAGGCAAACTTGTTTTTTTATAGAGCATTTTTTCCTTATGATTTAGAACCTAATGAATTACTTTCAAATAAGTTACAAAGAAAAAATGTTGCTTTATCCGGACCTAAAAATCTGGGATTATTTGCATTAGATGTAAATGGAAACATTGTGTTTTCAATGTATAATGGAGTAAGGAGTAATATTTCACGATTTTTTAATTTAGATGTAAATAATATAAAAAGTTATACTCCTTTTATAAAAGCGCACCTTTTTAATACTCCGTATAAAAATGAAGTAGAGTATCATAAAAGAAAGCGAGATACTTTAATCTTTAATATTACCCAAATACGGCCCAAAGGATGGCGGGCCCAATATGAATATTACATTCCTGTAAAAAATCCAGATGATTTTCAAATCGAAGAAATTCTTACGTATAAAGATAATTCTTTTCAAGACTCTGCTTTGCTACGTCCCAATGCAGCTCCCTTATATGAAGAGCTTCCTTTTACATCACAAAAAGAAAAAACGGAATATTTGAAATGGGCCTTGATGAGTAATCTATATTTACATTTAATGAATAAAAAAATAGATGAACTAAAAGTTGATGATATATTTAACAGTCCATATCGAGATAGTTTATTGCCAGATTATGATCAGGTTCTTCCAAGATTAAAGAATTTTAGATATGGTTGTTGTTGGATTGATGAGCGTAGTAAAAGAGAATTAGCTAATAGACTTCCTCGAGGTACAAAATATATATTTGAAAACCAAGGCAATTATAGAGCAGTAGTAGGAGAGAAAAGAAACAAATACAATCATGTAGAATATTATAAACTCTACATGGATACAATGATATGGCTAGAGAAGGTTCCCGATCCACAATTTAAAGATATTGAAAAAATTCATACCAGAGGGGCCCCAAACGGATTGTTTGAATCGTTTTATCAAGGGGATGGCTACAGCATTGATGAAAAAGGAGAGATAACATTTTTTCCACCATATCCACCATTGACGAATAGATCAGCAGAGATTGAATCATTATCTGCATGTACTTCTGGCTATAGTTACGATACAATAAGAAATCATTATGACATAGCTTACAATAGTATTGCACGACCTGTAAATCACTATCTACTTGCATTAGGTACCAGGACTAGAGATGTATATTTTTTAAGTGGTAAAAACGTTTTTTTATCAGAAATTACACCTTTATATATTAAAGGAAAGTATGATAGTTGGAGTAAACAATTATTAATTAATCATGAAGCTACAAAAGATGAAGTTGAAGAGTTCCTAAATGATTCTACACAGGTCTTCACCTACATCCAGGACCGTCTCTATCGCTATCTAGTAGAGCGCCTGGATGAAGACAATGTAATCTATAAAGATGAGGAGAAAATGGTGCTCCGATGCCAGGGCGAAGAATATAAAGAGCCATTAGAACTAGAAGTCACCTTTTACTATGATAATCCGGAAGAACTGGAAATAAAAGTGTCCAAGCAGTAAATAAGGTTGAATATGCTTCTGAAAAACTTCATAACACATGCACTTATAGTTTTTGTTTTATGCAGTTCTAGTGCTCAGGTAAAACATATTGCTTTTGATGCTCAATTACAGAACGACACACTGAGTTATATAGAACCTTTGAGTGTTGGATTGTCAATAGGATATTCAGGGAAGCGACAGCTTAGCATTCACTCTCCTTTTGATAAGAATGGAACAGAAGTCTATTTTAGGCGCACAGATCAGCAAGAGTGGTTTTCGGGACTATATCTTTCTGCTAGATATGGTAGAAAGGAGATTGATATCTCAAAAGGTTATTATGCTACCCATTCTTTTCAAGTAACACCTTACAATGTAGATATTATGGCAAAGATCACAGAAGGAACTGGAGGAATTAAAGAAGGAGTATTTAAACCAGGATATGATTATGAAGTGAAGTTGATCTATTATCCATTAGGGAAAGAATCTAAAAGGAAAAGAAAGTTAAAAAAGGAAATCATTAAAACTATTAGAGTGGATAAATATTATCCAGCAAATGAAGAGGAAGCAATAAAGTGGCTGATCAATCAGGAGAAATCAAATTGTTTTCCCACCCTATTTATTAAGTGTATTTATATTGATTATAGCTTAGATAAGCTTACATCGGATTTTATAAGCTTATTTCCCGATTCTTATTATGTTGATCATGCTAAGTATTGGAGGGCAATATCTATGGATGCCTTACATGATTTTAGTTCATTTTCTACGGATGATAATATTTTGTTTTTAGAGAATGTTAATCGGCTATTAAAAGAAGCTAAAGCAAGTACAGAAAATCCATATTTGTTGAGACTTATTAACGAAAAGCTGAAATCACAGCTTCTGCCTCTCGAAAATTTAAAAAATAGGAGAAGGATTGAATGACTGTCCGATAGTGATCGGGATAAACTTCTCGCCCTGTCTGGTGACCCCGCCAGGACTCGAACTGGTTTTTGTAATAATCTGTAGATCAATCACTTGAAATAAATCAAAAAATCATTTTAGATGTTCTTTTGATTCATTTCGTATGCTTTATTGCTTACCTTTACCTTTACCTTTGAATAAATATAAAGCTATACTATGAAAAGGATTCTACTAATACTAGGAGGTCTATTTTTGGTCGATCAATTGTTTTCTAAGTCAAATAATACACCTTCTACTGATATAGATAATTTAGATGCCTTTTTGAAAACTATCCAATTTGCTGAAGGTACATTTTATCAGCCCAATCCCTATGCGGTAACCTACGCTTATGACCATATGATTCAAAATTTCAGTGATCACCCTGCAATAACAGGGGAATGGCTTGGTAAAACTCTTCCCAATAGTTTCTGCCTGAATGTAGGTTTACCTGTTGGTTGTAAAAGTACCGCAGCGGGTGCCTATCAAATCATCAAGCCTACCTGGCAAAATATCAAAAATGTTTTCCCAATCCTTCAGTTTGATAATTACGGCCAGGATGAAGCTGTTGTTTATTTGATAAAACAAAAATCTGCCTATCAGGATATTCTAAATGGCAATTTAGAATATGCAATATCAAAGTGCAACACTATTTGGGCTTCACTACCTGGTTCTCCTTATGGACAGCCTACAAAATCAATGGATCAGCTAATTGATTTTTATTTATCTAAAGGTGGTACTTTAATCTCATAATTTTAAAGGTTATAAATGCTTATATATTTTGATCTGCTATGTCGAGATGTAATCATGCATGATGAGGAAATAAATAATTTTTAACCTATTCCTAATGTATTAGCAACATGCTCGATTGCTATAATTGAAACAATGGAGGTAACTACAAAATATAATTTTGCCTTCCTAGACTCTATCTCAAAATTACTAAGCAAAAAGACTGCTGTCTTAATTGGAAGACACTCTTTAATTAAGGTATCACTAATAGTTCTTACTTCTGCTTCAGTTAATATTTTATTTTCTTTATCCTCAAAATATCTGTAATTTCTAAATTTTCGAGATTTAAAAACTTTGATTTCCAGTCTCTCTCTTCTACTAATAATCCCTTGTAATCTCAGTAAATCCTTAGAGATTTTATATTCTTCTGTAAATCGTATCCACTTAAATGGGACCCATGATTTTATGACATTAATATATAATCTTTCTACGCAATCAGTGATTAAAGCTTTTTCATAATCACTATAAGTCTGGCCTATTATTTCGATATACTGAATTATTTCTTTCATTATAATCTTTTTGAATACTCCCTATTTATTCTAAAATTAATATCTGTATAACCAGTTGATTCAATATGCTTAATGCATTTTTCATACACTGACTTCACTTCACTCGAAGAATCGGTGGAGGGTACGTATTTGAACATATCCACATATTTAACAATATGATCAACTAGCTGCTTATTCATTTCTTTAATTCCATAAGAGCCAATAAAACTAGCAATTTTTGATTCATGATTCTTAATGAATCTCTCATCATTGAGAACTAACACTCGCAGCTCATCTATATAACTAATATGGTGGTCAATTAGTCTTCGACCGTGAAAATAGCCTACATTTGAGGGCGTTTCCATATCATCTCGTCCCTTATATTTAAACGAAAAAGGACTGCTAACAAAAGTGTCGGATGAGAAACTTCGCTGCTTGAAAAATTTATTATGATAAAATTTGTGCATCAATTCAAGATGCAGTTCAACTCGTTTTTTCACATCATCTATAATTTTATTGAATTTGTATTTGCGCTCTCTATAATCAAAATCTGTAGAACTAAATAAAGGTACTCGATATCCTACTAATCGGGAATAAAATTCAAAATGAGGTATCAAGTACTTGAGGTATGCGAATCCAGATGGGTTGATTTTGACTTTAATTCTATTTAATTTTTTCTCTGGTCCAGAAGTGTTTAAGCCTTCATTTTTCATTTTTTTGATTTGTAACAATAGTTTTATCTCATTCTCAAATCTAGAATCCTCCGAAACCTTTTTGTTAAATATGGTAATCAAGTGCGACCAGCTTTCTCTATGACACAGGTAATATTTCTTAATGTTTTCAATTATCACCTTATCTCCATATATACCGTCAAGAATATTAACAAGCTGATATAAACCTATATTTTCTGACGAAATAAATTCTTTGTTTTTCTCTATTGAACTTTTATAGTTTGACTGATCTAGTAACACAGAAAGTATTACTCTTATTGGGTTACAGAGTCCTTCTGAGTATGTAATTCTTGGGGTATCTGCAAAGTCTTTTAAATAATCGCTTTCCCAAAGCCCCCGTATAAATCCATGATAAAGTATCCCCCTAGCACCATATAGAGACTTATGTGAAACTTCAGTATATCTGTTGAGGTTTAACCGCTTTTTCCCTTCATTATCATTTTCCGACATTTTCACTATAAAGCTGATCAATTTCCTATAATCGAAATTAAATAACGGTAAGAATACTTTTTTTGTATGGCTATCTTGGATGAGCTTAACTATGACTTCAACTAAGGCACTTTTCTTACCTTTACCTGTAAGAACTTTAGAAGCAAAGTCAATGCGTTTTTTTAGAATTTCTTTTCCTGTAGTCAGAAGCGTAAAATGAAGTTCATCCATAGTAGGATTATCTACATCTTTTATATGAGCATTCACCTCAGCATTATTAGCATCACGCATACAAAAGATAAACCTAAATTGCTTTGTAAAGTAAACATCCACGTCAAATAAATCATCAATTTGAGTAATCCCTATTAAATTAGATTTTATTCTTTCAAATTGCAAAGGGAATTTGTTGGATATAAATTCGATCTTTAAATCATCAAGATTATCAAAGTAGATCATTGTTATATTATCTGGATTGTGGTCTGTTCGTCTGTATAAAAGGTCTATGAAGTACAACATAAAGGTATCATTAAAACCAAGCCTTCTAACAACCCATCTTGCAGTATCATTAGTCAAACTTCTAGCTGAATCTATATCGTTTTCAAGGTGTATGTAAAACCCAGGCTTGAAAAAATCTAGAAGTACATCTTTCCTACTAAGGATAAAATGGAACAGTTCAATTAGATAGAATTCATTTCCACGAGCACGGTTGAACAGATTATTTTGTAATGCAACTTGGATTGGATTTCTTTCAATAACATCTTCATTATCTTCTACAATCCTTGGGGCAGAGGCAACATCAATATATATGTGTTCGAAGTTGCTTGACTGTTCTTCTCTAATAAACCACTTCAAAAATGTAGTTTTTCCATTACCACTAAATCCATTAAAAAAAATCAACAGCTTATCTTCATCAAGAGGGTCAATTTTCTTTAGCAGTATCCGTTTAATTTCATCAAATTGATATGTTTTCACGAATAACTTTTCAAAGAAGATATCTTCAGTTAGTTTTCCGTCAAGATTATTGTTTTTTTCAAAAGGACTTGCTAAGAGGATATCCCTTAGGTTGAGGTTCATATTTCTTAAAACCTTCATGGTAATGTAATAGTTTTATTAAAGTTACAGCTATCATATTATATGGAAGCTTTCCTTAGAGCTATTGGGGTTTTGTATACAAGAATTTTCAGATATGGGCTCTGAAGAAATGATTTTTGAGCTGCATAGCAGAGCTATGGTGGGATAAAATCATAAAATCAGGTTCCATATATGGGAATTTATAGTACAAAATATAATTTCCCAACAGGCTCTTATAGATAAGCGTAGATTCTTTCCAAAGAATAACTCCAAAATATTATTTAATATACAGCAAATTATCCTGAATTAGAAATTCCATACAATGGAAAAGGAGCTAGGATTTTTCAGTTTTTTGCGAAATGAAGATTTTTTCAAATAAGCACTATGACATCCTCCCTTCAAGACTCATCAGAATGTTGAACATATTCTTATTCCAATACCCACATTGTATTATAATAATATTACATGTTATTTCAATGACTTATTGTTTTCCGTATAAAAGTCTCCAACTGTAATTGAATCATTCTGGTTTAGTTCCTCATCTACCATTGAAGTAGTCATTATTATTTGATGCCTTACACTAGAATTAGTAGATAGCTTATAAATAATCTTTTGAAAATTCTGACTACGAATTTCTTCCATCCCTTTATCTTCAATATTGTCACAAAGAATAAACCTTGGGTATCTAAAAAATTTCTTCTCTAAACTTGAGAATAAAATCGAAAATCTTACAGCATTTTTTAAAACAACATTTGAACTTGCAGAGAAATTAAATTTTTCATCTAGCCTAAATACATCGTGATAGAAGTCAATTTCAACGGACCTAGGGTCATTAAATTCTTCTTGTCTATTTAAATCTTTTTTTAGGATGTTTTTTGTAAATTCTTGTAGCTCTCGGAGGGCAATGTCAAGTCTTTTTTGTTGATTTAACTCTTTGGTATTAATCCTTAGCCTTATATCTTTTATTTCTTTTTCAAGTTCCTCAATATCACTTTTTAAATCGTTTATTAAATCTGCATATTTTCGTTGTTGAATTAAGTATTCGATCTCTCTTTCTTTACCGCCTTTTAAAATCAGTAACTCTTCTAGTTTTTCGTCTCTAGTAGGCATCGTTGATTCCACTGCATTATTATATTCTTTCTGTTTTAAACGACCTAATTCAACCGTACTCCTCAAAGCTCGATCAAGGTCAGCTTTACGTTCTCGTTTCTTCTGTAATAATTTTTTTGATTCCCTTATCTGCAATTCGATTTCTTGCCGGATTTGTTGAGCTTTAGCATTAGCTCCTCCTTCCAACACGTTTTTACACAAATTGCAGATTTCATGGTTATCGTCTCCTGGAATATCTAAAGGGCTTAAACATTGTGGGCAAAATTTCAAGCTTAATTCCTCCAAATTATTAGATGTCACTATTGACTCTTCAATTGCTTTCAACTTATTTTCTAATGCCTCAATAAAATACTCCGAATCTACAATATCATTATTCAGTCTATTAACATCTATATTTTTTAATCTAAATTGATCTTTTATAATCTTAAGTTCTACTTGCAATTTTTCAATTTGCAGTGGAGTATTGCTACGTGTTTTGATCGAATTGATGTTCCTTATCTCCTCTAGTTTAATATTGATTATACCAACTTCTTCTCCAAGTTTTGCCACTCTAGTTTCTATTTCATTCAAATTGACTTTAGTTTCAGTAAGACGAAAGGCTCTCAAAATATTTTTTAGTTGACTAGATTTTTCATCGTAATTCTTTGTAACAGCTTTTAAAAGAAGGCGATCTTCATATAAAGAATCATCATAGACTCCTAATAATAATTCCGATATAGAGAGTCTTGTTAGAGGTAGGTCGAATCTTTCAAATCTAAAAAGATTTTGAGTTGGTGAATCTTGATCAATGTACAATAACCGCAATACTTGATGGATTGTAATTTTATTATCATCATCGCTGCGCACTTCTGGAAAGCCTAAAAGATCAAATATAACGCTAGAAAAGCTCTTTTGATTATCAGTTTGTCGATAAGGAAAAGTATTCCATCCTTCAGCTCTCGTTTTAGTGGCTTCGAAATAATTTCCCCAAAAAATACTTAATGGTCTTTGTTTTTTGTCTTTCTCAACAAGGCGACTTAGAGTTAGTACCGCATTGTTTATCTCAATCTCAGCTAATACCTCTCGACACCTCAAGGCATCTGAATTCCAATTAAAAAAATCTCCCCCTAATACATAAAAAATGAAATTAGAAATAGTAGATTTTCCTGTACTGTTCTTGCCACGAATTATATTAAGCCCTTCGTGAAATGATTCATCATATAGTACAGCTCCCTGGTGATTTAGTATCACTAATTTTCTAAGCATCAGGAATGGGTAATAATTATCGGTCATACTTATACTCAATTAAACCTGTTCTCATTTTAAAGCCCTCATGGCCTAATAAAGGTAAATCGCCTAAAAATCTTGTAAGTAGTTTCAACGCATTTTCTTCCTTAAAATCAAGGTCATCCAAATAGCCTTCTAATTCTTCAGGAATTCTGTCTAGATATATTTTTACAATCCTTTTTTCAAGTTCTACCGGATCAACAATGCCATATGAAGCTAGATTCTTCAATGCAGCTTCCTGATAGGGCTTCATTCTGACAAATATTTTAGAAGCATCACTGAGTTCTTCATAAGGATTCGTATTCTCTTTGAACAGTCGCTTTAGTTTAACGAGATTGGAAGGAAACTTAATCTGATTTGTAATTTCTCTTGGAAATAAGAAATAAAAATCCCAAATCCTTAATCTATCAACTTCAACTTCTGTCCACGACGAGGTGTACTTGAGTATTTTTAGAATTCTAAAAATACAATGCGACAAATCGAATGCAGGATGATAAGTCAGCATATTATTTTATTTAGTCCATTTCATATGACAGTTGCCAGTTAAATGATATATCATACCATCAATATGTGCAGCCGTAAAGCCCATGGTATCTCCCTCTAAAGACTCTAGAATTGGATTAACAATTTTTTCAACGATGATTTCATTAATCACGATGTCGTCTGCACCATTACATACTAAAGGATAAACAAACCTCATGTAATATGATTTTACTAAAGCTAGTAAATAAACGTTTATTTTCTGGGCAGATTCAAAAAAAGTATACTTTGTAAGTATCATATTGTATTGTTCCTTGGTTTCCAAGGCATAGTCAATAATAGAGAGGCGACCACCTTCAGTTAATTTTTGCTCTATACCTTTTACTTCGGAGGTTGCTGGTGTTGTAAGCCTTTCTAAATCAGCTATAATATTTTGAATTGTAGCATTCTCCTTTTCTTCTTTTTCAAACAAGACAAATAGTTCTTTTAGTCTCGTATGAACCATTTTAGAGCGATTTATTTGATAAGTAGTGTTGTGTTGATCTCTACCTATATTATCGCCCAAATTATTCCTTTGATTAGTCATCAGAACGTATTATTTTATCCCTACCAATATTATCGCCATGTATGTTGTACTGATTAACAGTTATCTCAGTAGGAGTTTCTCCAGCATCTTGAGCCCTCTCAATTAAAGTAGATAGTTGAGACGCAAACTCAGAATCATTCTTTGCCTTTCTCTTTATTCTTAATTTCATTTCAGTTTGCATGTCTTTATCTTCTGGATTTTTTTCAAACTGGTTAATCAGTTCTTTATCCTCCTTTATGAAAATAGGCTTAATCCAATTCCAAATAGCATTAGACATTTCATCAGAAGCTGCTTTTCCTCCTTTTGAACTCTTAACAGAACTGATTATATAGCCTATTGCAGCAACAGCTAAGCTTTCCATTTTTTATCGTTTTGGTGCTAAAATATTACATTCTTCAGAAAGTTTATCAACAACAGTTTGAAGCTATAATGTTAACAATTATTATTGAAAATTGGCAACTACCTTCATTTGTTCCATGTTTTTCTCAGATGGATGTAAGCTCCGTGTTACAAGATTATATTGGGTGAAAGAGTACTTGTAGTTGCTCAATCTTTTTTTAATTCCTTTCTTTCTTATCTCTTAAAATCTCATAAAACAGGTATCTCAAATACTCCTTAACCTCTAAGTCTGTTACAATCTCATCTATTTTTCCCATTAAAATCAACAGCTCATTTATCTTATGAATTTTGACATCAAGTGTTTCTTTTATCTTGGGTTTAAATTGGGATAGTTCTTTATTTTGAGATGATTCAATTTTCCTCAAGAGAAAAAATCTTAAATGATCTGGATTTTTAACATTATTCAGTTCTATTATATCCCTTTTCATTTCTTTTTCAGCTTCTTCAATAAAACGGGAAAGCCCTTCTAGTTGCTCGATAACTGTTGAGGGTAAGAAATTATGTCTTATCGAAATCAACTTAGTTTCTATTCTCTTTGGTTTCAAAAATATATTCATTTGGTTTTTACCATCTTCTGTTTGTAAAGTAAACAGGCCTGAAAATTTAAAAGCTTCTCTTTTTATTTCATCATTAGACATTTCCAGAACAAAACTTAACTTTCCTATATTTGGGATATTGGAAGCATTATCTTTTTGGAAATAGACCCGTATAAAAGATTCGCTATATTCACATCGACTTATTTCAAAATGATAGCCTGTGTTTTTTATCGTATGGTACAGTGCTACAATAGTAACAAAAAGTGAGAATCTGATATTGTAATCATAGTATTGTGACGTTGAAGTAATGGCTCGAACATAATACTCTCCTTCTTTATCTTGAAGTAATCGAAAGTTCTTAATATGAGAATCCGAATCTTCGTATTTTTTGTTCAAGTATTCGATGTTCTCTTGAAGAAGGCCAAAATGTCCTTCAGAAATACAAAAATTAGCAAACTTGTCCATTTTATAAAAACCTTCAAAATACTCTCTTTTCGCGCTATAAACTGTTTGAGCATCTACAAAGGTCATTCCAATATCACTTGCATCATTGAACCTCAATCTAACTGTATTTCCATCAATAGTTTGAATACAAGTTACATTAGAGATGTGTGATTTTAAATCTATTTTTTTGAACTCTCTATCTCTGGATATAATTGATTTTATTACTGTTCTTAGACCTGCAATAGCAATAGTTTCGTTTTCTATTCCTTCAAAATCGAATAATTCTATCAAGTCTTCTTCAAATTCACTCTCCTCTATCAACTCTAAACACCCGGATAATCTTACTAATGTTTTATCTTCAGATAACTCTTGAAAACCTAGATAATCTTTGTAGAATTTTCTCATCTTTTTTATTTTGTTGATGACTATCAATGATATTTTACACTCTGTTCATATGTAAATAAGAGCTGAGGACATCCTGTTTCCAATACTCACATTGTATGAAAACTTACACTGATATATGATGCCTAGATACAATCTCGGCATAGCGATTTGGGCTTGGAATTCCATATAGCGTAGCTTTCTGGAACACCACGGGCAATGAGGATTTGTTGACTATATTTTGTATTTGAATCCAAGGCTTGCACTATACAAATAATCATCAGATTTGAAACGAAATTCTTTTATAAGAAATTCGTCATACAGACCTGGGGCAGTTGTTGTATCTACTTCAATTTTACAGCTTAAAAAAACTGTTACTCCTTGAACTTCAAAGTCTATTTTCTTAATATTGTCATCATCAATATAGGTTTCCTTGATTATAACTCTTTTCCAATCGTAAGGATTAGGACTCCCTGTGTTCAATTCATATCTTGATATAGTAACTTTATGTCCTGTGTACCCCGTATACACTTTTACTAAATCTGTTATAATAGAAATTGAGACTTCTTGTTTTGTACCTATACTGCTTTCAAGCATAAATGGTAGTTCAAAACAAATTCCAGAGTAATTAGCATTTCCAAAAGTTCCAGGTTGGTCTCCCATATGGACGTTACCTTGCCAAAGTAATTCAGATGTTTTTTTCATTTTGTTTAAAAGTTATTTATTTAATCAGTTTTTTCGGTTTAGAACTCAACGTTATAAGAAACATTCTTTGTTGGTCCTCCCCATAAGTCCCATGGGTTTTTACCTGGGGAAGGCTCAATATTGAATATTCTTTTTGCATGATGTCTATTTGTTTTGGCATACATTTCAAATGCAGGGAATGGTTCTACAACACCTGATACCTCAATTGAAACCTTACTTCTTGATTCATTTAGTATTAATTTCATCCCAATGTTCCAATCAATATCTGGTGAGCCAGAAATACATGGATTATTTGCGGAGCCAACAAATCTTCCTGTAATTATGTAATTACCATCAATACAATATTCAAGAAAGTTTCTAATTCTTAAATTAGAACTATCTCCAATTTTTTGGCAAATAATTTTACCTGTAACCGCATTAATTTCAGATGTTCTACTGCATCTAGCAGAATGGTTTAGTTCAACTCCAAATCCCGAAAAATCTAATGTTAATACACTTTGCATTCTCGCCTTTGTATTTACATCAAAATCAAAACTTCTATTATCTGTTAAAAAAAGTGTACTCGTTGGACCCTTAATCGCAGTTTGCCCTTTAAAATCGCCAGTTGAAATTGTTATATTATCAGATACGTTTACTGGGATAAATGCATTAATCCATACTTTAACAAGATTTATCATTTATTGGATATTTTGATGCTTCTAATCTTATTGAACCTAACTTGCCTATACACGCATTGTGTGTATATCCTGCTACGTATATTTTCCATATCTCCTCATATGCAAACATCATCACTACTACTCAACGACAGTATACACATGTGAAATCAATTTGATCTTACTCCAACTAAGACCTTTTTTAATTGACCCTAAGACTTCATATTCAGAAAGAGGAGTACTATCTGTGAATATGTATATACCATGATGTTTATTCACTTCAGCAGAAGCTTTCGTTACTTCATAATTGCCTTGATAGGTCATAGATGAAAACAAACCTATTACTATAATGAAAAGAGCATTTCTCATAATTTAATATCCTTTAAAGTTTACAATGCAATCTAAGCCTACATAGGTGTAGGTCAATACAATTCCCCGTATTGGTTTTAAACTCTGTAGATATTAGTTATAATTCGCTTAGCTGATGCCCCATTTTTTAGCGAGGTCGGGTTCCTCTGTTTTTATTCTATCCTCCAGTGTACGGTATTGCTTCTCTATCCGTACCAGGAGGTTTAAAAGATTGTCTACGGTTTGTTCTTCAGTTTTACTTCTTTCTACTGGTTTTGTTGCACCTCCCTTAGATAAATCTGTATAAACGAAGTCATCAAGATTAACCTCAAATAGCTCTGCCATTTTCAGGAATCCTTCTAACCTAGGGGAAGAAGTTTCATTTTCGTAAGCACTTACCATATTTCGACCAACCCCCAATTGATCTGCAAGATCAGCTTGATAAATTTTTTATGATCGCCTTAAGTGCTTAATATTCAGATCTAAGCATATGCAGGTAAACAGTTTACTCAAATTAAAGTACAAAATACACAATTAAGCCCAATTATTCACAATGTTGTCAATACTGAAAGTAGGAGAAGTATACAAAAAGAGCCTATTTCTGCTGAAATAGACTCAATTTGTAGTTATTAATATGCTCTTTCTAGTGACCCCGCCAGGACTCGAACCTGGATCTAGAGTTTAGGAAACTCCTATTCTATCCCTTGAACTACGGGGTCATTAAAGATGAAGTATAATGTACTTTAAAAGAGGACGACAAATATACTACTTTTGGAGGGAATTAGAACTCCAAAAATAGTAAGTATGCCATATACGCTGGAAATTTGTTGTGACTCCATTCAATCAGCTTTGTATGCACAGGAAGCGGGAGCTGATAGGATAGAGCTTTGCGATAATCTAAAAGAAGGAGGCACTACTCCGAGTGCTGCCAAAATAAAACTCCTGAAACAATATTTGACCATTCCTGTAGCGGTATTGATCCGCCCCCGTCCGGGAGATTTTTGTTATACACCCTATGAGATGGAAGTGATGCTGGAGAATATTCATATAGCCAAAAGTTTTGGAGCAGATGCGATCGTGTCGGGAGCACTGACGGAAAAAATGGATATTCATATTGAACAAACGACTCGCCTGATAGAAGCAGCTAAGCCTTTACCTTTTGTTTTTCATAAAGCCTATGATGTGTGCCGGAGGTCTATGGAAGCTTTAGAACAACTGGTCCAGATGGGAGTAGAGCGCATATTGACTTCCGGGCAGAAAGCAACGGCATTGGAAGGTATGTTATTATTGAAAGAGCTGGTTGCTGCAGCAAATGGGCGTATAGAGATTATGGCAGGAGGGGGAGTGCGCCCCGCAAACCTTTCAGCCATTCTTCAGGTGCCAGGTTTATGTGATATACACTCAGCCGCAAAGAAATGGCATTATAGCAGTGTACAGGAAAATGAAAGCTGGTATGAAGTAGATAAAAAAATGGTAGAAGAGATGAAGTTACTGTTAAGTAGAGGGTGATATTTGTGTATACTTACTTAAAAATAGTATTTGTACATTTGCCGAAAAGTAACTTACTTTGATAAATAATAGCCCATGGGAGATCAAATAACCAATACCATTTTAATGATCCGGCCTGCTAATTTTGGTTATAACCAGGAAACAGCGGCCAATAATGCTTTTCAAACTCAGGATAATTCCTTATCTATGTCTGATATTAGCCAAAAGGCTAAAGAAGAGTTTGATGAATTTGTTAGAAGATTAAGAGCAGCAGGGATCAATATACTGGTCCATGAAGATACCTCAACACCTGTCAAACCAGATGCCGTATTCCCAAATAACTGGGTCACCTTTCATGATGACGGCACTGTCGCTACCTATCCTATGAACGCTCCAACCCGGAGGTTGGAAAGAAGAGAAGATGTTCTAGAACTATTGATTAGTCAATTTAACTTTCAAAAGCGGATACAGTTTGAGCAAAATGAAAGTATAGGCCGTTTTCTGGAAGGCACCGGTAGTTTGATACTGGATCGCCCCAACCGTATAGCTTATGCTTGCCTGAGTCCTCGTACGGATGAGGCACTACTGGATGAATTTTGCGAGAAGCTGGGCTATAAAAAGGCTGCATTTACCGCAGTGGATGGAGATGGCCAGGAGATATACCATACAAATGTAATGATGGCATTGGGTACTTCCTTTGTGGTCATTTGTATGGATACTATCAGGAATGCAGAAGAACGTAGTAGATTGTTGCAACAGTTTGCAGAAACTGGCAAGGAAGTAATTGAAATATCGCTTGGGCAAATGATGGCCTTTGCCGGAAACATGCTACAAGTGAAGAATAATGAAGGTACAGGCTACCTGATTATGTCCGAGCAGGCTTATCAGTCTCTTACAGCAGAGCAAATAGTGAAAATCAAGGAGCATACCGAAATTTTGCATAGCCCTCTATATACGATAGAGAAATATGGAGGTGGAAGTGCTCGCTGTATGATGGCAGAAGTCTTTGTTGGAAATTGAGATTTTAAGAAAGGGGATGTTTAAATTTTTATGATTGAGTGAAAGCGATTAAATTTTGTTCTGATTGAGGCAAAAAACGTAGTCATACCTGAAAGGTACGGCGAGGCTTTTTAACGATGAACAGGACTAAATTTACCGCTTGTAACCAATTGATGGAATTTTAAACATACCCTAATATAAAAGATTGAATTAATCACCCTTCTTCAAAAGAAAATACTGTAAAAAACGAAAGATGCATTATAGATGAAAATCTATAACTTGTTGATGATGAAAACTTTACAAATAATTAACATGCCTGGTGATTGACTTTTCACCAGTCTGTATACCTTTACTTTATCATTATTAACTAAACTTTACACCACTATGAAGAAGTTCTTTACACTTAGCATCTTTTTCTTAGCTGCCTTTGGAGTATTCGCACAGGGTACTGTCACTGGTACAATAGTAGATGCTGAAAGCCAAGAACCATTAATCGGAGCTTCAGTACTTGTGAAAGGGACACTTACAGGTACAATTACAGATTTCGATGGAACTTTTGCACTCAATCTAGAGGAAGGTGAACAAACACTTGTTTTTACTTACACTGGTTACAATGAAATGGAACAAGTTGTTTCTGTTTCAGGAAAAACTGATGTTGGAACTGTTGAACTAGGTTTCTCTTCCGTTGGTTTGGACGAAATTGAGGTAATCGCTTCTGTTGCTGTAGACCGTAAGACTCCAGTAGCTGTTTCTACTATCACTGGCCCTGAAATTGAAGCTAAAGTAGGTAACCAGGAGTATCCTGAAATGCTACGTAAAACTCCAGGTGTTTACGTTACTAAGCAAGGCGGTGGTTTCGGTGACTCTCGTATCAACGTACGTGGTTTCGACCAGCGTAATACTGCTGTAATGATCAACGGTATTCCAGTTAACGATATGGAAAATGGCTGGGTATACTGGTCAAACTGGGCAGGCCTGGCAGACGTAACCAGCCGTATTCAGGTACAGCGTGGCCTTGGTGCTTCTAAGCTAGCGGTTGCATCTGTTGGTGGTTCTATCAACATTATCACTAATGCAGCTGATATGGACCAGGGAGGTACTGCAAGCGTTACTATCGGTAATGATGGCTACCAGAAGTATGGTGTTTCTTACAACACAGGCCTAAGCGAAAAAGGATGGGCTTTCTCTCTACAAGGTACACACACACAAGGTGATGGTTATGTAGAAGGAACGCAATTCCGCGCATGGTCTTACTTCGCATCTTTGTCTAAGATTTTCAATCCTGAGCACTCTATTTCTCTTACGGTACTAGGTGCACCACAATGGCACCACCAGCGTAACGAGCCAGGCCGTTTTGACGGAGTAACACTACGTACTTTCGTTGATCCAGATGATCCTAACAATGATGATCCTACTACTGGCCGTGGTATCAAGTACAACTGGCTATGGGGCGAATTGGATGGAGAAGAATTCTCTTGGAGAAGAAACTTCTACCACAAGCCTAAAGCTTTTGTAAACCACTACTGGAATATTTCTGATAAGACAGAATTGAAAACTTCTGCTTACTTCTCTCTTGGCCTTGGTGGCGGTACTGGCCCTCGTGGACGTATCAGAGGTACAAATGCTGATGGTGATTCTAAATCTATCTTTGATTCTGACTTCCGCTTACGTGATGCAGATGGACACGTACGTTTCGATGATATCGTAGCTTACAACCAGGGCAAATTAGATGTTACAGCATTTGATGCTGGCTTGACTGGCGAAAAAGACATCGATCCTACTTATGGCCCTTATGCAACAAGTGGCAACAATGGTTTCATCCGTCGTGCTTCTATGAACTACCACACCTGGTATGGTCTTCTTTCTACTTTGACTACTAAGTTGTCAAACAACCTTACATTGGTAGGTGGTTTGGATGCTCGTTACTATAAAGGAGAGCACTTCCGTCGTGTTGAGCACCTATTGGGCAATGATGCTTATCTATCTACTTCAGATGATAACAACCCAATGAACTACATCACAGAAACTGCTCCTGCTGATTTCGGTACTTTCTATGAAGATGGTTACAAAAACTCTAACAACGTACTAAACTACTACAACGATGGTTTGGTAAGCTGGTTAGGCCTTTTTGCTCAGTTGGAATACTCTACTGATAAGTTGTCTACTTTCTTGTCTCTTTCTGGTTCTAACCAGGGCTTCAAGCGTATTGACTACTTCAACTACCTGGATAGCGACCCTGCACAGGAAAGTGACTGGGAAAACCACATGGGTGGTACTGCTAAGATCGGTGCAAACTACAATATCGATGAGCGCAATAACGTATTCGTAAACGGTGGTTACTTCTCTCGTCAGCCTATCTTTGACAACGTATACATCAACTTCCGTAACGACGTAAACGAAGATGTTGAAAACCAGTCAGTAGTTGCATTCGAAGCTGGTTATGGTTATCGTAGCCGTTATTTCAGCGCTAAGTTGAATGGTTACTACACTGAATGGGGTAACCGTCAGTTTGATGAAACAGTAACGAATGATAATGACGAAGATGTTCTATTCATCTACGAAGGAGTATCTCAGGTACACACTGGTATCGAACTAGAATTGGATGCGAACCCTGTTCGTAATCTGAACCTGACTGCTATGCTTTCACTAGGTAACTGGGAATACAAGGATGATTTCACTGCTACAGGTACTAACCTTGATACGCAGGAGCCTGCAGGTGAAAGAACAGTTGCAGCATCAGGCTTGAAGATTGGTGATGCTGCTCAAACTACTTTCGCAGTAGGTGCAAACTACCAAATCATCAGTGGCTTACGTATATATGCTGATTACTTCTTCGCTGACAATCTATATGCGGAATGGGATATTCAGGACGGAATTCCTGATGAAGTAGTTGAATTGCCTTCTTATGGTTTGATGGATGCTGGTATCTCTTACTCTCTTAATCTACAAGGTGTTGGTGTTACTTTCCGTGTGAATGTAAACAACGTATTGGATGAAGAGTACATCTCTGAGATGAGCACAAACATCGTAGATGATCCTACTACTGAGATCAACGAATTCTACAACAACCGCGGTGTTTTCGGTTTCGGCCGTACCTGGAACACTGGTCTGAAGATTAACTTCTAATCTTGGCATTAGCTAAGATGACCATATAATGGAAGCCGCCTTCGAATTATTCGGGGGCGGCTTTCCTATTTTTGGTACCTTGCAACTGTTTTCTCTACTATTGAATATACTTTTACCAAAAAACGATTTCTAATGAACAGACTTCACTTTCTATTAACTCCCATGTTTCTTGTCTGCGCTTTGATGCTTACTGCTCAAACTAATCACAGCGTTGATGTACAAAGTAATTTCTATAACCCTGAAATGCTAACTATTGCAGAAGGGGATACCGTTACCTGGACCAACCTGGGTGGCTTTCACAATGTAAACGGCTCTCAGGCAACTTATCCAAATAATCCGGAAGGTTTTATCAATGGCAGTGCTTCAGGAGCTTCCTGGACTTATTCTTTTGTATTTAATACGCCTGGCACCTATGAGTATCAGTGTGATCCTCACGTGAGCTTGGGCATGACAGGCACTATTGTAGTTGATCCGGCGGCTAGCGGAGCAACAGATTTATTGCTTACAGGTGTTTATGATGGGCCACTGCCTGGAGGACAACCAAAGGGAATTGAACTTTATGTATTAAATGATATTGCCGATCTTAGTATCTATGGCGTTGGTTCTGCCAATAATGGTGGAGGTACGGATGGTGAAGAATTTACCTTCCCTGCTCAGGCTGTTACTGCGGGCACCTATCTTTACCTTACAGCGGATGAAGTACAATTTAATGCCTTTTTTGGCTTTGATGCTGATTTTATAGATGAAGGTAACAGTTCTTCAATGGGTATCAATGGTGATGATGCGATCGAATTATTTATGAATGGTGAAGTGGTAGATGTTTTTGGTGATATTGATCAAGATGGTACTGGCACTGCCTGGGAATACCTGGATGGTTGGGCTTATCGTGTGGATGGTACAGGTCCTGATGGTAGTACTTTTGTATTGTCAAACTGGAATTTCAGTGGTATTAATGTATTTGATGGTGAATCTGAAAATGCAACAGCTGCTGTTCCTTTCCCAATAGGTACTTACAATCCTGGAGGCAGTGGTGCGCTTACCGCAAACAATGACCTTGCTACTACAGATGTCAATCAGGCTGTAAATATTAATGTATTGGCTAATGACTTCCTACCTAATGTAGTAACCAGCCTGACGGCAGAAAATGGAGCCAATGGTACTACATCAGTTAGTGCCGAGAATATTGTAACCTATACTCCGGCAATGGACTTCTGTGGCGAAGATAGCTTTACCTATGAAGTATGTGATGCAGATGGCTGCCAGACGGCTACTGTAACCGTAACTGTAAATTGTCCTGTTAGCTATCCTGAGTACACGATCGGACAAATAAACACAGTAGATGCAGATGGGGCAGCAGACTCTGTAGGCACCGTTTGCCAATTGAGCGGTATTGTATATGGTGTGAATCTGCGTTCTGGAGGATTGCAGTTTACAATCATTGATAGTGATGTAGAAGGAATTGGTGTATTCAGCGGCAATAATAATTATGGATATACGGTACAGGAAGGTGATGAAGTAATTGTACAAGGAGAAGTCACTCAATTCAGTGGTTTAACCCAGATAGATATAGATACCGTATGGATGGTATCTGCTGGCAATGCTTTGGTAACACCTACTATCATTACAGGTCTTGGAGAAGATACAGAATCTCAGTTGGTGAAAATAGAAGATGTATCTCTGGTAGACCCTGCTCAGTGGACTGGCTCTGGATCAGGTTTTAATGTAGAGGTGACCAATGGGGTAGATGTTATCACTGTGCGTATTGATAATGATGTAGATCTATATAGCCTGCCAGCTCCTACAGGTACTTTTGATGTGACAGGTATTGGAGGCCAGTTTGATAATAGTTCTCCTTTTGATGAAGGTTATCAGTTATTGCCTCGTTATATGGAAGATATTGATCCTTATGAAATTCCTACTACTAGCTACCCAGCCTACACAGTAGGGGAGGTAACAACCGTAGATGCGGATGGTGTAATTGATTCATTGGATATTAGCTGTCAGCTGCAGGGAATCGTTTATGGTGTGAACCTATCTGGTAATGGACTTCAGTTTACCATCAATGATGCTGCTGGAGATGGTATTGCGGTATTTAGCTCCGGCAATGATTTTGGTTATACTGTTACGGAAGGAGATGAAGTAGCACTGCAAGGCACAATTACTCAGTTTGCAGGCCTGGCACAAATTAATCTGGATACGATGTGGATGATGTCTGCTGGCAATATGCTTTCTGATCCGCTTGTTGTAACGGATTTAAATGAAGATACAGAATCGCAATTGGTGCGTATAGAAGGGCTTACTTTACTAGATCCAGGCCAGTGGAATATGGGTAGTAGCTTCAATGTACAAATGACAGATGGTACCAATGAATATACCATGCGCATTGATGCGGATACGGATGTTTCTGCTACCGCAGGCCCGGGCAATGCTACCTTTACCGTAACGGGCATTGGAGGCCAGTTTGATACAGAAGCTCCTTTTGATGGAGGTTATCAAATCCTGCCTCGCTACACAGCGGATATAGATATCCTGGATGCTACTGTAGATCGTGGCCTGGAATCTACTATCAATATTTTCCCTAATCCAGCAGATCAGCAATTGAACATTCGCACTACTGAAACATTTGATGCCATCCGTATGATCAACTCATTAGGACAGGAGGTGTTATTCATTACAAAGCCTACTTTGAATGAATCAATCAATCTAGGTGGCTTTGCAGCAGGTGCCTATCGCCTTACTTTCGTAAAGGAAAACCGCATCTGGACGGAATCATTGATTGTTAAGTAAAATAGTGTGTAAAAGGAGAGGTATAATAGCTGTCTCATAAACAAGAATAAGAATAGGAAGTGATTTAATCTTTTCTACAAAGAATGCACCCTCCCTAAAAGGGGACATGTATTGTGCTCCCTTAGGGGAGTTGTCCGCAGGGCTGAGGGGGACATTCAATAAGTTTAAATCACTTCTTACTTTAATATTTTCCTTTCGAATAAGAAAATACTTATAAAAATGTCCCCCTCTTGGAGGGGGATTAGGGGGAGGAAATCATTAGTCTTACTCTTATTTATGAGGCAGCCTTACCTTCCTTCTTCTCAACATGGAAAGAGACATCAAAATAGGATTAGCCCTCTCTGGAGGAGGCGCCAGAGGAGTTGCCCATTTAGGAGTACTCCAGGCATTAGAAGATAATGGAATAGAAGCCTCTGTCTTTTCAGGAGCAAGTGCAGGAGCCATTGCCAGTTGCATGTATGCGGCAGGTAAAAGCCCTAAAGAGATACTGGCATTGGTCAAAAAAGCAAGCCTCTTTAAATTGATCACGATGACCATGCCCTATAGTGGCCTGACCAAACTATCCTACCTCCGTAGCGTACTGGAAGAGCAGATTGCCGAAGATGATTTCAGCGTATTAAAAAAAGAAGTACACATCGCCATCTCTAATCTCAATACCGGTGATCTGGAAATTAAAAATTCCGGTCCACTATTTGATGTTATTGTAGCCTCTTCTTCCATCCCGCTCGTCTTTCAACCAGTAGAAATAGAGGGTCAGACTTATGTCGATGGCGGTTTATTAGATAATATGCCTGTAGAGCCCTTAATAGGCAAAGCAGACATTATTCTTGGCGTAAACGTCATGCCCCATCTAAACGTAGAGAAAAAAGCCATCAAAAGCATGTTTGGCATCGCCCAGCGCTGCTTTGATCTCTCCATCCTTGCCAATACCCGCCCCAGCATTTCCAAGTGTGATTTGCTTATTGAACCAGCAGATGTGCAGGCTTATAGCATCTTCCAGCTAGGCCGTTATCAGGAATTATTTGACATCGGTTATAAAGCCATGGAAGCACAAATCCCTCAACTCCAACAATTAATAAAACAGAAAAAGGAACTTATCAGTACCCCCAAAGCTTAGTATAAAAACAGGCAAGGAATAAATAAGCCAAAGAGCTTGTTCCATTTCCCTTGCTTTCTTAACTTTGCTCTCCGGTTTTGAAATCGAGAATGCGGATTCCCAACTTCCTAATTCCGATTTTCAACTTAAAAAGGCCCCATAGTTCAAGGGATAGAATGTAGGTTTCCGGAGCCTAAGATGCAGGTTCGAATCCTGCTGGGGCTACTAGAAAGAGCGTATTAATAGTTGCAAATTGAGTCTATTTCAATAGAAATAGGCTTTTTTTGTATATTTTCAACACTTTCAGCTTTGACAACATTGTGATTAATTGTGATTAATTGTGTATTTTGGTCTAAAGAATTTCTAAAATAAAATCTCAGGGTATGAATTTTAGACGCGTTCTTTGGACAGGCTACAAACGTTCAGATGGTACTTGTGATGTAAAAATATATGTCCGTACACCTGAAGGAAAGAAATATTATTCAACAGACATAAAGATAGAACCCAGATATTGGAAAAAAAATATAGGGGAGGTAAAGCCTGACCATCCAATGGCAGAGCTTTATAATAGCAAGATCAATGCGCTTAAAATGGAACTGGAGCATTATTTCCGTTCTGGAGGAACATTTGATGGATGGGGTGATCATAAAAAAATAGGCTCTGGATCGCTTTTGTCTTTTCTTGAAAACTTTATTGAGGAGGCTACTGATGGCAAGCATGGGCTTACCGCTGGCACAGTAAGAGGTTATAAAGGACTATTGCTCAGATTGAGACAATTTGCTGAGAAATCAGGGAAGCAAGATTTTAAGTTTTCAGAGATAGATATGGGATGGCTGAATAAATTCTGGGATATGTTATTAAGCCAGGGATGTGCAATGGAAGGAGGAATAGGGAATCATACTAAACGCCTGAAGCGTATTATGAAAACTGCTGGGGAAAAAGGATTGCATAATAATATGGCTTATGAAACTTTCAAGGTATATGTGCAGCCATACAGTAATAAAATATACCTCAATGAAAGCGAAATACAGGCTATGGAAGATGTTGTCTTGTCTGCTGTCCTGGATAAAGAACGTATCCGCTTTTTAATTGCCTATTACTTCCTTCTACGCTACTCTGATGTAGTGAGAATTAACAAAAAGCATTTCTTCACAAATGGAGGAAAACACTTTTTCAGGATCAAGCACCAAAAGACGAAAAACGAGGTTGTAATACCTGTCAAACCCAATGCACAAAGATTATTAGAGCAAGTTGATTATAATCTTGGCTATACTGCTAACCCTGTAGCCAACCGAAATATTAAGCTTGTTGCAGCTATGGCAGGTATTAATGATATTGTAAAGCAAGGTGATGAAAGTAGCCCTAAAAGTCAGTTTGTGACTTTCCATACTGCCAGGAGAAGCGCAGCTACCAATTTGTATTTATCTGGCGTGAGTACTAAACTTATTGCTGATCTGGGAGGATGGACCAATGAAAAGACATTAAAGGTATATCTCCGTGCCTCTGGCCTGGATAGTGCCTTTATGGCTTCAGACCTCGATTTCTTCAAATAAAAAGGCACTGCCCACCCCGAACAGTGCCCAGCTACACAAACATACGTAGCTATGAGAAACTTGATCTTATAGATAAAGTACAGTACCATTAATGCCTCCGTGCCAACTACAAGTGCCACGTCCACTACTACTACTATATTTGTTGTCTCGACAATTACTACCGACTCGCTGTTTCATGAAATAGAAAGGACTCTCACTGATAAGGCCTATTCCTTCTTTTTTGACAATTTGGTAGTTGCCATGCCGAAGGGGGATAACCTGTTCTATATCTTCTGGAAAAGCTACATCCTCTATTTCAGAATAAGTTGACCTCCAGTCTCCAACGTGCCAACTATGGGATACTGTAGTTTTATTTACCCTTGCTACTTTATACCATTGACCTCTACGCTTAACATATGCAGCACCTTTTACGCTTTCTTGGTCAAATACCTTCACACCGGAATCAATTAACTCATTTAGTTTCATGGTGTAAAACCCTAGCTTTTCATAAGCAGTTTGGAGATCATCTATTCTATCCTGCATACGGTCCAAAAAGTATTCATCGTTTTTATTTCGGATGCGCTGTGGTCGATCTTCTAAAGGAGTACTGAGTATCTTTTCCAAATTGGGAATAGACTTTTCATTTACTGCTATTTCCTTCTTAGCATCTTTGATTCTACGTTGCAAAAATGTAGGATTGCTTAGTTGGCTTTGACTTGCGGTTTGCAATGCTGTTTCCATTTGCTGGTGATAATGGTCCCGCTTAAAACTTTCTTCTATTCCTTTTTCAAATCGTCTTACAACTTTATCACGTTGTCTACTGAAACGACGACCACCAGTAGTATTTACGTTTGGTTGGGTTAGCCATGACCAATCTTTTGATAATCTCCTAAATTCGGATTGTAAATCTTCCTGCCGTTGCTTACTATTGTCTATACGCTTTGCATATTTTTCAGCTCGATACTCAGCTCGATCAACCGTTTGCTGCATTTGTTCTTCAAATGTCATACGATCTTTCCTTCCTCCTCTTGGTAGATTTAACTTTTCAATAATTCCTTGTGGTCCCCAATTCCTATAATTGCCTTTTGAAACCCAAGCTTCTCTACCTCGACTCCAAGAGAAATATCTTTTTATTTCTGATTTTACATCGGTTTCAAGGCTTTTATAAAAATCACGTCCTAAGTGTAACTCTGCTTTTTGTTTTGCATCGATGATATAATGAGGCCCATTTGTTATTTCTTCCACAACCTCAATCGTGTTAGCCTTTGGTATGGCTTTCTTTACTTTTTTCTTGCGGTATTCTGCTGCTAAGCCTCCATGCCTATTGCAAACACCTCTACCTGATGGCAATGTACTCCATGTTCCATCCTGGCATTGCGTTAGCCCGACACACTTATCAGATACAATAGCACCAATATCATTTTCTTTTATCTTGGATAATAACCAGGTAGCAGTAGCGATAGCGATAATCGTTTTCATGATTAAAGTTTATTATTATTGAAATAATCTGCCTTAACATGATTTTCATGGTTTTGGAGATACCTTATTAAAAGGCCAATGCCAAAGAGAAAAGGGATGGATAAAGGGTGAATAATCATTCCCAAAAAGCAGAGGACAAAAGCGCCTGCAAGTCCTTCTTCATCAGGTTGTGCGAAAATGTCATTAGGTGTGTAAGTCTCATTTGAAGATGGAACTCTAAACTGATCCCCAAACTTTATTTTTGCATCAAGTCTATTATGGCCATTGAAGTTGATCCAAATCTTATTCTCTCCTTCCAATATATAGTACCTGACTCTTCCCTTCATTTTCCATTGACTTTAAAGGAAATATGCTCTCTTACGCATAGGAACACTTTTTGAAAAGCCAGCAACGCCTCCGAAAAATTCATTCCATACTCCCCAAAATTCTGTATTAGATATTGCCTCCGTTCCATTCTCATGCTTGCCTATAGCGCGAACAAGAAGGCGCATTGTGTCAGCGTCACCAGGTAAAGGAATATCAGGCATAAACCCCATATAGTTAGCAACTGCATTAACATAAGCTCCGGTGTTGTTTTCAGATCCCGGAGCGTAGCGTGTAATGATTTGACGTATACTATGAAGATTGTAGTTTTGACGGTAATTCAGGATCAATTTAATCAAAGCACGAATACCATATTTGTATTGGGTGAATTGTTCAAAAGTACGTTTTACCTGTCCAGAGGTACAATCAAAATCTGTATTCTGACTATATGGTACTTTTCCCTGCCAATTGGAATTACTGTATTTTAAATTGCCTGGGTTGTTATTACGAATACCTCTTGGCAACTCGCATCCACTACCAAGAAAAGAACCATTTCCACTGCCAGCATTACCTTTACTACCACTGGCTATTTTATAAAGCAAAAACAGCCCTAGAGCTGCGAAGAGTGTTCTTTGTCCTGTTTTCATAGCTTAGATTTATACGTATCCGCTGTTTTGATTCATATATGGCTCAGTAACGAGCGTGTCGATCTGATTTTGAGTAATAAGGCTTTGCACCTGGTTCCATAAGTCTATAGCACTTTCACCAAAGGAAAAAGCATTATTTAGGATGTTTTGCCAATCCCATGCACTCATATTTTGATCAAGAGCACTATTAAGTTTGCTTTGATGTATCCATCTACCTAGATATCGTACATATCCCAACGCAGGTAGCTCATCTTCTGAGACAACACGGCCATCAGGAAGCCTGTAAAAATTAGGCTTCCTGGCCGTAGATTGGTACAATACAAAGAATATAATAGCTGCTCCTATTATGGCTTTGTTGTCCATAATTATTCGTTTTTAGGCGGCTCCAAGAGAAGTACTTCGCCTTCTTCAGTAGTTTGAGGCAATGCCGGGTAACTAGTGCTTTGAGTCATACCTTTTTTGTTACTACTCAATAAAGCATAAGCTATCAAGGCAATGCCTATTATTTTTTTAGTATCCATCAGGCTACTAACTTTTCCTTCAGCCTTTCTTCTGGAGAAATACTACCAGCGTCAGGCTTGATATATTTATGGTAGTATGCCATATATTTTTTGCCAATGTCCGCGCCTTGCTGTACCCATTCGTAAGTGTCTACGACTAATTCTATTGCTTCTTCGAGGGCTTGTTCGAAACTATCATCCTCAATATCGAATTGTTGCTTTACCTGGGCTTCCACTTCATTGGCTTTGGCAGGAGTTAAGCTTTTAAATTCTACCAAGGCTTGTTTTGCCAATGGGATAATAGCTGCATATTGCACCAATCCAATGGCAAATTGTAACAACTTAGCAGTTGTGAAATTCTTGAATACTTTGCGTAAATCTGCTGCAATGGTTAGCATCGCAACAAATACAATTACGAGGTTACTAGTACCTAGTTTTTCGAGCTTAATGATTTTAGCACTCATAGCTTTATATTTAAAAGGTTGAAAAATCTGTTTATTGACGACTGTAGTTAATTGCATTTAACTTCACCAGTTGCACTGTTCTTGTCAAAATCATAGGTTGATTTCTTCAAGAATATCTCTAGCAATTTCTTTGCTTTTTCTCCGGCACCTTTAAATGAATCATAATGACGTGTAACGATCAAAGCTGCCAAACCTGCCAGAATAGCTCCGTTAAAACTGCTTCCTTTTACATAGTTATACCCTTGCTTATTATTAGTAGTGGAAATGTTTACTTCGCAGAATGCAGTATCTACTGAAATGGCTTCAGGTATAAACCAAGCAGGTTTATTATCTACACTAATAGCGGAGCCTGTAATACAAAGATCACTCCATTTACCAGGATAAGCTGTACTAGTAGATATTGGTATCATACCAGCCTTGATGCATTTTTGTAATTCTAATCGAAAAGCATCACTTCCAGAGTTACCAATGAACGACATATTGATGATGCCGATGTGTGTATCCTGGTAGTGCTGTCGGTAGTTGTTACGGCACCACTTTACAGCATCTATTATTTGTTCCCACTGTCCTTTCCCTTCTTCATCCATTCCGCGAGATGGAATAGGAATACTTTCAGGAGCTATTCCAATAATACCTGTAGTACTATATATAGCACTGCTTATACCTGCAAACATATGACTATGACCATGTGGATCAGCCCCCTTGCCTGTTCCTACACTATCATTTTTAAACGGAGGGGCGGGTAAGTCGGGATGGTCAAAGTCACGAGCAGTGTCTATTATATAGATCACAGCTTTTTGTCCTTTATTATCTTGGTGCGCGTCTAATACATTTAAAAATGAATACCAATAGTTGATTACCTGATCATTCATTGCTAAATCATTTTCTTTAACAGTGAATGGAGGAATACTTACGTCAAATTGTTTTTTAGTATTCATAGCTTTATTTGAATATTTTTGGAAGTGTTCTTGCAAGTAGGTACAACAATATTCCTTTGGTTATCATTGATCCTACATTACTTATGAGTTCAGTGCTTGCCTCATACCAATCAGGGTAGTTTTCTATAATCTTCTTTTCATCGATATCCAGCAATCCCTGATCACGTAATGCCTGTAGATTATACATACCTACTTCATGTGGTGTAAAGAATAACTGCCCAAATTGATCCTGAAAGCCCCACATGAGACGGCTTCTACCTGATTTTGGCTCATAAAATGACCATACTACACCTATCATGCTATTTGCTGGTATTAGCTCAGGTGTGAATCCAACATCCCAGGGTTCGCTGTATACAGGTACAGCCGTTTTGCTATACATAGTAAGCCCTAGTATATCTCCTACATCATACATCATCTTGCTGCATTTTTCTTTGGTGTTCTTCTTCCTTTCTTCTCTCTTCGTTTCTTATCGCAATGATTTTATAGCATTGCAGTGCTGCTGTAGACACTACAGTAATCGCTGCTAACAAAACTCCCATAACTGCTTGGTAATGCTCAAATATCCAATACGATCCTGCACCAGCTGTACTTAGTATTGTTAGCTTGTCGGTAATCGTTTGCCCTATTATTCTTTTCAGGTCATACATACGTAATTGCCTTGTATTCATTTCAGGGGGATTTAAGGAAAACTAAAACCAATCTTCTTTAATCATCTTTCTGTCAGGTAATGGTATCCATAGTCTCCGTGCTATTGGCCACCAATGCGAAAACTGTACATGTATGTGTCCTAATTCTTCAAACTCCTGGTAACCACTTCGGCTGACTATAAGCTTAGCAGGTACTTTTCCATTTTCGTGATAAAAATCAGCATCATACTCTCTTTCTTTCCAGTTATATGACAACTTCAGGCTTATGTATTGATCGCCTTTTTTCATTTCTATCATGTAATTGAGCGGGCTTTCTTCTCCTGGTTTCTCTCCCCATTTGCCACGTCGTTTAATGCCATCGACTGTAGAATCTAATGTAAACTGAAGTTTCCCGTTCTTCCGTCGTGCCATCACCTCAATGGTATTTCTATCCTTTTTGTAGACCTGGAAAGTATAGCCACCAATGCATTGCCATTCTTCTCCTTGTAAGGAATCTGTATCGAAAATCAGAAGGTTGATATGTGTAGGGCGGTAGAGATACATTATTGTTTTATTTATAATGCCAAAGCCGTTTCTCTCTAATCTCTACACATGTGTAGCCATAAGCAGGAGGTTTAGCCCAATCGTTGAAATCTTCAACACTTGGTTCTTCTATTGACCATACTCCCGATCCAGCATCTTCTACAATTAATATAAGTGTATCAGTAGCTGGAAAAGGTCCACCTTTACCTATAATCGCTGTATCATGCCAAATCAAATCTGCTACCCAAAATCGGTAGTCAGATGTTTTTGCATAGGTCGGCTTTTCTAAGCATTGCTCTATATGATCGGTACTGAGGAAAACCGTTTCAGGTTCTGAATCACTTTTTGGAAATATATCTGAAAGTATTCCAGACATAAATGTTAAACCTACTATTGTAAGTATGCTTAATAAGATGATTGCTCTTTTCATAGCTTTATATTTATCTAATTCTCCTCCACCCTCGATCGGGACCGTGATACCACCAGGTGCCATAGAACCCATCAGTGCTTATGGTTTCATTAGAATTAGTTGTTGAATAATTAGTATTAAAATCAAGCGTGATGTTATTCGCGCTTGCGTTATTGCTTACATCGAGTATTGTGAAAGTGCTTTGGCCTGAAATTGCTCCAATTGGTACTGTCGCGGTTGCTGGAGATGATGATACATCGATACTGGTTAGTTCTCCTATTTCGAGTGTGAAGGTTAATGTTTTTGCGGTAGTATCACGAGGTAATGCGATTTGGTTTTGTATCGAATCTAAGACCAAAACATAATCGTTCCAACTTGATCCATTCCAAATGACTTGTCTATTTAGGTCTGTATCAAAATATTCAAATCCCTTTTCTTCTGTAGTAAGGTCAGAGGGTCTTCCTGCTGTTGTGCCTACATGATTAATGGCAATAGTACTTCGCATAGTTTCATGTATACGCAAGCTAGAAGCATTGTCTAAACATCTAAAATAATGTATGTCACCTGCTCTTATTACAATATCTTGACCATCCAGACTATTTACTGTAGTCGACTTGATTACTATATTCCCATTATTAATCCTATGCCCAGCAATGTAAAATATTTGACCAGGGGTGTAGTTTTCAGTATTGAATGTTACTTCATAATCAAAAGCATCATTATTTCTAAGTATATATCCGGGCCTACCTGCTACAACTAGAGCTTGTGGATTAGCAAAAAGAGTTAAATAATTACCTCCTGTTTCTGACATAGCAAAACCTTGTGAAAAAGTAGGTACTGTAGCATACGTATCGCCTTCTCGAATATATCCGTTAATAGTAGATACCTCTAAACCACTTTGACCTATTTTAAAATTAGGATTTCTAGAACCATTATTTGGGACAATATTCTTACTAGACAAGTCAGTAGATATGTCTGTAGCCTTAAAAGCTCTTAAAGAAGCATATTCAGTTCCACTATTATCTAGAATTTGCCCATAACTGTACCAGTTACCAGAAGTATATGTTACGGGTGTTACATTAAATCCTCTTTCTTCAAAAAACAATTCCCATTGTTTCCCTCCACCAGTTAAATTAGGAGTTCCCCAATGTCTAACCTCCCCTTTTCCAGTTACTTCAAAAGAAATCTTTTGATTTTCACCCCCCCCTCTAGCTTCTAATAAATTTACTGCATTATCTCCTGATTGTGCAGTACCCAATGTTAGGGTACTGTTATGGTCTGTACCATTTGCGCCTCCTTGACCACCTGATAAAATTGCACTACCTCCCCAGAACAATGAGTAAGAAACAGCATTTCCTTCAAATATTAATCCTCTTGCGTCATTGCCAGAAGCATCCTGAACAGGTGTTACTCCATCTGTTGAATAATAAAGAGGTAAAGGGGCAGTAGGTCTTGAATTAGCAAAACCATATGACCCATGTATTTCGTTGCTACGTGATACATCTGTAAATACTATTTGTTTAGCTAATACAGTTTCAAACCTACAATTGTAGAAGTGATTAGAAGATTTAGCTACGTAAACAGCATACTTTCTATTAGTAGAACCTTCAAAATTAATATGCTGGAATGTACAATTATTAGCATTTACAAATGCTGATCCACATTCTACTTCTATTGCTCTATTCCTATTAGGTGTGCCGTGTGTTTTCGCAAGGCCTCCCTCAAAATAGTTTTGATGCGCCCAGCCAAAATTCTCACCATCAATATATATGTCCCATTTGGCATCCCATAGCTCTGATATATAGAATCTGTTTTCGACACAACCAGCAGCATTTCCCATGACTTCAAGATTGTGTCTGAAGTTTCTTGCTGTTATATCATAAAAAGATGATCTCCTGCAATTCAAAACCTTAATTCCTATAGATGTTGAATCCCTAGGGTCAGTATCGGAATTGATAGGAAACCACTCTGCACCATCAACCAAGCCTCCCCAAGGCTTGTGAGTCACCTTGACTCTGTGGCTTGTGCCAAAGTGGCTGTCAAATATAAAAAGTGGTTTATTATGATCACTATGTATATGACTTGCTCCTATGCACCATATTTCTACACCATTAGGTACAGTAAAAGTAGAATCAGTAACTACAAATTGACCACTGAATAATAATCTGGCTGTAGGAGTACCATTTCTATCCTCATGATTTGCCGCATATTGTATTGCTTTGTATATAGCAATATCTGATTCATCCCCTGGGGAAGGGGTGTATCCATCAAGAACTACCTGATTCTGAATATTGTTATAAGGTACAACATCTTTTGCTCCAAACCATTTCACATCAAGCCCTCCACCTGGTACTATTAGATTTGCATATCCTGAGCTAACAGGAATAACAGCAAGACTATCTACCATATACCCACTCACACTATCTGCTTTCACTTGATACCTCGCATCTCCAATCCGAATAATCTGCCCTAAAATTGCCTTTGCTCCTACCGCGTCTGCTGCATTTGCAAAATCATAATCATATTGCAATTGTAATTCTCCATTCAACGCATCATCATAAGCATATACACCGCCTGTACTTGACTGTCTCAATAATCCTGTTGATGTTAATTGATCCTCAGAAAAAATCACATCTCCTTGGCACTGCCTCACATAATCATCCTGATAACTCGTGTGATATACAATCAAATTAGGCCCAGGGTCATTGTCCTGATTACTTATAATTGTATCTCTTTGGATCGTTTTCCCTTTTGCATAGCAATCAATTTGAACAAGCTGAGACAATCCAGCAGCCTCCACAAAAATGCTATCAGCGTTTTCACTGCCTTCAAAATGAATGACGATAGTCTTACCATTGAATGTGCTATCAGCAGGAAACTCAGGCAGGGTCAGAGTAGGCGAAATCCCTGTACTGTGTCTCATTGTAATAGTAAGCAGGTCATAAGCTGCCAGCGTATCGAGGGGTAAACTATAGCTGTTGTTATTGCCAGGATAGTGATACCATGCACGGGTAACACTCGCTACTTCTTCTCCACAGCAGCCACAAAAGCCAAACTCAAAAGTACCTCCAGCAGTTATGTCTACTATTGTACCTTCCTGATCGAGGTAGTATAGAATCGTACTGCTGGAATCAACTGGATCAACATAAGTAAAACGAGTGATACTGGAGTCAATACTGTTGTAGCTCCAACACAGATCCTCTGCGATAATACTTGTTTCCGCATTATCATAATCAAGGTTGATATTCTGCGGGATCTGAGCGAAAGCTAGGGAAGTAATAAAAAAGAAAAATATAGTGAGTAAATGTCTCATAGTGTTAGTTCATATTTGCGTTACAACAATCACAATAGCCGTAGGTCAGCTCGGCAGTGGGGGCTATTTCTACAGGATCACCATTTGCATCCACGTACTCAAAAACTATTGGCTGGCCTCCGCTTGAACTTATGTATACATAGCGGTTCACACTGGTGTATGCTCCTTTGTCGTACAAGCATAATCGTTGTGCGAAAGTAGCTTCAGCAGGAGGAGGTATAGTGTTAGATGTACTTTCACAGCAGCACTTGCCTAATGTGATTGTGCCGCCTGCACTTACGTCTACTGTTTTACCAAGGGGAGAAAGGTAGTTGATCAATTTTGCGGTATCTGTCCTACTGCTATATAGGTAGTATCCGGTAATGGTGCTATCTATACTATTGTAGTTCCAGCATAGGTCTTTTGTGACTATAGTCGCGCCCTGTCCATAGATTAGGCCAGGAAGCAATAACAAAAGTCCTAAAACACACTTATAGAAGATTTTTAGTCTCATAGCTTTATATTCATTTATTATACACTAGGGCTTAACATGCTGTAAGTAGCTGTGCCGCCTGGAGGAATTACTATGGTAATGGCTGGTGTCAGGTCTAACTTTTGGGTAACAGGATTAGAGTAGGCTTCCACGGGATAGGTTACACCAGTTGGTACAGTATCACCATTTACTGTTATCTCTTCCTGCCCGTCGTTTTTGATCAATACTTTATATTGACCTGCCGGAATATTGTGAGTACCAGCTTCCAATGCCTGAAAATCTGTTTGCTGAGTACCTGTGGTATACGGGTCTACATTTACCGTTACATCTCCAAGGGAAACATTTGATTGTAAAGCTCTTACACCTATGTATGCCATTTGATTAGTCTTTGTGGTACATTTCGAGTAGTACCATTTTGTGCATATGTTCACTAGAGTTATCTATCACTGAGAATTCAATGATAAATTCTTCGTTATCGAAAAATACATTTTGGTTAAGCCCGAATGGCTTTTCCTGACCTGGTACGAGGGAGTAGCCTACACCATCTTTTTTGAAGGTAGCCAGACTGTTTTCGCCATGATTTGAAAACTCAAAGGCTACTACTTTTTCACCACGTTTGCCGATTACTACAGTGGGGTCACCACCTTGCATGATAGACCGCATCCGTATGTTTGCTTTCTTTGCTTCCATTAGCCCAACTGATTTAGAAGCATGTTTGCCTGCTCTGGATTTTTAGAAGCAAACAGTACAATTTTTTCAAATATGCCTATCGTGTCCTCAAAGCCATCTGCTTTAAGTCGTGTATAACAATCTACTAGCCTTAGAAGCTTATCGCCGCCATCAGGCTCTCCCGACTGCTGAAGGTTAATCAATGCCTGTATAGCTGGATTAAAATCAATACCAACCTGACTGCCACTAGGAACTTCCGCTTCTTCATGTTCCTGTTCTGCATCGTTTACAGGTACTTCCTGCAATTCCTGCGGGCCTTGCACTGCTACACGGGGAAAGAATGAAGCTACAACACCCTGTATAGTAGGGCCAGCCGTTTCAAGAAGTTTAGCCAACACAGTAGGATTCTCTTCAAGCTTATCAAGAAGCTTGTCCCATCGGTTTTTCTTCTCCTCTTGTATCGCTTCTATCATCTCTTCCATCCGCTCCATTTCACGATCACGAGCCACTTTATCTTCCAAAGCTTTGATCTGCATTTGATGCTTTTCCTCAAGTGCGCTTACTTTGTCTGCCATCATTTGATGGTAGAGCTGTCCAATGGCGGGCATATTAGCACCATTTAAGCCATTGATAGAAGCGTTATTTGTTGCAGCACTAGCTACTTGTTGCCCATAAGGTACTTGCACCTGCCAGGAAGTTTTAGCGGGATCTGTTTTGGATAGTTTGAATTGTATTTCAAACTGGCGTGCGCCGTTTCTAGCCTGATCCATGATGTATTGCTCCAACATAGCCCAGCTATCTTGCGGCTCTTTTACCTCCAAATTAGAGTAGACTGTCCGACCATGGTCACGCTTCAACGTCCAATACGCTCCCTGTGCAGCTGTATTGATACGGTCTACATTATTGAAAAACCATTTGTGTAGTGCCTGCAAATCCATTGTACCAAATTATTATCGATAAAGAATAATTAGCTCTATCTCTTCTCCTGTTGTAATGGTTGAAGGGTCGCTAATTGATATTTTTGAGTTGGCGATATCAAAGGGCATATCTGGCAATCGAAAGAAAGGCTCTGAAGCATCTCGTCTTTGAATAAACTCTAAAGGTATTTCACGCAAATAGTCTTCATTTACCTTACTACGTAGGCGAATGTGTGCACAATTAAATGCATTAGAGTTGATCAAGTCAGCACCTGTACGAGTTTTTTTACTACCGCCAGGAGCACGACAAGAGATACCAATCCATGCAGAGCAGTTATTCAGGATACTCTTGTCTGGTAAATCATAATCGCCTTTGCCTGCTTTCATCTCAATATTAATTACAGCTATACTTGCAGGTTCATCCCAGTAATTGATTACTCGGCCCATTTTGTTGAATTTGGAATGATGAAAGGGAGATAATGCTGCTTACATAATTGCTTGCAAGCAGCATTATATATTCAGTTACTATGCAGCTTTCTAATACTGCTTTAGATCGATATTGAGTACCTTATCAGCACCGCCTCTGATGATCCAACCAGGCATAATTACGACTGCCTTGTTTTGCTCTACCTTACCTGAATCGTTTGCAGTACTACCTGCTTCGATTGTACCAGTGTTTGCACCCTGGATAGTAAGATTGATACGGTTTTCATTGCCACCAATCAACACCAGTTGTTTCATGATTGGGTGGAAGTTGCTGAAATCAGCGAGGGAAGCATTACTGTTGTGATAACGATTTCCTGCCTGAAAAGAATTATCAGGCACACGCTCTAGCATAGAGGTATCCAGTTTATAGATGATCTCCTGCCCATCGGCATACAATGCCATATCAGCATTATACACACCTTGTACACATTCCGCTTCAGAGAAACCACCAACGGCAGCACCATCAAAGATGCGGTCATCAACGTAGTTCATCAGCTTGCCATTACCAGGGTAGCTTATGCCATCTGCAAATTTTTCCTTAGTAACAAAAAGTCCCCAGCCTACTGGAGCAAAAGCATCATTATTTTGAAGCAAACGCTCTGTTTTGGATGCCGTTTTACCAGCTTCTTTGCCTAGTATTAAATCATAACTAGACTTTCCATTATCCAGAAATATTTCCGATCGGAGATAAAATTCCTGAATAGTTTCGGCAGGTAAACCTGCCTCCATTAGTTTTATGCGGGTTGCAATGAAAGTGTTGTATATCACTGTCAAAGCATTAGAATAAACATTCATTGCTTAGTCTTTTACGAGTTTGAAGTTTTGAATTTTAAATCATTGCTGTGGGAGTCGCCTAGGCTACTTTCGCACGTAATGGTTCGCGTACTGTTTGACGACTATTACCTCCTAAAATGCGGTGACGACGATTATACAGAGCACGTGAGCCAGGGCCCAAAGTGTTCCTGTTGATTGCCCCTATACCAAAAGCTCCCAATAGATCAGATGCGCCATCTGCAATCCAACCAGCGCCTAGGCCCTGTGTAATATCGCTTTCGGTTTTAGTAAGAAGAAAGAATCCAGCGCCAGCTTTTACACCACCTATGATGGTGCCAGCCATACCCGGATTTTCCTGAACAAAAGATATTTTTTCGAGCATGCCGCCGACAATCCCGCCTGTAGCACCACCCGCTGCCATTCCCGCAATAAACTCTGTGGAAATTTTTACTGTAGTTTTAGCTTTCTTTTTAGCCATAGTTCCAGAAATTTTAGAACATGCCTTGCAACACATGTTTATAGCTTTATAATGTGAATAATTGATTGGCCGTAAACAGCCTACTTGCGGCGTCTGCGCCTGGTAGTCTTTTTACGTTTAGCAGTCTTTTTCTTTCCTGCTGTCTCTACACACCAGCGTTTACCGCTCTTTTTCAATCGGCCGGTATGACCTGCGTCGTGTAGTCTTTTCTGTGCTTTCTTAGCTGCCGTTTTGGTAGTGTGGCAACTCTTTACCTTATACTTTCTAGGCATAGATTACTTATTTTTTGAAGGTTGAAATAATAACTTGCCACCCAATGCCAGGAGGGCTATTGTCTTTAAGTCCATACCTGCAAATAGGGCATTGCCGCCACTGGTGCCATTGTTGGTACCACCAGGTATAGGATTGCCATCCGAATCCACCATAGGTAGAAAATCGGATTCATCAATTTTGATGTTGGGGCTTCCCGGACCAGGAATATCTCTGAAAGCTTTTTCAGCTTTTGTCTCTTGAACAAAGGTGTTGATGAGTTTAATACCTGCGCCTATTACACTCACAATAGCTGTGATCAATAATGTGATCGTGGCAGGATCAGGAAGAAAGCCGACACTGTTTGGCACCATGACTGGCCGAAGTATATCCAATGCACTTTCAGGAGTTTCACCTATTGCTTCGATCGTACCTGTACGCATGATCGATCGAATATTATATTCAGAAAGGCCTGTAACATTACTGGCTGTATATACCCACGATTCCTGGTTGAGGTACTTTACAGCAATAGGAGTATTATAATTGTTGCCCGAAAGGCGCATTTGATCATAAAGAAAATTGGTACCGCTATCTACCAAATGAGCATTCACCACATTCTCCATTTCCTTTTCATCGAGGCAATCACGGTAATATGAATCATAGGCTGCCTGCCATGTATCATCATATTCACCAAAAGGGCCAGGCCCACCACCTTGATTTCCTACGGTTCTGTTTGCATAGCTTACTGCCTGTACATGACAGTAGTTTTCCTGCTCTGCTGATGTTCCAAAGCCTAGTATTGCATGTGACATATAGCAAGGGTAATCCCTACGCTGTATTTTATGTACATACTTCCGGATGTTGGGTATGGTAGCAAAGCGTGCACCTCCAGCATGTAAGCCACGGTCATATACATTTCGTAGCTGAGACAATGCCCGCTTTTGTATATCTGCTTCTTTGTTAAAGCCTCTTGCCTGATTGATAGTAGCCACTAATTCCATTTCACGGATCACAGCGGCTAACTGCAATTCGGCATCTGTGAGCCTCGATATAGGGAACTTAGGACGTGCTGGCAGCACTATAGGTTTTCCCTGAAGGCCTGCTATTTCAACTATCTTAGTCATAGAGGGCTTTTTGTCTTTTTTGTATGTGTATGGGCTTTCTAAATCGAAATACTCATACACGGTATCTACTATGACCTCCTTGCCGTCTATCACCGCCACACAGTATACATGCTGAATGCGATGACTTTTTACATAGGAGGAGAAGCGTATTTTGACGGGTATTCCCATGTTCTCCAGGCAGAACCTGACAAATACGGTCATACTCTTACAATCACTTCCTTCACCATTTAGCGCATATTCGTATGTCCGTGCGGGATGCTTGATGATTTGTGTGCCTACTGGATCGGGAACATAAGGTATATGCTCTCTTACCCATTGCCACACAGCGCGGCACTTTTCATAATCACTCCCTTTGAAACTGGCAGATAACTTTTTTACCTGCTTGGCCAGGTGCATCTTATCGCACACCTTCATTATCACCTGGATAATATTCTCTGTATTGCCCCAATTGAAATGGATTATCTCCTGCCTGGGTGCTGTTGGTATTTCTGGTATTGCACTCATATAAGCGGCAAATCCATATCTAGAGGGATATTCACAAAGCTGGTGCGCAATAGTCCTTTTACCCGTATGCTGCCTAATAGCGTACCGCCTTGTATGATATTGGCAATACTATTAGGTAGCTCCGTAATATCTACCTGAGCCTGTAGTGGTACAGCCGCAGTAGAATTAGCTGGGATAGTGAGGAATCCTGAAAGGGCAATATCACCTAATTTTTCAGCGCCATAGAATAGCTCTCCTTCAAAGCCCTGCACATTACCTCCTATGTTGTTTCCATTGGTCACTGAAAAGATTATATCAATGATAACCTTTGTTGGATTGGTAATCTGCCACTTGATCTTTGCAGAATCTGGTGCTACCTCCACATTTTCCATAATGGTAGAACCAGCTCTAAAAGCTATTTCCTTGAGGGCATAAAGAATGCCCAGGCCAATAAAAAGTGTTTGTAATGTTCCTTTCAAGGCACGTGGTTTTGATTGCAAGATGCCTATATACGCACGTGCACGTGTACATACATTTAGTTAAGTGTAAGTACTTGTATTACCGTGTAAATAAAATGTTATCTGCTTGCTTTCTGGCGTGCTAGTTTTCGCCTTTTGGCGCGTGCCTGGGCGCAGGATTCCAATGCCTCTGTCAATTCCTGCATGGTGATATCATGTATCTTGATCAATTTGCGATTGATACGGTAAGGTACAGACTTGTATTTCTTCCAGACAGCTTCTGTGATCTCTAATTCTTTCAGGTGGGGGGATACGTAGTTAGAGTAGAGCGTTTCGTAACTGGCTGGTGTATCTCCATCTCTGCTGAAGATATACCGGAAGACTTCTTTGCTCAGTCTCCTGGGAATTGTAATTTTCTTGTTAGCGGTTGCCTCATTCATCACGTGCCTATTTGTATAATGAGCCTACCCACTGCGCATACCTATCCAAATATACTACATAAATTACTTATATACCTACTCTGTAAAGTACTTACACTATAGGTAGTATAGATGTAGCCTACCTATCGGAATTTGTAGAAGACCTTGAAATCAGAGCCAAGTATACTAAAGGAGTAATAGGCTATATTATTATCTTCTACTCTCTTATGTAGGTGCTTGATGCCTTTGTCTATGAGATCACCGACAATGTGCTCTTTCGTGTCTATATCGACCCATATTGAATTGATAAAGCCATCTGGCAAAGAAGGGAGGGATTTTTTAATCGCGATGGCAAGATAAACTAAATCATCTACCGTTTTGATTTCTTCATGCTTGTTAATGGAAGTAGCCATACCAATGTAGTTTTCTAGGGAGGCAGAGTGTTGCGCTTTGATTTGTGCATACGCCTACCTGGTTATACAATATTACTTCCAGCTTTTGCCTTAATAAAAATCGTTTATGTACGCTGTAGTATGGTTAGTGGGAATAAAGGTAGGACACTTTTATAGAAATGACAAGCTACATTGTATTTTTTACTAAATTTGGTTGCCTTAATATGTGAGGGGGCTGCCCTAACAATGCCTTAGTTTTAAACAATTTTAATTTTACCTTTTCAGGTAATTGTTATCCAGCGAGCAGCCCCTTTTTATTGATTTACAGCTTTTAAGAAATGTTATAACACTTCTACATCGCCTGTAATGATAATAGTTAAAAGGCCGATAAACCATCCCATAGTTTAGCATATTTAGTGTTATGCTAATCTATCGCCTAATAATACTACAGAGGCAGCAATAAAACATGTTTTGTGATGTGTTTTATTGTCTTGGGTAAGTGATTGTGATTTTACATTGTGCTGATTTTGTGTAAATTGTATTGTTGAACAAGTAAATATTATATCATGTTGATGAGAGAACTAGTCCAGGTAGCAAAACCTGATTTATCCTCAACGGATAAGCAGCAACAGTATTACGATCTCTTGACGCAGGGAGTAGAGAAGGAAGATATCATTGATGTTCTATTTGACAATGCGCCTACTGCTGAACAAAATTTAAGGCAACTCAAATTTACACTTGAAAACAAACTGGTATCAGATTTTATTTCACAATCTAATAAAACTGGCAATCAGGCATTGGACACTGCATCAATTGCATATAAATATTATGCAGCGGGTAAATTGATGCTTGCTCGACAATTCCAGGAAGGAGGGGCTGAACTTTTAGAGAAGGCTTATAGGTATGCACGAAAGGGACAGATAATAAGCATTGCTCTTGACTGCGCTAAAACATTGGCCACCTACTTTAGCAACATTGAAGGTGATTTTAAAAAATTCAGTTACTATCAGGAATCGCTAAATGAGCTTTTCGAACTACAACAGAAAGAAACAATTGCACAATCCTATTTCAATGAGATTAGTTTTCATTTTAAACACAAATGGAATGATAATATAGCAGCTAAAGCTTTTACCTATTGCACTTTGACTGCTCCTACTATTCATACAAGTGTAAGGACGGCTATTTTTCATTTTCAAACATTGACACTTGCCTATATTTCTGATCTGGATTTTGAGGGGCTTATAAAGTGCTGTGAGGAGGCATTCGATCATTTCTCCAATATTGAACATCCTCCCAAATCTGTTGTGACTATTTTTAAAGTCAAACAAGCAACTGGATATATTCATCTGGGGCAATATGAAAAGGCAATAAACTGCCTTGATGAAGTAATTGCAATCGCAGATAAGGGTAAGTATAGCTACTGTACGGCATTCTTTTACAAAGGGATCACCGGATTACATGCTAATGATATTAAGCTTGCCAATGAGGCTTTAAAGGCTGCACAGCCATACATTGACAATTTGCCTGGAAACTTTCAGGAGCAATGGAAGATTCTACAGGCATACATAGCTCTCTTTTCCTCTGAGAAGTTTAAAATAGGTAAGTTCTTAAACGAAGTACCTATTTTCGAAAAAGATAAAGCAGGTGGAAATGCTGCTATTATCATTGTACAATTACTCCATTATTTAAAAAAGGGCCATACCAGTTCATACATTGAATATAGCGATGCTTTAGCCCGATACACATCGCGTTATCTCAGTGGCAAGATGAAAATATTAGCGAAGCTATTACTAGAGGTACCTAAAGGGCATTTCAAGCGTAGCACCATAGAGCTACGCACAAAACGCCTGGTTAAAAAACTGAATACTGAAAGTAGGGAATTGGAAATAATACCAGCTCAGAGAGTATGGGAGATGGTTTTGAATTTTACTAGCTAACTTAATTAAAAGTTGTACCTATCTGAATCTTTCATTAGGAAAAAGTAATCATGAATAAAGGAGAATTAGCAGAAAAATATGTTAACGAATTGGCTTATTCATCATATCTGAAATACTGGTGTTACCCTAATCCAATTGATGAAGAAGGTGATAAAAAAGAGATATGTGATTTGCTGATTTTATTTAGAAGTACATGTATAATAATTTCAGTGAAGAATTACGAATTCAATGGAAATTATAATAGGTATAAGAGAAAGGTAGTTGAAAAATCTACTAAGCAATTGCATGGAGCAGAAAGAAAGTTATTCAAATTGGACAGAAAAATTAAAATAAAGCATCCAGAGAGAAGAGTAGAAGAATTTAATCCAGAGAATTATGATGAAATTTACAGATTAACAATTAATGCGGGAGAACAATTTGAGTATTATTCGCTTGCTGACCAAAGAGAAGGAAAAGGTTTTATCAATATTTTTAATAAAAGAACATTTGAGCATATCATAAATGAATTAGATACCATACCTGATCTAATAGATTTTTTACGAGAAAGAGAAAGGTTATTGACAGAAAATAAAGAAGTATATCTTGAAGGACAAGAATCTGATCTCTTAGCAGTGTTTATGCTAAACAAGAGGTCATTTCCTGAAATATACATAGGAGATCATGAGACACTAAAACTTGAGTTAGAAGGTGCATGGGAAGCCTATGACAAAAAAAACGTTCATGTTAAAGATAGGAGAGCTGCTGATAAGCAAAGTTATTTGATTGATTATCTTGTAAAAAATGATATTCTAAAATTAGAGTGGGGAGAAAAATTAGCAATAGAATTAATGCAACTTAGACGTACGGAAAGGAGAATAATAGCTCAAAATTTGTTTGAATTAGTTGAAGCGCATAAAAATTCAGAGGATACATTAGCTAGAAGGCACATGCCAGATGATGAAAATAGTATATTATTTCTTTTTATTTATTACCCTCCAGAGGCAGACTTGAAATTTGTTGATAAGATGCTTTATGATGCAGGATTAATATACATGTGTAAAACCGATTTTAAATATGAAAAAATCATAGTATTATGTTCTACTAAAAATTATCGAGAATATAAGTTTGGTTTAATCTACCAAGAAGGAGAAATGAGCAAAGAGACAAAAGACTATGTAGAAAACTTGTGTGATAAGTATGGCTGGTTCCAAAATATTAGAAAAAGAAGAGTCGAATACAAAGAATTTCCAAATCAAAAGGATTGAAAATGAAAGATAACCCTACACGACCAGCCTACCTACCAGTTGTCGTATATACGAACCGTCCATTTTTCAGTAGCCCCATTTTTTCTTTTCTTCCCATTAAAACCTGCTGAAGATATTTATCTGGAATGAATTTTGATTGTTTGTTATCTGTATGCATATCAAGTATGTATTGATTTAAATCATTTTAAAAAGCCAATAAACACCTAGGCACAGTAATGCAATAATCACATCACGCAGTAGATATACAGGCTCGTATTTGCTGATAGCAGTAGTCCTTTGTTTCTGCTTCTTCTTTTTCTTCTTCTTTGCCATAGGTTTTAGTTTATTAGTCGGAACAACATTTTATCATAATACTTAGTAATCAGGTTCGCTTTATCTAAGCCATTTACTATCCTGCGGGCTTCTACTGGATCAAAAGCATCTTCATAGGTATAGTCAGATAGGCGTTTTCCTGTAAATAGGCCATACTTCATGCCTAATACCAGGATAGTTGCTCCTATATCATGATCAAGGGCTTTGTCGGGATTTGTTACCAGGTCTATACCTTTTAAATACCTCGACATTCGTTCATAATTGGGCTTCCAGGTGAGCTGCACGGGGCCTCTGCCGTAATATCCCGTGTGCCAGTATCGATCTTGCAGTTTACGTAGGTTGGTACCTTTCCTGGCTCTTTTCTCTCGTACACTTCTCATTTTGCACTCATGCCAGGCAGTTGCGTAGATATACGCAATGTGGTGCGGGTCTTTGATATCATATTTATCTATAGCATTGGATATAGACAAAGACAGGCTGCTTTGTTCAATATCCAGCTTTCCCCTATTGAGTTGACATAGTACGGGCAGTAACAAGGTGCTATATAATCCCTTTACAGGTACTTTTTTTTCTACTATTTCTACTTCCTTTAAGTCATAAGGCCCGTAGATAGCATTTTCCTTATCTTCTCCTAAAGGGGGTGAATTGTCTTTTTTGGGCGAAAGCCAGGCTAATAATAATCTACATAGTTGCATAGCTGAAAAATGGTTTGCTGTTTTTGTAAATGGATATATCCGCTGTAAGTGATAGAAATACTTATCTGTGCGTTTATCTGTCTTTATATCACATCCAAGGATCACCTGTCCCTATCCCAAAGAAGTTATCAGGATAAGAAGATATAGGTTTATTGCATTGCATATTATCTCCATAGATATAGACATAATATCTCTGTGCATAGCTTTATCTTTTATGCGTATTGTTGGTTATAGCCTCACCATGAGCAGACAGCCCGCTCAAATCCTCTCCGATATTGCGGACATCCTTCAACATTCCTTCCAGTGTCTTATGCAGGCCTGTGTTTTCATTGATACCTGCATTGGTTTGGAGGTTGATGATGATTTGCTTTAGCTCTCCGGTGATTTTGGAGAGTGCCTGCAAACGATAGGTTGGTGTATGGAGCTTATTCATGATGAAGGGTAATTTCAATATTAGATACAGGGCCAAATGGATAGACTTCGGCATTCACTTCGTTGATCTCGTCTATTTGTACCCAGCCATATACAACTGGCCAGGCATTTTTGCCGTGCTCCATTAACTCGGCTCCTAATTCCAATACAGAGCCATTGTATTTCTCTTTAAAATCCGGATGTGACTCGTCTACTACGAAATCTACAAAGTGTTTTTTCTCGTATAGGTATCGCTGCTTTGACATAGCTTCAGTTTTTATGGTTGGATGAATCAGAAAACAGCATTTGAAGTGCTGTTTTCTGTACAAATCCTCCCCTCCTACCGGAGTAGGGGACGTAACTTCTTAATTCTCAGAAGTAAGTTTGATATTTAGCCCCGATAGGGGGGAAGAAGACACACCCAGATTAGAGAGTGGATTACTAGCTTTTGGCTTGTATTTCTTTCGCTTTTGGGCGTATGCTCCGTTTCTTTCATCTCCTTTGTACACCACATCATCAGTGGTAGTATTGGATTGATCATCCCATTCTACATTGATGGTAGCAAATGGGTTTTCGGCAGTGTAGGCTCCCCACATAGACCTGCCTATTTCATACAATCCATGATCCCACAGCATTTGCCGCACTTCTTTCATGTATTGATATTCACTCATGAAAGTGATGGATTTTTCTAATTGGGTAGTAGCTGTTGATCTACCTGCTCTTATTTCGCGCCAGCGATTGAGCACTCTATTGGCTCTCTTTTTGTCCTGTAAGTGGCTCCACCATCTGTACTGGAAACTATTTCTGAGGCTCAGGAGGAGAAAACAGAGCACTATAATAAGCACCCAAATAGCTGCTATCCTCCAGGATTCTAAATTTTGTAACATGTCCTTATTCTTTTTGATTGTACCAATAATTGAGCTACCCACAGATAAGGACGCATGTCTTCTAGCTTCTTAGAAAGATATGGCTGTAGACAAACAGGCCAAAGGCGACAGATATACCAATCAAAACCTTTGCTAGTGTGTCTGTCCATGTGCCAAACATATCGATATAGATAAATTCTGTCATTGCATGGTAGATAGCCATGCCGACAATCCATGACAACTGCTTTTTCTTTATGTCTTCCTGTTCGTATCTTTTCTTGGCTGCGCTTGGCCGATACTTGTACAGTACTACTATGCCTGCCCCGTCTATCAGATATCCGATGATAAACAAAGCTATGAATGCTACTTTTCTATCAAGTACATTGTAGGCTATTTCGGCATAGACATTACTCTGTACAAAGAGCAATGCAAGGACGCCTACAACCACAATGACCTGAAGGAAAAAAGGCAGCTTTGCATTTTCAGGGTCTTCTGTTTCTACATTTTCCGTTTGCTCAATAGGAGGAGGTGCAACTTCATGTCCATTTAGTCTGGAATATTCAGTTACATAAACTATTGGGTCTGGATCAGGTGTATGATCAATGCCCAGGTTTTCAGCTATGTATTGAGCGGCGTTGGTTACTTCTATTGGGCGCTTGCCGTGAGGTTTGCCGAAAATGCGTAGAGCAAGTGTCAGCTCGTCCTTGCTTAGATGTTCGTCGCGGGCTTTCTTTATTTTGTAATTATTTAGGCGGCGCTGGAGGCTGGTGATGTTTATATCCAATGCCTTAGCCAGCTCAGTTGGTGTATAAGTTTGCTGCATGGTGGCTATCATTTCTTTGCGTTGTTATGGTTGGAAAAGATGGTTGTTATACTTCTACTCTCACGGGCAATCTCGGTTCCTTATTCTTCACATTGCATCTGGTGTAAGAAAGCTTAAACTCTCCCTGATCCGGATTGTACCTATCGCCTCCTGGTTGATACCTTGGATTGTTGCCTTCTTTGGGCTTTCCAAATTTTATGTACTGGAAGTTTTCTTCTATGAATTGCATTATTTCTAATGCTGATGCCTCTCCTTTCTTGGAGAAGGTGACTCTGATGGATACGTGATCTTTCATTATGATATATTGATAGTTAACCAATCTCAATAACCAGCTTGGGGGGTAACGCATCATTCAGCAGAATTTGCGTAGGCTGGTCAAGGTGGCGTATTACACGCCTGTGCATAAGTGCGAAATATTGGGAGGGGCGCATTTTCTTTTTTGTTTTAGATGGCTCCTCTGCCATTTTTTTTACTTCAGTGAATAGGGCGTACTCGTATTCCTCCATTTTATCGCCTTCTTCTCGCATCAGGCACCAAAGGGCGAAGTAGAAGGAAGACCATACATCCTCCGGAAACTGGAGTTGCAGGTTTCCATCTTTCAGCGACTTTATTCTGTAGCTTTTGCCCATCCTGTACCTGGTTCGTAGGTTTGTGTCTGTATTCCGTTTTCGTAGAAAGCAGCCCATTTTACCCTGCCATTCCATTTTCCTTCTGTTGCGAAGTACTTCTTCATGCGTGGTATGAAAGCATTCGTCCTGTCCTGGCGTGGGGTGCTTCTCATGTATTTGATCTCCTCCGTGTTGTTGGTGAAGATCACGGCAAGTTTGGTATTGCCTGGCTGTTTAGCCTTCTTTTTTGGCCTTACTTGCGCTCCTGTTCTTGTTGGCATAGCGTTGCTATTTGGTTGTTGAATTCTATCACTAGTGCCTGGCTTTTCTTGCCGAGGTACTGTACTATTTTGCGGTGTGTGGCTGCTGGGCCTATGGCAGCACCTGGTTCCAGGCTTTTGCGGTATTTGTTGACCATTTTGGTCACGATCACTTTGCGTTGTATTTCTGCCTGTATGGCTTTGTGCTTTTTGTACCAGGGCTTTGTAACACGAAATCCTCTTTCATTTTTCGGGTCAAAGTATACGCTTGGTATGGGTACCCATCGGTTTTCGCCTTTCTCCAGACCTGTGCGTATCCATCGGGATACCAGATTGATGCGGGTGATGATCTCGCGGGCTCCTGCTCCCCATCTCGCGGGATCTGGCGCGGCGGTGAAATAGGTGCACAGGTAGGCTTTTGCCTGATCTACTACACTATCCGTCAGGTATTTGTCACTGTAGAGGCTGTCATAGGCGCAGCTCCATATGGTGCTTACGTGTAGCTCTA
>JAKSDI010000108.1 GCA_022360175.1 Chitinophagales bacterium
AGTACGAAAAGAGGTTTCTAATGATATGCAAATAACACTCGATATCGGTGATTTACCATCAGGTGTATACTTCGTATCTATACAGGAGAATGGCCTATTAGTAGAGACAGAAAAAGTAATTATAATGAATAGGTAATATTCTGAAAGAAGAGCGTTCTTATTTGACTCTGAATATTAGATGTGCTTTCTAACATATATACAACTGGAATAAGCGTATTCTCTATTTTTCAAAGCATTGATTTATGTACCTGTTCTCTGATTCTATAAGCTGTGCTAGCTTAGAATTGGAGAACAGGCATTAAAACGGCCAATGCCATATCTAATTTGCGGTTAGATGATAAATGGCAAAGGTCTTCACATTTAAAGTCGTAATAAAATTATGGAAAAAATTAGATTAAACTATTTAGCGCTTTTAATCTTATGCTGTTGTGTTGGCTTAACATTAGGGGTTAGTCCACTAAACGCGCAAAACAGCTATTGTCAATTTGATGAAGTGATGGAAGAAGACACATTACTTTGGGAACAATATGAAATCAATGAAAATATTATTCATGATGCAATGGTCAATGACCCACAAACCATCATGAATGGTACGGTATATACTATCCCTATAGTTTTTCATATTGTACATTTAGGAGAGCCAGTAGGTATTGGTTCTAACATTAGCAATGCTCAGGTTTTACAGGCCTTACAAGACCTCAATGATGATTTTCGGGATGTATCAGGAACTGGTACTGATGTAGAAATAGAATTTTGCCTGGCAGAAAGAGATCCTATAGGTAACTTTACTACGGGCATAAACCGGGTAAATGGCTCAGGAGTACCAAATTTTTCTACGATAGGAATAAACGGATCAGGGGGCAATGAGGCTCAGGTGAAGTCATTGAGTAATTGGCCCAATACGGATTATGTAAATGTATGGGTTGTCCATTCAATAGAAGGTTCTTCGAGTGGAATTCTAGGTTATGCTTATTTTCCTGGAGCAGGAGATGATGTAGACGGTATCGTCATGAAAGCTTCGGCTACCGGTGTTTCCGCTTATTCAGGAGTAATTACTCATGAAGCTGGGCATTTTCTCAATTTGTACCATACTTTTCATCAGGGCACAACGACTACTTGTCCTCCCAATACAGATTGTACAATACAGGGTGACAAAGTGTGCGATACCCCCCCTCATGTCCAGATTTTTGGAGGCTGTAATACAACTGGTACAAATAGCTGTGATGGAGGCAGCAGCAATAACCTGTATGTACATAACCACATGAGTTATTCCAGCAACTCCTGCCGAGATGAATTTACCCATGATCAATCTATGCGTATGCGAAGTGCCTTGATGGAATTAAGGCCGGGGCTTATGAACTCTATCGGTTGTGAACCTGCATGTACTTCAGTGCAGGCTAATTTTATGACTTCTACCAATACAGTAGTGCAGGGAGCAATTGTTACATTCACCAACACTTCAATTGGAGCCAATAGTTATATCTGGGAAGTGGAAGGTCAACAATTTACGAGCACAAATTTGACCTACACTTTCTCTAGCCCGGGTTTTATTTCAGTATGCTTAAAAGCTACAGATGGAACCTGTATCAATCAGAGATGTAGAACTATTGAAGTCTTGCCTATCGAATGCCCGGAGCCACAGGTGGTTGGCTGTGAGTATTTGTTTAATGGGGATTTTAACATGAATGCTGTTCCTAGCGGCACTGCCGTTCATTTGGACCCCATATATTTTCCTGAAAATATAGACGATATATGTAACTGGGTAAGGAGGAATTCTACCCCTTATTTTTGTTCAGACTTTGCATATGATGCATTTGGGTTGAATAATAGCCCAAGCAGACAAGAAGGGATAGTATCTGAAACAGCAATGCAGTTAGTAGCTGGAGAAACTTATAAGTTGTCATTTGAATACTATGTAGTATCAGCGTGGCCAAGTGATTTTTCTTATCCCCCAGATCTTGAAGTAGGATTAGCCCAGACCGCTGATGATAATCTTAGTTTTCCAGATGATCATATATTATTAAATTGGGATGATCTTCCATTAGATGATAACAATACTGTCTTGAATCCGACTTGTCATGATGTTAGTGCAGTATATAATTATACCGAGCTTTGTTTTACCTATGAAGAAGATTTTGGTAAACATTTATATTTCATAAATACAAGTTCAATTGGTTCTTCTACAATATTTGTTAAAAACATCAGTGTTGAAGGCTGTGGTATATGTTTTAGTGAGCCTGACCCTTGTTCGGAGGAACTAGATTTTGAAGTTGATATAGATAGTTGTACGGTTGTTTTTACAGCAGAAGCAGCACTGGGAGAATACGACTTATGCTGGGATTTTGGTGATGGTATCACAGCAGAAGGCCCTGTTGTACAACACGAATATCTTTTTGGTGGAGATTTTACAGTTTGCCTAACCCAAAAGTGTGATCCTGAAAATGCTCAGACAGTCTGTAAAGAAGTATCCATCCCACAGGATGATAGCTGCAATCAGTGTGATACCATCCCAAATCAGGCTGCGGTAATCTGTGAGGAACCAGAAGATTCTACCGACTATTACATTACCGAACTATCGTTTGAAGTCCCCAAAGGATTTGGGCCATGTATGGAGGGTAGCCTGTTTGTTTTCTCCAATGAGGTGGATATGCTTACCGCTTCCTATGCTATAGATGAATCCGACCCTAATTTTGATGTGATCAGCGCTAGTATTCTGATATATGTACCAAGCAGTTACGATTTTTTTGCTAATGGAGCAACTGGTTTTATTACACTCTGTTCAGAAGAAGGAGCAGCCATCTGTCGAGAATTTTTTGTGGAACCAGAAGTATGTGATGAATGTTTTGGCGAATTGATATCTATAGCGGAGTGCGATGACCCTGATTTGACAGATGGTTTGTATATCTATACGGGTAGTGTGACGATTGATTTTGGTTATATCGTATTGCCATGTGACCCTACTGCATTGGAGGCAGGTTTTGAGATAACAAATCAAACCTCAAGCGGGGGGACAATTTGGACGATTGAGTATTCAATATCAACCCTCAATCCCAATTTGGGGAACAGCTCTGTTTTGTTATGTTTCAACAAACTCTCATTAGAACAGGTATGTGTCCCTCTCAATATTTCAATACCCACACCATGTGGAGATGAATTACCACAGGATTGTGAGGCAAGGTGGGCGACAAAAAATATGAGCTGCACTAGTGTAGATGCTAATTATGTCCGCTTTGATTTTCCCAATATGTACATCAATAGTACACTTGATGAAAACTATCAACTTTGTGGAGAAGGCCTGTTTGGTACAGTAGAAGAAGGTGGGATGGTTGTAATTACAAGTGGTAATTATGCGAATGGTTTCATAGAGTTTGATATTGAAATCCTGATACCAGTTGATGACTTTATATCAGGAGAGACCTACCGGATTCGTTTATATATCTGTGATGAAGAAGGGAACCTGGTGTGTTTATTGTTCCCTTATCGCCTTACTTGTGAAGGTTTTGAGAGAGTGGAAAGCAGGGGTGAAGAGAGAGGGCATATTGAGGAAGATTCCGGAAGTTATGTTGTATGGCCAAATCCTGCAAGGTCAATGCTTCATATCAAAGGAGGGCGCCTGGAAGAAGGGAGTCAACGTTCTATTCATCTATTAGACCATTTAGGGAGGCTAGTACGAAAAGAGGTTTCTAATGATATGCAAATAACACTCGATATCGGTGATTTACCATCAGGTGTATACTTCGTATCTATACAGGAGAATGGCCTATTAGTAGAGACAGAAAAAGTAATTATAATGAACAGATAACATCTTGAAAAAAGGATGTTTTTATTTGATTTTTTTCAGATAGATTAGTACTAAGTAGGGAAAGTACAACGGTTTAATTATTTGTTGTATTTTCCCTTTTAATATCAATTTTCTATGGGGTATATGTACTTCTATTTCCTTAGTTTACTCTTCTTTTTTTCCTCTCCTTTTGAGAGGGAAAGGTCTTTACATGAGTGCGGAACCACTGAGTTCATAGATTCCCTCCGGGTTTTTCATCCTTCTTACTTACAGCAGGAAATGAGGCTGGAACAGGCTTATCAGCATTTTATGCGCCAATCTTATCGTAACGCTAATGCTACTTATACATTGCCTGTTGTAATACATATTATTCATAAAGGAGGGTCTGAAAATATAAGTGACCTTCAGGTATATCAGGCTTTAGATAATCTTAATGCTGCTTTTCAAAATCAAGGCTATTATGATCCAGACACTGGAGAAGATATGCAGATTGAATTCTGCTTAGCTCAGCGAGATACTGCAGGACAAGCCACTACTGGTATCCTTCGTTACCAGTCTCCCATAGCAGATATGTCTTCTTCTTATGATCATGCTGATGTTGCTGCCTTGGCTACTTGGAATACAAATGAGTATATCAATATTCGTGTAGTAAAGGAAGCTTGTGTAAGCGGCAACTGTGATCCAGTAGGTTATGCTTACCTCCCTCCTTTACATGGCTGGAGTGGAGACGGGCTTGTAGTAGAAGCTGCTTATTTTGGCCCTGAGCCTGAAAATACTACTACACTAGTTCATGAAATGGGGCATTATCTTGGCTTGTTACATACGTTTGCTGGAGGTTGCGCTAATAGTGATTGTCTGGCTACAGGAGATGGGGTATGTGATACGCCACCAGATAATGCTACAGGAGCTTTTCCTTGTGAGTTGTCGTTCAATTCCTGTACAACTGATGCGGATGACTCCTCTCTCAATAATCCTTTTCGAGAAGTTGCTTTGGGAGGTTTGGGAGATCAACCGGATATGCATCAAAATTATATGGATTATGGCTACCATCATTGTCGTGATCGTTTTACTGCTGGGCAGCGGGATCGGATGCACTTTTTTATTGAAAATGCTCGGCAAAGTCTTCTGGAAGCGCGTTCTTGCCTACCACCATGTTCCTTACCACCCACGGCACTATTTATGCTTAATCAGGATTCTATAGAGGCAGGACAGAGTCTTATCCCTATTAACCTTTCGAACAATGCTAGTAGCTATAAGTGGTATCTCAATGATAGCCTGGTATCTCAAACCAATGATCCAATCATTAGCGTTGAAGGAGAAGGAATATATATTCTTCGCCTGGAAGCAGAAAGCCTTATTCCAGAATGCGAACCAGCAGTTTACGAACTTACACTAAACGTATATTGTACCCTTGAAGCTAATTTTGACTACAACATTAATGGAAACACACTACAATTGAATAGCTGGCTAACTGATGTAGATAGCTTGATGTGGGAAGTTCGAGACGTAGGAAACAATCTTATATTCAGTACTGCTCAGCCAACAATCTCCATTGATGTCAGTGGTTTATCCTTTGTACAAGCCTGCCTGACAGTAATAGATGATTTTTGCTTCAGCCGTAATTGCCAATACATCAACCTTACCCCTGATGGAGCAGAAATATGTAATAATTACCTAGACGATGACGCGGATGGTCTAGTAGATGCCTTTGATCCGGATTGTCCCTGTAATGATGGGCAATACCAAGCTTACTGTCCGATAGCGTGTGAATACTTGCCGGATAGTTTTCCTGATTTAGAGATGCAGGTAGAGTGGACTTCGGAAATTACGTCTAATATCCCTGACCTTGCTGTTATTTTGCCAATCTGTATGGTAGGTGATATTAATAATGATGGTTTAGTTGATGTACTTACAAAATCAAGCACAGGTGTACTCTATGGGCCTGGAGATAGTAATAATGCTGTTGAAAATCAGATGTTAGTATTAAATGGGGAGAATGGAGCAACTCAATTGGGATTTAATTATGATGAACGGAACAACCCTAATACTCAGGCATTTGCTATTGCAGATGTTGATTCGGACAACAATACTGAGATATTTACTCTAGTTGGAGATTCTATCTTTTGTTATAACAATAATGGTGTACTCATATGGAAATCGGATAATTTATCTCCTAATTTTTCGACAATTGGTTTCAACTTTGCGGATTTTAATAATGATGGTATTGTAGAGTTGTACACGGATAATAAAATTATAAATGCCAGCACCGGAACTCTTCTCGCCCAAGGAAGTGCGGGGGCAGGTTGTAATTTTACAGGTGCTTTTGGATTATGTCTTATCACGCATAGCGTAGCCGCAGATTTATTACCTTCTTCAGGACTTGAACTTGCCGCAGGTAATACGGTATACCAGGTTGAAATCAATAATACCTCAGGGACAGCGGGCAATATCATGACTCCCATTCTAGCACCTGCTGAAGTCCCTGATGGAAATACGAGTGTAGGTGATATTGACGGAGATGGAATGCTTGATGTAGTTGTGGTTCGGACAAGTGAGGAGGTCAATGGACAAGGAGGGGTATATGTATGGGACCCTAGGACCCAAACGGTACTCGCTTCCGCAGCATCTGGTATACATGGAGGAGTAGCTTTTATAGGTGATGTGACAGGCGATTGTAGACCAGAGATAGGCATGAATTTCTCTTATGAGTTAAGAATGTATGAATATGATGGTAGTTCCAATCTGCAATTACTCTATAGTTTGCCTACTTCAGATGGATCAGGGCGTACTGGAGTCACAATGTTTGATTTCAATCAGGACGGCCAACAGGAACTTGTTTATCGGGATGAAACTCACCTCCGTATTTTAGAAGGGGCCACCGGTTTGACATATACTTCTTTTCCAATGAGGAGCGGTACTGCTTTTGAGTATCCTGTGATCGCTGACGTTGATCAAGATGGAGAAGCTGAAATACTTATTGAAGGTTATCAGGAGATAGATGCTGATGGTAATCGCGATTTACGTCTTTATTGTTTTGGTTCTGCTGGAACTCCATGGGCACCTGCCCGAAGTGTATGGAATCAATATGCTTATAATGTGACCAATGTCAACGACGACCTCACTATTCCCCGTTATCCTCAATCACCTGCGGCTACCCTTGAAGGATATGAAAACTGCTTACGTCCTACTTGTCCGGCACCGTATAATACCTTTTTGGCACAAGCTACCTACCGTACTCAGGAAGGATGTGTGCAATTTCCTGCCGCAGACTTATATTTGGATATTCTTAGCTATAGTTGTACTCCCGATAGCTTTAGTGTCTGTGCGGTCGTAGGTAATATTGGTAGCCGACCTATTACGGAGTCAATCACTATTGCCTGTTATGAAAGTGATCCTCGTAGTAGTATTCAGGAGGTAATTGACTTGGTAACTATTACTCTTTCTGATGTTGAGACAGATACTTTACAGGCAGATACAATCTGTATTACCAGCCCTCAATTTGTTGGACTTGATAGTTTTTATTTATCCATCAATGATATAGGAGGAGTTTTTCCTTCCTCTGCAGACATAGTAGAGTGCAATTATAATAATAATATAGATGGTATAGCTTTGGACTATAATGAAAAAAATCTCGATCTGGGAACTGATGTTATCAAATGTGAAAGTGAAGTATTAACATTGAATGCAGGGAGTGATTTTGATTCTTATCTCTGGAATGATGGGACTATTGATTCCCTTTATTCATCGAGTGCGGAGGGATGGCATTTTGTTACTACTACAGATCATTGTGGGCGAGTATATTCCGATAGCGTCTATTTTACACTTGATCATACTGAAGATATCGATCTAGGGGCAGACTTAGTATTTTGTCAGGGAGATTCTGTCACCATAGCAATAAATGAGGCCTACGACTTTATCCATTGGTTACCCACAGGATTAATAAATTGTGATACCTGTCATTCGATAAGTTTTCTAGCTAATAGCTCAATTACCATAGTTGTAATAGCAGGCAGAGCAAATTGTTATAGTGCAGATACATTGGATGTATCAGTCAAAGAGCCGTACATTTTTTCTTCCTCTTATACTATTTGTGAAGGAGATAGTTTGATTCATCATGGGGTCCTATTAACAGAACCAGGGGAATATGAACTTCCATTTGCCAGCTGTGATAGCTTAGAAGTTGTACAGTTAACAGTAATACCTCATCAGGCTTCACGAGATACTATAACACTCTGTCAAGGAGATAGCATATTTATTTTGAATCAATGGATAGACAGTTCAATAATAATATCAGAGAGTTATCCAGCTAGTAATGGTTGTGATAGTACCCAGCATTATGTAGTGGAAGTTACCGATTTATCTAATACATCATTGAGTTATGAATTGTGTGAGGGTGATTCCTTGTTTTTTGGAGGAGAGTGGTTGATCGGAGGTGGTGTTCATGATGTAATAGTATCTGTAGATACCGGCTGTGATAGTTTGTAC
>JAKSDI010000176.1 GCA_022360175.1 Chitinophagales bacterium
ATCCTCACTTTCTTTTTAATGGGATTAATAGTATCTATCATTTAATGGAGGAAGATATAGGAAAAGCACAAAAAATATTGCTGAGATTTTCTGAATTGCTGAGATACCAGTTATATGAATGTAAGGAAGAGTTTATCCCTCTAAAAAAGGAATTGCACTACATCGCTAATTATTTGGAAATAGAAACTATCCGAAAAGGAGAAGATGCCATTATAAAAATTGATTTACCAGAACTTATAGAGCCTGAAGGTAGCCCCATTCTGAAGATAGCTCCACTGCTATTTTCTCCATTTTTGGAAAATGCATTTAAATACTTGAGCCTGTATACCGAAAAAGAAAAAAATATTTTAGAAGCAAGCCTGAACGTACAACAGGATCGTATCCATTTTTTTGTTAAAAACACCATAGATTCAATGAATCAGAGCAAAAGGAAAAAATCATCGAGCGGAATAGGTTTGGATAATGTGAGGCGCAGATTAAATATACTTTATCCTGAAAAACACCAACTAAGCATCCGAGAAGAAGGAGGATTTTTTCTTGTAGACTTAGAAATAAATTTGATATGAAAATAAACTGCATAATCGTAGATGATGAAGCGCTTGCCAGAAAAGGCCTGGAGAAGTATGTCAAAGAAATAGGCTTTCTTGAGTTGGTAGGAGTATGTAAAAATGCCATGCAGGCCAATTCACTATTGAACAGTGAAAAAATAGACCTGATCTTTCTTGATATTGAAATGCCGATGTTAAGTGGCATCGATTTTTTAAAAGCCTTAAAGCAAACTCCCAAAATAATCTTTACTACGGCCTATTCTGAATATGCGCTTGATAGCTTCGAATTTGATGTACTGGATTATTTAGTTAAACCCATTTCTTTCGAACGATTTTTGCAGGCTGCTAATAAAGCAAATAGGCATATTACAGAAGTAACGCCAGTTGTAGTAAGGGAAGCGGTACCTGAAAAAGAAGAGGATTATATTTTTATAAAAACAGATAAGCAGCTAATAAAGATTGTTTTAAATGACATCCTTTTTGTGGAAGCTATGCAAAACTACATCCGCATTTTCACCAGAAATGAGGCTTATATGACGCTTGTCCCATTGAAAAAAATACTGGAAATCTTGCCCGTAGATGGATTTATTCAGGTACATAAATCCTACCTCATAGCAAAGAATAAAGTAGATGCTATTATAGGCAATCAGCTTTTGATAGGAGATCATAAAATACCTATTGGCAGGAGCATGCGTGAGGAAGTTTTATCAGTATTAGTAGGTAATAAAGTTTTAAAGAAATAAATTTAGGTTACAGAGTATTTAGGGTATCAGCTGTGATAGTGGTTGTTAAGAAGGAAACTATGATTTGATAAGATTGCTATTCTGAATATTGATCAAAGTTTAAAAATGGATTATGATTACATTATTGTGGGCAGTGGTTTTGGGGGTTCTGTAAGTGCTTTACGGCTTTCGCAAAAAGGGTATAAAGTATTGGTAGTAGAGAAGGGGAAATGGTATCACGCGAATGATTTTGCCAAAAGTAATTGGAACTTAAGAAAATGGCTGTGGATTCCTTTTTTTAGGTTGTTTGGTATAATGAAGATTACCATCTTCAGGCATGTGGCTATTCTTTCAGGAGCAGGAGTAGGCGGTGGCTCATTGGTTTATGCCAATACATTGCCAATACCTAAAAAAGCATTTTTCGATTCTGGCAGCTGGAAAGATTTAGCTGATTGGGAGCAAGAATTGCAACCCCATTATCAGATGGCACTTAAAATGCTGGGGGCTACTAAAAATCCAAAATTGTTTGATGGTGATGTAGGGCTTAAAGAAATGGCCACTAGATTAGGTGCAGAAGATAGATTTGAAGCTACAAATGTGGCGGTCTATTTCGGAGAAGAAAATGTTACAGTCAAGGACCCTTATTTTGGAGGAGAAGGGCCGGATAGGACAGGGTGCAATTTTTGTGGAGCCTGTATGACTGGTTGCAGAAATAACTCTAAAAATACATTGGATAAAAACTATCTGCATCTGGCTCAAAAAAATGGAGTCGAGATTATAGCAGAAAATGAAGTATATGACGTACGCCCTGTGGATGCGAAAGATGGAGCCAGTGGTTATGAAGTCTTTATTAGGTCAAGTACCCAACTTTTTAAGAAAAAGAAAAAAATTACAACAAAAGGTATTGTCTTTTCTGGTGGAGTGCTAGGTACTATGAAGTTGCTTTTGAAACTTAAGTTGAAATCTCTACCGAATATTTCTGATCGCTTAGGGCGTGATATTAGGACAAATAACGAAACTTTGATTAGTGTTTCTACACTAGATAAAGATAAAAACCTGTCAAAAGGAGTGGCAATAGGAAGTATTTTACATGCAGATGAAAATAGCCATTTGGAGATATGCAGATATGCCGAAGGTTCCAACTTCTGGAAGTTGCTCCACCTGCCATATGCTACAGGAAATAATGTATTGGCCCGTTTAGCAAGAATTTTTATTAATGCGCTGAAATCACCGCTTGAATACTTCAAAATCTATGTTCTGAACGGATGGGCAAAAAGTACGGTCGTGCTATTGTTCATGCAGACATTGGACAGTACTTTGCAGTTTAAGAGAAACTTATTTGGCAGGATGTATTCAATTGTTAGCACTGGTGCCAAACCCTCTCCTTTTATTCCTGAATCCATTCAATTGACAGAAGCCTACGGTAAAACGATAAACGGTAAGCCTACCTCTTTTTTTCTGGAAACGATTGCAGGCATCCCTTCTACGGCTCATATTCTTGGAGGTGCAGTAATGGGGAAAGATGAAACCGAGGGGGTAATTGATAAATACAATCGCGTTTTTGGCTATCAAAATATGTATATAATTGATGGTTCTATGATTTCTGCTAACCCCGGCGTAAATCCTTCATTATCAATAACTGCAATTGGTGAGTTGGCCATGTCAAGAATAAAAGAAAACTGGAAAGAATGAATTATTATCAGTTTGAGAAGTATAAACTGTTAGTAGAGTATATAGATGCTAATCTGAAAGATAAACTAAGAAGTACCCAGGTAGAGCAAATTTGCCATTATTCCTATCGGAATATGAATCGTATTTTTCTTGCATTGCAAGGAGAAACAATTGGTAGGCATATCAAAAGAAAGCGAATAGAAAAAGCGGCAGAGTATCTGTGTTATTCCGATAATACGGTTTCGGATATTTCTTACGAATTGGGTTTTAACGATATCGCTACTTTTAGCAAGGCCTTCAAGAATAAATATGGAGATTCGCCAACTGATTTTCGATCTAAAAGTAATGTGCTGCTTCAACCTCCATCTAAAGTATTAGCTGAACAAACAAGCGCAATGCCTCCTTTGGAGTTTGAAATAGAAGAGTTGCCGTCGTTCGGATATGTATATTTTGAATATCATGGTGATTATGAAAATGTACAATCATTAGAAACTTTATGGGAAGAATTTTATCAGTTTTGTGAAGCAAATAACTTAGTAAGTTCTAATAGTATCTTCTTCGGTGCAATATTGGATGACAATGATATTAGTGAGAAGCTATATTGCCGATACAGGGCGGGCCTCATACTGGAGCGAAGATGGAAAGGAACAAAAGAAAGAAGGGCTGGTATAGCTGAACATCCTCGACAATTGTACGCCAAATTCATTCATGAAGGAGAGGGCCATGATACAGAAATTACCTATCATAAGATATACTCACAATGGATGGATCAGATAGATAGAGAATTTGCAGATTTACCAACCCTCGAATTTTACCATACCGATCCGGATACTCTTGAAACCAATCTAACAGAAATTTATATCCCCATTTTATAGCTTGTCCAAAAATGACAAACACCTCGCTATGTGATGCCTTTATCTTTGGCATATGAAAAAATACATAGCAAAAAAGCATTGGTATTTGGGCTTCCTGGGCCTTATAGGTTTTTATGAATTACCCCATGTTATACAATTCTTTAATGGCGACGCAACAGCCTGGTCATTACTGGGATTGTTGTGGTTTTTGTGGTTTGATTATTTCGTGCCGAGTATAAAATAGGATATTAAAAATGAGTTTTGCGAACTTAATTTCATTATTTGAAGAGTCCAGATTTATGGACTATATAGCCTACTTCTTCTTGTTTAATTTGACCATTGTTTTCCTGGAAATAATACTGGATTGGACACTTAGAAAAGAAAGGCGCTGGAAAGATACAGGAGCTAATATTGTCATTTTCTTGATTAATCAGCTATTGGAGAAAACCTTGGTAGGAGCTGTAGGCATTATAGCTTTAATGCCCTTTCATTATATCACCCCTTTGTCCATACCTATGAATATCTGGACGTGGGTACTGGCAATCCTGGCCGCAGATTTCACTTATTATTGGATGCATCGCATTGAGCACGAACATCGTATCCTATGGGCCAATCATAGTGTGCATCACTCTTCTGAGGATTATAACCTAACAGTATCCATGCGTCTAAGTATAGTAGAGCCTCTGATAGAATGGATTTTCCTCATTCCGATGATATTGATTGGGTTTAGCCCATTTCAGGCTATTGTGGGGTTGATATTTGTTGCTCAATTCCAGACCTGGATACATACAGAGCGTATAGGTAAGTTAGGCTGGTTAGACTGGATTTTTAATACCCCTTCCGTACACAGGGTTCATCATGGTTCAAACAACAAGTATTTGGATAAAAATTATGGCGGTATTACCATGATATGGGATCATCTCTTTGGAACCTATCAAAAGGAAGAAGAAAAAGTAGTTTATGGCCTGACTAAAAATATTCATACCAACAATCCGATTAAGATCAATTTTATAGAATACAAGCACATATGGGATGATGTGAAAAAATGCAAAAATAGGAAGGATGCTTTGCGAATAATATTTGGAGGCTTGGTTTGGCGCCCTGACTATTTTGATGAAAAAGAAACCTTTAGTAGTGAAAAGGCCAACAGAGATTATTAGTAGCTTATTGTTAGAATGAAAACTTGAGGTTGTCCACTAATTTCACGAAATACACTAATTAGATTGAGCTGGCCCCACTTTCTAATAGTATATCCGTCATTTTCCTTTGGCCACTAAAGCGTTGGGACTGTATTATCCACAACTTTTTTCATGAGGCTGGTCGAGTAAATTTCACGAATTGCTCTCACCAGGCCTGGCATTCGTGTCATCTGTGTAATCAGTGGATAAAAACAATAGTTCGCGCAAGCAACCCCCTGTTTGTTGCAGAATGTTTTCGTGATGCCCTTTTGATGCCAAGGGCTTGGTTAGAGTATTGATTTCGGAGAAATCATACCTTTTTTGCTTAGGCAAAAAAGCTTTCGACTTCGGATGAAGTCGCATATTCTGCTTTGGTGCAACTTCATCCGAAGTCGAAACACTATCCTGAACATTTTCAATAAACTTCCGACTTCTCCGAAGTCTCAACTCTGCTTTTCAGCATTAACAAAGTACTAGGAACGAAGTATAGTTGCTGAACCATTAATATTTTGTATGATATCTGAGTGAGAACAGCATTGTTCTAGTTTTGATGTTTATCTGAATCATGTAATTTAGGGGCACTAAATAGATTCGAAAAGATTCATTTTATAAATATGAAAATTATATCACTAAGTGACTTTCCTGTACAATCTTATGATAAGCTTCGTTTTGCTGATACTGATAAGCAAGGGCATGTCAACAACGCCAATTTTTCCACATTTTTAGAAACAGGCAGGGTAGAGTTTTTATATAATGCAGAATATCCCATCCTCGCAGAAGGGGCTAGTTTTGTTATTGCTGCACTCCAATTGAATTTTATGAAAGAGATAAAGTGGCCAGGACAAGTCGATATAGGAACTGGTCTCTTGAAAATAGGAAATAGCTCCATTAAGATGTATCAGCAGCTTTTTCAGAATGGTGAGTGTATGGCCAATGCGGAAACAGTTATCGTTCAGGTTGATAATGAAAATGGGCGGAGCAAACCTTTGACTGAAAAAGCCAGACAAGTATTAGAGCAGTGGTTGTTAGGTAACAATGAGTGACGAGCAGCAAAAATCCTCCTTATCTTGTATGTTTAATGAGAAGACTGATCCCTTAACTGTAATAATAAACGTGAGTTTCGATGCAAATGCTGAATGCAAAATGGAAAGCGGAAGAATGTAAAATGTAAAGGGGGACTACCAGACTTTGCCCTCACTTTTATATTTTACATTCAGCGTTCATTGTTTTTCGGTTTCAAGTTGCTGGTTCGCAACTTGAATTAATTAAAGATTATGAAAGTAAAAATATTTCAGATAGATGCCTTCACCAATCAATTATACAGGGGCAATCCGGCGGCAGTAGTATTATTAGATAAATGGTTGTCAGATGACGAGTTGCAAAGTATTGCTATTGAAAATAATCTGGCAGAAACGGCTTTTGTAATTCCCCTGGAAGAGCAAAGCTACCATCTGAGGTGGTTTACTCCGGAATTTGAAATGGATTTGTGTGGACATGCTACGTTGGCTACTGCCTATGTTTTATTTGAAGAGGTAGGGCATAAAGCTTCAAGCATTCATTTCGAATCCAGGAGTGGAATGCTTACAGTTACAAAAAGGGATGATTTTTATGAATTGGATTTCCCTTCCAGGCCTCCAAGCCGATCTGAATTGCCTGCAATCATTAAAGAATCATTAAATATTCAGCCAGTAGAAGTGTGGAAGGCAAGAGATTATTTATTACTGTATACTAATGAGAAAGATATTATCAATCTGGCACCTAATGAAGGTTTATTAAGTCAAATCAATATAGATCCCGGAGGAATTGTCGCAACTGCAAAGGGAACAGAGGTTGATTTTGTATCTCGATTTTTTACTCCCCAGGCATCCATTTTTGAAGATCCAGTGACTGGTTCTGCACATTGCACGCTGGTTCCTTTTTGGGCGGAAAGATTGGGAAAGGAGCATTTTCATGCAAAGCAGCTTTCTAGAAGAGAAGGTAGTTTAGTCTGTACACTAAAGGATGACAGGGTACAAATGAAAGGCCAGGCAGTAAAATACCTTGAAGGCTACATTTTTGTGTAAATAGCAGAAGCATTATGATCAATAAATTAATTGACCATTTAGAACGATCGGTAGCTCTAAGTGAGGAAGAAAAGGAAGTGATCCGTAGAGAAGTGGTTGTTCAGGATATAGAAAAAAATCAGGTACTGCTTGCAGAAGGAGAGGTGTCAAGAGCTTTTTATTTCGTTATTAAGGGATGCATAAGGTTGTATTATAATGTCGGGATCGAAGAAAAAACAGCCTTTTTTTATTTAGAAGATATGTTTGTCAGTTCCTATGAGAGTTTTACAAGACAAATACCTGCCCGCCACAATTTTCAGGCGATAGAAGATGCTGTTCTTGCCGTTATCTCTATAGAAGTGGCAGCAAAATTATTGGAGGCCTCTCCAAAGTTTGAGTTTCTGGCAAGAATCATGATGGAAGAAGAGTTGATTGTATATCAGGAAATTATTTCTTCCTTTGTCACTTTACAGCCTGAGCAGCGATACCTAAGGCTTTTAGAGAGCTTTCCCGAATTATTTCAAAGAATCCCCCTACATCAAATTGCCACCTACATAGGTGTCACTCCAGAAACACTAAGTAGAATACGGAAAAGGATTGGTTCCAAAAGAATTTCTTGACAATCGTCAATTGACTACGGGGAGGATCGGGTCTATTTTTGCCGAAAAAAATTGAACACATGAAAAAGACCTATCTATTCCTAACCATTATAGGAACTATTCTTCCAAACATTTTTGTTCTACTGGAGTCTGTTAATTCAGGAAATTATCTTTTATACGCACGCCCACTTGATACTTTTCAAGGGATGTTTGCAAACTACATTTCCTCTGCTTTTGTGACAGATTTATTATTTATAGTAGTACTTTTTTTATTTTGGTCCTACAAAGAATCTCGTAAGCACGGCATGAAAAATATAGCTTTAATCTGGATATATACCTTTGCATTGGGAATTGCCGGAAGCTTGCCATTGTTCTTATATTTCAGAGAAAAGAAAATAAGTAGTTGAGTAAGTGATCAACATTACTTAAGTACTTGTTTGTCCTAAAACCATGTTCAATGCTAGACATAGCGAATTTAGAGTTTCAACGCCTCGATTTAGCCGGATTAAAAAGCCTTGTTGGCTTAGCAATAGAAGAAGGCTGGAATCCTGGCCCACATGATGCTGATGCTTTCTGGAGTGCTGATCCGGAAGGTTTTTATGGCTTTTACCATGAAAATGAACTCATTGCAGGAGGAGCCATTGTTTCCTATGAGGGAGCGTTCGGTTTTATGGGGCTTTTTATTGTCAAACAAGACTATAGAGCACAGGGCATCGGTCGGAAACTTTGGTATAAACGCCGAGATATGCTACTAAGCCGCTTAAAAGAAGGAGCTAGTATAGGTATGGATGGGGTAGTAGCTATGCAACCTTTTTATCAGAAAGGAGGCTTTGAATTGGCTTTTAGGGATCAGCGGTATGAAAAGATTGGCTTGGCATTAGATATAAGCCCTCAAATATCTCCGATAGAGGAAAAAGATATTCCTGATATTCTTAGATATGATGAACCTTGTTTTGGAGTTCCTCGCCACCGTTTTATGCAATCCTGGCTAAGTTTACCTGATAGATGGACATTTAAATACAGCACAGGGAATGAAATACAAGGTTATGCTGTTGTACGGAAAGTGAGTTCGGGATATAAAATATGTCCTTTGTTTGCTGATCATAATGAAATAGCAGAGGCACTGTATCGAGCATGTCTGAATGCAGCAGTCGGAGAGCCAGTATATTTTGATATCCCTCTGGTGAATCAGGAGGCTGTAAATATTGTGAAAAAGTACAATGCAAAATATGTGTTAGAGTGTGGAAGAATGTATTACAGCCATCCTCCTGAAATAGATATGAAAAAAGTATATGGCATAACAACATTTGAATTGGGCTAAAACAAAGATTAGTGATGACAAATAAGATCGACTACCTATCTATCAACAAAAAATCCTGGAACAATAGAGTAGATACTCATGTACAATCTGACTTCTATGATATGGAAGGGTTTCTAAAAGGAAATACTTCACTCAAAACCATAGAATTGGGATTATTAGGAGATATAAGCGGACAAAGTGTACTTCACCTTCAATGTCATTTTGGGCAAGATACCATCTCTTTAGCAAGAATGGGAGCAAAAGCTACAGGAGTAGACCTGTCTGATAAAGCGATTGAAAAAGCAGGAGACTTGGCTGCAAAGTGTGAAGCAGATGCCAGTTTTGTTTGTTGCGATATTTATGACTTACCCAATCATTTGAACGAGCAGTTTGATATTGTATTTACGAGTTATGGTACAATTGGCTGGTTGCCTGATGTGGACAAATGGGCCGAGGTGATAAGCACCTTTTTGAAACCTGGTGGCAGATTAGTTTTTGTTGAGTTTCATCCTTTTGTCTGGATGTATGACGATGATTTTCAAAAGATCCATTACAACTATTTTAATACAGGCCCTATTCTGGAAGAGGAGAGTGGTACCTATGCCGATAGAGATGCCAGTATTCAGCAGGACTATGTCATGTGGAATCATAGCATAAGCGAAGTAGTTAAGAGTTTATTGAATAATGGATTGACAATTAGTGCCATGGATGAGTATGATTATTCTCCTTATAATTGTTTTAATCATACCGTAGAATTTGAAGCAGGGAAGTTTCGTATTCAACATTTAGGGGATAAAATTCCAATGGTGTATGCTATTGAAGCTAAAAAATGATCAATTTCTGATTACAAAAAGTGCTTCCGCAAAAATACACTGGATAACCACCATAATAAACCTCCAAGGACTAAAAAGCCGATTGCCAATAACATACCAATCGTTTTACCCTGCGTAAGGTAGTCGATGCTTTGGAATATCCAGTGAGTTGGGAAAAAACCAAAAAGATGTTTGAGCTTATCGGGAGTAAAAAAAGCAGCTACCGGTATTAGTACAAGCATGTTAAATGCCTTTATGTACACCATGCCCTGCATGCGGTTTTGGACAATTGAGTTGATACCCAATACATAAACCGGAACCACCAAAGCGGTTAAAAAGGAAATACCCAGATTAGCTCCCAGACTAATGTCGTAAAATGGTTGAACAAGAAATAAGATGACATTCAGGCTTACCGTAAATAGATAAGGAAATAGAAATCGGGATAAAAGATATTCTAATTTGCTTAGTGGAACAATCCCATAAGCCTTGGCTACTTCTGTCTCTTTTTCATCAATCAGTACCATACTGCTAATGAAGCTGAATACCTGCGTATTTTCTATGACCGCTACTATTAGAAAAAGGGATAAATAAGGCTCCAGAAAATCGTATTTGCTGACAAGATTAGGGACAGCCCAGATAATGAGTGCAAAAAGCACTAAAGGCAATACGAGGAATACCCGGAGAGAAGAATCACGAAAAATGATCTTGATATCTGTCAGCGCCAATTTGATGATCTTGTTCATGCTATATTAGTTATGGACAATTTTTGAATTAAATAGCCTATAAGCAATTCCGTATAATAGGGGGACTACCACAAGAACTGACAAATAAGAATACCAGTGATTGATAGAGGCGCCACTTACAGCATGCTCTATTAGATCTACACAGCCTTGTATCGGAAACAGGTATTTTATGAATCCCATATCTATCGCTCCCAGATATTGTAGCATGGGTACATTGATAAAAGCTAAAAACACGGGAACAGAAAGCATGGCAAAATTCAGAAATTCAGAAGCAAAGGTCAGCATAATTAAACCTAGCAAAGCTGACATCAGGCAAATACCAAAGGAGCCAATTCCATATGCTAGCATATCAAAATGAAAGCCTTTGACGGATAGGGCTAAACCCATGGAACAAAGCAGTCCAATGAGCGAAATAGCTAATGTTCTACTGATTAGAAACTGGTGTAGATTAATGGGCGTAACAAATAAAGCCGGCAGTATTTGATGTTTGATTTCTGTGTAAATAGCCAGAGCTATAAAGAAAAAACCAATAACAGAAGGATCATTTAAAACAAGTGCTACTAATACTTTATCTAAATGAGGGACATCTCTCAAAAAGAAAAGAATGACTCCATAAATCAGCGTAACTGCCAGGCTAATGCTAATGATGTTATTCTTTTGCAGTAGCGTAAACTGCCATTTTAATTGGGATGCAAAATGACTCATACTTGCAGTGATTGACCTGTGATTTTAATAAATACTTCTTCCAGACTGGCTTCCATCGTATGGATTTTTTTTACTTCTGCCTGCTTGATGAAAGCTAAAAAAACCTCATTATTACCTAATCCAGTTAATGGAAATTCTTCTGTCTGCCCATCCTGAAGTAACACATTAATGGCTTTTTTGCCATATTGAGCTTTTAGCGTTTTGGGAGCATCAGTAGCTTCCAGTTTACCATCAACAATAAAAGCTACCCGGTCGCAAAGCTCATCGGCCGTATTCATATTGTGGGTAGTGACAAAAATGGTTTTTCCCTGTTCCTTGAGATCAAGTATATGCTGCTTAATTTTATGAGCATTAACAGGGTCAAGGCCGGAAGTCGGCTCATCAAAAAAGAGAATGTCAGGATCGTGTTGAATGGCGCGAATGAAATTAAGGCGCATTTTCATTCCTTTAGAGTAAGCTTCTACTGGCTGGTTGATGGCATCAAACATGTCTACCATCTCAAATAGTGTTTCTACTTTTTTAGCTTTCCCATCTGGATAAAAAGAGGCAAATAACTCCAGGTTTTCCTTTCCTGTCAGCTTAAGATAGTGATTGGGCAATTCAAAGCCAACACCTATTTTTTCAAAGTAAGTGCTATCCCAGTCAGTGAGGTCTTTACCATCGATCTTGATATTCCCTTCATAGCCACTCAGCGTTTTGTAAAGTACCTTTTGAGCAGTACTTTTTCCTGCTCCAGATGGTCCCAGAAAACCGAATACTTCACCACGGCTTATTTCAAAATTTAAACTTTTTAGTGTAGGAGTATCATTTTTTGGGTATTGAAATACCAGATTTTCTACTTGTATCATGATTGATTAGATTCTTTGTCAAATGCTTTTCTAGACATATTGATATAGTGATCTACGGTTTCCATAAGTATTGCTTTTTTTCCTTCATAGACAGGCAAGTTATTGTGTATACTTTCTCTGGGATTGATAGCTCCTGTTGCTTCCAGTTGTTCTTGTACGCTAGTGCCCACTTTATAGAGTAAAAAACCCATTGTCTTAGTGGGAATATCATTTCTAAATAAACCTAGCTCTACTTCGCGTATAACCATTTGTTCAAAAGCAGTGATTACCTGTTGCAATAGTTGGTCATAAAGTTGTTTTACCGAGGGAGACTTGAGGTTTTGTGTCAAATTATGTAAGAAATGACTTTGTAAGGGGTTTTCAGCATCAAAGCGATAACCATGTTCGAACAACTCTCTGAAGTAGGCCCAGTAATCTGAAAACTGTTCTCTCTTGACAGCTTCAGTATACCTGATCTTGATAGCCGTACATTCGCCAATTAGATACATAAACAAGTCTAATTTATCGTCGAAATATTGATAAACACTACCTTTTGCAATACCTAACTGTTTTACTACTTCAGTAATAGATGCATCATCAAATGACTTGATTGCAAACTCGCGAAGAAAAGCATCTGTGATGAGCTTTCTTTTACTGTCTTCCAGATTTAAAAAAGTTGACTTAGGCATAATGTGACTACTTGGTCACAAAGATATGAAAAAATATGACTAGGCGGTCATTTTATATCGAAATCACTTTAGAATTCTTGAAATTGCAGGAAGTATAGTTTCTAATTTAAAGACGAGATATATGGAAAGCTATTCTCAGAAAGCTCAAGTTCAAGATCAAACTCAAGATCAAATCGCAAGCGTATTCAAAGATATTTCAGATTACAAGTTAGACTCTTCTCTCTAAACCATCTAAACATTCCTAACCCCATCTAAACTCCTCTATACCATAAAACCGATTTCCCAAATCACCATTCACCCTCTCACCAATCACTCTTCGCAATATCACCACATAACCCTCTGACTACATCACAATATTGCCACATCACTCCTCCTCAAACACCATAATCTCCATCTCATCCACCGCGAAAGTCTTATCGCTATCGGAATTCCAGAGGTATGAATGGAAACTATCGAAAGGTTCTTCAGGCATTTTTACATCCATATAAATATGCTGAGTAGTATCTGCTTCCAACAAACGGAATATACGTATGTGGCGCTCTTTCACTGCCTGCCCTTCATTCAGGAATCTGGTTTGAAGTTGAGCCATACGCCATATTTGCCATTCTTTATCCTGGGTACGGAAGGTAGCAGCAACACGAACCCACCCATTTTTATGTGGAAGCATAGGAATTGCTATATTAGGAGTGAACTGCATTTCCTGGCTAAGACAAAAAGAACGCTTTCCTTCAATGGGTTCAATTGGGCAACTATATTCTGTTGTATCTGATTCGTAATTTTCAGTGAATACTATTTTCGTATTTTGAGGAGTACCAGTATATAGCTCATCTGTATCCAATAGCTTTATAGTGTCAGGATCAACCTTTAGCCGAAGTAGAATAGCTTTAAAATAAGGGCCTGTTATTTGCTCCGTCCCAAGCAATCCGCCTTTATGTGCCTGATGAGTAAGCCATACATTGTATATAGTAAATAGAAGAAATAGAGGTATTAGTACAACTTTTAACCAATTACGCCCTTCGGCTAAGCTAAAAAAAGCGGCTAGGGGAAAAGCTAAAATTGGATAAGCTTGTATCATTGCTCGTTGCCCAAGACTACCACCATACCACCAAATATCCCAGGCAAAAGTAATGTACATGAATAGAAGAGCGAAAAGAATGATCGGAACGATACCTATCGGTTCTATTGAAGAATTGGTAAGGAGTGATTGGGGATTGGGGGAAACTCCTGACTCCCCACTTCCTTCTCCCCGGGCGGGCCGTATGGCCGACTTTCCATTCCGATATATTAGAGCAATCATACCAAGCAAGGCAAATGCCATGGCAGGAGTATAAAGTAACCAGCCAGCACGATAACTGAACATCGCTTCTTTAATGTGTGGATTATCCCAGCTAAAACCCTGATCCTGATAACTATATACAATCCAATCACCACTTACATATTTCCAGTAGATGAGTTGTAAACTGCCCATAGCCAATGTGCCAACTCCTGCTAGCAGGAATGGTAGAATTCCTTTATTGCTAAAGAAAAATTTCATTCTATTAGCAATATCTTTTAATGTACTAGTACCCCATAATAAAGGAATAATAAAAGCAATGATTTCTGTAGGACGAGTAAGAGCTGCAAGCCCAACGGTAATCCCGATGAGCAATCCACGCCAGGGAGATGGAGATTCATAAAACTTAATAGATTGCCAAATGAGCAGAGTATATAAAGTAAACAACCAATTGTGGGGCATCGCTCCATCTATAGCACTATAATTAAGATAGTTGGTTGCAAAAGCAATCACAAGTAGTGTCGCAGCCGTTGTGCCATCAGAGAAATAACGCAATAGAATTTTCCTCAATAGCCATAAACCTAATAAGGCGATTAAAAGGCTTCCCATACTGATTGCGGCTTGATAGGGCCTTGAAAATCCATCGGCAGTGTGGCCAAGCAGAGGAGCCAACCCATGAGCTACCAGGAAAAAAGGAGTATACTGAATGGCCATACCCAGGGAGTACTTCATGATTTCGTTGCCGTTTTCATGAGTATAGGTTTGATAATAGCCCTTGGACAAATAGTATTTTCCTTGAATATCATCTCTAAAACCTACCTTTTTTAGGTCTTTATAGATGAAGGCAGCAGGTAAATAAAAATAATAACCCGATACATCCCATGTAATAGTTGCTTCTTCACGCCAATATTCCCATTTAGGATAGTACAAAAAAGCCGTACCTAAAATGAGCAAATAACAAGCTATGAGGGCGATTCGTGATTTCATTAGTTGGAAAGCTTAAAATATAAACTGAAAAGTACAAAAAGTTTTTTTTCTTCCTCCTTTCTAAACCGTACTTTTGCCGGAAGGTATAATCACAATTAAATGAAGCAGCGGATTTCTGAAGAAACAATAGGACGTGTCGCTCTAATAGGCCTGGCGCTGCTGTTATTGTTTTTGCGTTTCCCCGATTTTTTCCAGTCTCCTAATTCTAAAGTTATAGAAGCTTATGCTGATGGCATTAAAGCTTATACTGTCATAGAGTATCATGCTCGTTATGATAGTACCTATTCCTGGTTTGAAGGGATGAATTACCCCTACAAGGAGCATGTCGTGCCGGCAGCGACTCAGCCACTTTTATCTACTGTAATCAAGTTGGTGAGTGATTATGTTGTTGATATATCTCAGTATACAAGAGCAATTGTGCATGCTTCTCTATTATTGGGCTTGATACTCTGTGCCTGGTTTTTATACCTCTTGTTTCGAAAGTTGAAGGTGCCTGTGTGGGTATCTGTAGGTTTTGCATTAGGCATCAGCTTTTTAGCTCCCCAGTTTCAAAGGATGATTTCTCATTATGGCCTGGCACACCCTGAAGTACTGCCCATTATTCTATATTTATTACTTCGCTTGGAAGAGACAAAAAGCTGGAAAACGAGTGTATGGATAGCGATTGCTACTACAGCGTATTCTCTGATTCATTTCTACTATTTTGCTATTATCACATTTGTCATTTCCTTTTATTTTTTATTTGGCTTTTTGCGAAAGCCGGGCTGGCATCGTTTATTGCGTTATAGTTTGCACTACAGCATACAACTAATCCTGCCTTTAGTATTCTTTTACTTCTGGATGTATCACAATGATCCGGTTACTGATCGAACATCTCAGCCATGGGGCTTTTTCTATTTTAAAGCAATATGGGAAGGCATTTATACTTCTATGGCACAACCTCATTTCCAATGGGTAGATCAGCAATTGATAAAAATCGAAGAAAGTACTTTTGAGGGGCAGGCATATATAGGTTTGATTGCTGTATTAGGGTCGGCGGTATTGCTTATCAGATGGATCATCGGGATGTTTAGAAAGGAAGGTTTTGCTATTGTTAGAGCCGGTGGGATGTATAATGCTTATCTCAATAAAATTTTCTGGACTGGACTGCTACTATTATTCTTTTCTTTTTGTTGGCCTTTTATTTGGACAGGGTTTGAATGGCTGGCAGATTATGCCGGTCCCATACGCCAGTTTAGGTCTGTAGGCCGTTTTAGCTGGGCATTTTATTATATTATCAATATCATTGTAATAGCGGAACTCTGGGCCTGGCTTAAAGAAAAAGACTGGAAATTGGCAGTGATTATTCCAGCTTTATTACTCCTGTGTTACGAAGCATACAACTATAGCTATTTCCGCAATCTGGACCTCGATGATATCAAAGAATTGCATCCTGGAAATCAATATACAGATATACCAGGCATTGATTATGACGAATTTCAGGCGATCATTACAGTGCCTCATTATAATGTTGGCTCAGATAATTTTTGGAGAGAAGGAGCAGGAGATATCGTACCTCGTTCTTTAATTCTATCTCTACAAACAGGTTTGCCTACTACTTCTGCTATGCTTACGCGAACATCACTTTCGCAAACAATCAAGCAGATAGAGTTGATATCAGAGCCTTATCGAGAACCGGCTATACTGGAAGAATATCCTAATGATAAACCGCTATTACTTATACTGAGTAAGTATTTGTATAGCCAGCATGAAGCGAGATACAAACACTTGTTGGAGGAAGCCCAATTGTTGTATGATCATGAGAGCTATCAATTGTACCGGCTTTCGTTAGATACTTTCCGTAAACGGATTGATTCGCGAAAGCGCGATATTCAATATACAATTGAAAATGATACGCTTGAATTACGCCCGCATGGAGATTTTATGAGCCGAGACACGCATCAGACCTTCCAATATTTGTCATATGATAGTTTGAGTGCTGATGTCGTTTATCGGGGAAGTGGAGCTTTACAGGGGCCAGCAATTCCTGGAGTAACCTTATTTGAAGATAATATACCTCAACAACAGGCAGGAGGATATTATACTTTTTCGTTTTGGATATACGTAGCAAAGGATTTAAGTGCACGTTCCTGGGCTCATATAATAGAAACAGATGCTACAACTGGAAATGAAATCAACAGGAAATCATTCCAGCCTCAGACAGAGATCAGGGCGATAGATAATGGATGGGGTTTGGTAGAAGTGGTATTTGTTACTGCAAAAAGTGATTCAAAGGTACGCCTGGTAGTAGAGAATGCTGATTTGAAAGATGACTTACTACATTTTGATGAATTTTTGTTAAGGCCTGAGGTGAGTGATATTTATCGAGAAGAAAATGCTTATTGGTTTAAGAATAATCGCTGGTTTTCTCGAGAGGAGGAATGATGTCGCTATTTATGTAGTGATATGATGAAGAGTGATTGGTGAGAGGGTGAATGGTGATTTGGGACAGTTTTCAGATGTGATAGGATTTCGGTTTTGAGGTTTTATGATATTAGGGTATAAGGGAGTTTAGATGGGTTTAGGAATGTTTAGATGGTTTAGTGAGGAGAATCTAATATGTTGCCCAAACCCCAAACCCGAATAGAGAAGAGGCAAGATTTAATAATATTGAAAGAGAAAAGGATAAATAACATACATACATATGAATCTGTTGATCAAAAGTGCTAAGATTATCGATCCAGGGAATGGTTTAGATGGTCAGGTAAAAGATGTTTTGGTAAGGGATGGACAGATAAGTGCAATAGCGGATGCGCTGGAACCTGAAAATGCAAAAGTCATTCAGGCAGACGATTTACATGTCTCAATAGGCTGGTTGGATATAGGAGTTCAAACGGGAGATCCCGGCTATGAACATCGCGAAAATTTTGAATCACTGGGGGTTGCTGCTGTTGTGGGAGGATATACTGCGATTAGTTGTCAACCCAATACCTCGCCAGTTGTACAAACCAAATCCGATGTTTTATACGTACGGAATAATGCACTTGGGCAAGTAGTCGATTTTTTGCCCATGGGAGCAATCACTCACGATATAAAAGGAAAGGAAATTACAGAGATGATCGACATGTCTGTAGCAGGAGCGGTTGCTTTTACAGATGGGAAGCATCCAATACAGCATCCAGGGATAATGCTGCGCGCTTTACAATACGTAAAAACCTTTGATGGCTTGATTATCAATCAGCCACAGGATGAAACGATCGCTAAAGGAGGGCAAATGCATGAGGGATTGGTATCTACTTCTCTTGGCTTAAAAGGAATTCCTGCTTTGGCAGAGTCTTTAATGGTACAACGAGATTTGCAATTATTGGAATATACAGATAGCCGTTTGCATTTATCCAATATTACTACCGCTACCGCTGTGGAGTTAATCCGTGAGGCCAAGTCAAAAGGTTTAAAAATCAGTGCAGGGGTATCGATTAATAATCTGATATATACCGATCAGGATTTGCAATCATTCAATAGCAACCTAAAGCTTAGTCCTCCTCTCAGAAGCCAGGAAGATCAGAAAGCCTTAATAAAAGGAGTATTGGATGGCACTATTGATACAATAACGACTAATCATGTACCAGTTGAGGAAGAAGGTAAAAAACTGGAGTTTGCTTATGCCGATTTTGGGGCTATAGGCCTGGAGACTATCTATTCTCTATATGTTAGGCATTTAGCAGATACGATACCTTTAGAAGTATTTATTAGCAAAATTGCTCACCAGGCTCGCCAGGTACTTGGGCAGGAGATCCCTGTATTAGAAGAAGGACAGGCAGCTAATTTAACAGTTTTTACCCCTACTACTACTTGGAAATATGAAACGAATACAGTACGATCCCGATCTTATAATTCGCCATTGATTGGTGAAGAATTGCAGGGGCGAGTTGTTGCTGTTGTAAATAAGAATTTATCGTATATTTTACCAGGCTTGTAGATTTTCCCACAGGGGTTGGAGACAATTTTGTAATTTGAAGTATTGAATTTATTATCCAACTTTAAACTAAAATCTATGAGTACTTTAGACAACCCTAACGATCACATTCAGCCTGAAAAAGTTTCTCCATGGCCTACAGGCACTCGTTATGGAATGATTGCAGGGCTGATCTTGATAGCTGTAGGCCTAGTTATACATCTTGCTGGCCTGGTAGATTATACTAATCAAAATTCTAGCGGCAACTGGATAAGCAATATTATCAATGCGGCTGTAATGATCGGTGCGATCGTGATGGCGATAAAATACCATAGAGATGAAGAATTGGGTGGACATATAAGTTATGGTAAAGGTTTTGGCGTAGGTTTTATTGTGGTATTGTTGATTACAGTACTTAATGCAGTGTGGACTTTCCTTTTCTTTTCTTTTATAGAACCTGATTTAATACATACAATCCTGGATGCTTCAAGAGAGCAAATGATTGAACAACAAGGGCTTAGTGAGGAACAGGCAGATCAGGGCCTAGCAATGATGAAGTGGATGTTTAATCCAATTGGTATGTCCGTTTGGATTTCGCTCTTTATTTTGATGAGTGGCGTTTTCTTTGATCTGATCATTGCAGCCATCATGAAAAAATCTGCACCTCAGGTTTAAGAGTTTGTTTGAGATTTATTAATTGGACTTATTTTGCCACTAATAGGCTGATATTTTGTTGAAAGAACACTCATTTAGCTTAGGCTAAAATCGTAACCTTTCGCCTCATCTAAGCCAATTATTGACAAAACTGTCTCAAAGAACAAATACCCATACAAACTCTAATTGAGAACTTTCAACTTCTTGCCTATCTTTGCCCACTCAAACAGAGAGCAGATTATGGCAAGCAAGTTTCAACATGCGATAAAATACGGTATAATAGCAGGAGTAATCATTATTGTTTACTTCCTGCTTTTTTATTTTGTAGAAGCCAAGTTATTATTTAATCCATTTGTCTATTGGGCATCTGTAGGGATTTATCTGGCAATCATTTGGAGAGCATTGGTAATAGAAAAAGCTAAAATTGGCGAGGAATATAATTTTCGACATGCTTTACGAACTGCTTTTTTTATTTTTGTGATCGCTAATGCTATGTATTACCTGTTTTATTATTTCCTTTTCGCATTGATAGATACAGATCTGGTGAATTTGCAAAAGGAATATATGGCAGAAGCACTAGAAGCCAGAAAAAGCATGTTGCCTAAAGAGCAATATGAATCTCTACAAGACTCTCTGGATGATGGCTCGATGGATGTAACTCCAGGGGGAGTAGTCTTTACCTATTTGAGAGGCTTAATTGGAAATTTCATATTAGCCCTGGGGCTAGCTTATTTTGTAAATCGCCAATTTTGACGGATTGAATCGATTTTGTCAAAAAATATAAATCAGAAATAAATTCACAGCATGGATTTATCAATAGTAGTACCGCTCTTTAATGAAGAAGAAAGCTTGCCTGAATTGGAAGCCTGGATCAGAAAGGTAGTAGAAGCTCAGGGCTATTCTTATGAAATAGTAATGGTTGATGATGGGAGTAAAGATAACTCCTGGAATATCGTGCAGGAATTGGCGGCTAAAAACCCCAATGTAAGAGGGATTAAATTTCGAAGGAATTATGGTAAATCAGGCGCTTTGAATGTAGCTTTTGAGGCTGTTCAGGGAGAGGTAGTTATTACAATGGATGCTGATTTGCAAGATTCACCAGATGAAATTCCGGAGCTTTATGATATGATTGTCAAAGAAGGCTACGATATGGTATCTGGATGGAAAAAGAAACGCTTCGATCCGGTA
>JAKSDI010000291.1 GCA_022360175.1 Chitinophagales bacterium
GAATGATTTGTGAAATTCGAGTAATTTACTCGGTCTGGCCTGGCGAGAAAAGTTGTGGACGGACGAAAAAATTGATAAGCCGAATCGAGGCTTAAAGGAAATCCTTAATGGACAGGCACTTAATAGAGGTAAAGAGGTGGTGCAATTGAGGGAGATAAGAGAGTCCACAAATATCACAGATGGCACGAATGATTTGTGAAATTCGAGTAATAGGTGGACGGACGAAAAAATGGTGAGTCGAATCGAGGCTTAAAGGAAATGATTAATTCACAGGCACTTAATAGGGGTAAAGAGGTGGTGGAGTTGAGGGGAATAAGAAAGTCCACGAATATCACAGATGGCACGAATGATTTGTGAAATTCGAGCAATAGGTGGACGAACGAAAAGACTGGTGTAGCAAATTGTTAAGGAACCTTGTGACTAAATAACATCCAGACAAATTCATACATAGAAAACTTAAAGATGAACAAATCCCTGCTTTTTTTACCCGATATATCTGGTTTCACCAAATTCGTTCAGACGACAGAAGTAGAACACAGCCAGCATGTCATTGCCGAACTATTAGAGGTGTTAATTGGAGCTAATACACAAGACCTGCAACTTGCAGAAATAGAAGGAGATGCCCTATTCTTCTATAAAGAGCAGGAAGTTCCTTCACTTGAAAAGTTGCTGGCGCAGATTGAGACCATGTTTACCGCTTTTTATAGTCACCTCAAACTGCTTGAAAAAAATAGGATTTGCCCTTGTAATGCTTGTGCTTCTGCTCCTAAGCTGCAATTGAAAATCATTGCCCATGCCGGGGAGCTACAATTCATCAATGTACAGAATAAAAGGAAACCCTTTGGTACTCAGGTAATAGAAGCACATCGCTTGATGAAAAACTCAGTAGTCAGCGATAATTATGTATTATTAAGCAAGGAATTAACAGATCATATAGGCCTGTCGGATAATTACGGTAGCAAGCTTTTTTCCTTCAAAGAAGGAGAAGATGAGTACGATGATAAAATCGTCAACTACCTATATTCGATAATAGATAAGGAGGAATTAAAACTAAAACCTTTCTCACAGGCTAAGAAAATCAAATTTGATAAAGCTCCTCCTATATCATATGAAAAAGAATACCCCGTTTCAGCCCCTGAGCTTTTAGAATACATTACTAATTATGCCTATCGTCATGACTGGGCAGAAGGCGCAGATAAATTTGAATACAATGAACATGAAGTGACCAGGGTCGGAACAGAACATGTATGTATAGTTGATGGTAAACATCTTAATTTCATTACCATAACTAAAGAAGGAAAACCAGGGCAATTGGTATATGGCGAACTGACTACCACCCCTCCTTTTGTAGATGAACTTTACCAGTTCTACATCATCAGCCCATTGACTACCAGTTCTTGCAAACTGGAAGTGGAAATATACTGGAAAGCTAAATCTCCTATTAAAAAATTATTGCTAGCTACTGTGGCTAAAAAGCTATTACGTAAGAATTTAGAAAGGGCAGTGAATGGCTTATATCAATTTGTGGAGAAGATGTAAGTTCCGGTTTCAGATAGTCGAAACTGGTATCCTCAACTCCGTACTATATAATGTTTTATTTTAAATAAAAACACTGTATATGCGTACAGCCCTGATCACCTAGAATGATTATGAGAGCAAAAAATAAATGTATGCTGATTCACTTTCCTTAACATTGCTAGGCTTGTAACTTTGGTTAAGATGATTTATACTTAGAGAGAAAGTCGTATTCTCTCACTTAAATCTCTCTAAAATGAAAACACAGTTTCTCTCAGTTTTATTTTTTTTGTTGGTATCCTTATATTATGGACAGTATCCACCAATCAAATCCCGAGCTCTTCAAGAAAGTAAGAGCATAGAATTAATTCAAGAATCACCTATACTGATTGAAGGCAAGTTATTAAAAGCCGAGCCTTTGACAATGCAAGGGTATGAAAATCGTACCCATACTTTGTGCTATTTTGAACGTATAAACGTATTCAAGAATTTGCTTGAAAAAACTGGATATAGTGTGCAAGATACTTTTCTAGTTGTAGGTAATTATTCTGCTTCTAGAGGGGTAGACTTGGGAATGGGGTATAAAAGTGGGGATAATTATATAATTGCTTGTAAGCCGAATGATGTAAAGTGGTCTGAGTCTATCCCAAGTGAATATAATATGTTTATTCCCTATAAGCAAGGAATAGTTTCTTTTATGCAAAAGGTACCAAATACAGAAATATGGTACGGGTTTTATAATTTGAAGTTCAACTACAAAAAGGACTTATATCAGTTTTTAGATAATATTTCAGGTGTTAGTGTAAAAAAAACTGATTGATACTGTTAAAGATAAATGTGGAATTATTTTGGGTTCTTGTCCTTATGAGGCTGAAGTCAATATATCTGCTAGACGCAATTCCCAATCTACTTCCCTCTCTCGATTTTCCAACTCCCGGCTACATATCTCGTCCTACATCCCTAATAACGTCCAGCAGATAATCGGTCGTTTCTTTTGTCTTTCTATGATTGATCAGACAGGCACGCAAGACAAATTCACCTTTGAGTTTGGTACCGGTGATAAATACACGGCCATCTTTTTCGAGAGCAGGTATTAGGCTTTGATTGAGCCGTATAATTTGTTCGGGATCAGTAAGGCCTTTAGTGTATTGAAAGCAACTAATAGCCAAATCAGAATCTGCTACCAACCTGAAATCATTGGCTTTTGTTACCTGATCGCTTAGATAAGTAGCCAGGTCAATATCTTTTTGAATCATTGCCTTGATTCGGCGAATGCCAAAAGCCTTTACACTCATCCATACTTTAAGCGCTTTGGCACTTCTTGAGAGGAGGAAATGATGTTCGTTGAATTCGAGCCGTCCATCTGCTTTTTCCAGACTATTATCCAAATAAGAAGCTTTCTTGAAGTAAGTACGTTTTAGATAACTCCAGTCTTTTACCAAAATACAGCCTACCTCAAAGGGTTGGTACAGCCACTTATGGAAATCCAGCGCTACAGAATCCGCCAGTTCTATCCCTTTGTATAATTTCCTTGTGCTAGCAAGAGCTGAAGCCAGGCCACCATAGGCACCATCTACATGGAACCATAAGTCGTATTTTTTTGCAATTGCAGAAAGTGCAGTCAGGTCATCAATAGCTCCCGTATTAACGGTGCCGGCATTGCCAATAATACAGAAGGGGTGGAAGCCTTTTTGGATATCGGCTTCAATTTGCTGCTCTAGTTCCGTAAGATTGATCGTAAAATCAGCATTACTGGGAATATGTCTGAGTTGGTCTGAGCCAATGCCGAGCAGTTGTATGCTTTTATCTACACTATTATGCGTTTCATCAGAGCAATAGACAGTGAAAGGTTTCATGCCAAACAAGCCTTTCTTTCTAATGTCCTGCTTTTCGAAATAGATGTTTCGGGCAACCGTTAAGCCATCCAGATTGGCAGAAGAACCACTAGAACCAAGAAACCCACCTACATTTTTGCCATAACCAATCATTTCCGCCGCCCATTGTATGACTCTCTTTTCTATTTCTGTAATTGCTGGTGCTAAATGCCATTTCGCAACGTTTTGATTGATAGTGGCGGCCAATTTATCAGCTACAATGCCTACTTGATTCCCACCAGCCATAACATAGGCATACATATTGGGGCCGGCATTACCTGTTGCAGTATTGATCACTTTTTCTTCTACCAATTGTAGGAGGTCATCAATCGGCATTCCTTCTTCAGGGACATCTTCTTTAAACCAGGATTCTACTTCTGACTGTTCAAAATAGTGATAGCCATCTTTTGATAATACATCATCAAATTGCTTCAGTACCAAAGCAGTACTCTTGTCGAGAAGGGACTTAAAATCTTCTTGTGAAAAGTCTAGTGAGTTATTCAATGTTATCGCTTTTTAGTGCTATAAGTTTACTACAACATGAACTTCTTTAAAGTTTCCCATATTTCCTTAAAATCTGTCATCAGTTCTTCTGATTCATAAGCCATTGTGTTGGTCAGAAAAACCAGGCCCTGTTTCTTTTCCGGAAAGACGTGTATATAGGAAAAAATGCCAGGATCACCGCCATTATGATTGAGATGCCCTCTTTTATTAATATCCCAAAACAAGCCAAACTGCCCCCCTTCATCCTTGAATTGTGTTTTTTGAATTTCATCATAAGAAGTTGCTTTTACCAAATTATCCTTGCCTGAGAAACCACTAATCATCTGTTGTAAATAAATAGAAAGGTCATGGCAATTGGTTAATAAACCTCCATCGGGATAGGTCACGAGAGTGTATGGAGGAATTTTTGCACCATATTCCGTATAAACAGAAGCATGTTGATTCATATCTACATCTTCAAATCTCCAACCAGATTCGAGCATGGATAAAGATTCAAGGATTGCGGTACGTGAGTATTCGTAATAAGGCATTCCAACAACACATTCTATCACATATGCCGCTAATGCTGCTCCAATATTGGAATACTCATATTGACTTCCTGGTGCTTCTCTGGCAAAGTTTTTCTTTTTGTACCATTTTCCATCTTTATTTAGATAGTCTTTCAAAAAGGCTCCCAGTGGCATTGGTTTATTGCCTTTGATGAGATTCATCTCGAGGCGATCAACAAACTTTAACTCACTTTTATAAGGATCAATGGGCTCTAAAGGCACGTAACAATGTTTGAAATAAACACTTTTATCCTTTATTCCTGACGTGTGAGTGGCCAGGTCGCGAATAGTGATGGGAACATCAACATAACGAGGATGATTTATCTCAAAAGGCAGGTATTGATTAATAGGATCATCCAGCTTGATTTTACCTTCTTCTACGAGTTTCATGAGTGTTATCCCCAGAAAGGTTTTCGATACCGAGCCGATGTTTTGGATGGTGTGAATGGTATAAGGCGTTTGCTTTTCTACATCTGCATGGCCAAAACCTTTTTGATATAATACTTTGTGTTCGTCAACTAGTGCTACTGCAAAACCAGGGAGCCCTGAACGTTTGCTGATGGCAGTGAGTGCTTCATTGAGGGAGTCGATTCTGGTTTGAGCATCTATGGAGCAAATAGTAAGGCAGAAAGAAAGCAATAGAATGGCATGTTTTGTCATGGCCTCTTTTATTTTATGACTTTAAAAAGGATTACAATAATCCTACTTTTTTATAAAAGTCATTTAATTTTTGTTGCTCTTCTTTATTTTCAATATGCTCAATTTGTTCTATTTGCCCTTTTTTATTTATGCTCACTCTTTGCTGGCAGCGGTGAGTATATTTAAGTCCTTTATGTGTAAGGTAATCTGTAAAATGGACATAAAATTGTTGCTCGTTAATCGGTTCTATTTGACTGTCACCCCAGACTAGTTGATCCAGTTTTTTACGCCCTTCCAGCATATTGGACTCATAAGAATGACATATGGCTTCAGGCCCAATAAGGGTTTCTTTACCAATGTAATATTGACAGTCAGGACTTAGTAAGGATTTGGTAGATTCAAAATCATCTGCATCCAGGCTTTTTCCAAATTGGCGGGCTATGTGTTCCATTGTGAAGTATTATGTCTCCATAATGTACTTGACAATTAAATGGTTCCGTTTGCGAAGCTCTTTTTTGATATCGTCAATGAGGCCCATCTTTATATCTTTGTCAACCCTCAAATATACTTTTGGATAACATATATAACCATCGGGGCAATTAATCTCCTGGCTAAGAGCATAGCTGATATCCTGAATAGTTGCAAATTGATCATTTAGCTGAATATGAGGCCCCCGATAGCAATTATTGTAGGGAAATTTAGTATTTCTACTGACCGTAATATATACAGCATTGTAAAGAGGAGTAAGCCGGTCTTTTATTTCCCCTTTCGGTAAATCAGCATTCAGTTTTTGCCTGGGTATTAAAACATAATTTTGCTGATAGCAAAAGAATGCAGCAAACAGGAAAAAGAATAAGCCTGCCTGAATCCAGGAAATACTCCCTGTATTTATAAGCTTTGATGATCTTGAATAAGAACGGATAGAGTTGCGCATCATATTATCTTTTTTTGATCAGGGCGATAGTAATATTTGCAATGTAAAGTAGCTGAAGTATTAAAAAAAGTAGCACTCCCAGAGCAAGGGACGGACTAGAAGGTAAATAATAATTATTATCCTGAATAGCCAGGTTAATTACAAATATGCTGACGAGTAGACAGGTGCCGACCACATGCACTACGGTCATCCAATTGATTAGCTTACGATTAATAACCAATCTATATACTACACCTTGTAGGATAAGAAATAGGGATAAGATGCCAGCATATTGTAAAAAAGAAAAAACGAAATAAGTATCGTGCAACTGGATGTCAAGGGTTTTACTTCCTTTGGGTAGCAAAATAAGGAAGAGAATAATAGCTACAATCCATAATATGAGATGAGGCTTTCTGGAGAGCGTTTTCATGCGTTTTTTGCATTAATTTAGCAAAAAAGCAGCTTTGTGTCAAATATGGGCCCTAATTACCCATCCGTTTTCCATCTCTTTTGAAACTCCTTAAGAATTCTCCAAACGAATCAAATTCCTTCCGGAAACTTAAACCGGTACCTACTTCGAGGCGGCTACCACCACCAATATCTGGCTCGAGTCGCTGGTACACCCGGAGTTTCATTGTACGATCATCATTAAGGACGTATTCTATCACCACGTCATTGCCTACAAAGGTTCCTGTAGCCTCGGGATTGGTTGTACGGGCTGAATTTCCAATATCCACATTACCCCCCACAAGGATGGTAAGCCGGTCATTGAAGAAGTCCTGTTTCAGGCGTACCTGAAACTCATCACCTCTTATGACTTCATTACCATCTTGTATGCCAGTAGATTGATATTGATTGTAAGCGATATCAAAGTCAAAGTTGTTACCTCCATTTGAGAAGAAGTCAGAAAACAGTTCAGTGAGGAGGAGAGACAGTTGATTCGAAATGAACTCGCTTACTGTATTATAAAAAATATCAGCTCCTTCGAAGGCAAAATCTGAAGGCAAAAATTGTCCTGCAACAATAAGTCCAAATACCTGTCTGTTCAACTCATTAGGGTCTTGTCTGATAACCCGTAATTTACTATCAGTATAAGTTTTTAGCCCACCCGTTAAGTTGGGAAATTCAATGTTGAAATTGATACGGGGATGGAGCAGGTCTCCATTTAAATCCATAGTAAGATCTACTTCCGTTGCTTTCAGCGCATCATTTTGTATTTCTTCCGGAGCATTTACTAAATACTCAGGAATGAAATTAGCCACTGATGTTGACAGGCCGCGATATTCGGCTTCGAGATTTATATTTGCTTCAAAAGGATCACCTGACCAGGTGATGACTCCACCGCGTTTTACAGTAAATTTCTTATTAACTACATTGTATAGTGTGAAGAGATAATCGCCTTCTTCAATGATGTATTGCCCATACATTTGAAAACCGCCATTCCGGGGCACCAGTATCCTGATATCTCCTCGGCCTTTACCTTTAATAATATCTCCTGCCTGCTCATCAAAAACAATTTCTCCTAAAGCTTCTTCTGTAATCACAAGATCCATTGACAGGTCAATACCTGTAAGATTGCGATCGCGGGCTTCTTTTTCTTCTTCACTAAGCTCTTCCTGCTTCGGTTTCCTTTGGCTAAAATTGATGAAGCTCAACTCAGAAGTATTACCACCATAACTGACAGGAATTACTAAATGTGTTCCATCTACAACAGAGGCATTTACATAAATATCAATGCGATTCAATGGTCCTTGAAAGGTGATCTCTCCGAATCCAATAGCTCGTCCATAAAACAAGTCATTGTCTCCTTTTTTTGTATCAAGAGCCAGAAAACGATCTGTATTTAATAAAGCATTGATGCCTAACTCCTTAAGGTAATTGTGAGTCATGCCACCTGTGACGGTAGCCGTATTGCCAAAGCGATCTTTTACAATCGTTCCGGTAGCATCAAACAGGAAGTCTTTAGCATCGATAGTACCTTCTTCAATGAAGTATCGTGTCTGAAGGAAATCAATGGTAATAGCGACATCCTGAGCATGAATATCTCCAGATATATGAGGTTGGGGAGGTAAGCCAAAAATGCGTAAGTCCGCATCAAAATGCCCTACTGTATTAGAGACAGTGCCTTCTAACCAGTATTCGGCAATAGCTACAGGTAGGTTAGTAGCATAAATATTAAAGTCAAAATATTGGGCTAGCGTACTTTCTGCCTTTGCTTTTTGGGATTGATTGGCTAGATTGAGGTGGCCTTCAGCAATAATCTGTGAGGTATCATGGGTGATGAATAGATTGGCATGTAATTGACTTTTTAGATCTTTTGCCTGAAGGTCGAGCCTGAATACACCAAAATCATCATCATTTATCCAGATAGTATCTCCCTGAATACTAGCTGCTATCCCCGTCATTTCGAAAATATTGTTGACCTCCGCCGTCAAATTGAATTTACCTGAAAAGTCGAGTTGCTCATAATCCCAAATCTCATCAATGTAGTCAAAGTTCATATTGTTGAGTGCGAGCTTTAAACCTTTTTCAGTGATACTTTGCAGGCGAATTTCTTTGTCATTATTTATGAGTAGGAAATTATCGGTATCAACAAATCCCTTACGGAAGGTGATGTAGTTATTTTTGTTGATCAACCAGGGCATTTCCAGTAATACAAGATTAGACTGGCCAAATTCCAGGCGGTAATTAAGGCTATCTTCCAGGAATAGTTTTGTGTTAAGGTTTATATTATTGAAAAAGCGGGAAGTTTCAGAATCGTAAGCCAGAGCGATACTCATTGTATCCTGCTCCAGATAGGTAGCTATTTTGATATCAGAATACGGATTGTCATTAATTACCGGTTCTGTTACTATAAGATCAAGAAAACCTTCAGATCCTTCTAGTTCTGCAATGATGCCAATATTATTGAGTGCAATCTTATTGTATTTAAACTGTGGGATTTTGACAGAAAAATCAATAGAATTTTCAATATTGTCGAATATACCCTCAATCTTCCCACCACTAATGGGACCAAGGCTAGGCTCGAAAAATTCTAGTAAATTTTTTGTGTCCAAAATACTTATATCAAAAGTAAATTGATGAGGAGCTGGTTCTTTTTTAGGTGGTTTCAGGCCCAGTCTGGTAAAAAAAGAAGGGTAGTGCTTTGATAGGTATTGCATAAATGCAGCAGGTACCTGCTCAATATCAAATAAGCCATAGAGATTGGCCTGAATTACATCAGAATCGATTGTGAATGAGCGCTTATTATGATCATCAAAGCCAGATTTGAAGAGAATACTGTCTACAGTCGTTTTACCTAATTTTTCATGAGAAATAGAAAAATCAGCTACCGTTCCTTTCCCTTCCAGTTTGGAAAACTTGTCGTTTTGCACATCCAGCATTACATTCCCTGAAAGGACGATATCCTGTTCAGATAAATTAAGACGCTGTAGATCTAGCCGATTGACAGCTGCCTGGAAATTAAATCGAGGGATGCTATCACGTAAATTGACTTCTCCCGTAAACGAAAAATCAAAGTTTTGATCATCAATAGAAAAGTCACCCCGAAAAAGATTCTTTTGTAGAGAACCCATGAGTTGGGCATTTTCATATCGATACCCTTTATAATAAAAGCTATCTACTTTAGCCATTAATTCTGCGCTTGCTGTTTCAGCCGTAAGCCCAACCCCTTTATCGACAAGCGAATAAAAATTTACCTTGCCCAGATCAGGATTTTGCGACCAGCCACCAAGATCAAAATCAATCAATTTGAGCTCCCCACGATAATGAGCGCTTGCCCTACCTTGCTTAAGATTTTGAATCTGCATATTCATTTCAGCAAGTCCGAGATCAGAAATTAACCTACCATCTGCTACAAAATCAGTGAAGTAACCATCAACACGGCCATTAAATCGCAGATTACCAAGATTGTTGAAGTTTGCCGGAGGGTCAAAACCAGGAATCAGTTGGCGTAGCGTACTCATATTGGTACTCAATTCCTGTAGGTTTAGGTTGACCAATTCGCTTTGTCGGACAGTAATGTCACGAGTACCAAATTCTCCCCGGATTACCAGGCTTCGATCTTCCAGCCATATGTTAATGTCTTCACCACTCAGGCGATTGATACGCCCTTTCACAAAGCCATCCATGTACAACTGCCTGTTGGCATTGTTCCGAAAGAAGGTGTTTTCTTTTAGTTTAGGAGCGAAGGTGATAATATCATTTAGAGTAACAGATGAATTGTTGATATAAGCACGCATGTATATTCTGGAAGGAAAATCTGTCCAATCTTCATAAGTGCTATATTGAAAAACCAGCGTATCACCAATATTACTATATGGTGTTTTTAGGTTCATATCATAAAGCTCCATTCCCTGACACCATACTCGAGCTTTTTTAGCACTTAGGTTTTCTAATTCAAAACCACTCAAAGCTTTGCAAGACATTTGTTCCACCTGCCCTGTGAAATCTAGACTATCCTCACAGAAAGTAAAATCATCTACATCAATATTGATATCGTAGATGTCCATATGCTGATAATCCAGCTCGTCAAGAGGGGATAGGCGCTGAGGTTCATTGCGCCAATTGTGGAGAGAAAACTTGGCATCTTCGATTTTAAAATTGGTAGCAGTAAAGAAAAGTGGTTGTTTGATAGAGAATTCTTCTTCGTAGCTTTCCTCTATGTAATTTTCTTGTTGATAATGCTCAAAGCCCGTACTGTCGGAGTAATTTTCTTGATATGGGGTGCCGAAGTATTCATTGATTTTTACATAAGGGCCCTTGAGCAAAATAGAACTGGCGTTGATATAATTGTGAGGTAAGTTGAGTTCGTCAAAATTCAACTCACCAGAATAAAGAAATACGTTAATCGTCTGGCCTCGTTCTTTATCGTCTTTTACGAAGCGAATCTGGTTCATCTTCAAGCGCTTGATATCTAGACGAAATGGACGCTTTTCCTCTTCCACATAATAAGTAGTAGTGTCAGGAGGAAATAGTCTGCTTAAAAAAATCTGAATATTATTTTCAGGAGCAGCTTCTGCTTTGCGGATATTTATTCTGGCACTATCAAGCCTGATTTCTTCAATGACCAGCCCTTTTAGGAAATAGGTCACAGGATTGAGGTCAAAATTAGCATAAAGACGGCTACTGTATAATAGAGTATCTCCTTTTGTTACATCCTCAATGAAAAGATCGCTTAATTCGAGCTCATCAAAAAAAGAAAAGCTGAGCTTTTCAAGGGCAACAGTAGTTTGAAGAGTCTTGCTTAAGGAGGTGGCGGCTTTTTGGGCTGCCCAGTTTTGTACCGCAGGTATTTGGAAGAGCAGAATCAGAACCAGAAATGGTACAATGACCAACAGAGCGAGTCGTTTGATCCAACGTCTCACTACCGAGAAACGGCCTTTTTCAGGGCCTTTTTCTTCTATTATTTTCTGTTCCTCTTCGGCTTGCATAAAGTTCCTGCAAAGTAATAATAAATAAACCTACTTTCCCAACAATAATAACGCTACTAAAGATTGTAAAGTCTTAATTTTAATAGGCTAATACGTTATGATTTAGTTAATAGTGAGTTTTACTTCTTAAAAAGAGCTAGCTTCTATCTCTTACTTATCTTCAATATATACTTTCTACGAATTCAAAGGCTCTTTGTTCACTCCAATAATGTCCATCCGAGTTTTTACTTACAAAACCGACATGGCCTCCATGATCAGGCGTTTCTAAAAAGAAATTAGCACGTGCTTTTGCTAATTCAAAAGGATAACAGGTCTCTGCGAGAAAGGTGTCATCCAATGAGTTGACCAGAAGGGCAGGACGACAAAGTGTTGGAATAAATTGCAGGCTACTGCTGTTACGCCAGTAGTGATCAGCGTTGTCAAAACCATGAATAGGAGCAGTAAAGAGATCATCAAAAGTTTTAAAATCTCTGGGCATTTTCTTTGGGAGCTGTATCTGATCAGGAAAAGCACTAGCCTTTTGCTCCATCTTTTTATTTAGAGTAATTAAAAAACGCTTTAAATAATGGCGGTTGTGCCATTTGTCGATTTCTAAGTTGGAGCGCTTTACATCGCAGGGAACAGAAAAGGCTACTCCTCCAATAACTTCATCCGGTACTTGATGCTTATCCTCTCCAAGATATTTCAATAACACATTACCACCTAGACTAAACCCAACAAGGGCTATTTTTTTATACCCTTTGCTTTTTGAAAAATCGATTATTTGTCGAAGGTCACCTGTCTCACCAATGTGATACGAGCGGACTTGCCAGTTGGGTTCTCCACTGCAACCTCTAAAATTAACACCTAATACATCCCATCTTCTATTATTGAAGTATTTGACCATACCACGAATATAAGGCCGGTTAGTATCACCTTCCAGCCCATGCAGTACTATGAGCAATTGATTACTCCCTGCTCTGGACCAGTCCAAATCCAGAAAATCACCATCAGGAGTACTAATGCGCTCCCTGTGATATTGTACAGATGAGAGGGAACGGAAAAGAGCAGCATAGATACAATTGATATGTCCATTTCGGAATACTCTACTTGCAGTATAAGTAGATTGTTCGATTAAAGGCATAAATAAAAATGCTTAAAATTGAATGTTCAATTAAGTAAGAGAGCACATTTAATTAATCTTTTTATGGTGACCTCTTTTTCCGATATTTTGCGTTCCATCCTCGCCTTGATAGCTTTTGCTATCAGACTCCGGGTGTGCCTTAACTATCAAAAAAAGCCGCTCGACCAAAAAAGCAACCTAATTATGCTCTCTTACTTATTCCCTGTTTGGTGAAAGCGAACGTAGACTCATGTTGATTTTGAGTACGTTATCTCCAAGTAGGGCTTCGTATGTAGCCAGTGCACGTTGGGCTTCGCCGATGTCTTTAAAAACGAGGCCGAAATATACAGCATATCCTTTTTCCATTTCATTAAAGCAATCTAAAAGAAGGCCACTCGTTTCGTAACCAAATTTTCTGAGTTCACTAATGCGATGAGCAGCATCAGTATAGGATGAGTAAATACCTTCTTGTACGATGTAAGAAGTACCTTGCATATTATATAAACGAGAACAATCATAGACAATTAAATCATCCATACCTTCTGGAAAAGTCATAAAAACATCATATTGTTTTCCCTTCTGATAATTGCGAATGATTTCATTGGCTTCAGCCTGAGGATGAATTTGCAAGCCCAGGTTTAATGCATAGCCTTGTACTTCACCAAGATATGGGCGAGGCCAAACAAAAGGGGTATCAACAAAATAATAGATAGGTTCGTTTATAGATTTGTTTTTAACCATTAGTGCTTCCATTTGTTGCACATAATCTTCTCTGGCTATATATTCTACCTCTGTATAGGAAAGCTCTCTGTACAAAATAGTTCCAAAAATCAGTGCAGCTATCATACAGATGGTGGCCTGGTATTTGTACTTTCTTTGAAAACGCATTAGGTTTTCTGCATTGAAAGATTTGATCCAGTCGGGAGCATTCTCCATCTGAATGAAATTGGATATCTCAGTTTGAGAAAACAGTTGTATTCTCTGTCTTTTGTTTTTAAACAAATCTTCTCGAGAAGGAGTAATCTTTACTATAGGAGGGCCATTTTTTCGCACAATTAAGAGTCCAACTCCATTTCTCACGCATTGAGTGATTAACTCATTATACTTTCTTTCTTCATCCTCAATCCATTTCCTTTTTTGCCTTTCTGTTAATGCATAATGGATGCCATCCAGCTCAAAGATGTCACTATCAGGTAGCTTGAAAACATCCTCTCCCAGAGCAATCCACTGCTCATCTGCATGGTATTGTTTGAATTGCTCAATGGCATATATATAATGATAGCGTTGTCTACGAGCTCGCAACTTTGTATATAACCAGAAAATAAGCGTGCCAGATAGAATAATGCCGATTAGATATAACCACCAATATTTATACTGAAGGCTGAGATGCCCATTAAAATTGTAATATACAGTGGCAATGGCCATAACAGATGAGGCGAGGGCAGCAGCATCCCAACCCAATAAGGTTTGCTGAACTTTGTATACCACTTCATCACGAGAATCTTCAGAAGTAGCCTCAATCGTAGCTATAAAATGTTTACCTTCTGGAGTAGAATAACGAAGAAAACCATCAGCAATGATACCACCTGCTCCTCTGAGGTCGGAGCTCAGTTCTGTACTTCCCGTACGAGGCCGTTGGCGGTAATAGCTTTTTAAAAAGCGTAAAGCCGTGCGGGAAATATCATTCTGATTTAGAGCTGGTAGTTGATTCATTAATACGGTTTATAAGTTCAAGTATCAAGTGCAAACTTAAAACGCAAGCGTAGTTTACAATAATCTGAGCTTGCGTTTAAACACTTTCTAATTGCTGCCACAAGCGTATCGTTTCTCTTGCTTCTTTGACATCATGTACGCGCAATATACTAGCTCCTTGTTGCAATGCAATCATATTTAGTGCGGTAGTGCCATTTAAAGCTTTATCAGGATTTACCTTTAATACTTTACAGATCATAGATTTTCTGGAAACCCCAGCTAGTATTGGTAATCCGGTGATTTTGAGTGCGGATAATTTTTTTAACAACTCATAATTGTGTTCTACTGTTTTTCCAAAGCCAAAACCAGGATCAAGTAGGATATCTTTTACACCTAAAGCTCTGAGTTTTCCTACTTCTTGTATTAAAAAATCGAGTACCTGTTGAACTACATTATCGTAATTTGGGGCGTCCTGCATATTGTTAGGTTTTCCTTGCATATGCATCAATATATATGGAACTCCCAGTTTAGCTACAGTAGAATACATTTGAGGGTCAATACGAGCAGCTGAAATATCATTAACAATATGTGCACCTGCTGTTATCGACTCAATAGCTACCCGGCTTTGAACGGTATCTATAGAAATTAGAGCTTCTGGAAAATTATGGTGTATACTTTTAATAACCGGAATAACCCTTTGCAATTCTTCCTCAACAGAAATAACTTCAGCTCCAGGACGTGAAGACATGCCACCAACATCAATAATAGAAGCACCTTCTTGCAACATCTTCTCTGTTTGAGCTAAAATGCTACTTTCCTGATTGTATTTTCCTCCATCAAAAAAAGAATCAGGAGTTATATTTAAGATACCCATGATAACAGGCTGCTCTAGAGAAAGCAAGCGGCCTTTACAATTGAGTGTCTGTTGTTGATATAACATAAAATTCAGTATCTTATACCGTAAATTTTTTGATAATAGTAAAGTCTTTCATTATAATATTAGCAAAGCAAAGGTAATTATTTATCTACCAACTCGGTAAAAGGATGCCTATTGTCCTATACTAGAAGTTGTTAGGCGAAAACTAATTAAGTTGTCTGAAAAGAATACTATTTTGCGGCTCTTTTAGAAGTGTTACTATTTCGTTATCGAACGTCTTAATATTCGGAAATAATATATAACATGGCCACTCCAACAGCATCCGGCGCGAGGAATTTAATTAAAGGCTTACTAGTATTAATGATATTCTCAGTAGTAGGGATTATTATATGGCGAAAATTCGTATCGCCTAAAGGATACACTTCTGTTCCTAAAGAAATACAAGTAACTTATGTGCCTTCGGATTACAATATGACGATTGATGAAGAAAATGCACTAGCAGTACTTTCTAATCCACATCGTTATCGAAGAGAATTTAATGATTTAGTATACGATATAAATATGTCTATTCTAAATCATGTTGCGAAACGCATGAATCTGGATCCCAGCGCTCAGTCTATGATACAGGAAGAGTATGAAAAGCATCATCCTTATCTGAGAGATTTGTATTTCGACGATTTTGTAAAACTTAAAGATACTACCTCCATTTTGTATGAAACCTGGTATGACAATGATGGTTCTACAGCAGTAGATGTGCTGCGAGAAGTAGCTGGTAAGTATACCTGCTTTCTGGTGACTCAGGTGATAACTACACTGGTACCAGTGAAAGGTGGTAGTATTTATGCAAAAGGTAAAAGCATAGATACTCCTTGTGGCGTTGCAATGCAGGAAGCACTGGGGCCAATGCTTAAACGCTTGGAGGATAGAGCTGCTATAGACGATTTTGCAAGATCTCGTGGATTATTACAAGAAAGAGTAGAGAAGGTAATTGCGGAACTGGCTACAATGGAAATTAGAGATAAGAAAGGTTTGAACCGCCAGTTGCAAACTAAGTTTTTAGGCTTTTCTGTATCTTCCTCCGATATTGAAGTTACTGCAATAAGCTTGTTGAAGGTAGGATTCCGCCTGAATGACTATTTCGATGTTCGCCTAAATTCCCGCCAGGGCTTGGTTGTTATTACATTGCCTGAGCCAGTGATCCTTTCTCACGAAGTATATCCTAAACTTGATAAGCTGGATATAGGCTGGATGCGAGAAGTAAAAGATGTAGATATCAATAAAAACTTCAACCTTTTGCGTCAGGAGTTTCGGCGTGAAGCACTGGAAAGCGATGTGATGGAAAAGTCTAAAGATCAGGCTACTGAAATTATGAATACTATGTTTGGCCCAGTAATTAAAAGCCTTAATAATAAATATGAATTGAAGGTGCAATTCAAAAATGTGAACCAATCAGAGGTAGATCCTGAGCTTTCTGCTAAATACGACGAATACAATGACTAACTTGAATGCGTCTTACTGGGAGCAGCGTTACCTGGATGATAATACGCCCTGGGATATTGGGAATATATCTCCTCCTTTAAAACATTATACAGATGGTATAGACGATAAATCTCTTCGTATTTTAATACCTGGTGCTGGGTATGCTCATGAGGCAATTGATCTGCATAAAAGAGGATTTACGAATGTGTATGTATGTGATTGGGCTCCCTCTGCCTTTGACAAATTAAGAAAACAAGCAGTTGACTTTCCACAAAATCACTTATTAGTAGAAGATTTTTTTAAGCTGAGATTAGAAGTAGATCTAATACTTGAGCAGACTTTTTTTTGTGCTTTGAAACCTGATAGGAGGGAAGAGTATGTGCTCAAGGCAAAAGACTTATTATCTGTTGGAGGTAAACTGGCAGGCCTCTTGTTTGCTGTAGCGTTTTCTAATGAAGGCCCTCCTTTTGGCGGAACAAAAGAGGAATATTTAAATCTATTTGCACCCCATTTTAAAGTACTTCAGATGGATGTTGCTTTGGATTCTATTTCTCCCAGAGCGGAGCGGGAGCTATTCATTGAACTGCAAAAAACAGATTGAATTTATTACTCCTCCTTTGTTTATAACTTTTATCACGAGCCTATATAGCCTGCTATGCTTCCCCCGTTATTTCCAGTTGTAGTGTAAGGTATTTTGCCTTATTTAAATTAAGTCTAAATAAATTTGTCCAATACACACCTTCTCTCTATTTTAGCGGAAACAGAGTTGTGGAATGGGGAAAGATATATCGATTGTTATTGCTGATAATCAATACCTTGTAAGGCAAGGCTTGAAGTGTTTGTTGAAGAAGCAACCTAATATTGAATTATTAGAGGAAGCAATAGACGAAGAAGAATTGTTAGAGATTTTAAAGGAAGTTAAACCTGATGTAATAATACTGGATTATAATCAGGAGGGGGCTTTTTCAACTGAAACAGTAGCAAAGGTTAAAGCGGTTTCTCCAGCTATAAATATGCTAATTATCAGTGCAGATGATCATAAAGAAAGCATTTATCAGGTGCTAGAATATGGGGTGAATAGTTTTATAACTAAGACCTGCGATGAGGAAGAGATTATAGATGCAGTAAAGGCTGCTTCGAAAAAAGAGAAATTCTTTTGCACCAAGGTGTTAGACTATCTATTAGAAAAAAGTTTTCCTAAGAGTGAGGACGCCGTTTCCTGTGCTCCTACGCCTTTGAGCCCTCGTGAAATAGAAATTGTTCAACTGATTGCACAGGGCCTAATTGCAAAAGAAATTGCAGATCGCTTGTGCTTGAGCACTCATACGATATATACTCATCGGAAAAATATCATGAAAAAATTGCAGTTGAATTCAGCTTCTGAATTAATGCTATATGCGATCAATCATGGAATCATAGATTCATCTAATTAAAAAACGGAAACCCGCGTACATGGAGCTTCCGTTTCTAATCTTCAGTAAAATCATTAATTAAGCCTTACCTCTAAGCATCATGTTCCAATACATGAATGGTAAGCCATATTTCTTTAATATCCACATTGGATACAGCTCTTTGCCCGTGTCAAATAATTTGGATAAGAGAGGATCGCTGTCTCTTTTCCCTTCATAATTGAACTCTGCTAATACCATTTTGCCATAACCAGTCACAAGCGGACAGGATGAGTACCCATTATAGCCTTTGCTGAGAATACTTTTATTATCCATTACATGTAAAAGATTTTCTACTAATACAGGTGCTTGTTTGCGAATAGCTGCTCCAGTTTTGGCAGTAGGAAGTGCTGCCGCGTCACCCAGTGCAAAAACATTGGGATATACATTGTGTTGCATGCTGTATTGATCTACATTGATCCAGCCCTTAGATGGCCCTTCCTGATGTGCAATCGAAGACTGCTGAATGAAGTCAGGAGCTGCCTGAGGTGGTGCGAGGTGAAGCATATCAAAGTCATATACAGCTTTATCTTCGATAATCTCGCTATCATCTACATCACTATAGTTATAGCACAGGTGGCTGATTTTCTCAAAGGGTTTTACTATATCGTAGTAGACTTTTTTATTTTTTCCATCAATTTTAGTTAAACGATGGAAGAAACGTAATTGCAATTCTTTGCGATCCACCACTTTCATAAGGGTAGACTTAAAAGGCTCAACACCAAAAATTACAGAACCGGGAGTGAGGAAAAGAACATTACTATCCTTTCTTACGCCACTTTTGCGCCAGTAATCATCTGCCAGATACATTATCTTTTGAGGTGCACCTCCACATTTAATGGGGGTAGCAGGTTGTGTGAAGATAGCAGTACCACCTTTAAATTCCTGGAGTACTTTCCAGGTGTATTCAGGGTCAGTGTAATTGCTACAAACACCATTCTTATCAATGGTATCAGCCAGGCCTTCTACCGCATCATAATCGTACTTCACTCCAGGACAGGCTACCAGATAGTCATAATCTATATCCGTACCATCATCCAGCGTGATTTTATTGTTGTCTGCATCTATAGATTGAACGGCTTGCTGAATCCATTTTGCACCTTTGGGGATTAAATCTCCCATATTGCGTGCCGTCTTCTGATAGTCAAATGTACCAGCTCCAACTAATGTCCAGGCAGCTTGATAATAATGTTTATTTGCTGGATCAATGATGGCTACATCCAGTTTTGAATTGGCATTCAATAAACGCGCAGCAACAGTCATCCCTGCTGTTCCGGCTCCAATAATTACAATTTGATGCTTCATGTCTAAGATTGGCTAAAAGTTCAAACCAAAGTTATTGAAAGCTGGATAGGAGAGTAGTGCTATAAGTCATTGACAGGGGGTGATTTTTGTTAAAGAGTATGACTTATGAAAACAGACTTGATTGGCAGGAGTATGTAGGAAAAATGCTTCTTTTATTGCCAGGGAAGCATAAAAATAGAGTTGTTAAACTTTATTATTGAGCATCAGTACTGTATAGATACGTTGCATTTTGGAAGAAATCAATCATGCAATCTTCTGTATAATCACAAAGCTCAGCACCAAGGCAATCTACAGCCATAACGATGTAGTCGCAGACACAACAATGCCATACCACGTATTTTTCTCCTTGATAAAGGTAAACATCATTATAAATACAGGGGCGTTCTTCCCCTTCAAGGATAGTCGCTCCTTCAATAAGCTCGCAATCGTCTACCATAGCAGATTGATCCTTTGAGCATGATGTGTAAATGAACAGGAATGACGTCAGCAGTAAATACGGTATTAACTTCATAGTATTCGTATTTATTAAACCCAGACGTGTAAAAATAAAGTATGGTTGCCTTGAAACTAAGAGCGTGTTTGGGAATTTGTTCTTTGAGACGATTTTGCCTCTAATTGGATTAGATGAGGCGGAAGGTTACGATTTTAGCCTTAGCTAAATGAGTGTTCTTCCAACAAAATATAAGCCGATTAGCGACGAAATAAGTCCGATTAATAAATCCCAAACATGCTCTAATCAACCACTACCATCACCTTATCCAGTATGTTTCCCTGCCTGTCCTTCACCAGCAAATGATAAGATTGGCTGGGTAGGCCTGCAATCCTTATAGACAAATCTTTTGTGAAAGGCCTTAATAGTTGATGTTTTACGATACTACCCTGCATATCTATTAGTACCCATTCATGAGCGGAGGAGAGCTGGTTCAATTTTACATTGAGTAGATCAGATGCAGGATTGGGAAATACGATGATAGAGGCATCAGTGTCCACTTCATTACTGTGATTGACAATAGTTGATAATTCAACTACCAGATTTGTATCTTCCCTTTCTGATAGAGTAATAGGTACCACCTTGGTATTATAACCATTATAGCTAACTTCCAACTGATAATCGCCAGCGAGGGCACCACCTTTAAATACCCCCTCACTATCAGATGTATAGATAGTAGCAGATTCTATTAATTCAATATTGGCATTGAAAATAGGATTGCCTGTGAGGGAATCAACTACCTGTCCATAAAAGCGGCCCGCTTTTGTATTGTTAAAAGTCCAAATGTAAAGGCCATCTTCTCTATTACCACCAATAATTTTACCGGAAGGTAAATAAGGACAGGCAGACCATAAGCCGTTAAATCCGCCACTTGGCCCTAGAAAAGTATCGTAATATCCTACTTCTACAGGTACTGCAGGGTCCTTAATGTCTAAAACCCGCATTCCTTCAGAATTATGGCTGACGAAACAGAAATCTCCTCTTACATAAGGATTGTGTACCAGGCTGGCATAATTAGCAGTGTAAAGAGCTACCTGTGTAGGATTTTCTAAGTCGCTTATATCAAAAACGCGCCCTGGAATTCCATCCATTTCGTGTGCTAGTATAAGATATTGGCCATCTTCTGAAGTGGAAAAACTATGAGTACTGCCTCCCGGATCTTGTATACGAGTGATGAGAACAGGATTCGTTTTGTCACTAATGTCAATGATATCTATAGTCGCTTCGTAAAAGGCAGCGCCAAACATGATATCCCCTCTGACGTGACAGTCATGTATATAATAACCAGGTTGATAAAGGCCTACCTGCTGAGGATTCTCTGGATCAGTGATGTCTAGAATGTGTACGCCATCTGTACTCGAGGTTCCGCAAACATATATATAGGGTGTTTCTTCAAAAATACTTTTCTGAATGATATGCCCTTTGGTGAATGTCTCATTATAATTGGCTACTAATGTAGCACTGGAAGGGAGATTGGATAAATCAATTATCTGCATGCCTGGATGATCAGGACTACTACCTTCTGTTACAACAAAAGCATGATCATCAACTACCGTTATTTCGCGCCAATTGGAATGAGGGCCGGGAATAAATGCCAATTCTTCTATTTGATTGGCATTAGAGATAGATACAATAGAAGTACCCGTTTGAGCTCCCAATAAAGCATATTCATTGCCATTTGTATCTGTATAAGACCAGGATCCTGAGGCTCTGCCATCTTCGCGGTCATATTGCCCAAAGAGTTCGATGTTGAGAGATATTTGGGCAAAAAGGCCAGTAGAAATGCTAAGCGACAAAATTGTTAATAGTAGCTTCATATGAAAAATCTATAGTTGCGAGCCTCTAATATAGTGTTTGCAAAATAAATTTTAAGTCCGTCATTAGCATTCTGCGAATAGAGTAATAATTGAATAGTCGATTAAATTGGTAATGAAGTAGAAATATAAAGGGGGATTAGAGGAAAATGCGTTAAGTTGGTGCTATAAATACAGATACAACTTACTTATGTTATCAGGATTTTTAAATGGAGTATATGCTTATACTCATGCTTTCCGTTTTGTTTTTAAACACCGCCTTTGGGGCTATGTATTAGTACCGGGTTTGATTAGCCTTTTGTTGGGTATTGCAATATTTGGAACGGCATGGTCGGTATCTGATAATATTGCTACATGGCTGATTGAATGGTATCCGTGGGAATGGGGTAGAAATGCTATTGAGGTCACCGCCCAGATATTTGGTGGTTTATCGGTGGCTGTTATCGGGCTTATTCTTTTTAAGCACCTCGTCATGGCCATTAGTTCACCCGTAATGAGTTTGTTATCAGAAAAAGTAGAACGAATCATTAATGGGAAATCGCCGGATATTCCATTTACGGCTACTCAGATAACAAAGGATACTATTCGAGGATTGAGTCTGGCACTGAGAAATATAATACGAGAATTATTTTATACCATTATCCTGCTCATTCTAGGCTTGCTGATACCTATTATCAGTCCTTTTACATCCTTCCTGATTTTTGTAATTCAGGCATTTTATGCAGGCTTTGGAAATATGGATTATACCCTGGAGCGGTATTACCAGCGGCGAGGGAGCATATTATTTGTCAAAAAATATAAAAGCCTCGCAGTAGGCAATGGTACTGTATTTTTACTGATGCTATTCACTGGAGTTGGCTTCTTATTTGCACTCCCATTCAGTACCATTGCTGCTACTACCGAGACTTTAAAACGTTTGAGTTTAGAAGTATAGGGATGCCTAAGCTACCTCCCAATACAACTGATGTTTAGGATATTCCTTGTTGAATTGGTATTTCAGTACATCATGTGTAGTAATGATACCTACCAAATCACGATCGTCATTAACGATAGGAAGGCCATGAAACAGATTTTCTAAAAATACCTGTGCAGCAGCACCTATTTTATTATTAGGGCCAAGGGTGGCGACTTTCTGAGTCATCACATCTTTTACGATAATACCATCGTATTCATCATGGCATTTTCCTAGTTTTACCAGATCGTAAGAGGTAATAATACCCACCAATTTTCGTCCTTCAAGAACTGGAAGGTGGTGGAGATGTTTCTCAAAAAGTATTTTTCGAACGGCTGCAAGTGAATCACTGGGACGTACAGTCACGACCTTTTGGGTCATAATGGAAGAAATGGGTTCGTTCATCATAGGGCGCAGAGATTTTAAGTTTTCTTGGAATTAATCAAGACCAAACCTAAATAGGCTGATTTTGACCATTGCTGTTATAGTATATTTTGTCCTACCCTATAAATATAAATAAAAATTTTGTTTTAAAACAATATGTGCGATAAAAAATAATCCATTTTGTTGATTTTTTAATGAATTATTCTATGAATTTATAACCCACTCCTCTTACAGATAAGAAGTGCACCGGGGCTTTGGGATCTTTTTCAAAATATTTTCGAAAGGAGAGAATGAAATTATCAATTGTACGAGTAGAAGGGTAAACATCATAACCCCAGACAGACTGGAGTATTTGCTGACGGGAAACAACTTCTCCTCGACGGTCAACGAGAAGCTTTAGCAACATTGCTTCTTTTTTGGTAAGTGTAAATGATCCGGGGTTGCCCTTTGCTTCAAAGGTGGCAAAGTTGACCCAATTATCATTAAAACTATATTCATCAGGTGTGTTATCCGGACTTTTACTTGTCCGCTTAATGAGAATTTGCACCCTTAGTAATAGTTCTTCCAGATTAAAGGGTTTGGTTAGATAGTCATCTGCACCTTTTTTTAAACCGGCAATACGATCCTGAGCAGCATCTTTAGCGGTAAGAAACATGATGGGGACATCCCTATTAGTAAGCCTCACCTGCTCACATATCTGAAATCCATCAACTTCTGGTAACATTACATCCAAAATCAGAAGGTCGAAGTGCTGTTCTTTGGTGTATTTCAGTGCGTCTTTACCATTATCGGTAGCGACGACTTCGTAGCCTTCCATTTCTAAATTAAGCTTTATGACATCCTGGATGTTTTCCTCGTCTTCAACGAGTAATATTCTCATCATGATTTTACTATTTTCTTGTACTGTCAGTCAAATGTGAAGTATTTTCTAAACAAAGTTGAAAACCGCTTATTCTTTGTCCACTTTTAGAGGTAGTTTAATGCGAAAAATGGTGCCTTCAGGTTCATTATTTAACACCTCAATAGTGCCTTCATGGGCTACAATTATTTGCTTTACTATGTATAAACCCAAACCTGTACCTTTTGTTTTACGGGTATCTTCGTTGCCTATCCGATAGAATTTATCAAAAATCTTACTTTTTTCTTTGTCATCGATTCCCTTGCCATTATCGGCGATTTCTAAAATGATATGTTCTGATTCCTGCCGAATATTAGCTTCTATCTCTACAGGAGGTTTGCTGTATTTTACTGCATTCTCCAGCAAATTAATCATAACAGAAGAAAGGCCAGAGCGATCTCCCTCTAATGTAGTTATTGCACTTTGTTTGTGAAAGACAAAAGATACACTAGGGTATTTGTTTTCTAGACGGGTTACAATATCTTCCAGCATCTGAGGTAGATCCAACGTTTCCCGATAAGGCTGATATGCAGCTTCTAATTTAGCCGATAACAATAAATCATTGACTAAAGAATTGAGTCGTTCTGTTTCAAGTAAAGCCCCTCGGGTCAACTTCTCTAATTTCTCCGGAGGAAGAGACCGGCGTTGAATGGTTTCGAGGACAAGCCTTATAGATGCCAAAGGCGATTTTAATTCATGAGTAATAGATAATAAAAAATTGCGCTGTTGCCTGGCAGTACCCACCTCTTGTTTGTACCCCCGATTGATTAACCACAGGCCTATTAATAAGCTGATAGTGAAAACTACGGCTTCTCCCAGCACCATATATTCCTGGCGTTTATACTGCTTTTCCAGGTGTAAGTATTGAGTAGACTGAAAAAAATCCGCATCATTTTTTATACTACCTTCTGCAACCATCAATATGCGAAGCTTGTCTCGCTTGGCTAAAAAAGCATCCTGATTTTTGGTGTATAATAAAATGGACCACCACGCAAAAGCCAGCATCATATAAGCTATGACGGCAAATGATAACAATCTAAGACGTACATTGCCCGGTTTTTCCATAAACAGTGTTTTTGGATCTCATCCTACTTCGCCTTCAAGCAGCTCGAGTGAAATGAAATCCAGCGAAATATACTGAAACCCTGTTTGAGTAGAGTCACCACATCACTACATTAAACTCAAGTTCAAACTCAAGTTCAAGCGCAAGCGTATTTAAGGATGTTTCAGTTCATGAAGTACTACATTTAGTTTTGCCTTCATGAGATATTTTGGCCTACCATAAAACCGAAATACCGATTCCCGAACCACCTCTCATAACTCATCACATCACAATATCACCTTCTAACTATATGACCACGTCACGATTACTTCCCCCCAAACACCCTATCCATTCCATCACATATTTTCTGAGCGGCTTCCTCAAGGTCTTCTTTGGTATGAGCTGCTGAAACAAAGCCTACTTCATAACCAGAAGGGCCCAGGTAAACACCACTTTGTAATAATTCATGATGCAATACTTTGAATAATTCCATGCTGGCCGCATCGATCTGGTCTGCTCGCTGGATACGTTTTTTACTGAAAGCGATCCAAAAGATAGAACCTATAGTTGGAATACTTACTTCATATCCTTTTTCATCACAATATTGCTGTATGCTATTGGTGAAAACAGTCGTTTTCTCTGCCATACTTTCATAAAAGCCGGGCGTTAATAGTTGTTGTAATGCAGCATATCCAGCAGCCATTGCAACCGGATTGGCAGACAGAGTACCTGCTTGGTATACTGGGCCATCTGGTGCAATATGACTCATTATTTCTTTGCTTCCTGCATAAGCACCTACGGGCATACCTCCACCTATAATCTTTCCGTAAGTCATAATGTCTGGTTGAATATCGTAATAACCAGCAGCGCCTTCGAAACCAACTCGGAAACCAGAAATTACTTCATCGAATATAAGCAAAACATTGTTGTTGCTGCATTGCTGACGTAAGTATTCCAGGAAAGATTTATCCTGTAACAAAAGGCCGTTATTGGCAGGTACGGGCTCTATAATGATGCAGGCTATATCATGGCTGTATTGTTGAAATGCCTGATCTAATGCTTCACGATCGTTGAGTGGCAGCACCAATGTTTCTGCTGCGAAAGATGGGGGAATACCAGCAGAAGTACTTTCACCAAAAGTAACAAGCCCTGAACCTGCCTTTACCAATAGAGAATCTACATGCCCATGATAACATCCTTCAAATTTTATCACCTTGCTTTTACCCGTAACTCCTCTTGCCAGACGGATGGCAGACATGACCGCTTCTGTACCTGAGCTAACAAATCGTACCTTCTCTATAAA
>JAKSDI010000139.1 GCA_022360175.1 Chitinophagales bacterium
GGCTCCTCTCCTACTGTAATATCCACCCCACTCGTGTCTGAACCCGCTTCATTGCTTACAATTAGCCACAGGGTATAAGTACCTGGTGCATCATAAGTAAAGGTAGGTGCCTGATCCATAGAATTGGAAGGATTTGCTCCTGGGGCATCCCAATTCCAGCTATCTGTATTAGCTGAAGAAGCATCTTGTGGCATTACTGCAAATGGTATACAACCATTAGTATTACTTACGTTAAAGGAAGCTGTAGGGGCAGTTATGATCTCTATCTCATAGGTAATGGTATCACTACCGCAACTATTAAAGGCTACCATTTCTACCGTATAAATTCCGTCTGTAGTAAAATCATAGGTGGGGTCAACCTCTGTACTGGTTCCTCCTTCTCCAAAATTCCATTCATAGGTATCGGCATTCGTACTTTGATTATCAAAATCAACACTTGTATTGCCTATTGTGTAATCATATGAATAATCTGCCTCTGGTTCTTCTCCTACTGTAATTTCCATAGAAGTAGTATCCGATCCTGCCTCATTAAAAGCAATTAGATAAAGCGTATATACACCTGCCGAATCATAAACAAATTCAGGTTCTGCATCATTGGAAATATCAGGTGCAGCGCCTGTTGCTTCCCATTGTAGGCTATCAGTATTGGTGCTCGCAGTACTGCTTGGTGAGATCGTAAAAGGTTCACAACCAGAGGCTGACATCAAGTCGAAAGAAGCAGTAGGAAGGGTAACAATAGTAATCAACTGAGTAATTGTATCATTTCCACAATCATTCATTGCTATCAGGGTGACAGTATATTCGCCATCCTCCATATAATCATGCATAGGGCTGACATCGGTAGAAGTGGCATTATCTCCAAAACCCCATTCGTAGGCATTGGCCAAAATAGATGTATTAGTAAAGGTAACGACTGTCTCTCCCAACGTATAATCAACATCAAAGCCTGCTTCTGGCAGGCTATCAATTTGTATATAATCTACCTGAATCAGCGTATCGGAAGTACCCATTGCATTGCTTACGATTAAAGTGGTAGTAAAGGTTCCGGAAGTATCGTAGGTTACACTTGGGTTTTGATCCATAGAAGTAGCAGGAATTCCTCCCTCAAATATCCACTCCCAGCTAGTAACATCTCCCACTGTAGTATCTGCATAAGTAACTACTAAGCCAGGGCAACCGTGTAGAGTATCCGCATTCATACCCGCCTGTATAGGCGCTTCGATAGTAATTATTTGTGAGACAGAATCCGTACCACAATCATTATTTGTATAAAGCGTAACAGTATACATCCCTTCTTCAGCATAGGTATGTTCCGGAGCCGCATCATTACTAGTATTACCGTCACCAAAATTCCAGTTGATACTATTAGCATCGATGGATAGATCTGTAAAGTTGACTGTAAAGTCCTGCACTTCGTAGATAAAATCTGGAGTTGGAGGGCCTAATACATTAATATACCCAGGCAGGCTGCTCTGATCAGCTCCTGCTGCATTGTATACAGTCAATGATACATCATATATTCCTGGCATATTATAAGTCACCACAGGATTAGGCTCAAAAGAAGTACTTGGCGTGCCACCAGGAAATGACCACTCCCAATTTTCTACTGCACCAAAGGATACATCTTCATACTGTACGGTCAGTGGAGCACAACCTTCTGTTACATCTGACAAGAAGCTGGCTACCGGAGGCGTTGTTGGTTGGCAATTACCGGTAATACGGATATTATCCACATACATATTATTACCAAAGTCATTAATATTTTCAATTTTGATCTTTACATTATTTTCTCCTGCATAATCTGAAAGATCAAGCGTAATGCACCCAGGCCCAAAGCTACCGGCATAACACCAATCAGATTGGGCAGAGGGTGTAAAATCATTAGTGGAATCAAAACCAGTAGCAAAGTTTCCTCCCCCTGTCTCTTGCCCAAAGAAAAGCACATCAGGATAAGTAGCTCCACCATTGGTCGATATAGAGATACGTAATTGATCACTGTTAGAAACATTAAAACGCCGATAAGCATAATCCATCTGGAAAGTAAGCCCTGACTCTCCGCTAAAACTAAGCGTAGGAGAAATCAGTCCATCTACCTGTCCTGGTGCGTTGTAATTAAAATTATTTACAAAGGCTGCTCTAGTTCCATATTGAGTGCCACCTACCTGGCTTACCTCCCAGGTTACATTATTATCAGAATTGGCAACCGTCCATGCACCTAGCCCACTTTCAAAGGTTTCATACATCAGGTACTTTGTTCCATCCTGATCTACTCTGATATCCTCATTAAGCACAGCTACATCAACACCTGCTGAGTTTTCTACCGTTAGTGTTACGATATATATACCTTCATCAGGATATTGCACCATAGGGTTTTGATCTGAAGAAGTAGAAGGCAAACCTCCCTGAAAATCCCAATCCCAGGAAGTAGGATTATTTTGAGAACCATCGATGAAAGGAATAATACTACCTGGGCATATATGAGTTACCGGAGCTACAATTGCAGCTATTGGTGGCTCATTACCAGATGTACAAGGGAAGAAACAATTCGATTGCTGAGCTTTAAAATCAATAAAGTTATTAATAACATTCTGAGAAGCTATTGACCAGCTATTACTCGTATTGACAGAAGGAGCCATAATTGTAGGACTCCCGGAAGGATCATGCCCGGAATTGAAGTTGTGGCCAAATTCATGTGCCTGCAATACTCGTAGCAAGGCTGCATTAGTAGAAAAGTTCTGAAGCGTGTTATATTCAAGGCTGGAGCAAAGTCCTCCTACCCAGGCTACACCTATTGTACCGCCATTAAAATCACGATCGGTCCATAAAGAAGCAAGACTATAAGAAAAACCAAAGTTGCCTGCATTTCCCCAATTAGTAAAGCTATCTAATAAAGTGCCTGCATCATTACTACTCGTCCAGGGATCACAACTTGAACAGGTAGAAATGAAAAAGCCTGCCACCGAAAATTCTATCTCATTGTTAAATTCATCATCATAATTGGTTTGCACATTATTGAGTACTCCTACCATAAAGTTTTCAGTATTTGTCACACCGCCAAATTGCTGAAACATGGAGAAATCGGCTGCCAGTGCTACCGGAACTCGATAACACGCCATCATCATTCTGCTTTCATCTTCCACCTTTGGTATCTGCTCTTCTAAATGATGAGAATGGTCAGTCCCACAGCTATGTCCACGATCAAGTACATCTCCTTCTTCATAGACGACATAAAGGCTTTGGTTCAATGCTGCATCCATTGCCCAGGCAGGCTCAATGAAGTAGGTCTTCTCTCCACTGCCTATCAGGCCATAAAAAAAGTTATCATCTATTGTAAGGCGAACGATACCCGAAGCTGCTCCTATATTATGCCCTCTATAGGTTTTATTTTCTGTCCGCGCTCCAATCTTTCTCCCATTCTCTGTCTGGAGGACTAATTGATAATCTTCATTCCTTATATCTTTAGGGTAAATATCAACTTCCCAACTTAATTCATCATTAATATGTAAATTGAACTGGGCACTTGCTCCACTATTTTTTACATATTGATTAATAGCAGCTACATTTAACTCTACAATCTTATAATCAGAAAACTGAGCATCAATAGCCGAAGAGTTGATTTTTATTTCTTTTCCTTCGAATATACTTTGTCCTGTAAGAGAAAATGTAAAAAGGGTGAAAAGTAGAACAACAAAGAGGTTCCGTTGCATAGTTTATACGGTTTATTTTTTATGCTATCCAGTCATGGATGAGCTGGGCTATGAAAATTTCCTTCCTATTAATAAATTAAACATGTTTTAAGCGTCATGCCCTATCCTGTCGCTTAGGAAGTGCAGTATATGGGAGGTAGTCAAAGGTGTTAGATCGATGTTTCAAGTGGAAATGAGGGGTAAGTAGGTGCCAAGGCTTATATTCAGCATCTACCTATTATGCAAAGCGGGATAAAATTAGAATTAATCAGTGTTTTTTAAAAAGGAATTGGCTTAATAAGTCGTCTGTTTGCTCGTATTTCATAAGTTTTTGTTAAAATGAAAAGCAAAGGGCAACTTTATAGTATAAAAAAGCGACTTAGTTTTACACCTTTGTTATAAAGAAAGACTTGATCAAAACATAATATAGATAATCATGAAAAAAATTCTTCAGCTCAGCCTTTTGGTCATTGCTTTGATTTTTGCTTGTAACCTGGATGTACAGGCGCAGAGTAAAAAGAAAAAAAGCGGAACCGATAAGTACTTTGATGAAAGTGGCAACTTTGCCAGCCACCTATGGTATGGTGCTGGTTTTGTTTTTCCTACATTCAACAGCGGTACTGACTTTTTTGGTAATAGATTTAGCTTTTTTGGCTTTGGTATTTCACCTATGGTCGGCTACAAACTGACACCAGATTTTTCCGCTGGTATCAGAGCATCACTGTATTACGAGTTCTACAATTCTGAAGCTTTTCCTTCTGTCAATACCTTGAACTACGGTATGGGAGGTTTCCTTCGTTATAAAGTGTTCAATGCTATCTTTCTTCATGGTGAGTATGGTTTTGACAATGAAGTTACGGATTACACTTACGATGGGGTTAATGATAAACTCGTTCCCGAACGCAAATTGATTAACAACGGATACCTTGGAGTTGGGTATAATGATAGTAATGGCGTATGGGGTTATGAAATCTCACTGCTTTATAATCTTTTGTATGACGATAGCGCTTTTTATAGTCCTTTTGACTTAAGATTTGGCTTTACATACAATTTTTAAGGCACCTGGCTGACAGCTTTCGATAATTATTTTTCCTACTTTGGAAAAAGTGGCGTAACTTCTGCCCAAAATATATTCTATGAGGCAACTGCTGTTACTACTATTTATCGGAAGCTGTCATTGGGCCATTGGGCAGGAATTTCTTCCTCTGCCTACTGCTGAAGCAGAATGGACCCGATTGCATAGTGTTTTCGGTAATACATCAGCAGAACCAGTCCCTTCTTCTTATCACTACGCTCCACTAGGTGATACACTTATAGATAATCAGGTATACACTACTCTTTATGTTTCAGGAGGCAAATTTTTCCAGAAAGATAATGCGACATATGCTGGATCATATTATAGCGATGGCCCTCAAACGTGGTATTGGAGAGCAGGGGCTACAGCTCCTAAACTCATCATGGATATCTCCTTACTTCCAGGAGATACCCTAAAAAACATAGAAATAGATTGTGAAAGCTGGCCTGATTGCCCTGTTTTCACCGTTGCCTCTCTCGATACTATATACACAGAAGATGGTGTATCACGCAGAAAACTTAACATCAACATTCATATCGAAAACGAAAGCCGTTATGCCTTCAGCTGGCTGGAAGGGATAGGTTCTACACTTGGTTTATTTAATGAGATGGAATGCCTTCAGCAATCCTTCCTGGCAATAGAGCCTCAATGTGAGTGGTCCTTATTATGTTTTGCACAATCTGGACAGCAGTTATATACTGATCCTGTGCACTATGATGGATCATGTTATGTTGACGGTGATCCAATTGGTAGTACAACCAATCTGGATCGGGCACCTATTTTCAACCTCTATCCTAATCCTGCCCACGATGCTATCACTATAGAAATGCTTGGTGTAAGTGGAGTGGCGATTCAAGCTTACCGCATTTTCTCTTCTACTGGACAACTTACTGCTACGGGTGAAATTCAAGGTCAAAATTACTCCCTGGATGTAAGTAGCTTCCCTCCTGGTGTGTACACCATTATCCTTCCTCAAAGAAATAGTATGTCGATAGGAAGATTCACAAAATTGTAGTTTTTGAGCATTTCTATTTGGTTGCATGCTATTTATGAATTGCCTATCTTTATTGTTATTACAAACTGATTAGAAATGAGCTTAGAAGCAAAAAAATGGAATGTGGTTCAATTAATAGCCAGTATTAGTAATGAGGCTATACTTGATGAGATTAGTGCTAGAATTGTACAGTTAATTCCTGAACAAACAACATCCGATGATGATGCTTTACTTGCAAAATATTCGGGTTCGATAGAAGATAAGTTAGATTTATCTAAAATTCTGCAAGAACAAAATTATACTGGTATAGATTCTGAAAAAATGGCACAATTAGCAAAAGATGCTAATATCGAAGAGCCCATTGATGAATTACTGGAAATGTTGGATTGATGAATTATGTATTAGATACCAATATAGTACTATTGTACTTGAAGAATGATAACTCCAAACAATATATCGAAAACACTTATGGCCTATTTCAAAAAGATAATAATCCTATAATTTCAATTGTCACCATTGCAGAAATAAGGTCACTTGCTGCAAAAAACAACTGGGGAGAAAAGCGTATTCGTA
>JAKSDI010000293.1 GCA_022360175.1 Chitinophagales bacterium
GACTCGTTTGCTTGTATGCCCATTGCGCTTATTGGCTCTATCCGACGCTTTTTCCTATTCCTGAAAGGCTTCCATCTCGCCTTCCAGCAGTTGATTGACCATCCCTTGCAATAACTCACTAAATGGGCTATCTTTTCCTAATAAAGGCTCTTTGGATTCCAGATGTGCTTTCATCCGTGTCTCCAATCCTTTAGACATAGTATTAAATCTTGTTTTTTTTTCTTTCATCTTTGCTAAGATAAGAGACACACTTGTATGAACAGTCTCAGCTAGTAGTATAATAATACAATCTCTGGCTCACAATAAAAGAACTAGCACTATAACCAGCTTTTGATACAAAGACTCCATTGCCAATATACCAAGACACATTTAAGTAGTCTTTCTATAATTCAACACTGCAAGGCTATTCACAGCTATGGCATAAGCTGACATTACTATCAGATGAATTCGAATGTCCAATATTCCACTTCCTTTAAGCAAGACCATACGCATTACTTCTACAAAGTAGGCTACAGGATTGAAGCGGGTAATTGCTTGCGCCCATGCCGGCATACTTTCAATTGGAGTAAACAGGCCACTCATAAGAATAAATATTATTAAAAAGAACCAGGAGATAAACATAGCCTGTTGCTGTGTCTCTGTGACAGTAGAAACTAATAAACCAATGCCCAAAACAACTAACAGATACAGTGCTGAAAAACCAAAGATCAACCACAAACTACCTACAAATGGAATATCAAATACCAACTTACCCACTAACAGCCCAAATGCTAGTTCGATCAAAGCGATGATCCAGAAAGGAAGTAATTTTCCTATTATAAATTGATACTTTCGGATAGGTGTTACATTAATTTGTTCTATTGTACCGATTTCCTTTTCCTTCACAATATTCATCCCCGAAAGAAAGGTCCCAACCAGGGTGACCAGTAGTACAAGAATACCTGGCACCATGAAAGTCTGGTAGTTGAGCTCGGGATTGAACCAATTGGCGGAACGAATAGTGATAGGAGAAGGAGATATGGTGATGTGGTGATATGGTGATGCAGTGATTTCCCAACTACGCTTATCAGCTTCGTTGGGTGAAGGTTGAGAGAGGAGTGTATGAGTATTAGTACTTTGAGGTGGTTGGCCATTGGTTGCCAAGTGTGCTTTAGGGGAGTCGGAAACATTAACCGCTGAGATCCATTCTTTTCTAAATTCTTCATTAAAATCTGTAATAATAGCATTGGTGTAAGCACTTGCCAGGCCTGCTTTCACACCATTAATTGCATCAACTGATGATTGTAGTTGAGCGTAGCCATCTCTTAAAAGATTGCGCTGAAAATCTACAGGTATTTCTATGAATAAATCTGCCTGTCCATTTTGAATAGCACGATAAGCTTCATCGCTGTTAAAGGCATTTCCAACGATATTAAAATGAGGAGAGGCTTCAAATTTTCCAATAAGCCGGTGTGCTGCCTGGCTCCCATCTCTATTAATCAGGTACAGGTTGATATTTCTCACTTCATAGTCTGCTGCATGTGCTAAAATCAGAAGTTGTATGATTGGCATAATGAAAATGAGTGGCAGCATTACGCGATGGCGAAAAATCTGCAAAAACTCTTTGCGCAGTATGAATAATATCGTTCGCATCAGGCTAATCTTATTTTAAAGTTCCGCACACTGGCAGCAATAAATAAAAACATCATACCAAGCAGGATCAGCGTCTCTTTCCATACGAATTCAAAACCAGTCCCTTTCAGCATAATATTTTTAATGATGATGATAAACCACTTGGCTGGTATTATATTGCTGATGATCTGTAATAGTTTAGGCATTGACTCTATGGGGAAAATAAATCCCGATAATAAGATTGTTGGTAGCATTAATGCCATAAGAGAAATCAGCATAGCAACCTGCTGACTTTCGGTACGAGTAGAAATCAAAATTCCCAGCCCTAAAGAAGTCACTACAAATAATAAAGATTCTAAACCCAACAAGGCAAGGCTTCCTTCTACAGGCATGCCAAACACGAAGGTGCCCAGCATTAAGATGACAGCAGTATTGATGAGTGACAACAATATATAAGGAATCACCTTGCCAATTACAATCAATGGAGGCCGCAGCGGTGAAACCAATAGAACTTCCATTGTTCCTAACTCTTTTTCACGGGTAATAGCGATGGAGGTCATCATGGCAGATACCAACATAAGTATGACCGTCATCACGCCTGGCACAAACATATAAACACTCTTGAGGCGTGGGTTATAAAGCATCTTTACTTCCGTTTGTATATGCAAAGGAGGTTTGGGGTTATCAGTAGATTCTTGCAGTTCGCTATAAATAATAGCTTGTGCGTAATTGATTAGAGTAGTAGCTGTGTTAGGATCTGTTGCATCTGCTATCAACTGTATAGAAGTAGGGATTCCCCTGCGTGTATTAGACTGCAACTGCTCTGGGAATACGACTACCAGCTTACTTTTGCCTTTTTGAAAGTGGGGTTCTATATCTGCGACCTGTGGTAGTTGGTCTTCAATTGTAAAGTAATCAGAAGCTGCTAAACGAGCGCTAATTTCCTGACTCAATTCATCCTGCGCAAGGTCAACCAAAGCAATGCGTGCATTATTAATTTCATTGGTAATGGCAAAACCAAAGAGCAAAACCAAAGCCAGAGGCATTCCCAATAGAATAACCAATGTTCGTTTATCTCTGAGAATATGATAGATTTCCTTTTTTATAAATATTCCTAATTGCTTCATGGGCGAGTGAGTTTGAGGAAAACATCATTCATTGTTTCTGCTTTAAATTGCTTTTTCAGGTTTCCAGGACTATCTAATGCCTCAATGCGTCCATCTACCATAATAGATACACGATCACAATATTCTGCTTCATCCATATAGTGAGTCGTTACAAAAACGGTCATTCCTTCATTAGCTACTTTATAGATCATTTCCCAGAATTGCCGACGAGTAATAGGATCTACTCCTCCAGTAGGCTCATCCAGGAATACGATAGCAGGCTGATGCATAATTGCTATAGAAAACGATAATTTTTGCTTCCAGCCCAAAGGAATATTTTTAACCAATGTATTCGCATAAGCTTCCATTCCCAGCTCTGTAATTAGCTCTTTTGATTTTTGCTTCAGGAAAGACAAGCTTCCACCATAAATTCCGCCGTAGAAATGGATATTTTCTTTAGGGGTTAGGTCTTCATAAAGAGAAAATTTCTGGCTCATATAGCCAATATGTTGCTTAATTCTTTCTGTTTCCCGATAGACATCATATCCTGCTACCTGTGCTTCACCTGCTGTAGGCCTTGATAGCCCGTTTAGCATACGCATAGCGGTAGTTTTGCCTGCTCCATTAGCCCCCAGAAACCCAAAAATCTCTCCTTTTTTGACATTAAAAGTAATGGCATTAACAGCAGTGAATGCTCCAAATTTTTTAGTCAAACCATTAGCACTTATTGCGTATTCCATAGTAGTGTGAGTTGAAAGTGATTAGATAGTTTAGGAGAGTTTAGATAGTTTAACTCCAAACTTTTAAACCATCTAAACTTCTTAAATCATTAATTCCATAAAAGCGTCCTCTATCGTCGGCTTTACAGCTTGGATGTCAAGGCCCGTATGTTCTTTACTTAATAGATAAGATGCTATTACTTCCGGCCAAACTGTTTGGATAAGCGACAAGTGTACATATTCCCCGAAAGGGAAAACGGTATGCGTAAAATCGAATGTTCTCAGGTCATTAATTAGCCGATACATATCATCTGTTCGGACTGCAAGCAGCGGGTGTTTATACTTATCAATAATCTCATTTGGGCTGCCTACATCTAGAATTCGGCCTTTCTGAATAAGTGCGACTCGATCACACAAGCTTGCCTCATCCATATAAGGTGTAGACACCAGTGTTGTAATGCCTTTTGCTTTAAGCCTGCCCAACATATCCCAAAACTCTTTGCGTGATACAGGGTCTACTCCCGTTGTTGGTTCATCTAATAATAAGACTACTGGCTTGTGTATAAGTGCGCAGCAGAGTGCCAGTTTTTGCTTCATTCCTCCAGATAAATTTCCTGCCCGCCTTTTTTTAAAAGGAGCGAGCTGGTCATAAATATCTTTGATGAGATCGTAGTTCTCTTCTACCTTAGTGCCAAAGATGGTAGCGAAAAAATGTAAATTCTCTTCTACTGATAAGTCTTGATAAAGAGAAAACCGTCCCGGCATATAACCTATATTACTCCGGATAGTGCGATAATCCTTTCGTACATCCCAGCCATTCAGGCTAGCCACTCCTTCATCTGGCAACAATAAAGTTGCTAAAATTCGGATCAAAGAAGTTTTGCCAGCTCCATCTGGACCGATTAATCCAAACAATTCTCCAGCAGTTATTTCCAGGCTTACCTGATCCAGAGCAGCGATATTATCCTGATAGGATTTGCTGACTTCTTTTATGCTTATATTGGCAGTATTATTCATCAGAACCACCTTTTTGTGATGTCTCTAGAGAGGGAATCCCCAGGTTTACTTCTGCAGGCATGCCTATTTTTAAGCGGCCATCATTGACAACTCTCACTTTTATAGCGTAAACCAGATTCACCCGCTCCTCTTTTGTTTGTATTGTTTTAGGAGTAAATTCTGCCTCGCTGGCAATCCAGCTGATTTCACCTTTAAGTTCACGATTTGTTTTTTCATCCTGATCTACTAATACTTCTACTTCTTGTCCAAGAGAGAGATGGGGCAATTGAGTCCCACTTACATAAGCACGTAACTCCATTTCCTCCAATGGCGCAATTGTATAAAGCGGTTTTCCCATGGCTGCTATTTCTCCAGGTTCGGCCAATTTTATCAGCACCGTCCCCTCAACTGGATTTTTAATAAAACAGCGATTTATTTGATCATTAATAATATCCATCTGTGCTTGTAAGGGGGCCACTTCTGCCAGAATACCTTGATTCAGGGTAGAGGTCTGTGATTCAGTCGCCTTTATTTGACGATCGATTACTTCTATTTGTCCTTGAATGTCATCCAGTTGTTTTTGAGTGGCTGCACTATCTTTCAGCAGTGCCTCTACTCTTTTTTCTTCTCGCAGCAGATTGCTTTTTTGCTTTTGCAATACCTCTACCTGGGGTTTAGCTGATTGTGTCTTCCATCCCAGCGCAGTAATCCTCAGTTTAACTTGCTGAAGTTGCAAATGAAGGGGCATTGTATCAATTAAACCTACCACTTGTCCTAATTCCAGTTTCTTTCCCTCCTCTATATCAAAGAGGAGCAACTTCCCACTTGCTTCCGCAGAAATCAGTGTTTCTGTAGCTTCAAAATGACCATAAGCATCAGCTCTTTCGGCTGTTTCCTGACATCCCATCAACAAAAGAGGAACCAGGAATAGTAAGTGAATGATTCTCACAATAAACCTTTTTGAGTTAGGAATTCTATTTTAATTCTCGCTAGCTGCAATTCATGCTGATTTAATATAAGGCTCGCCTGGCGTAGGGCAGTAGCCTGGGTGATGTACTCTGCAGAAGTAATCACTCCCTCTCGTAGCTGAGTCGCCTTTTGAGAAAGTACATCCGATTGCAATTGAATAATTGCTTTATCTCTCTGGATGAAAGACTCCAGGGCTAAAATTTCTTCCCGATAGCGTTCATCTCCTATAGCTAATTGATGCTCAAATGCAGCTTGTTGATTATCTATTAGCTGTGCCTGTAGGCTTAATACCTGTCGGTCACGATCTGATTGCTTCCAGTCTATTATGTTCCAACTAAACTTCAATCCGCCGATCGCAAAAGGACTTAGTGTATTATCAAAAAAATTGAGTGGATTGGGCAGGCCCAGGCCTGTTTGCACAAAAGCACCCAGTTTAGGCTTTTGTTTAGCTTCGATCAATTGTTCATTGGTCATTATACGAGACTGTTGTGCTTCAAACAAGGCTAGTTCAGGACGTTGAAGAGTATAGGTTTCAGGTAACTGAGCAGGTATTGGCAATTCAAATTCAACATTCTCCGGTATAGGTTCTCCTATGAGATAACTAAGGCTACTTATCAGTGCTCGTATACTTGCATTTGCCTGATCCATTTCTGAATCCAATCGCAGCAGTTCAACATCCAGTTCTTTCGTCACAGAAGGTAAAATAATACCGTGACGTACCCCAGCTTTTACCTGAGCATATTGAGATTCCAAAAGCGTACGGCTATTGTCGAGAATTTCAAGCCGTTTCCTTTGCATCAAAATGCCAAACACCAGCTCATTTATCTTCTCTTTAAGTGGCTCCCTACTTAATTCAATTTCTGCTTTTTGCGAAAGCAAGGAAGCTTGCTCCACCGCTTTTCTTGCATCATTCACACCTCCATCATATAAAGTGTATTGAGCATCCAGGGTAGTTTGCATTCTATACAGTGGCAAATCCAAACCTGTAAAATTAGGGATAGGAATTTCAAAGGGAAACTCAACCGTTTCAGTCTGCATACTCGCCTGGGCATTCCAACTGATATTTGGTAGTTCATCAGTACTAATTTTATCCAGTTGAACAGCGGTCAAACGATCCAGGATATCCCCTTTCTCAGAAAGAGGATGTGTTTGCCAGGCTTTTTCGTAGCACTCTTCCAAATGTATCAAGTTATCCATTTGGGTAAATAATGGAGAAAAAAATATTAGCATCAAAGCTAATGTGGCTAGTAGTTTATTCATATTGAACTTTTTAGCCAAATGGGTAAATAATGGTTAAAAAAATATTTTTTACAACTTAATACCGTTAATCACTAGATCAACAATCTCTTTTTTACGGCTTTCCATCAGTTGCATATACATTCTATCATCTATTTGGGCAAAGGACTTAAACAATGGCCGAGCAATAAATGGGAATGCACACATCGACAACAAACTCAACACCAATTGAAATGGATTGACGGGTCGTATTTTTCCCGCATCTACCTCCATCTGTATCTGCATAATCAATGGCATTGGGTTGGGCTTTTGCCTTTTCTGCATCAGTTCTTTTACAAATGCTTCTCCTTTCTGGTTAAGCTCATTTACTACAAAGGCAGGAACCTCTGGATGCTCCAGGAGTGTATCCATATATTTTTCAACAAAGCCCTCTATTTTTTCCAATAAAGGTAAATTAGATTCAAATATATGGTTGACATGCTTAACCACTCGCCCAAACGCTTCTTCAAACACTGCTTGAAACAAACGCTCTTTAGATCTAAAGTAATAGTGTAGCAAGCCTTTATTAATTTCTGCTACATCTGCTATTTCCTGCATGCGTGCTGCTGCGTATCCCTTTTGGGTAAACACTGTTCGTGCTGCCTCTAATATCTTTTCTTCTGTATTCAACCTTTACCTATTTGGGTAATTTATTGCAAGGTAAAGGATTTATGATAAAAGTGCAAGCATAGGGAAATTATTTCAGTACAAATTGTTGTTGTAAAATAGAGTATCTTTACTGTTAAGAGCCAATGCTATGCGATATCTTGATCCAAAAAATGATTTGACCTTCAAAAAAGTATTTGGGGAACACCCTCACTTACTTCGCAGTTTTCTTAATGCTCTACTGCCACTAGCTCCAGGTCAGAAGATTGAACGATTGGAATATCTTCCTGCTGCTCTTGTACCTGAGATACCACTCATGAAACACACTATAGTAGATGTACGCTGCTATGATAATAAAGGCAGGCAGTTCATTGTAGAAATGCAAATGTTATGGACAGATAGTTTTACTAGTAGGGTGTTATTTAATGCTTCAAAAGCTTATGTAAAACAACTGGATAAAGCCAAAGAATACAAAGGCCTAAAACCTGTCTATGCTCTTAGCCTAGTAAATGAAAACTTTGAAAAAAGCCTGACTGAATATTATCATCACTATGCACTGTATCACAGTGAATACCCTGAAAAAAAAATAGATGGCTTAGAACTGATCTTTATAGAATTACCAAAATTCAAAGCTCGCAATCTTACAGAAAAGAAATTACAGGTACTATGGTTACGTTATCTTACAGAAATGGAAGAAACCACTGAAAACCCTCCTGAAGATTTGATACAAGTCCCTGAAATCAAAGAAGCAATTGATCATATTCGCGTCTCTGCTTTCACTAAAGCAGAATTAGAAACTTATGATAAATATTGGGATAGTGTACGCTCAGAGCGCACTTTACTTGAAGAAGCTCACGAAAAAGGTATTGAAAAAGGTATTGAAAAAGGTATTGATAAAAGGAATATTGAAATAGCAAAGCAGATGAAGGCAAATGGAGAACCTACTGAAAAAATCATTCAGTATACCAATCTGACTAAAGAAGAAATCAATAAATTGTAAAACTAGCCCACCTTCTTATATATGATAAGTAGGCTAGCCTTTTTTATTTATTCAAACTTCCAAAGAAGCGTGGATTTTCAAAAATCTCTCCTTCTTCTTCTCCACCAATAATATAGTGCAAAAATACTTCAGCAGAACCGCTATTGTGATCTTCCAAATCTGAAAGGGAATAATCATAGGACAAACCAAACAGAATATTTTTACTTACCTGAGCCGATACCAAAGCAGAGATCGATTCTCCTATAGCATTTGATTTATCACCACCAATTCGATACGAAACACCAGTAGTAAACTTATTCATGAAAGTTACACTAAGATTAAAATCTGCATCAAAAGGTGCACCGGCTACATACTTTAGCAGTAAATGAGGCTGTAAGCGAATATCTTCTCCCTTTAGTGGAATCACAAAACCTGTCATGCCATAATAATGTACGGCTTCTTTGGTTAAAGTACCTCCTGCATCAGCCAGGCCAATACTATTTTGCAAGAGACGTGGAGCAGAAAAACCAAAGTAAAAACTCTCGGTATTATAAAATATTCCGACTCCAAAGTTTGGCACATAACGGCTTTGATAGCCAGCGGGGATTGCAGAATCCGTTTCTTTAGGCTGAGTAGCACGCACTTCATCAAAATTGACTTGTATCATACGAATGGAAGCTGATAACCCCATACCCAAATAACCATTCCCTAATTCGAAACGATATGCATAATCTCCTTCCAGGGTATAACGATCCGTCACTCCTATCGTATGGCGTATCAAACTCCCTCCTACTCCCAGGCGCTTACTATCAAGAGCAGCCATATTAAAAGTAATAAGCTGTGATTGTGGAGCTCCTTCTAGCCCAATCCACTGTTGTCTTGCCATCGCTGTGATACGGGTTCCTCCAGTGCTGCCTGCATAAGCAGGATTGAATCCCAGTTTATAATGCATAAACTGCGTGAATTGATCTTCCTGCTGTGCCAATAAGCAAGATGTCATTAGAAGTAATATGATGGTTGTGTATATATGCTTCATGATAGTATATGCTTTTTAAACAGGAGCAGCCTGTAGAGCCGCCCCCTATTAGTTTGTCGTTATCGCTGGATCATTAAAAAACCATTCAATGGAGCCATTTCTCCACCAAAATCTACTAGGAAGAAATAAGTATCCGCTGGTAAATCTTCACCATTGAAGGTACCATCCCAGTCGTTTTGATAGGGCTGTCCTGAGCGGAATACTTCATCACCCCATCGATTGAAAATAAGCACCTGGCTCTTTGGATACTTTACTGCATCTAACAGACATGGCACGGTAAATACATCATTAATACCATCACCATTAGGAGTGATAATATTGGGTGCTTCGCATTGTGCATCTTCCCCCACCTGAAATATCAAATTGGCTTCTGAACATTCACAGCCATCACTACATACTTCATAAGTCAGAATATCAGTACCAATGAAGTTGGCATCAGGTAGATAGGCAATGGTACTATCTCCAATAATAGTAGCAGTCCCCCTGCCCGGTGGTAAAACGATATTGATATATGAATTAGGAGGAAGGTCATCATTTAACAATACATTGATCTCTGTCTCAATTGCAAATTCCACTGACATTTCATCATCAAATGCCACAGGATTTTCCTGATAATTGATAATAACGGTATCAATAGAAGAGGCGCCACAATAACCTTCATCTAAAGTCCACAGGATCATATTATCACCTACTACAAGATTCGTAACTGTTGTTTCTGGCGCATTGCGATCTCCAAAGAGTAAATTATCATCTGGCGAAGACCATCTTCCCAAACTTGCATCAGCAGGAGTAATCGCCATTAGAACTGCTGTACCTTCATCATTACAAGCGATTTGATCCTCACCTGCACGCGGGTTATTGTCAGAAATAGTAATGAATACATCATCTTCTTCTACTCCACACTCACTATCTACTGTCCAGGTAAACACATAAGTATTGCCTGGCCTTACTCCCGATCCGGTAATAGGAGTTGCAGGATCACTTGAATCAACAATCACTACATTAAAATCACTTTGTACAGGTGATTGTGACCAGACTCCAGTCCCATTAGGAGGCATTGTAGCGTCTAATATAACAGGATCACCTGCACAAAGCAGTGTATCTGATCCTGCAATTGCTGCTTCAGCATTATTGACCATCACCCCTAATGTGTCTATACTGAAATCAACACAAGCTCCATTGGAAAGCGACCAGGTAAAGCTATAATTGCTATCACCGTGTAAGCCTTCAACATCTGTAACAGCCTGCATATTTTCTGTGATATTTACACCTTCTGGGTCGCCACTGATCAATGCCCATTGCCCTGTACTCAAATTCGGCATTTCCGCAATCAAACTATGTGTATCATCAATACAATAAGAAGTATCAGCTACAGCAAGTGCATGCTCATTTGGTATGGTATTCAACTGCACACTAGTAGAAACTGATGGATCAGAAACACAACCCTCTAAAGAAGTGGCTACCGCATAAAAGTCATAGATACCATCTTCAAATCCATCAAAATCATTTAAGATAAAATTCATACTCTGTGTCGCTCCAATCGAATCCATGTCTGCATACCAGGTATAGGTTGCATGTGGTGTACCTGTCCCTTCTATGATAGACAAAGCCAAAACGGCATCTATTACATCAATACATACAGCACCACTATTACTTACCATTGGTGTTACCGGAGCTTCATTTATTATTACTTCAGTAGTAGAAGGAGGAGATGTACATCCATTTACGGTAACTTCCAGTGTATAAGTACCTGCATGTTCCATAGGATCAGCATTGATGATTTCTACAATCTCATTGGATGAATTAATAGGCCCTTCCCAAAGGTAATCAGCACCAGAAACCTGATTAGGAATTAATAATAAGGTATCCCCTTCGCACACAGGGCTATTACTAAATGCCTGCGCCTGCGGGATTGGATTTACAGTTAGAGCAAGTGTATTGGATGTATCAGAATCACAACCATTAACAGTGACATAAACTTCATAATCACCAGTGTCATCTGTACTGATGTTACTTACTGTAAAAATTTCAGAAGACGTTGTTGATGTACCAGCAGGGGTCACCCAGGTATAACTAATTCCATTACCTGCATAAGGTGGAATTTGTATCGTAATTTCATCACCTGCACAGAAAGGTGGTTGTGTTGCGATAGCTAATGCAGGAGTAGCGGGTTTTCCTGGCGAATCTTTGGCATCGACCATCGTTGAAGCAGGTAAGGAAGCACATCCTTCTTCACTATATACAGTAAGCGTATAAACTCCATTTTTAGCAGAAGTAGCATTCGGAATAATAGCAGAAGCATCCATCGAGCTAAAATTTAGCCCTGTCCACTCATAAGTATAACCTCCGTTATCCGCTGGAAAAACAGATGCCGATAAAGTAATATCTGTTGGGCCGTCCAAACAACCAGGGGCATCATTGCTCACTGCTACTATCTCCGGGCTTTCCAATACCTGCACCAAGACAGAGGCCGTATCCATACATCCTTCTGCACTTGTAATTTCTACTCTATACATTCCCTGATCTGTATTATCTACATCAGAAATAGTTGGGTTTTGGTTGACAGAGAAATCACCATTCGGGCCTTCCCATGAATAAGTAGCACCCAGTAAAGTAGGAGTAGCAAATAAATTAAGGTCTTCTCTTTCACATACTTGTTCAGGATCAGCACTTACTATTGCATTAGGTACTTCATTAACTACCACCATTACCATGTTGGAAGTATCAGAAGTGCAACCAAATTTAGAGGTTTCCACCCACCATTTACCTTCGATATCATTGGTAGCATCTGGTAGAAAAAGCATATTATTAGTCGTTGGATATGGCGTCAAACCAGGTCCCGTCCACTGATAAGTGCTAGCACCCGCAGGCAGTGTTTTTAACACCACTGTTTCTCCTTCACATACTGGACCTGAATCTACTGTCAAAATTGGTGTCGGTGGTTTAGGAATCACATTAACAATTGTAAAATCGGGTTCTGAAGAACACCCGTTTTTAGTAACTATCAATTGATAAACGCCCGCATGCTCTTCACCAGCTTCATCTATTACCGTTGGGAATTGCACATCTGAATCAAACCCAGCAGGCCCTGTCCATTCATACTCTACATCAACAACATAGGTTTGTAATGCTATTGTTTCATCTTCACAAAGGGTAATATTATCATCAACTACAACTGCAATGGGCCTATTAGTAATCGTAATAGTTACTGCAGAAGAAGGTTCAGATAAGCAAGCATTGGCTTCTATGATAAGATAATAACGACGAGTTCCTTGTTGAAATGGACCCGGAATTACCAGTTCTGGCACATTCGTAGACGATAAAGCATTTCCAAAAGGAGGCAAACCTTCATACCAATGATAGGTAGCATTGGATAATGTGATAGATGACTGAAGTACAATATCTTCATCATTACATACATTCAAGTCAGTTATTACTGAAGGAGTAAGAGGAAGATCCGTAATTGTTACATTAACCACTTCTTCTGCCACACAACCAGTAAGCCCTACTATTTCAAGGCGATAAGCTCCCGCATCATCTGCATCAACATTAGGTATGATTGGATTTTCTGCTGTAGAGATTAAGAAGCCATTGGGGTTATACCATCGGAAGGTATATACCTGCCCTATAGCCACTGGCGGGTTAGCAAAAAGATAGAGTGTATCTCCACCACAAATACCAGGACTATAAGTTGGTGCTGGAGCTTCGGCCTCAATACGAATAGGTTTAGTACAAGTAGATGTATTGCCTACCAAATCGATCACTGTTAATGTAGCCATAATTGTTGTGCCAGCCTGCTCGCAGGTAAAAGTATTTGGCTCCAAATACATTGTATCAATATCACAATTATCAAAACTGCCTGCATCGAATTCAGCTACGCTCACCGTATCTACATCCAGTCCAGATGGATTGATTTCTACAATGGTAGCTTGACATAAAGCCGTTGGTGCTTCATCATCTACCACATTTACGACAAAAGAACAGGTGTCTAAGTTACCAACATCATCGCCCGTAACATAAGAAACGGTAGTCATCCCTACATTAAATTCAAACGTAGGTGTAATAGAAGGAGGTACCATTTGGCTATAAGCAATATCAGTTGCCCCCTCTGCATAATAATAAGGAGTCACCTGCTGATAGGTAAGTGTGAGGAATGCATAACTGATACTATCTACCTCTCCATCAGCATCTACTACATCAGGATCGCATGGGTTAATTCCATCTCCTGGCAAACCTGGAGGTACCGATATTGGATTCGGAATTAAATCAAAGCTAATCACTCCATCAGCTGCCCATACATTAAAAGTATCAGCAGGGATGGTAAAGTTGGCTATTCCTGGATTATTACAAGAAGCCACTCCCAGGCTGGTACTACCAATTGGCAACCCGCTATCACCAATAACATTCAGAAAAGCACCTGTGCTATTAAAATCACCTTGCAGTTCAAGCGAAACCGATACGGTTCCAAAAGCATTAGCAGCTACATCCGTGAATGTATAACTCTTTGCATCTGGTAAGTAATCATTAAGGTTGGGATCGTAATAATAAGTGAAATAGGCAGTAGCGGTGTCCAATGGCATAGTCGTCATATAAGCTTCTGCCAAAGAACAATTGTCTGTAACTCCATCTGGCAATGGCAAAGTAACCATAGCAGAACAACTTCCTTCCTCTAGTGGTACCGAAATATCATCTGGGCAATCCAGTACTGGAGGTTCTAAATCTTCTACCGTTACTGTATACATGCAACTATCAATATTGCCTGCACAATCCGTTACATAGTAAGTAATTTCATTCTCACCCAAAGGTAAAGTGACGGTAACCGGCTCTATAGGTTCCACTCCAATTGGGCTACCACTATTGACTTTATAAGAGTAATTAACATCAATAAAGTCTCGTATTCCAAAGGATAAATTTGCTTCTACTGTAGACTGCGGAGCACAAATTGGGTTGATTGCAAAACTTCCTGGCTGAGTAATAGGAATATTAGGCTCCAGGCGGATATCAATAACTCCATCCACTGCCCAGGCTTCCAGCAAAATAAAAGGGATAGTTAGTGTTGTATCAGTATTGCCGCATTGTACGGTGCCCTGTCCACTGCGCCCTAACAGGATCCCCCCTTCACCATACACATTAAAATATTCTGTTGGCCCTTCAGCATCTACATTTAAAAGATCGAGTATTAATGTACCATCCGTAGAAGGGTTGATAGGCAAGTCATTAGAAAGAATAAACTGTAAATTGACTGCATTTACAGGAGTTCCTCCTTCCTGTCCCGGCTCAGCATCTGAAGTAATCACTGCTGATGCATCAATATCTTCTATCAAAACTCCTTTCGAACACTCTTCTTTTATATAAGGTACTGGTAATGTAAAATTAGCAGAACACTGACCAAAGCTGGTACTAATGGTAGTATCTGATTGACAAGACACCAGAACGGGAGCCGTGTCATCAATAACTATAAAAGAAGCGGTTGTTGTATCCGCATTTCCACAATCATCCATCACAATGAAATCTACTGTTTGCATGACTAGTGTATCACTACCAGCAGGACACACTATATCTGGCATTGTAGGAATGATTTGCGTACCCGATTTATAAGCTACCCAGTCGAGGCTGTCAGTAGGTGTACAAAGGTCATTTGCTGAAGCTGAAGCATGTTGTGCGATCCAAGTGTCAAATACAGCATAAATGTCTAGTGCTTCCACACAAGTGATTACTGTGTTTTCTGCTTCCTGTACAAATGAAGGCGCCAATGTATCAATCACCGTAATTTCTTGTACAAGTGTCGTTTCATTGCCACAATCATCTGCTACTCTCCAGTTTCGTTCTACTATATAATTGTTTTCACAACTAAGGGGGATTATGTCTTCAAAAGCGATCACAGCAGCAAGTGTATCATCGCAATTATCCATTAGCATCATAGGTTCCCCTGTGATGAGCAGGTCATTTTCTTCCCCACAGTTGACAGTAGTATCCTGCGGTAGCAGGAAAGTAGGTGCCTCTGTATCATTTACTGTAATGATTTGCTGCCCACTACGTTGATTGCCGCAGGCATCTCGTGCTGTCCAGTTTCGGAAAATGCGATAACTCGCTGCGCAGCCATCTGGAATATCCACCTCTGAATCAGAAAAAATGAGGATAATATTTCCTCCACATAAATCGAGTGTATCACTTACATCACCTGTAATGGATAAGTCCAATGGGTCATCATCACAAGAAATATTTATATCCGCAGGAACTGTAAAGGAAGGTGCCTGCATATCCCTTACGCGCAAAATCTGCATAGCAGCATCTGAATGCCCACAAGAATCTATCACTGTCCAACGCCTACGAAGATCAAATTCGCGATCCGAGCAGGAAGAAGAAACCATTATCGTATCTTGAGTATAAGCAGGTACCAGGTTAGGCTGACAATCATCTACTGTCACTACTGAAGCTGGATTATTCATTAAATAAATATCCAGAGAATCACAACTTACATCAACGGTATCAGGAAGTAGATTGGTTAATACAGGCGCTACTGTATCTATGACGATAAAGCGGCTGGAAAATTCATAGGTCCCAACATTCCCACAGACATCTTCAAAAGCAAAAAGTGCAACCAGAGTATCACAGCGTTTCCCCAAGGTATCAGGTATGTTAGTAACAAAAGTACCTGGATCTAAATTCACTCCGGCGCAATCTTCGGCGAAACCGATATTAGCACTAAAAGTAAACTGTGCAGATGTTTTCCACTGTCCAAAAAGACTATTCAAATCACTGGAATCACAATAAACAACATAATCATCAACCATAGGTGCTATAAAAACAGGCGCTTCTATATCCGGATTGATCGTTATGACCTGGGTATCGCGATCCATCATACCATCTGAATCTACGGCTTCCCAAATACGAAGAACAATGCCTCCCATACAGGGATCTACCGAAGCAGAATCAGGCATATCCATTGGAATTGCAGGTATACTGCCATCCTCAATATCAATTGCCATCAAAGTATCTGCTGGCATTAAATCACAAATATCATTGAGTGTTGTATCATTAGGAACTCCAAATATAGCAGGTGGATTTATCAAAGTTCCTTCTGGGTTTGTTTTCGCGCTTACGCTAAACAGCATCATCAGAAATGCTGGTAGCAGTAAAGCTTTTAGATTTGGGTAAAGTAGTAGCTGTCTAATCATTTTCCATAATTTTGAACAGACTGTCTCAGCTTACTTTCTGAGTCAGCAGGAGTAGGCACCAACTTATGCTGTGTGGAAACAATAGCAGAATAGATAGGCGTAGATAAACACCTATTTAAAGTGTAGACATGTATGGGACACATACACAAATCGGTTTTGGTTGTTAGTTTTCTCTATAGTATCGTTTCTTTCCCAGGAAATCTTACCTCCCAGGACACTTTTTTTTTGTCATTTCTAAGCTAACACATATAGGGAACGCAAATATTTAACAAAATAGACTGCAAATTATTAAAATATGTGCAATCTCTCTTATAAATCTTTCTGCTAATTAGGGCATTTGCTATTATCTGTTGATTGCAAATACACAAAAAGGTACACTATTGTAACCAATAGTGTACCTTTTTTACGGAAGACTATCTCAAATGTTGCAAGCTTCAACTGAACCAGTCTCTATTCTTCTTCTTCCGACTTGCGGTCTTTCAACTTTTTATCTTCCACATTTTCGTTTAGAAATTCATTGATTTTATCAACCTTAAGGTTGGTAACAATTTCGCCGAATTCATTAATTTTTATGTCAAACCCCTTTAGCTCATCATGAACTTCGGGTTTCTTTTTTTTTGATTGTTTCTTAGGCATAGGAGATCGTTTTAAATCATAGTATTAAAGTGTTTGAAAGCAGTGCTTAACCTATCTGTACTTTCATTCACTCCCAAAACTTCCATCACTTCATAAATAGCAGGCCCTTTCATAGTACCAGTTACTCCGATTCGCAACATCGGCAATACCTCTCCAAATTTCAGGCCTTCTTTTTCAATAAATGCATTCACATTTTCTTCTATTGCTGAAGCAGAAAAAGTATGGAGCCCTTTCAATTCTTCTACCAAACGATGAAATACATCTGCACGATCTACCTGCCAACGTTTTTTGACCATTTTTTCCTCGTACGAATCTGGTTTTTGAAAGAAATAATAACCACCGCTCCAAAACTCATCTAATGTCACCACCCGTTCTTTCATCAATTCTATGAAGCGATGTAAGAATGCCATTTCTGGTTGATGTCCATGAGCAGCTAGCATTGGTTGAACAATTTCAGTCAATGACTCCGCATCTGAATGTAAGACATATTGCTGGTTAAACCACTTAGCCTTATCAATATCAAAACGGGTGCCCGACTTGTTTACACGCTCTAAAGAAAACGCTTCTATCAAGTCTGCCATCGGGAATATCTCTTGTTCTGTACCAGGGTTCCATCCTAACAGGGCAAGGAAGTTAAGCGTAGCTGTTGGGAGAAAACCATATTCTCTAAAGCCAATGAAGCTATCTTCCGGTGTTTCACCTTTCCACGACAGTGGAAATACAGGAAAGCCAAGGCGGTCTCCATCACGTTTGCTCAATTTCCCAAAAAGCGCATCGCGTAAGAAAGCTTTCAGGGCGGCTTTATCTTCTTTGTCTTTATCTTTAGGCTTTACCTGAGCAGACAAATTCTTTTTGTCTTGTAATACCTGAAGGATTGCTTGTGCTGACTTATCTAAAAAAGTAGCAGGCAGTTCAGCATGTTTGCGTTTAAACTCAGCAGCTAATCGTTCAGCAAGGACAGGAATTGTATTCTTGTTAAGATAGCTTTCCGGTGCTGGCTTAAGTATAAGTGGAAGGTGCGAAAAATGGGGCATACTATCTTCCCAGCCAAAAGCACGATACAATAACACATGATGAGCAGTACTGGACAACCACTCTTCCCCACGGATCACATGCGTAATCTTCATCAGGTGATCATCAATAATATTGGCCATATGATAAGTAGGCATTCCATCAGCTTTAACGAGCACTTTGTCATCTAGCTCATTGCTATCAAAAGTAACTTCGCCACGTACCAAATCCTGGAAAGTCACCTGTTCATCAGCAGGTACTTTAAGCCGGATTACTTTAGGAGTTCCGTCTTGAATAAGCTGCCCTGCTTCTGCTTCTGACATGCTTAAGCTATTACGCATATTCATCCTACGGCTACCATCATACTTAAAAGTAGCATCTGCTTCGCGCTGTGCATCTAGTTCTTCAGGAGTATCGAAAGCATAATAGGCATTCCCATTATCTAGCAACTGCTGAGCATATTTCTGATAGAGTGCTTTGCGCTCAGACTGACGATAAGGGCCATAGTCTCCTCCTATACCCGGGCCTTCATCTGGCTGAAGCCCCAACCATTGAAGGGCTTCGACAATATAATCTTCTGCTCCTGGTACATAGCGGGTCTGATCTGTATCTTCTATACGCAGTATAAAATCGCCTCCATGCTTTTTGGCCAACAGATAGTTATACAAAGCTGTTCTTACTCCTCCTATATGGAGCGCGCCGGTAGGGCTAGGCGCAAATCTTACTCTTGGTTTCTTCATTAATATACTGATGGTTTATCTAATCTTAATTAGTATTAGTCAAGAAATAACTTCCTTTTGGATCGATTTCTATCCTCAAATCTCGCTCAAAAAAGTAAAGAATCTGACTTTTGGAAATTTATTCGCAAAAAAATGAAAAAAAGTCACGTTTTCTGGCAGCAAAAATAGGAGTTAAAACGTTGAAAATGAAAATAAACTAAACTACCAATCCAGTTAATTGTGCCGTTCTGATTTTTCAGAGCGTTTTTGGAGATAATTATTTAGGTTGTAAGCACCACCTCCAAAAATACGCTTAGAGCGATTTTCCCGGCAACGACTCCAAACTATAAGCCCCCTTGTAGTGATAAAAAATACAAAAGGATAGTGATATCCTATTGTATTCACATATACTTATTGAACAATATCCCTGAACATTTTTTAATCCAAAATTAACATGTATCTCGTAAAAACGCCTCAATTTATCCAAAACCTCTTTCCAAATTTCACTTGGAAAATCCCTTCTAAAGAGAAGGTATTATACCTTACTTTTGATGATGGCCCCATCCCTGAAGTGACCCCATGGGTATTAGAACAACTGGAAGCTTACAAAGCCAAAGCTACTTTTTTCTGTGTAGGTGATAATATCAGAAAACACCGTGATGTATTTCAGCAGGTTAAAGACGCGGGGCACTCTGTTGGCAACCATACCTACAATCACCTTAATGGGTGGCTTACAGATAACATTCCATTCTTTCACAACATTCGCCATTGTGCTAATGAGGTTAATTCTGTGCTATTTCGACCGCCATATGGCCGCTTGAAACCTAAGCAAGCTCAGTTTTTACAACGTCATTATCGCATCGTAATGTGGGATGTACTAAGCGGTGACTTTGATCCTAAAATTACTGCAGAACAGTGTCTGGCAAATGTTATTAACAATGCTCAGGCAGGTTCTATCATCGTCTTTCACGATAGCCTCAAGGCAGAGGAAAAGCTGAGAGCTGTTCTTCCTAAGGTATTGGAACACTTTGCTGCTCAAGGTTATCAATTTGAAAGCCTCAACGAAAAAGAGATGCTTGCTACGCCACGCGTACGAGTAAGCGCATAAAATTTTATCTGCAATGTTATGATAGCTGATGGCTACAACCTGCAAAGGGGTAGCCATTTTTTATTTACATCCTCTCCCACACTTCCAACAACCACGCTTTATTTGCCAAAGGCTCCTTCTCGTCAATCACTTTCTTCAAAGCCTGACGTTTCTTCTCAAAAGTTGTTGAGAAGCTCACTTCCTTCAACTCTCGTAATTGGTACAAGCGACGAGCTATTTGCAAAAAATAAGTATTGGCTTTCCTACGATAATCAGAAAGACTGCTTTTTCTCAAAATGTATTTTTTAAACGCTTCCAATAAAGAATAAAAAGCTTCCGTTTCCTGGAGCTCGTAATAACTTTTCAGCTGAATGATCTTGACTCCGAGATGATAAGAGGTATCTGTAAATTCTACATTTTGTAAAAAGTGTAATGCTTTTTTATAATCTCCTTTTGCATACCAAAGTGCTGCAGAATTATAAGCAACCGCGTTTTCTTGTTCTTCAGGAGGTAAATATTTTTTATATCCGTTTAGGAAAGATTCCGTCCAGTCATAAGCTTTCAGACGAATCCCTGTGGTAGCGATGTTTTTGTAAGCAAATTGTGACAAATGCCCATGTAAAATCAACAAGCCATTTTCCAGCATAGATTGATAAAGGGATAATACCTGTTGATAATAATTATCTTCTCCGGAATTTATACGACTGATACAATAATTCAGTGCATAATGGTAAAGAATACTTAATTCATCTTTTGGGAAAGCATTCGTATGTTCTTTTAGCAATTCCTTTAGCTCAAAAAAATGCTGAGAATTTTCTCGCTCCTCCAGCATTGCCAAAGTAGTGAGGTAGACTCGAATAGGGGCAGCATTCTGAAATACTCCATCTCGTTCATTTTGTTCTTTAATGAATTTAATGAAAGTAGGCTGATACCCTGCTTTAAAAATGGCTTGCCTGCTCGACATATCACAAGCAATGCGCAATTTATTAATCCAATAGTACAGATCTAACTCATCATTTTCCTGCTGCAAATGCCGCGTATAACGACGCTGTTGTTTATGCAACTCCATTTTATCCATCTGCTCCTCCAGGCGAGATGCCCACAAATGGTAGCCATAGCTACGCCCTTCCATCGTATCTAACAATTGTCGTGCACGCTTTGCATTTGCACTCAATTGCTTTTCCTGTTGTCTGTTCAATAATTCTTCAAACAAGTACAAGCGCTCCTGTAAAGGTTCCTGCTCGTATTGTAGATAAGCCAGGAAGCTATACAACAACTGTGTCAAATTGGAGGTAAAGTTATTGAGCCTAAGTTCGTCATAAGGTTTATTAGTGTACATTGCATTCCAGGCAGCTTTTCGGTTCAGTTCCTTTTGATCATACCCTGGTGCGAATTGCTGGAGCCAATCATATAAAGCTATTAATTTCTCATGTCGATTGAAAAAAGGAGATTGGATATATTGCCCAAAACGCGTACGCTCTCGAGTAGTAAGTACTTTAAGTAGTGATATAAGATTGGTGCTTTGCAATGGTAAATAGTATTAATGGGTATGGGGTATAGGGTCTGAGATTTTATGGTTATGGTTTAGAATGGTTTAAGAAGGTTAGAAGGTTTAAGAAGGTTAGAAGGTTTAGAAGGTTTAGATTAGGTCTTTAATATTCAATTCATCCACTGAAAACCCAATAATCTTCGACTATCCCATTTTTAAATAAAGCATTCCTAGTATCTCCCCACGCCCTGAATGTTCCAGATAGTATCCTAATGATTGCATCATAAACACATCCAACAGTTATAAATATAGGCATTCTCATTTAGACGCGATTAAACCATTCTATACCTATTCAACCTCCTTAACCTATTTCTCAACTTTCTTTTCCTTCATCATCCATCGAATCATGACTGGGATCAAGGTCAAGTCTGCAATTAAGGCACTAAAGAGCGTGAGACTAATCAATAAGCCTATCGTTACGCTAGGAGGGTGAATTGAAAATAACATCACCAGAAAACCAAAAAATAAAATTACAGTTGTCAAGACAATTGCTTTTCCTGTTTCCAGGAATGTAATATGTAAAGCCTCCTCTACATCTTTACCTTTATTCCTAGCCAATTTATACTTGCTCAAGAAGTGTATTGTATCATCTACTGCAATACCAAATATTACAGCAAAGACAATTGATACACCCGCTTCTAGTTCTATCCCTAAAAATCCAAGTAATGCCCCAGCCAATATCAACGGAAAAACATTAGGTACCAGCGAAATAATAAGCATTTTAATATTTTTAAACAATAGCGCCATTAATACACTAACGATCAAAATAGCCATCCCTAATCCTTCGAGAAGATTTCGCCTTACATACTCAGCATTTTTGTCAATAATCAAGCCGGTACCTGTTTGTTTAAAGGTAACGACTGAAGTATCGGTATTAGTGGCAATCCAATCATCAATACGTTGTCCCATCTGTTTTATAGTATCAGCTCCTACATCTAAAATACGGGATGTAATACGAGCTTTCTCCTCGTCCTTACTAACTAGTATACTAGTACTCAATTTGGGAACCCGAGAAGCCATTCTTTGATAGCGTTCAAAAGTGGGCTCATCTTTTGGCATTTTATATGCTTCCGGTTTATTATTGTTCATCATTTGATTGATGCTCTTATATACTGCTGTAACGGACGCAATTGCTTTGATTGGTGAAAACTCATGAAGATAGTTTTCGACTTTATCAATTTCTCGTACTACTTCATAATCAGTAGCTTTATAGCCATCCTTAACATATACTGCAAATTCTAATGGACGAAAGCCGGTTAAGTGTTTTTCAAAAAACCTGAAGTCTTCCGTAATTTTTTCCCCAATGGGCATATTATTAATAATCCCATAGTTGGTTGTTATCCGGGAAATTCCCCATAGGCTAATCAACAGGATTGCAAATCCACCTATGGCAATTCTTTTGGGATGTTTATAACTAGATTTATATGACCAGTCCATCAATCGCTCCCAAAAAGCCTGTCCTCTTCCCAATTTAATAATCTGATCTGCCCGAAACCAGGAAATAACAGAGGTCGTAAAAAAGATAACCGTCACATAAGCAACCAATACTCCTAAGGCCGCATTCATCCCAAAATCCTTAATGGGGCCCACCCTACTAGTCAATAGAGATGCGAAACCAATAGCAGTCGTAATTGATGTCAATAAAGTAGCCAGGCCAATTTCCTTAATAGCAGTCACAATAGCCTTTTCCTGATCAAAACCTTTCCGTAGCTCATCAATATACTTTGACATAATGTGTATTACATCTGAAGTACCGACTATAATCATCAACACAGGATACAAAGCAGCCATTGCATTCAACTCTCGCCCAGTAGCTCCCAGTATCCCCATAAATAGGAGCATTCCTAGTCCAATAGAAAAAAGAGAAACTATAATTCCTATAGGCCTTCGAAAAATAAAAAACATCACTAAAGAGACTAATATTCCAGAAATGATAGCAGATACTGTAATCTCCCGCTTCTGCATATCTACCAACTCTTTCTGAAAATAAGCCCTCCCTAAATAGTGATACTCTTCGAAATCATAGGACTGTACAAGGCTATCCAAACTACTCATTATTTCTCGCGCCTGATCTAATTGTATACTATTGACCGTTTTTAATAACACTACAAGAGTCGTTGCATCTTCGGAGATAAGATTGTGCACAAAACGTTCATCTGCTAATATCCTTTTTTTATCCCGCTCATAACGTTCAGGTTGATCAATATGAATAGCAGGTACAGAAGTAATAGCAAAAAGTGTTTGCACCGGATAGGAGAACTTCGTAAGAGATTGGCTTTCCTCAATATGTGGCAGGCTTCGGGTATCCAATGTAAAAGCATGTACTTTTTCTAAAAAAGATTGCTCAAAGGCTCCTTCTTCTCGTCTTAAGGCTACCAACATGAAGTTGTCATCCGACTCAAATTCTTTGATAAATTCCCTAAAATACTCCAGGTCTTCATCTCCCTCTGGAAAAAACTGTTCAAAATCAAAGGAGAACTTGAGTTTGGTAGTGTAATATGCACTCACTGCTCCTAATAAAAGGAATGTAATGACTGCTATGAGGCGCAGGTTGATGTTCATTTGCAACTGGTCAATTTTTAGTAAGGTAACCAACTTATGATAATTATGTTGCGGAGATAAGTGGAAATTGCCAGCTTATAAAAAAAGCGGTAACTTTGCCCTTCATTTTCAGACAGTAAGCATACGAATATTAGTTATGGCGACACCACATTCAGTTGCATTTTATACATTGGGTTGTAAACTCAATTATTCTGAAACCTCTTCGATAGGGCGGCTTTTTGAAGACGCTGGCTATTCCGAAGTTCCTTTCCGGGAAGCTGCTGATGTATACGTAATCAACACCTGCTCTGTGACCGATTTTGCTGATCGAAAATGCCGGCAAACGGTACGTCGTGCTCTAAAGAACAATCCAGAAGCAAAAGTAGTGGTCATCGGTTGCTATGCTCAGCTAAAACCTGATGAGATTGCAAATATAGAAGGAGTAGATATGGTACTAGGTGCAGCCGAAAAATTCCGCATCCTTGATTATGTCGACGAATTGAGCAAAGCTCCTGGAAAAGGAATGGTCAAAGCTGGTGAGGTCAGTGAAGCTAAAACTTTTGTAAATGCTTTTTCTTTTGGCGATCGTACACGCTCTTTTCTAAAAGTGCAAGATGGCTGTGATTATAAGTGTTCTTTTTGTACTATTCCAATGGCACGCGGCCGCAGTCGTAGTGACACCGTAGAAAATGTAGTTGCCAATGCTCGGGAGATCGCTCAAATGGGAGTTAAAGAGATCGTTCTTACAGGAGTAAACATTGGTGATTTTGGCAATGGTACTGCCGTTATTGAAGGAATAAAGCCTAAAAAAGAAGCACTTTTCATTGATCTTATTCAGGCACTGGATGAAGTAGAGGGGATTGAGCGTTTTCGTATTTCATCTATAGAGCCCAATTTGTGTACAGATGAAGTTATCCGCTTTGTAGCCAATTCAAAGCGTTTTGTCCCTCATTTCCATATGCCACTTCAATCAGGTAACAACAAGCAACTCAAAGCAATGCGCCGTCGCTATAAGCGGGAGTTGTATGCAGAACGAGTATCCAGCATCAAATCAAAGATGCCTCATTGTTGTATTGGGGTAGATGTAATTGTTGGTTTTCCGGGTGAATCTAAGGAAGATTTTGAGGAAACCTACCGCTTCATCAATGAATTAGATATCTCATACTTACACGTATTTACGTACTCTGAACGACCAAATACTCCAGCTGCTGAAATGGAAGGCATCGTAAGCATGGAAGAACGCCGCCGCCGCAATAAAATGCTTACGATTCTAAGTGATAAAAAGCGCCGTTATTTTTACAGCCGACATTTAGGGCAGGAACGCCCTGTTTTATTTGAAGCGAGTAAACAAGAAGGTATGATTTCTGGTTTTACCGATAATTATATTCGTATTGAAATGCCAAAAGAGCCTGCATTACTAAATACTGTTTCACCGGTTAAACTGGAAACAATCTCACCCAATACCTTAGTCAATGTAAGCCTGGCAGTTAGTAATGTCGAATAGTAACTAAGTTGACATTTTATATTACAATAGTGCGCGGTGATTTCATAAAATCACCGCGCACTACTTAATTTATCTATCGTTATGCTAAGAATAATTTTACTTTTCTCCTCTCTTGTTTTTACCTCCTTCAACTGGAATACTCACGAAACAGCTCCCCCTCTAGAACGATACATTGATCCTATATTTGAGTCCATCGAGCAACGAACAACTATCTATGCCAATAAAAACAACGAAGTGCTTCGCATGGATGTTTACAGGCCTCTGAGTGATACCTTATCAGCCAGGCCATTGTTATTATATGTACATGGAGGTGGCTTTGCCGGAGGCAGCCGTGATGATAAACTAACCGTTTCCTTTGCCGAACAAATGACACGACGTGGTTTTGTGGTAGTCTCTATCTCTTATCGGCTAACTATGAAAAATAAATCCTTCAGCTGTGATCAGGCAAGAAGAAATAAAATCAGAACTTTCCAAATGGCAGTGGAAGACATCCGATCTGCAACCAATTATCTATTGGACAGAAAAAAAGAATTGGGTATCGACCCCAGTAGGGTTTGCCTGGCAGGTAGTAGTGCTGGCGCTGAAGCAGTATTGCATGCTGCCTATTGGCAAGATCGTGATTTATTAGACAGTGCACCTCATTTGCAGGAAGGCTTTCAATATGCAGGAGTGATCAGTATGGCAGGAGCTATAGTAGACAAAGAATTAATCACTAGCGACAATGCAATTCCTATGGCATTCTTTCACGGTACTTGTGACAATTTAGTGCCTTATGGAACGGCTCCACACCACTACTGCGAAGAAGGAGAACCTGGTTATATGACCCTTCATGGAAGTTATGCCCTTGCAGAACACTTACGTGAAATGGGTAAGTCTTATTACCTGTTTTCTCATTGTGGTGGCAATCATGGCTGGGCCAGTTATCCAATGGAGGGAATGGTCCCTGAAATTGCTACGTTTTTAAAAGAACAAATAGTAGAAGGCCAGTTTCAGCAGTTACATTATTTATACCATGACTCTTCCCCTTGTGAACGAGTAGAAGGTTTGCCTTTTTGTAAATAACCGAGTACTTGAAATAGGGGGGATTTTATTTACCTTTGTCAGGCTACTGTTTTCAATTAGTATATAGCTGATAATTTCTACATCAACCACTAATTACTCCTTATGTATCCCGACCTCTCCTATTTTTTTCATGACCTTCTGGGTACTCAGCCAGATAATTGGGTATCCATTTTCAAAACCTTCGGCCTCTTCCTGGTTTTAGCTATTCTTTCTGCTGCCTATATCCTATTTAGAGAGCTAAAGCGACAAGCCAAGAACAATTTATACAAACCAGAAAAGGTAAAGTATGAAATAGGCCTGCCTCCTCAAAGAGGAGAATTGATTGGAAATGCGATCTGGGGTTTTATCCTCGGTTATAAAGGATGGTATGCTATCCAAAATTTTGAAGCGCTAAAGAAAGATGCAGCAGATGTATTGCTTAGTTTAGATGGTAGTTGGGTAGGAGGTATTTTATTAGCAGGGCTGCTCGTCGGGCTGAAATATTGGGATGTGAAGAAAAAACAGCTTCCAAAACCTAAAATCCAGACAAAAAAGGTATACCCACACAATCGCATTGGTGACATTACAATTATTGCCGCCATTTGTGGTGTAGTAGGGGCAAAAATATTTGCAGTCATTGAAGATATTCCTGCTTTACTAGCGGATCCTCTTGGCACCCTGCTTTCTGGTGGCGGGCTGGCAATTTATGGAGGGCTCATTGGTGGTTTTGTAGGAGTCGCGATCTATTTGCGTAAAAAAAACATCCCTATCATTCATGTATTAGATGCAGTTGCTCCAGCTTTGATTATTGCCTACGGTGTCGGGCGACTAGGTTGTCATTTTTCTGGCGATGGTGACTGGGGAATTATAGCAGCAGCACAACCATCTGGTTGGTTTCTTCCCGATTGGATGTGGGCATATGATTATCCTCATAATGTACTTCGAGAAGGAATCGCAATTGAAGGTTGTGACTGGCGATATTGCACTCGACTAGCAGTGCCTGTTTACCCTACTTCGATATACGAGTTTTTGATGGCGTCTATAATTGGAGGTATTTTATTCGCTTTACGCAAACCATTAGTAGCATTTCCTGGTATTTTATTCTTCATCTATCTCATCTTTAATGGCGTTGAACGTTTCTTCATAGAGAGAGTACGTGTCAATCAGGAATACGATTTCATGGGTGGATTAACACAGGCTCAGTCAATTGCTATCATTCTATTTTTGATTGGAGCCGCAGGAGCGGTATATATCTGGAGGAAGAACAGTACTACTAATAAAACATGAGACCGTTCGATGTTTGCAGAGTAAATATCAAATGATTACTTACTCTGCAAACATATTAGCTAGAGCCTCTATTGCAATGACTCCGCCTTTTCTACAGGCGATCTATTTCTTCACTCACAACTCTAGCTGTCCTTTCCCAACTATATTTTTGCCGTTGTAACCGCCCTGCTTCTATCATCTTTTTCTGTAGGTTTTCACTCTCATAAACCTCCTGCATCGCTATGGCTATTTGATCGGTAATCAGGGGATCTATCAGCTTTCCAGCCTTACCTGCCACCTCTGGCATAGAAGAAACATAGGAAGTAATAAAAGGCACTTCTGCATGCATAGCCTCCAAGAGTGGGATACCAAAGCCTTCAAACATAGAAGGATAAACGAAGCACAATGTACTTCCCATCAATTTAGGCAAATCATCATTGGGTACAAAGCCTAGAAAATGGATATCTGATTGATAATTGGATTCATCATATGCACTTTTCACCGGGCCGGTCTGCCAGGCAAAACGACCTGCTATCAGCAATTTCACATCAGATCTTGTTCGCTTTTTGAAACGGCCAAAAGCTTCGATTAATCGGTGTACATTCTTTCGGGGATGTACTGCTCCAACGTATAAAAAATACGCCTTCCCTTCTGAGTATTTTTTCTTTATTTCTTCCTGAATTGTAGCCGCTATTGGTGTAAACCCTTCTCGGCATCCATTTCCACATACTCTAATTTTATTCCCATCGGTACCATATTGCTTTATAATATCCTTTCGGGTAAATTCAGAAACCGCCACTATCGTATCTGCCTTTCGGCAAAAACGACGACTGTAATAAGGATAATAATAACGGGAAACGATAGGTACCTGATCAGGATAATGTTCAAAAGCGAGGTCATGGATGGTTAAAAGTGTAGGTGTTTTAGTACGCAATGAAAGATAGCCATCCGGTGAAAAGAAAACATCTGCTTTGTGTTTTTTTAACGCCCTGGCTACGGACCATTCAAACCATAAATACCACAATATAGGATGCCGAGCAGGTGGCATCAGAACTACGGGCTCAACATTGTTTCCCAACACAAAAGCTTCCTTAAAAGGGCGATCAAAAAAAAAGATAAACTCATCCTGTGGGCGTTGTGCTACCAGTCTTTTGCATACTTCATAAGTATAGCGGCCAATACCTTCTAGTTGTTCTCCCAGCAAAAAACGAGTATTAATGGCAATTCTCATACAAGCGTTTTTGTCCTACCTTGCCAAAGGTAAATAATCTTTATATTACCACCTTAAACCTCCAGAAAATGCAGACAGATATATTGATTATTGGTGCCGGGATTGGCGGATTAACTACTGCAATCAAAATAGCCGAACAGCAGCCAGAATTAACAATCACAGTACTAACCAAAACAAATGATTCTGAAAGCAATACCGCCTATGCCCAAGGGGGAGTTGCAGCAGTATGGGATTTAAAAGTGGATGCCTATCAAAAACATATTGATGACACACTGGATGCAGGGGATGGTTTATGTAAATTGGAGGCCGTACAAATCGTAGTAAAAGAAGGCCCTGATAGAGTACAAGACATTATCGACTGGGGAGCTCGCTTTGACAAAACAGAGGAAGCTTATGACCTTGGCAGAGAAGGAGGCCATTCTGAAAATCGCATATTGCATTATAAAGACCTTACCGGCAGGGAAATCCAACGAACTATACTAGAAAAAGCTGCACAATTTTCCAATCTTGAAATACTGGAGCATTATTTTGCTATTGACTTCATTACTCAACATCACCTGGGATATACTGTCACCCGATTGATGGATAACATAGAATGTTACGGCGCCTATGTGCTTAATAAACAAACGAATGAAATTGAGCGCCTGTTGGCAAAAATTACTGTCGTTGCTACAGGCGGTGCCGGACAAGTATACCGCAACACCACCAACCCTGTAATAGCAAGTGGTGATGGTATTGCAATGGCGTATCGGGCTAAGGGACATATGGAAAATATGGAGTTTGTACAATTCCACCCCACTGCACTTTATAATCCGGCAGGTGAAAATCCTGATTTTCTGGTTTCAGAAGCCGTTCGAGGTTTTGGAGGCATTTTAAAAACTCGTGAGGGAGAAGAATTTATGCATAAATACGATGAGCGTAAATCATTGGCTCCCCGCGATATTGTAGCACGTGCTATAGACAATGAGATGAAGCAAAGAGGAGAAGAATGTATGTTTCTCGATTGTCGACACCTCGATAAAGATGCTTTTTATAAACACTTTCCTACCATTTACGACAAGTGCAAAAGCATAGGTATTGACCCTATGAATCAAATGATCCCTATTGTTCCTGCCTGCCATTATATGTGCGGAGGAATTAAAGTAGATCAATGGGGGCACAGCTCTATACATCGCCTGTATGCATGTGGAGAAGCTACTTGTACCGGACTACATGGCGCCAATCGACTGGCTTCTAATTCTCTATTAGAAGCACTCGTTTTTGGGCATCGTATTGCCAATGATATAGTAAAAAAAGTTAGGCAACACAGCATTCGAGAAGATATCCCGGAGTGGAATGCTAGCGGCACCACTGATCCCAAGGAAATGGTCTTGATCACTCAAAGCCTAAAGGAGTTAAAAGAAATTATGAGTAGCTATGTCGGTATTGTTCGCTCTAGCGTACGCTTGAAACGAGCCACCGACCGCCTAAGCCTCCTTTATCGTGAAACCGAAGACCTGTATCATAAAACCACACTCTCACCTCAACTCTGTGAACTACGCAATCTAATTACTATCGGTTATCTCATCACCCGGTCTGCCAGTATACGCCGTGAAAGCCGAGGACTCCATTATACCACAGATTTTCCTGATAAACTGGATATTTTGCAGCCTTCCATTTTGTAGCAGATATGAGTTGTAAGTCCAAATTCAAGTGTCAAGTTCAAAATATTGTATACTACGCTTGCGCTTTGGGTTTGCGTTTGGACTTGCACTTGAGTTTGCATGTGCATTTCACACGAAAAGGGCACTCCTCTTAAAGAAGCAACCCTTTCCTAAGTCGAAAAACTACCAGTTTTTTATTCCTCTACGGTTATGCCTGCATCCAGGCGGAATGATATTTTGTGGTATAACAATACTCGTACAGCACGGCCTCTACTGCTTTGTATAACCCAGTTTATACGATCTTCCCTCATTTTTTCAATTGCATGTAAAGCCGCTTCGCCCATACCATAACCTGGATCAGATGTAACTTTAGCATCATAGAGGCTCCCATCTTTATCAATGACAAATTCAATAATAGCGTCTCCTTCTTTTCCATTCTCATAGGCTTCGCGAGGATAGCGTAATTGCCTGAACACGTATTCTTTGAATTTTCTTTGAGCACATGTATCTATTTCTGCTTTAGGTAGATTCAAGCATCCAGGGAAGCATGGCATTCTTTCAACTACCTTAAAAACTTCCTCCCTTTTAGGTTTAGAGGGAGGTGGTGGTGGCGGAGGAGGAGATGGCAATTGTTCCCTTTTAAAATACTTATAGTATACTGGCATATTATATTGCACTTTCACCTTCCTACCATTCAAGCGAGCAGCTTGCCATCGCATGTTTGTATCCTTTCTCATTTTTTCCACACGGCTCAACACCTGACTACCATAGCCCAGGTTTATATCCCTTGCTATTCTAACAGGCTCGTCTATATATCCGGTAGTATCTATGTAAAACTGGACGACTACTAGCGCACGTGTGGTGTCCGAAACATTGGGTGGAATACCTGGATGTTTTAATCCATCCGTTAAATAAGACATCAATACCTCACCAGAACAAGCTGTTCTTTTATTCTTTTCGACATACTCACATTGCTTCAAATAAGGCTGCTCTTCAACGCTCGACAACATCATGCCAGGAGGAGGTACGTATACTGGAGTGCAGGCAGGAACCGGTAGAGTATCTTTCTCCTGGCATTGTGCAGGCTGAATCAAAAAGAGGGGCAGGAACAAAAAGAAGAACGCCGGTTTTTTCATCATTTCAATTTAAAGCTTACCGGGAGATTGATTTGTACACGTACTGGCCGGCCTCGTTGCATACCAGGGCTGCTCCAATCAGGCATCTTATCAATTATACGCATCACTTCTTTACCACAACCGCCACCTATATCACGCAAGATTTTTGCATGGCTCACCGCACCATCCTTTTCTATTACAAATTGCACGACAACAACTCCTTCTATATCATTTTCCCTTGCAAAAGAAGGGTATTTAATATGTTGATACACAAATTCCAGGACCGCCTTATCTGAGCACTTGCTCCGCTCTGCTTTGTTCAGCTCTTTGCTTATACAATCACCAAAACGAGGCATCTCTTCCACGATTTTAAAAATAGGTGGTGCTTCTTCTTCTTTTTTCTGGGGCAATACAGGTGGTTTGGCAGGAGTAGGTGGAGTAACATTTGTAGATACATCCACTGGATCCGATGGTATAGGGTTTGATGGGGCTGCAGGATCAATGGGAGGAATAGGGGTTTCTATAAATACAGGATCATCCGGTAGGAAGTTTTCAGTTGGTTTTATCACAGGAGGAGGCAATTGTTTTTTCTGTTCATGGACGGTACGTACTACTTGTATATCATCTTCTACCTGCATAGCTTTCAATTCCAGCGTTTCGTTTTCATAATGTACACTGGTCCAGTTGAATGCCATTACAGCAAAACCTACAGCTATAATCAAACCTAACTTAAAATAAATACTACGGTTCTTTTCTAAACCGGATATATCATATCTTTTCATGATGGTATTCTATTTAGTAAAGTCTATAATTGGAGGTTGAAATACTCCCGTTTTCACTAATACCATCGGGCCCGAAAGGATTATCGCGTTTTTATCTCATTAATACAACTACTTAGATGCGAAGGCGTTGTAGTTTGGTGTATGATTTTATAATTTTGTGAAAGAAGTACTAAAAAACCTTCTTTGACAAATTGTCAGAGAACCCTAAAAATTGTATTGGGTGATAAGTTTTGAAAGGTTTGAATTGAAAAATGGCCTGAAGGTGCTCATACATGAGGATGATAGCACACCTATGGTGGCCGTCAATGTATTATATAATGTTGGAGCGAGAGATGAGTCTCCTGAAAAAACAGGTTTCGCTCACTTATTTGAGCACTTAATGTTTGGTGGTTCAGCCAATGTTGCTGATTTTGACACTCCCATACAGATGGCAGGAGGAGAGAACAATGCATTTACTAATAATGACATTACTAACTTCTACGATATAGTACCTGCTGAAAATCTAGAGACAGCTCTTTGGCTAGAATCTGACCGCATGCTTAGTCTCAATTTTGATGAGCGGGTACTGGAAGTGCAACGAAAAGTTGTATTAGAAGAATTTAATGAAACTTGCCTCAATGAGCCTTATGGTGATGTTTGGCATCACATAACCGATATGGCTTATAAGGTACATCCATATCGTTGGCCAACTCTTGGTAAAGTACCGAAACACGTAGAAGAAGCGACTATAGAGGATGTAAAAACCTTCTTTTATAAGTATTATCGTCCCAATAATGCGATTCTTGCCATCGCAGGAAATGTACAATCTAAAGAAGTAATTACATTAATAGAAAAATGGTTTAGTGATATTCCTTCCGGAAAAGCCAATGTACGTATACTTCCTCAGGAGCCCCCACAAATGCGTTTGGAAAAGCGCATTAATGAAGCCAATGTACCAGTAGATGCTCTTTATCTTGCCTTTCATGTTCCTGCCAGAAACCAGCAGGATTATTATGTTGCCGATCTTATTTCAGATATACTTAGTCACGGCCCTTCTTCTCGTTTATATCAACGCCTGGTAAAACAAAAAGCTATTTTCTCTTCTATAGATTGTTATGTTACAGGAAGTATTGACCCTGGGCTTTTAATCGTTGAAGGCAAACCATCAGAAGGAGTAAGCCTCGAAAAGGGTGTTGCTGCTATCTGGAAAGAGCTGGAATTTCTTAAACAAGAGCTTATTTCCGAAAGGGAATTGCAAAAGGTTAAAAACAAGATTGAAAGCAACCTGATATTTTCAGAAATGAATATTATCAACAAAGCTATGAATCTTGCCTTTTATGAGCTCCTGGAAGATGCCGAGCTCATCAATAAAGAGGCGAGCTTCTATCAAAAAATCAGTAGGGAAGATATCAATAGAGTAGCGAATGAATTACTAACAGAAGTAAACTGCTCCGAATTATTATATAAAGCAAAAACCTAATCCTTTTAAAGTATATAAATACTAAATGTGTAGGAGATTTTTGGCGGGTATGCCCCACCAAAAATCTCCTACAAGCCATCATTCAATTCTTATTCATTAAGTAGTACCAATTTGCCTCCGGCCTGAGCCTGTTTATTAGCTAGCTGATAGATATAAATACCTTCTCCTCCTAGCTCATTAGCAGCTACTTCCCAGTAATGAGAACCTGCTTCTAAAGATTGCTCTTTTTGGTAAACTAATTGCCCTGCAGCATTCCAAATAGAAAGGCTGATTGGACCTTCTTCAATCTGCTGAAACCCAAACTGTACTCTTTCTTTGAAAGGATTAGGGTAGACTGAAGTAAGGCTCAAAGCTTCACCCTGAGGTATAAATGTAAGTGTTAAGGCATTTTCTGTTAATAGGCCTTCTTCCTGTTGTATAGCTATACGAGAAGATGCCCCTAAAGTAAGTGCTTCACTCAATAGAATATCTCGATCAGCTTGTACATTTAAATAACTAATCGGGGCTGTTGTATATTCTTTATTATTTGCCACCCAGCTAAAGCCATTGGTAGCTGCTTGCAACCATCCCTGAGAGGAAGTACTTACATTTAGAATCTTTAAGCCGTTCGTGTTAAAAGTGGCTCGTAAGCCTGCTGCACCCATTGTTTGTAAATATATCGGGATACGCACTATTTCTCCCGCACGAAGCTGATAATCCCTGATTGTAATTTGTCCCAAGCCTTCTGTATTTCTGCCTTCGACAGCAAGAAAATCACTGCTATCTGTCTCCATCATACTAGCGTTGAGATCTCCGATCTTGATGCCTATAAAATCAGCATCATCAACATCTTGATCAAGACTATTTATAATGATAGATTCTGGAAAATTGACCGATAGAGGATAAGCGATAGGAAATACAAAATCTTTAGGAATGAAACGCCATGAGACACTATCAGGAAGTTCTGTCTCTGTTCCTAACAACAATTCATGCAACATCAACATATCATCATTATTCAGCTGCCCATTACGGTCCACATCTGCTGCAATAATCTGATAAGGAGAATCTAATGTATCCACTCCCATTAAATGCTTGGCAAGCATAATCAAATCTGTTAATGACAGGCCTTCCAATGCATCACCTTCTTTTTGAGGTGTGATTTCATAGTCTTCTCCCATAGGCATATTGCCAAAAGAGTAAAGCCCGGTAGAATCTGTAAACACCCAATAAGCAGCACTATCAGTATAGATATCTACTCCAGGTATCCTATCACCTTGTTCATCTGTAATAGCACCAGCAATTGTAGCAGCGCCAGCACCAGAGTTGTTACAAACGCCTTGATTGTCTTGCACAGTTGCAGTAGTCAGGCAATACGACCAATTGCCAAAAGAGTCACCTACCCAAAGAGCAACTACATTAACTCCCACATCATCACAAGTAAAAGTCATAACATCATCTGCGGGTGGAGTAGTTTGTCCTGGCTCAGGCTGAGGGCCCAGGCGAAATTCCAAGTGTTCGTAAGTAGTACAATTATCAAAGCTACTACCTGGTTCTACATCAGAAGCCCAAAGCATAGCTTCACCATTTTGCATAAGCGAAAATGAAACACCTTCTATACATACGGCCCCTGGAGGAAGCCCATCTATTACTGTTACCGTAATATTACAGCTACTTGTATTATTACACCCATCCTTCAACAAATAGCCTACCTCATATTCTCCTATTTGCAAGTTGTCATGATAGGTAGCACCAGCGAGGTCTCCATGAATACTTACGTCAACTTCAGAAAGGCAATCCTGAATATCGGTAGGCATGGGCAATGTTACATCTGCCAAACAGCTCCCATAATTAGTAGAAACGATGACATCATCCGGGCATGTGAAGGTAGGAGGAATGGTATCCTGTATTTTCAATATCTGCGTTTCTTGCCATATACCAGTATTACCTCCATAAGAATAACTACACCAATCAATGATTTTCCACTGGCGAATAATTTTTAAGCAAGAATTGGGAGAAGCTGTAAACACCCAATCTTCATAGCTCTCAGCAATCAGTTCGCAATCTTCATAAAGTACCTGGGGACGGTCATAAGGTGCGGGGAGATTATCAGGCAATAAATCATCTTCTGATGCACAATCATAGGTGATATAATCTGGAGGGAAGTATACTACCACAGGTGTATTATCTACTACATGGATAGTTTGTTCACATGTAGACATATTCCCATAAATATCTGTGGCTTTCCATATGCGAGTGATATAGCCGCTACCGCAAGAGCCTGTATTGTCAATATCTTCATGAGTAATATTTGCTAATCCGCAAGCATCACTAGCGGTTGCCTGCCCTGCAGCATTCCAATCCAACAACTCATCACAAGCCACTGTTTTGTCATAAGGGCACCAAATACCAGGAGCCGTTTTATCTTCCACCCAGACATCAACCCAACATGAATTGGTATTGCCTGAACAATCTGTAGCACGTAGCTCTACAGAAACGAGTTGCCCAATATCATTGCAATCAAATACAACCCAGGGGCCAAAGTCATCATAAGGGTCATAAGTTTTTTTCACAGCTATTCCCGCCAGACAATAGTTATCATGGCTCCCTTCATCAAAAGACTGGGCAAGCACTAAAGCGGTTCCGTTAGACGTCAGTGTTACATTTAATTGATCACTACATACCGCAACTGGAGGAATGTTATCAATTTCATTATTTGCTTCGGTTCGAGAGAAGCATAAAATCAAAAAAAGCCCGGCTAGTAGCCAACCGGGATTTTGGTTGAAAGTCTTCATAATACAATCAGGTTTATCAGAGTTTCAAGATGAATGTAATGTGCTATCCGTTTAGATGTCGAAGGGAAATAAAAATAGGAGCATCACTTTGCGCATTCATGCACAAAGCTGCCAGGGTAAATGTCATCGTTTAGTGTAGTCATCCTCAGCAGAAGTATGATCAACTCAAATAGTAATAGAACAGTATTTTTTCTCCTGCCTCATTAAAATGTATGGGAGTAATTCAATCTGATACTTATTCGCATTAGGATTTAACAGAGCAAAATCATAGAAAATTATTGCTTCTGCAAATACAAATCGAATAAGAAAACTATTTAAGTGCTATTAACATCCAAATATCTATATGGGGGGATGAGCGGGGGGATATTTGGCATCACAATATATGGAATTCGAAGCTAGTTGCCAAGGTTATAAGTTATAAAACTTCAGAAAGGATTCATTTGCAATGATATACTAAACATAAAAAAACAAATAATCCTTTCTCCATATAAAATGAAGAAAGGATTATTCATCTAGCGTAACATTCAGTCTATCCTGAATTATTTCACAATTTTACTTTGCTCTACTTGAAGGACATCTTTTCGTTCGCCTGCTAAATTGACAAATGCTACGAGAGAACAATTTTCTGCTACATAATCATCTGACAAGCTGATAGAAAATGTTTTAGAAATAACCTCGCCTGCTGTCAACTCTTCACTAATCAAACTTCCATCATAAGGAGTGACCATTTCACGCAAAGTATGTTTGTGTACATAATTATCAATATCACCATCTGGTGTACGCTGCCAATCTACCAGATTATTTTCTGTTATAGCCAGGCTCAAACGAACACTCTCCTCAGTGATTGTCTCCAATACTTCGATATCTATTTCCACTTCTAACTGACGGCTTTGCTCATCATAAGCATGGTCGATTGTCAATTTTACCTTGGGAGTCTTTTTTAGTTCCTCCGCAATAAAACCAGCCCATTGAGATTTGCCCAACTGCAAGTCAAATTCATCTTCAAACAGGGTCCGATTGATTACTGCTGATGGGTAACCTAAAGTTACTCCTACAAAATTTAGAATATTTGTACCATCTTCAGTACGGAAATCATACACACTTTCAGGAAAAGGATCTGAAAAGCCACCTGAATGAATAGCAATCGGTATTAAATCCTCACCATGAATTTCTATCAATTCCTCTATATGTGCACTACCTGACGGGCATATTACACAGGTTACTCCTGTAAATTCCTCAATCAATACTTTCCTTTGAACAGGTGGCACATCATCATCGTCATCACCAAATAGAGGTGGTGGTAATTCATGACACCCTGCTAAAGCGAGTACGGCTAGTAGCCATATTTTTGATAATAATTTCTTCATGGTGGTAGGGTTTAGTACACTGTGTATTTTTTAGGTTTAAATCATATTTCTTATTCCACAACTTTCACTTTATTAGCTTGCAGTACCTCCTTGGTTTCGCCACCCAAGTTTACAAAAGCTACAATAGAACAATTCTCTGCCACATAATCTTCTGGTAAAATCGTATTAAAATCCCTCTCAATAACAGCTCCCTGAGTAAGTGACTCGCTTAGTAGGTTACCATCAAAAGCAGTCATCATATCACGTAGCACATGCTTGTGCTTATACTCATAATCTTTACCATCAGGAGTGAGCTGTACATCTACAACATCATCTTCCAGGATCATAACACTAACACGAACATCAGAGGCTTCTACTGTTTCCTGTACGTATATTCCTACTGTTACACACAATTCGCGACTCGTCTCATCATAATCTCTTGCAATAGCAATATGTACTTTAGGTTCTTCGGTCAATTGCTCGGCAATAAAACCAGCCCACTGTGAACGGAATAACTGTAAGTCAAATTCTCCCTCAAATATTTTTCGATCTACTACCGCCGTAGGATACCCCAAAGGAGCTCCTAAAAAGTCCAGGATACTGCTGCCTTCCGGAGTACGAAAATCTTCCTCGCTTTCTGGATAAGGATCAGAAAAGCTACCTGCGTGAATGGAGATTGCAATCAATTGATCACCATGCTCATCAATCAGTTCTTCAATAGCAGCACTACCAGCAGGGCAATTTACACAAGTTACTCCCGTAAACTCTTCGATTAATACCTGGCGGGGTTGATCGTCAACAGGAGCAGTACCGCTGCCACACTGGTCGCCCATTACTGGATTGATTTCAGGTGGCACTTCTTCACAACCTACAATAGCAAAAAACGTGATGAATATATATAGTAGTAATTGTACCTTCTTCATGATACTTAGATTTTATTTCCATTTAAAAAGTTGAATTCACTGTAAACTTCACACCACTAAATGCTGGCTCAAGACGGCAAATACCTCCGGTACATACCACACCTTCTACCTGCTTGACGTAGCTCAATGAGAAGCGATTGCTCCCGTGGGTATAAAATACATCAAAACGAGGATAGTGCAATGCTAATTTCTCTCCACTGTCGTCTACTGGCGAGTTTTTACCTGGATTAATATTGTACATATCAGAAGCCGTGAAGGTCCACTTAGGTGCTATACTGAATTCAACCAGGCCAAACACCCAATCACCATAATCCTGTAAAGCATCTGCTTTCTCATCATTTCCTATAAACATATACTGTCCTTCAAAACGAATAGATTTTTTGCGACTGAACTTGTATAGGAAATCGAAATAAGGAATGAATGTCTCCACAATAGGCACTTGAGGTTTAAATTCAAAAATCTCTTGATTATAGCGTTGAATTTGCACACCACCCAATAATTTCCATACACGCTTGTGCTTATAAGACAATTCTGTATACAATTCGCGATAGAGCAGGTTCTCATCAAAAGCTGTCAGATCGGATAAATCCGTATTACTTGTAATATTAGAGAAATTGATATTTATCCCAAACTTACGCTTGTAGTTATAACGGATATCCGCCTGAAAGGCTGTTTCTCCAAGAAACTGAGTAGCTGCATTGTATCTGGCAGTTAAGCGGTAAGTGTTTATACGTGCCATTGGTGGCAAAAAGTTAATCAAACCACGGTTGAGTGATTCCTGAGGGCGCACACGGAAATCAAAATTTTCAGTACGTTTTCCTTCAATAGTTATTCCAAGTCCTTTATCCGCATAACTCAAGCTGGTATACACTACAGAACCATCTGCCAAATAGAACTTATCTCCTACAACTACCGTAGAATCATCTTGAATAAACTCCCCAAATGGATCATTGAGGTTATCTTTTGTTTTATACGCTCCTTCCACATACCAGGAGAAAGGCCCAGCCGTCAAGGTATTATAAAGGCTAAAAGCATAGTTATTATACTTAGGCACAAAGGCTCCTTCTTTACCATAAGTATTGATGGTTGCTACCAGTGAATTCATCGAACCATCGTCCAGCGTTCTGTTTACTACTCCAAAACCAGGAGCAATAGCCCAC
>JAKSDI010000294.1 GCA_022360175.1 Chitinophagales bacterium
CGAGATCAAAAAGGTTAGAAAGGAAGCGGGACTAACTATCCCGAACTGTCTTTGTGACAACTGACTCATTTTAGTCTTAGTCCGCTTCCTCTTTTCAAAACTACCTTTTTTTATTTGGTGACGTTAAGGTAAGATGACTCATGTCTCACAAAAGCAAACTATGTAGCTGTATTATTGCTTTTAGTTATAAGTCTTCTTTAGTTTCTTCCAGTTCTCATCAGCCTTCTTTACTAAACCGCTATGGTTATTCTCCGCCAGCCATAATTGCTGAGCATCCAGTTCTACATTGTAGAGGTATAGGAAGTACTTCCCATCTTTTACAATAAATTTATTGGGATCTGGGTGAAATTTAGCACCTGCGTATATACCAAAAGCACAGTAGCCGCCATATTGTGGCAAATATTGCTCAGGGTTTTTATCAAATTTGGCTTTTTGCTCAGCTGAAGTGAAGTAGTAAACGATTTTATTGTGCTCTGATTTGAACTCTTTTACTCCTTTTTGAGCGATACCTAAATCAGCATAAGAAACAGGGCTATAAGCTTGTAAGGCAATGTTGCTGTTATCAATATTGTTAGCCATTTTGTCTTGTGCAGATGCAAGATTGGAGATGCTGAATGCCAATGCAAACAGGATAGAAATTTTGATTGCGTTCTTCATGTTGTATAGTACTTTGAAAAATTGTAAGTGATATTAATTCTTAGCGTCGAAGTATTCTTCTCTGATTACTTTTCCTTCTGTATTCCATTCTCTTTTAATGATTTCATGCCAGAAAATTTTACTGCCATCTTTCATATCAAAATCGAAAGTGAATTCAGAAGCGGAAATGTTACCATCTACCAGGGAGTGATGATGTTGTATACCATTGACATTGGATATGGCAGCCAGGAAGCCCTCCATTTTTTCTACCATTTGTTGTTTGCCATTAGTGGAAATGTTGCCATAATCCGAAGTCGTTGCCTTGTCGCAAAAGAAAGCTTTAACAGCGTTCACGATGTCGCCCTGAGCAACCATATTATCCATTTCCTGGACTTGTTTTTTAATATCCATTTGTGATATTTTTTAAAGGTGTCTTTAAATTAATTATACCACAAAGTTATAGGCAGGAAGAGCCAGTTTTAGTACAAAAAATGCCCTATTGATTGTACTTTTTGGCAAGAAACTGGGAGGGAGTTTGTTTGGTATAGCGTTTGAAAAAAGTAGAGAAGTGATTCGCTTCTTCAAAGCCTAGTGCAAAGGCTGTTTCTTTGATGGGCATCCCTTCTAGTAGGTACTTTTTTGCTGTTTTGATGATTTCATAACGAATGAGTTGCCCTATAGAAATGTTGAATTGCTGCCTTACTTTTTTGGAGAGTGTTTTTTCGGAGATGTATAATTTTTGGGCATAAAAAGAGGTATTGCGTTGGCTGGTATGAAATTCGGTTAGCAAATCAAATAACTCCTGGGTGAAATCGTCTTTATCATTAAAAGCATTCGTTTTTCTGAATTCATCGGGAGTAAAGCCTGTATCTTTTTTAAACTTCCTATTGAAATAAGCAGGATCTTTATAGCCCAACTCATAAGCTATTTCCTTAATTGATTTATTCGTGAATGCAATTTCTTTTTGCCCTTCGGTTAAACGCTTTTTGGAAACAAGCTTTTTTACAGTAATGCCTATTTTATTTTTTACCAGTGTATGAACACTCTTGTCATTGCCACCTAAAATTTTAACCAGCTCAGTAGAAGTCAGGTGATTTTTGAATTGTTGATCAATAACATCCTTCAGGTCGAAAATGACTTGATATTCTTGTGCATTGGCATTAAACGGATTTTGCCAGTACCACTGATTTGCAGAGACATCAATGATGTTTTTAGGGCTCGTTAATAAAGTATCTGACAGGTATTTTTGGCATTCGTCGCATTCCTGAAAATTGATATAGCCCAGAGATACCAGGTGTTTGAAAAGTACTCGTACGTCCTTATTCTTAAAAATATGTTCTTGTTCAAACTCAATTTTCCTGACAAGGAAATCTTCGGTGAGAAATTTGATATACTGCCCTTTATCTAAAAAAATAAGTTTGTCGTTCCAGTCAAAGTAATTTTTGAAATCCACCTGAATAGCCCCTTTTCCTTCCATGATATGGAAAAGCGTATACTGATTGATAAAATAAGCCTTATTGGCTTCAGGTGAGAATTTGCTGACCATGATTACAAAACTACTTATTGATATTGTCTACAATCTGTTTGAATTTTTGATAATCAATACACTCTACACTGCGTACATTATTATAATACTCAAATATATCGGCTCGATTAATCTCAATATCATCTCCATACGCCATTTTTTCTCGTTTTACAATTTCGTCATAAAAATCGTCATCTATAACATTGGGAATCCCTGAAGTACACGCCCATTCATAAAAAGGAACGTAAAATATCAATCCATCTATGATTTGATCAAACCGGATATGGTGATCTGGATAAAAATCAAATGGGGCTAAACCAAATGGTGAGTCTTTGATATCAAAACCAACAGCTTTGTGTTGTATGTTTTGAAATGCGGCATCCCACTTTCCTATATCCGTTAGGGTGATTTCTGAATCGGGTTTATACTTATACCATGCAAAGGCAATGATTTTGACGGCCTCTTTGTACTTATCTACAATATAACTACCTGTTTTCTTTCTGTGTTTATTGTTGTCTAAGATATCCAAATTAATAGCATGTGGCCTACTTTGAATTAATAATGCTTTTTTTCGATTGTTAATAGGCACTTGCTTTTCATAAAGTCTCATAAAATTATCAGCCATGATACTATCTCGATAACTAACGGAACTACTTAATACCTTGTGGAATGCTTCTAGCCTTTCAGCTGTCATACCTTCCCAACTAAAGCTGGCATCAGTAAGGCCTATTGTTATCTTATCGGTTAAAGAAAGCTCTTTATTAATATTGTAAATGCCCTTGAGGTATTTATACATATTATACTTGGTCCAAAGTGGGTTGAAATCAATGGCTCGATATAAATCAATGAGAGCAGTCTCAAATGCTTGATCATTAGGATAATCCTCTTTTAAAACCTCATTTGCCCGGCCTGTTTGATTGATAACTCCCACTTCTGTATAAACATGCCCTACATTTTGGATAAATCGATCATCAGCAATAATGTCAAGAATAAGATCATATTGAGTGGTATCTCGATGATCCCTCTCACCTATAATAACAATATCATTATGCTCAAAAAGTGATAAAACGTATTCTTTAGGGGAGAGGTGTTTTTGACGAAGAAATTCTGTGTATTCTGTGAGGCTTATTTGGGCAGTAAGCGCGTAAGTAAGAAAAAGGTTTAATAGGAGTGAAAATGCTCTCATCTTTTATCTAATCTTTATCCAGGAATCCGTATTTATAAATCACTCCAAAAGTAACTACTAAGCCTAGAATAGAAGCAATAACATCATAAATATCAAATACATTATTGCCCCCTAAATTGTGGATTTTGTACTCTTGAGTAAGCACGTAACAAGCTGCTATAGAAACAGCAGTAAGATAAACGTGAGTTGCTTTGTATTTGCCCAACTGTTTGTTGAAGTATTGCTGTGCTCGAAATAGTAGGCCTGTAACAACTATAGTTCCTACGATGGCTTCGATAAAGTTGGGGACAGAAAGAACAAATACTTTAATAAAATCAGGAACATCTCTGGCTAGTATCCAGGGCCTGATCCATAATTTATTTGAAACAAAAAACAGAATAGAAATTCCGAAGAAATATCTAACATATGTTTTAATAGCTAGCTCTTGCATCTGTATTTATTCTAAGTAGCCAGGCTGTATATTACTATCAAGCAGCCTTAGTAATTGATCTATTCGGGTATCTAATTCAGCTCTATATACCAGGCCCTCTTTGAGTTGTTCGGGTATATCTGCATATCCATACTTTGTTCCTAAAATGGCACCTCCTACACTTGCATTGGTATCAGCATCTCCGCCTTCATAGATAATACACTTTATACCTTCCTCAAAGCTTTTACTATGCTTAAATACCCAAAAACCAGCAGCTAAAGCTTTATAAGTATATCCTATACTAGAAGGTTCATCTAGCTTGAGGGCTTCAATGTTGTTGGGCAGATTTGACAAGCTGTCTTCGATTTTATTGTCATATGCTCGTGCCCGTTTGATACATTCCTTGATTATATCTTCATCATTTTTTGCGCCAAGCAGCAATCTACTTATAGCTATACTCACCGCCACACAACTAGCTACACATCTTGGGTCATAATGCGTAATTTGGCATATTTCTTTAGCATTATGCTCTACTTTATCTGGATTTGTATGATCCCAAATACCTAAAATAGAGGTGCGCATGACTCCTCCATTTGCAGCAGCTTGTCTACCTGATAGCTCCCATACTTTTTTGGATACAGCCTGCGGTGTATGTAGAAAATCCTTGTCACTTAACACACTAAAAACGGTATTGCCTATGCCCATAGGCTCGCCTAAATACCATTCCATGAATTTTTTACTTACTCCATTGACACTTAATGATCCTTCTTCTAATATGGCATCCAGGATGCACAACATCTGATCGGTATCATCTGTCCAGTCTCCTTTAATCCATCTTTCTGTATGGGCATCTAGCTGTATGTCTTCGTATGAATTAATGCCATTGGGGTAAGCCTTCTGTACTTCGGATTTTGACATGAATTCAGTAGATAAACCCAAAGCATCTCCTATTGCCTGTCCATAAATTGCTCCTTTGACCTTATCTTCTATATTCATCTACCTTTATTCTTTTAATAGAGTATATTTTCCCACCATCTTCAGATTCTTGAGAGGATGTAAGTCCGTACCATTTGCAATAATGGTGTCAACACCTGTTTTTTTGACTTTTATGGCAGATGCTAGCTTGGCTTTCATCCCTCCACTGCCTAAGCCGGATGTTTCGCCTCCCAAATTAATATCCACGTCGTTAATATCGATTTCCTTGAGGTGCTTAGCATCTGGATTTGTCTTGGGGTTGTCTGTAAATATGCCATCCGTATCTGTAAATAGGACAAATTGCGAGGCATTTAAGTTTTGGCAAATGGTGGCAGCAAGTTCATCATTATTAAAGTCATCCTGAAGGGGGATATTTTCATTTATGATTGGCACAATTCCATTGGTTGTCATTTCTGCAATCAAAGTGCAAACAGAAGTAGTGGAAACATCCTCTTCTCTAATGGCTAAAGTAGCTGTTGGTAGCCCTATAATGTCAAAATTCTTTTGCCATTTATACAGCAACTCATTTAGCCCAATCGCTCCCAACAGATTCTTATTTTGCAACTGCTGTTCTTTTAAAAAAGGGCGCCCTCTTTTTTTGCCTGTGGCGAGTCCTCCAGATGAGAAAATGATAACTTCTGCTCCGGTATCGAGTAATTCTTTTACATCATAAGCAACAGACTGTACCCAGTCTTCTCTTATGTCAAGTGTATCTACATTACAGACAGAGGTAGTGCCAAATTTTAGGACTATTCGTTTTTTATTCAAAATTGAAGGTGTTTTTTATAATGGAAGAAGACAATAATTCTTTAATAGATGCTAAGGCATCGGGACTTTTTAAAAAGGGATGTTCCTGAAAGAGTTGTTGGTAGGTAGGGAGTACCTCATTGGTGTAATCATCTACCTTCTTGCCGATCGCCTGATTAATTTCGGATATTACATCTTTTTGGAAATGAAGATGGACGGGGTCAACATATCCCATTTTTATAAAGCTTGTTGTCTTTCTGGCACATCTGCACGGGTTGGATTTATTGATTAGCCCGCATTTCTGGTCCATGAAATTGTATAGCTGCTTTTTAGCGCGATGTAATTTTACTCTGAAGTTGGCTTTGGAGATTTCCATGATTTCACTACCAACCGAATCAGGAAATTCAAATAACTCTCCAAGCATGAAGATCAGGCGTTGCTCCCGATTTAGGCATAGCAGCATTCCTTTCATACAACTTAGTTTAGCTTCCTTGACCAATAATTTTTCCTCTACCTCATAATGGTGTGCAGAGATCGTTTCATCCGGGAGTTGATCAAGGCCTTGTCCGAATTGCTCAAATGTGGTCGTGTTGACTTCAAATTTCCTCCTTTTCATATTCAGGAAGTGATTTTTGAGTATTCGGTATACCCAGGTCTTAAAACTGCTTTCCTGTTTGAAAGTGTCCAGTTTGGTAATCACCTTGATCAATACTTCCTGTGTCAGGTCTGCTGCATCATCTTTATCGCCTGTAAATGTCATGGCGACATTGAATATCCAGTTTTGATAATTCAGAATTAAACCTTCCAAGGCGGATTTATCACCCGCCAAGGATTGTTGAATAAGCATTAACTCTGATTGCTCTTCTTGCTTCATCTTGCTCTATTTAGACATAAGAAAACTCCCATGAGGGTTATCTATTACCATCAGCCAATCTCCCGATTTTTGTTTTCTCAGTATAGCTACAGAAAGTCCACTTTGTTTGATCTCCGTGCCATCTGGAGCAGCACCTGTCATTGTCCATGGCGCAATATGGGTAGCTATATCCCCGCTAATAAAAACCTCGTGCCCACTGTAAGTGAATTTTGGATTAATCATAAATGCATTTAGGAACATTTCTCTGAGAACAGCTCTGTCAGAAATAGGTTGCTCTGGCTCGAAAACAACAGTTACAGTAGGCTCATAACTTGCCATTACCCCTTCAATATCTTTATTGTGGAAGGCTTCTGTCATGCTTTCAACTGCTTTAAGTACTTTTAGTTCTTCGGTTTTGATTGTTGTTTTAGTCATTGTCTTGTGATTTTGAGCATTAAGAAAATTGGCAGCACCAAAAAGCACTGCGATCAACATCATCAAATTTTGTTTGTAAATCATAATTGCGTTTATGATTTAGACACGGCTCAAAATCGACTGTTACAGTTATTTGAAGTTTTTTTCAGAGGGGAATCAATAACGACATTATAGAATAGATTAAATAATATAAATTTGAATATTGTCAATTGAAGAATATTAATTTATCATAGCGCAAATATTTTCTTTCACCAAAGAAATTAG
>JAKSDI010000089.1 GCA_022360175.1 Chitinophagales bacterium
CGAGATCAAAAAGGTTAGAAAGGAAGCGGGACTAACTATCCCGAACTGTCTTTGTGACAACTGACTCATTTTAGTCTTAGTCCGCTTCCTCTTTTCAAAACTACCTTTTTTTATTTGGTGACGTTAAGGTAAGATGACTCACTTTTAATCAATTAATTAGAAATGGAATACTTTCCTACTTAAACTGGATTTTGAACAACACAGGTCATATGCCCTCCATTGTCGTTTACACCCATTTGGTCGACAAGGAAAAAATAGAAGTCGGCACCTTCTTTAGCATGGATACTTAGTAGGCCACTACCGATATGGCTAAACCATCTCAATTCTCCATTTTTAGGATCTTGTAGCCTTGAGGTATTAAATACGATTGCTTCATTACAAGGATATCTTTTTGCATCCCATGCAAAATAAACGCTGGAATCCCTAACGCCAGAACCTGTCGTGCCATCCCAAATCATATCTTCAGAGATTGCAATTTTTTTAACGCCTTTGATAGGAGCCCAATTACTTGATCTGCCCTTAGTCAGGTTTAGTGCATTCTTACCATATACATTGATAGGGTTATAACCCTCCAGGTGAACGGTGACATGGCCTCTATTGTCATCTGTGCCATACTGATCAACGACAAAGAAATACAATGGTGCATCTTTTACTACTACTATTGTAGATTCGCCACCATCATCTTTGCCAATGGTTCTATACCACCATGCACCACAATTAGGATCTAATACTAGTGCGGTGTTGAATACAATCACCTCTGAACAAGGATAAATATCCTGTTGGGTAATAGAACTTGCAAAATCGAGTTGTCCCGAAACACTTATATGTATCGTTCCGGATTTTGTAGGTGTGATCTTTTTTACGGCTGGGGAAGTAGTGTTGTCATTATCTACTAATGGGGTTACATTGATCGCACCTGTGCCTAGTAATGTTACTGAAGCGGAGTTTGACATAATACTTAAAATTTTTAATGAGTTATTAGATGTTTTAAAAGTCGAGACAAAGATGGGTAGCCAACAGTGGGATAAAAGGGACTATTTGGGGGGATAAAAGGGACTTTTAGAGGTGAAATGTTGCTTTGGAAAGCAAATTTTAGAGCAATAGGAGAAAAAATCGCTAGTTCAATTGTTCAGAAGGTAATATTCCAAAGCGCTCCTGAAATAATTTTGAGAAATACTTGGTATCGGAAAAACCTACAGCTATAGCAACTTCCTTTACAGTATGATATTTGCCCACGTATAAATAATCTCTGGCCAATTGCAGGCGCATTTCCCGGATGTACTTATTAGGCGTAAGGCCGGTAAGTTGTTTGATACGGCGGGTGAGCTGTTTTTTACTAATAAAGAGATGATCTGCTACCCAGTCCAGATGAAGTTGAGCATCAGGTATAATTTTTGCGAAAGCGGCTTCCACTTCTTTGAGCCAGTTGGCATCTACTTCACTTAAGATTGGTTTTTTTGTATTGTTGTGGAGATTAGTTGAAGCATTTGCGAAAAGCAAAATGCGTTCGTGGAGGTTGTCCAGCAAATTTTGGATACGCAGTATTAACTCGGCTTCAATAAAAGGTTTCACCAGGTAGTCATCTATTCCAATACGCAAAGCTTTTAATTTGACTCTTACATCAGCTCTGGCAGTAAGCATGATTACAGGAATATGGCGCAACTTATCCTCTTGTTTGATGGCTTCTAAAAATTGAAAACCATCCATTACAGGCATCATCAAGTCAGAGATAATTAGATCGATAGACTCATTTTTTTGTTGTGCATGAATTAATGCTAAAGCTTCCTTCCCGTTTTCAGCTGTTATAACCTCAAAGTTTTCTTCGAGTATGGTAGAGAGGTAATTTCTAAGGTCTGTATTATCTTCTACAACTAAAATGGTAGATCGTCTTAAAGTATCAGGAACTGCAATTAGGCTAGTAGTATCTTCGATAGATTTGAGCTGTTGAGACAAAGGGAGAGAAGGTGTGATAGATTTATTCTCATTAGAAAAAGAGGTTTCATCCAGGGTGTGAAAATTATCCTCGATGTTTTGTGCAACTTGATCAGTAGTAGCTTTTACCATTGCAAATTGAAAATAAAAAATACTGCCTTCATCCATCTTGCTTTCTGCCCATACTTTACCGTCTAAAAGCTCCGCTAGTTCTTTGCAAAGTGAAAGGCCTATACCCGTTCCGCCCTGTATAGGCATTTCTGATCTTTTGGATTGATAGAAACGGTCAAATATGAAAGGAAGGTCTTCAGGATGAATGCCTAAACCAGCATCTTTTACACTGATTAAAATCTGGTTTTCTTTTTCTGTCACTACCATTGAGATGGTGCCCCCTTTGGGAGTAAACTTAATGGCATTGGAAAGGTAGTTATGTATAATTTTTTCAAATTTATCAGTATCAAGGAATAAATGCAGATTGATATCGCAATGGTATTTATAATTGAATAGTAGGGCTTTACTATCTCCTATTGAGCCAAATTGTGTCAATAGTCTTTGTAAAAAACTATGAAAGTGTATAAGACTTGGTGATACTTCTAAAATACCCTTTTCAAGCTTTGAAAGATCGAGTATTTCGTTGACTAACTTGAGTAGGTGCTGACAGTTCTTAAATATAAAACGGAGAAATTGATGGCTCTTTTCCTTATCGTAATTTTTGTGTAGCAAGCTATCTAAAGGCCCAAGCATTAGGCTTAAAGGAGTGCGTAGTTCATGTGAAACGTTGGCAAAGAAACGGGATTTTAGTTTTTCCAGAGATTTTAATTCTTCAGCTTGCTGGCGTATTTTTTGAGTTTGCCGGTTTACTTCTGCCTCCAGGAATTGTTGCCGTTGGATGAGTTTAGCATTCCTCCACCGAAAATATAATATAATCATTGCTGCAATACAAAATATAGAAAGTGCAATGAACCAAAAGCGAAGATAGAAGGGTTTTATTATTGATAATTTAATGGTCAATTCCTGATCGGACCATTGCCCATATGCCCCCTGTCCTTTAATCCTTAAATTATAATTGCCGTATGGGAGTCTGCTATACCGTATGAAATGCTCATTCTGGTAGTTCCATTCTTTTTCAATCCCTTCTAATTTGTAGGCATATCGAACCTTAGTAGCATTCTCGTAGGTAAGTAATGCAAATTCAATCCTGAATAATCGATCATCAGGCCGATAAGTAATCGTATGATTTTTTAATAGCTTTTGTCGGGCTTCCTGTGATTGATTTCCATCCTGGTCTATTAAATGGAAAGCTGTAATTATAAGAGGAAAATTGGTGATAAGGCTGTCTTCCTGAAAATCTTTAGGATGAAACATGGTTACGCCATCCAGGCTGCCAAAAAACAGGCGGCCATCCGCTGCTTCAAAATGGGATACCCGATTAAATTCGTGATGGGTGATTCCATCAACTTCCAGATATGTTTTTATACTGTTGGTATGTTTGTTAAATCGAATAATGCCATAATCACTTGGCAACCAAAGTTGTTTACTATCATCTTCATAAACTGCATAGATGGTATTATTCAGGCCACTGGATATTGAAAATTGTTGGAAATAGGTGCTACTATCTTTATCTGCTGTACTAAGTGGAGCATTCATTAGTGGGGCTCCTTTATTCCAGTGAACAAGCCCATTTCCTCCAGTTCCCAGCCAAAGAGAACCATCTGGATCATGGTAAATGTGGTAAATATTATCGAATGGCAAATGATATTTACCTTTGCCACCAGAAAAGTATTGTGCTATAATTTTTTTACTATTAATATCAAGCAGCAATAAGCCCTGGTCAGTAGCAATCCAGGTTTTTCCAAATTTGTCGGGAGCAAAATGATAAATATATTTTGGAGGATTATCAGTTATAGTTGGTAGCCAG
>JAKSDI010000296.1 GCA_022360175.1 Chitinophagales bacterium
CATAGAGTACCGAAATGGAGTACTGGAAGCGATCTATGTAGGAGATGGCAGGTTGGTAGCCTTACCAAACAGCCTGGCACCAGGATTGAATTTTAGGGCAGAGTATTTCCATCAGGACCACTTGGGCAATAACCGCCTGACCTTCTGTGATTTTAATAACAACGGAAGAATAGAAATATCAGATGATCCAGGTACTCAGGAAAATGAGTTGGAGATTACTCAAGAGACACACTACTATCCGTTTGGGCTAGAGCATAAAGGGAATTGGTATGCAACAGTGGCACCGGATAATAATTACTTGTACAACGGCAAGGAGCTGAATAAAGACTTTGGGATTGACCTTTATGAATATGGGGCGCGGTGGTATGATCCGGCTATAGGGAGATGGACAAGTGTTGACCCACTAGCTGAAAAAATGCCTGCTTGGTCGCCGTACTCTTACACGTTTAATAATCCAGTTTTATTTATAGACCCTGACGGTAGAATGCCAATGGGGCCTGGAGATCCTCCCTATTTATTCCAGAAAATGGGACAGGCAGCAAATTATATTGTAAATGATTTTGTTCCTTCCGTAGCAGATAAAACCGTTGAAACTTTTAGTGCTGCCAGAGAATCACAAGCAGGTCAATTTGTAGAGGAAGTGGCAAATAAAACTATAGGTGCATTTGTTGATGTAGGGTCATCAGTCACTTTTCCAATAATTAATCAAACAGGGGTTGTAATTAAAGAGGGAGTTCATGAAGGACCTGCTTATAATGATGAAAACAATATTGTGCCAAATGCATACACTTTAGACGAAGAATGGAACTTAGTACCACAGGAGCCTATGGAAAGAATGAATGCTGCTGAAAGTGAAAAAAGAGGCAAGGGGTTGATAAAAAACACGGTAAAGGTTTTAACGACTGTAGTTGGAGGTCCTAAAGAAACCTTAGTTGAACGAGGGGCAACCATGGCTACAAAAAGTGCAATCAATAAAGCTGCTGAAAAACTTCTTGAAGTTGAAGAATGCTCAAACTCTTGTGAAAACCCGTAAATAATATGGAATTTATATTTGAATTAATTGTTACTTACTTGTTTAGTTATCCAGGAGCTTTGGTACGTTGGATGATTTTAAAAGCTTTTGGCTCTAAAAAAACTTTTGGAGAATGTTTAAAACAAGATATTACACAGAATGCAGCTTTAGGTTTTCTACTTATAGTAGTGTTATTTATAGTTTTTCAATTTATTATTGTTTAATTATTCTACTTTTAGGCTCATGCCAGAATTCTGTTAATGAAGATAAGGGAGAGCAATTAGTAGAAAGTATCATATCTGATATACAGCTGATTAAGTCAAACTATTTAAACTGTTTATCTAATATTGAAATAGGAACTGAAGTGGAAAATATCTGTAAAGATGAAGTAGTTAAAATTAGGCTCCTCCATAAAAAGACAAAGGGACGTTTATCGGTTCTTGCTAGCCTCAAGAAAAAAGGAATATTATCAAATGAATCGTATGATTCTTGTATTGAGCGCATAAATGAAGAACTTGAAGATGTGAGAGATTTAAATCATCAATTGAAAGAAAAGGGTATATCTATTAACTTGAAGTAATCTTTAGCCAAATAGAAAAGCCTCCGCAGAATGGGGAGGCTTTTCACATTGTACCCTGAATTTTCCTTTTTGTAATAAAGGCATCCTCGCTGGCAATAAGAGTGCTCTGAAAGCATTTTATGATCAATAAAAGCTCTGCCTTTATACTGAGGCATGAAGAACCAGAGCACAATTTGAAACTGCTCATGCTGTCTGAAATATGTGCAGCAATAAGTTTATTTCCCTGCGGTCATGAAATCGCTACGCTAAGTTGCAACTCGTCACAGTTATAAAAAGAGATCAGAAGATTTATAGAAAATGCCCTGTTTCAACAAAAGGATGGGGTATTTTTTAATTCCAGTCAAACTACAAGCATTTCCTTAACTTACCGTTACACTAACGGATGATATAGCAGGTGTTTCACATATCAATAGTGCGATTAATGATGCAATCGGAAAAGAAAAATGATACTAGGCATTGAATCTCAAAACCATCAATATAATTGTTGGGCATCATGTATAGACATTTCTCAAAATGACACACCTAACTTTGATAGGAATTATGTGGAGAGATTTGAATTTAAGGACGAGATTTTGGAAAAATATGAAGATGTAACTGACACTCCTTCTCAGTATAAGTTTGGACATACTGTAATTAGGTTTGCCGAAACAGAATGGAATATTCGACATGGATCATACAGCGTAACTACTCATGGGGCTACCTATTTAGGAACATCACAAAATGGAACCCAATATACTTGGTCTAAAAATGGAAGAGGAAAGGCTCCTGGGGTTTTTACCGTAGGTCAACTGAATCAAAAATACGGAAAAGTTGAAGGATATAGAGCGGAGCCTGGAGGAGGGTTTTAGAATTTAAGATAATATGAAGATGAAAATAGTGACTAGAATTATAACGTTTGCGCTTATCCTTTTATTGATAAACTTACTTTATATAAAGATATTCAATACTATGTATGTGAACCAAATACTTTATAGAATTATCTTAATTCTAGGACTTGTATTAGTTTTCAAGATTCGAAATAAAATTACTTGGTTTATAGGTTTGGTATTGTTTATTTATGGACTAGTGGATATTTATTACCTAAATATTGAATCTGTGGAACCAGCTGTGTCAAACTTTATGTCCCCATATTTTAATTTATTTTTTAGAGGGCAATTCGATTCAACACTTGATATGATACCAACATTTTTTTATATATTTTCTATTGGTTATTATATGGTTGATTACCAGTTAGTTCTTCCCTTACAGAATAAAAAAGTACTTAGCTAGTCCACAATAGTCTAATGAGCATGCGCTCTAATGCAGAGACCCTGATCGGCTGGGGTTGTACCCCAGTCGAAACATATGAATACCCCACGCTGTCCGTAGTTTAAAGCAGTGCTTAAATCCACGGCATACACCCAACCATCAAGCTCAAATCGCTGTGATGAGTATTCACTCAGCACGATTTATCATATGAAGTCACAAGAAAGTTCATTTTCGTAAGTACCAAAATGAGTGTGGATAGGTAAGTTTATAGGCATTACTAATATAAGATACCTCCGCGAAGTCACAGACTTCTTGGAGCGTTTTGCTATTAGTTTTAGTGCGATTAGAAAGAGGGGGGACTACGCAGAGCGGGAGAAGAGTATAAAAAAACTAGTCCTAATAATTAATCCATTATGACAATGAATCAAAAACTGATTTTTTATGTAATCATAGTTTCTTACAGCCTTTTTGCATGTAGTAATAATATGATTTTGTTAGATAAAGACAAGAGAGAGGTAGGTTATGAATGTTATTATCAGGATTACCAACCAGATACAGTATATCTTAACAAGTACATTGAAATGTTTTCAAGTTTTCTTCCTGATGAATATTTAGCGGCTAGAAGAAATAACAGACTTGAAATATTTTATGGATTTCATTGCTATGAATGCCCGGACGAAGACAAATATGGTATGTTTTTCTCTTTTACTTCTCACTTAAATGTCAAGTTTGTTAAAGTCAATGCCACAGGAGTCGTCATGTGTGTCGATTCAGTTGAGGTTGACTCAACCCTATTCAATAGTGCTAAAAACATAATTGGAGATTTTGTATTAAGAGATTGCCAAGTAGAAGATGGAGATGAAAGCTTATTAGTTTTAAGTCAAGATGAGTTTACTGAAATTTTATCTTATTATAAATCAGTTGGTCATGAAGGGGCTATTGTAGATAAGACACGAAAAAAAATAAATCAGTTGAAACTTATAAGAAAAATTTTAACGATCTCAGATGAATGTATATTTGAACAATAACTAAGCGTAAAATAAGCAGCTACTCTTTGAGCGAAGAATAGCAAATCAAGCACAGGACTAAGCTAAAAGGCAGCGCTGCAAGTGGTTTGCAACCACATCCTAATCGGCTAGATCTGTAACCCAGTCGAAACATATGCATGCTCAGACCATCTTTAGTCAGCACGAAACGCTATGCAGTTATCAAAAAGAGTTCAGATTATTATATGAAAGTACCCTGTCCTAGATTAGGATAGGGTATTTTTTTAAACGGTCAGTCCAAAGCTTTTTAGCTTGAAAATCCCTAAGCAGAGCATCAACGACATTAAAGAGCTGATTTTTTTCAGCATCGAGCATTTGGTTGATTAACTCATGACCCAAATACTCCAACAAATGAGTTGGAGATTACACAGGAAACACACTATTATCCATTTGGAATGGAACAGAATGGAAATTGGTATGCAACGGTGACACCGGATAATAATAAGCTTTATAATGGGAAGGAACTGAATAGGGACTTTGACGTAAATCTATATGAGTATGGAGCAAGATGGTATGATCCGGCTTTGGGAAGATGGACTAGTATTGACCCGTTGGCGGAAGGCTACTATCCATATTCACCATACAACTATGTTCTTAATAATCCGATTGGAAATACGGACCCTGATGGAAGAAGTGTTGATGGAGACTTCTTTGAAGTTCATAATGGAAAAGTTTACCATGTTGGAAGTGATGGAGTAGACGATGGAAAATCATATGTAGTTAGAGATCGTGGTGCATTTAGTAATGCTAGACGAGGTGGTTTAAATGCTTCTGCAACAGCATCTTTAGTTGAATCTGGAGCAGCAGCTGAACTTTCGGTAGTCTTACCTGAAGGTGCTAGTAGTGAAGGACAAGCTCTTGAGAATTTATATAATGATGGTGTTGCAACAGTAACAGAAGGGAACCCAGGAGGAAATGAGCAAGCAGTTCAATTTATAATGAATGCTGCTGATGCCACTATTACATTATCAAGAGTAGAAAGCGAGGGAACTAAAAACAAATTACCACGTAGTGGTCCAGGTCATGTACAGTTGGATACACCAGGAGAAATACAACAAAAGTTTGGTCCTAATGCTGCTAGTTTTGGGGATGCACATACTCATCAAGCAGAAAATTATGCAAGCCCACAAGAGAGTGCACAACTGAATAGTCAAGCTGGTGATGGAAAGAATGCAAGACGTAATGGTACGACAACATTTAGTATGGGTTCCTTGGGGTCAACGATACAGCACTCTAGAAAAGGAAGTTCTGTTCTTGCTCCGAACCAACAAGTATTTAATGGAAATATAAGTTTGATTAAAACAGCATTAAATAATCTCAAAAGATAGTTATATAAATATGAAAAAAAAATTAAGAGATATATTCTGTTTTTTGATTGTACTAACAGTTTACAGTTGTTCTAGTTCAAAGTCAATCTGCTATCAGTACCAAACCAATTTAGAAACAAGTATAAATGAAGTAATTACTAAGCTAAATGAATCTAAATTTTCTATTAAAGAAGGTAAGAAAGCTTCAAATATATTTGTTCTTGTGGATTATGAAGAATTGAAAACAACTTTGACTTTTAACTTTTATGAAAATATGCCACGATCTATTCAGAAACAAATTGATTATTCCAATCGGTTTATGATTATCTCAGGAAAAAAGATACCCGTCCTATTTTATTTTGATGATGGTCATTCCACACTTAGAGTGAATGGAATTAGTCATGGGATCATAGGAGGATACTTAATTCAGTTTGATTCTGACGGAAAAGTAATAATGAGCGGCCCTGTTCAATAGAATAGGGCTATTAAAAGAAAACGAAGGCTGCGGAGAAATCTGTGGCCTTTTTTGGTTTAGGAGGTGTAGGCAGATTGCGCTTTAAAACCCCGCTGCCCTTCGTCTCCGCTGCACCTCCGCTGCTCGTAGTTAAAACTCGTTCCTTCCATTAGTTATGACCCGATAGGAAATATCACCGATTTGATCAGAAATGGTATGGTACCTACGCTGTCCGTAATCTTTTATCAAAACTACGGGCAGCATTCTTCTCTTTAATAAAATTGCCTGAAGCCCAAGCCCAAGCCCAAATCGCTGTGATGAGTATTCACTCAGCACGATTTATCATATGAAGTCACAAGAAAGTTCATTTTTGTAAGTACCAAGATGAGTGTGGATAGGTAAGTTTGTAGGCATTACTAATATAAGATACCTCCGCGAAGTCACAGACTTCTTGGAGCATTTTGCTATTAATTCGATTCGAAAGAGGGAGGGGCTACGCGGAGCGGGGCAATGGTTAACCCCATTTTCTAATCGGATTAATTACAGGACATTGGGGATGACGGGAGAAACACCTGACAAATCATATATAAGAATGAAAAATTGATTAAGATGAAAAGAATATCTTTTTGTTTCTTTTTAATTGTTACTGGCTTAGTATTTTTATTTTCTTGCAATAATAGTGGGTGTAATGAAATTGAAGGAATAAGAATATGATCCTGATTTTTTTTTTTTTTTCTCGTTCATCCATTTGGAATGGAACAGAATGGGAATTGGTATGCAACAGTGACACCAGATAACCAAAAGCTCTACAATGGGAAGGAACTTAATCGCGACTTTAACATCAATCTATATGATTATGGAGCAAGGTGGTATGACCCGACGATAGGGAGATTTACTACTGTTGACCCCTTAGCAGATGAGTTTTTATCTTTGAGCCCTTATCATTACGTTTACAATAATCCTCTTATACATACCGACCCTACAGGTATGGCTGCTGATTGGATTCCTTCTGTAAATGATAATGGTGATATTATTTTAACAGCAGAAGAAGGAGATAATTTAAATTCTCTAATTAACTTTTTTGGATCATCTGAAAATGCCAAAGAATATATTTCTGAAGGTGTTTTAAATGGAAATGCTGAATTTAAAAAAGGAGATCAAATTACGTTAGAAGACTCTAACTATTCTGATGCATTTAAGCATGCAATTGAAAATCCTAGTGATTATTATGAAGGATCTGGATTTTTTGGGTATTTCAACCCTCCAGAAAACTATAATTGTTTTTCTGCATGCCTTAAAGGGTCAGCAGGGCTAGACTTTGTCTCTAACCCAGAAATTGCGGGAGAAGATTTATTCAATGAAGTTGTGATAAATGGTTCCCCTGATGGTAGTCAAGAAGCACAATTTGAAAAAGTAAATCGGTCTGAAGCACAATTTGGTAAAACACTCGTTCCCTATTCAGGGAATCACGCAGGAGTTTACTTTGGAACAAGTAAAGATGGAACCAATTATACTTTTACAAAACCAGGGGTTTCTAGAGAACCTAAAATCACAAAAGCAAGTGACGTTCCTAGTTATCTTGGGAGTCCCCGAGGTTTTTATAATCCCAAAAATTGACGCTAATTATGAGTAAATTGATTTTATTAGCATTAACAACAATTACTTGTTTTTTTACAGTAAAGGATCATTGTTCTAAGCAAATTAATGATCATCTTAGATTAGAATTTTATTCTAAAGAGCGAGTTTTGTTGTATACAATGACAGAAAAAGAGTTAGTTTGTTTTGATTGGGAGCATCAAAGCCTCTTAGTCTCAGAAGATGCAAAAAATATTTTAATTAAAGAACCTAAATTGTTGAGCGGTTTTATGGTCGTAAAATTAGCTGGAGAAAAGCTATATGAAGTTAGTATAATTAGTGATTATATGACTTATGAGTTTGGGAATCCAAAACTGATTTTTGAGGATACAGGTTTATTTTTCTTTTATGAAAACTGGTTTTTTATTAGATATTTGAAAAGTAAATCTGAAATTCAAGAGGGAAGACTTCCATACTTTGAAGAGCTTTTGAATGAGCAACTTTTTAATTATTTGAAAAAGAAAGGGAAGCTGAATTGTAAAAACTGGCAAGTTGTAGAATCTACAAGCGATGTGAAAAATGAAGTAGATTTAGAACCGCAGAAAACGGCTCAAAGAGTTCTTAAAAAAGAATAAATTACATGTGCTGCAAGTGGTTTGTAGGCGCGTGCGGTTATAAATGAATTTTAGAAAGTACCCTGTCCTAGATTAGGATAGGGTGTTTTTTAACTACGCTGTCCGTAGTCTTCTATCAAAACTACGGGCAGCATTTTTCTCTTTAATAAAGTTGCCTGAAGCTCAAGCCCAAATCGCTTGATACGGATTCTCATGAGGAAGAATGTGAAGGGCCAATATTTGACTGTACTCCAGAAGAGCCGGCAGCCCAGAATGAATCCATAGCAGATATTCAGAATTCCATATGCAACCTGAACGCATCAGATTTTGAATATCCATTAACGATCAATGTGGTGCAGCTATGTGATGGTAGTATTATACATATTCCAGGAGAGGAATTGTTAAGTGATTTGG
>JAKSDI010000220.1 GCA_022360175.1 Chitinophagales bacterium
ACATTTTTTTTGTTAATTAAACAAAAGAAAAAAGTAGCAAAAAAGAAAAGTTATACATGGTGATAATGATAATATGTGTATAGTTTCTCTTTTTCAAACCTAAAGGTCTGGGAGGGGGATAAGTGCTGTGCTCCCTCGGAGGAGCTGTCCACAGGGCTGAGGGGGATGTTCTATAAGTTTAAACTAGTTCTTGATGTGAAATTAGTCTAGAAATTCTTTCCATATTTATCATAAAAAACGCTATACATGACCATATCCCGATTATCCAAAGATTCACTCTTTTTGAAATCAGCTATCCGCTATTTCTGGAATTGCTGGGGCAGTGATTCCAATTTCAAGTTTTATGAAGATTGTATTCTACATTCGCTGGAGAGAGAAGATACACTGCCTAACTTTTATATCCTGATAAATGAGGGTAAGATCATAGGCACTTATGCTTTATTGGTGAACGATATTATAAGCAGACAGGATTTGATGCCCTGGCTAGCCTGCCTATATGTAGAAAAAGCTTATAGAAACAAAGGGCATGCAGCAGCTTTGCTACAACACGGATTAGAGGAAACCCACAGAATGGGATACGAAAGGCTTCACTTGTCAACAGATATTGAAGGTTTTTATGAGAAAAAGGACTGGAAGTTCTTTGATAAAGCCTATGGTGTTGGCGGGGACGAATTTAGAGTGTATATGAAGCTAACAAAATGATGCCAATAGAGTAAACTTTAGATGCCTTGATACTGTACATAAAGCATTGAATAAATCTTAGAGTTGCTAAACATAGCATCTCTTAATAAACATGAGACATGCGCATTTTTATCATAGGCGGACACGGGACCATAGGAAAGACGGTTTCAGAGTACTTCAAAGCAAAACACGAAGTTATTATTGGTGGACGTACTAAAGGAGATGTGGAAATTGATATAGCAGATAGTAAGTCAATTGAATCAGCCCTTGAAAAAATAGGAAAACTAGATGCGATTATATGCATTGCGGGGGAGGCCAAATGGGCCAATTTTGATGAATTGACAGAGGAGGATTATTACATCGGGATAAAAAGTAAACTGATGGGACAGGTTAATCTGGTGCGTATAGGCCAAAAGTACCTGAATTCACAAGGTTCTATAACCCTTTCTACAGGCATTTTAGCTGATGATCCTGTAGTGAAAACGGCCAGCGCCGCGATGGTAAATGGTGCTATCCACAGCTTTGTCAGAGCAGTAAATTTAGAGATAGAGAATGGAATAAGAGTAAATGTCGTTTCTCTTGGAGTGGTAGAAGATGCTTATAAGAAATACGAAGCTTACTTCCCCGGACACAATCCTGTACCTATGACAAAGGCAGTAAATGCTTATGTCAGGAGTGTTGATGGAAGAGGTAGAGGAGAGATCATTAGACATTACGAGTAGGAGAGGGGATTATAAAAAAATCCCGGAAGCTAGGTAAAACCTAAAATCCGGGATTTTTTATGGTTCGTTATTCCTTTAACAGTAATGGTCAAAAGCCATCTTAAGATTTTCAGAAATAATTTCTGCTGAACGGCCTTCTATGTGGTGTCGTTCTAAGAAATGTACCAACTTACCATCTTTAAAAAGTGCAATAGATGGAGAAGATGGAGGATATGGAAGCATATATTCTCTGGCTTTTGCTGTAGCTTCCTGATCTACACCCGCAAATACGGTAGTGAGGCGATCTGGTTTTTTCTCATTGTTTAGGGCTAGTTTTGCACCCGGACGGGCATTGGCAGCCGCACAACCACAAACAGAGTTGACCACAACCAAAGTAGTTCCTTCCGCATCTTTTAGCACATTATCAACTTCTTCAGAAGTTTGTAGGCCTTCAAAGCCATATTCAGTAAGGTCTTTAGCCATTGGTGCAGTGAGTTCTGCAGGATACATAGTCTTTATTTTTATTTGTATTTGACAAAAAGGTGTTGCTTTTAAAAAAAGCTCTATTCTTATGCTTTACAACTGGAGTTGGCAATTAGTTTACCAAATTTTCTAGTTTTACACATAACAGTTAAAAATTAGGGCAGTTCAGGGCAACTTATATATAAACAAAAACGTATAGTTTTGGATTGTTCTTTTTGACATAGATTCACCTAATTTATTACATAAAAGATAATGAAAGGAATTATTTCTGCTGTATCAGCAACAATCATCATCTTGTTTTTAAGTATTGCGACATCCTGTACCAACGATCAGCTCCCGGAACCTACATTACCAGAAGGGTGTGAAGATGCCATTCCTACTTATGCGGATACCATTGGCCTGATAATCGAAAATTCCTGTGCCTACGCAGGCTGTCATTTAGATGGAAGTGCTCCTGGTATTTACGACAGTTATGAAGCGATTGTAGCTGTTGTAGAAAGTGGCACTTTTAATGAAAGAGTAATCATTCAGAGGGATGACGCCAATGTAGGTATGCCACCAAACTTTGCGCCGGAAGGCCGCCCTAAAGATTTAACCCAGGAAGAATTAGACCTTATCATTTGCTGGGTTGAAAATGGATACCCTAAAGAGTAAAATTACTCTATCCTATTATGTTATTGATGAAGTAAATCTTCTTCATCAATAACATAATAAATATAGTCAAAGAATCTGCCAAAGATTACTTTTTCTCAAACCAACCTCTTTCCCCTGCTTCTATCGCTATATCCAGGTGGTTTTCTACCGGTGGAATAGGGCAGCTATACCCATCACTATAAGCGCAATAGGGATTGTACGTCTTGTTTAAGTCCAAATCCAATTGGCCTTCTTTGATATCACTTAGTTTCAAATCAATATATCGGCCGCCTCCATAAGTGCTTTCACCATTGGTCGCATCCTTAAACGGTAGGAAAAGATAATCGCGATACATCGGCATTGCACGTAATTTTAGGCTTTGATATATGGCCAATTGTATTTCTTGCCCATTCAGTTCAAAAGTGGCAATACCATATTGAACATAAGGTCGTGTTTGACCGCTATAAGTAGCCATCTCAAAACTTTCAGCATCAGGTGTCAATTCAATCTTAGCCTGGACATTATATGATGGGTCAGCTGGAAAGAAATCGAGTTGACGAGCACTCTTTTTATTAATAGGAGCATGATCATCCTTTACCAGCTCTTTAATATGCGCTTTCCGGAATTTCTTAATCTCTTTTTTGTAAGCATTACTGCTTTGAGCAAATAAGACGGTACCACTTACTAGTAGCGTACACAATAGTAATAATCGATAATACATAAGTCAGGGATTAATCAGCAACAATAGCAATTTTGAAATCAGGGCTCACTACAATTCGAGAGATGTTTCGGATTTCATAAAAACGAAGATCTGCAACTTCCTTCCAGTTGTCATCGGTAAATTTATTGTAACGGTATAATTTACTCCCTTTACCCATTAGGAAAGTACCATCGGGTAGGATAGCAAAATGCTCTGCATTGGGCAGGGTTTCGATGATTGTTCGAGCTGCTTCGCGACGACGATAAAGGTTTTTCTCCATTATTTTCCAGTCCTCATAACGGCTCTTTTGAACATAGGCGAGGTTTCCGTTTGGCATTCTCGTAAAGCAGGCACCTGTATTAGTCGCAATCGTCTCTACAGCATCGTTATTAGTATTGATAATAGAAAGGGTAGTAGGATTCTCATCTTCTTTATAAGCAATAATTTCCTGACTATTCAACCACATATACTCCTTAATCCCTGTGATGTATTTAAACACCAATTTACCATTGGTCAATTGATCTACAGGAAATTGCCAAAGGCGAAGTACACTATCTCTTCCATCTCTTTCTACCCGAACTGCTGAGAAAGTATAATATTCTGGCATTCGGATGGGGGTAGTCTCGGTTTCTACTGTAGAGGTAACCTGTTGTTTGGTCTGGTTTTCCAGATCCAGCTTATATATATCGGCTTGTGTAGAAGCGGGAAATTTTACAGAGATGTATAATTCATTATTAGTGAAAAAAGAAGGGGTATTGTTGTAGCCTTCTGGATTGAAATCAGTTAGATAGCGAGGATTTACAAAGGATATACCTCCTCCATCTTCTTGCTTGATATCAAACAAGTATATGTTGGATTTTGGCATTTGGGCTTGCAGGCTCAGGCTGGTTACCAGTGCCAGCATAAAGAAAAAGGATTGCTTAAGCATAGTATTGATTAGTTTATCCGCTCAAAGTTAACGTATCAATGGCTCATACTCAAAGAACCATTTAGTAAATATTATTGGACCCGACAAAAGTCGACTTGCAATTTACGCTTCATTAGTGATATATTGGGCACTAAAACGATGAGAACGTCCCTGTTATTGGTTTTTCTTTCCTTGTATTTTTTCGCAAATAGTCAAGTCGGCCTGGAATTAAACACCTATGTAAGTGGATTGTCACAGCCTTTAGATATTGTTCATGCTGGAGACGAACGCTTGTTTATAGTAGAAAAAGGCGGTACAATACGCATTATTGATGGTGATATCAATTTGATTTCTACACCTTATCTTGATATCGATGATCGCGTAAACTCTTTTGCCAGTGAGCGTGGTTTATTAGGCCTTGCTTTTCATCCTGATTATGCAAATAATGGCTATTTCTTTGTTAACTATACCAATAATTCAGGCAATACAATTGTATCTCGCTTCTCTGTAACGGAAGAAGATCCTAATATTGCTGATCCTGATAGTGAACTGATCTTGCTCGATATTGATCAGCCTTTTAGTAATCACAATGGCGGCTGTATTCGTTTTGGGCCTGATGGTTACTTATATGTAGGCATGGGAGATGGTGGCTCTGGTGGTGACCCCCTCAACGCTGGGCAGGATCGTCAGACCTTATTAGGGAAAATGTTGCGAATAGATGTGGATGGTGGTACACCTTATGCTATCCCTTCAGATAATCCTTTTGCCGATGATGATTTCACGTTGGATGAAGTATGGGCTTTAGGAATTCGTAACCCCTGGCGTTTCAGCTTTGATCGTCTTAATGGTGATTTATGGATAGGTGATGTTGGACAAAATGATTGGGAAGAAATAGACTATCAGCCTGCGGATAGTGAAGGAGGTGAAAATTACGGCTGGCGTTGTTATGAAGGAACCCATACCTACAATACTGCCGGATGCCCGGATGCTAGTGAAATGACAGAACCAGTGCTTGAGTATGCCAATTCTAATAACGTGGGCTGCTCTGTAACCGGAGGTGTTGTTTATCGAGGTGATTTATATCCAGAAGCTTATGGCTGGTATCTTTATGCCGATTTTTGCTCTGGCAGAATATGGGGGCTTTATCCAAATGGTGCAGATGGCTGGTTCAACGTAGAACTGTTGAATAGTGCTAATAATAATTTGGCAGGTTTTGGAGAAGATGTTAGTGGTGAAGTATATGTAGCTGGAATTAGTACAGGGATTATTTATCGCCTGGATTTCTCGTGTGATGTACCTTCTACACCACTTATTGAAGGAGATGCTGCCATTTGTGGACCAGATGGTTCTGCTTTGTTGTATGTGTCCAATGCTCCTGAAGGATATGCTTTCCAATGGTACAAAGATGGGGAATTAATAGATGGTGAAAATGCATCTACTTTATTGTTGCATGAGCCGGGAGAAATCACAGTGTCATTAAGTGCTGGGGAAAGTTCCTGTGTGCCAGAATCTGCAACGCCCGTTACTATAGAAGAAGTGAATATATCAGAAGATTTAATAACAGTATCAGGCAATGAACTACAAGCTGCTCCAGATTTTGTAGAATACCAATGGTTTTTGGATGGCGCACCAATAGAAGGAGCTACAGAATCCTTATATATAGCAGAAGAAGCAGGCAACTACTCTGTAGAGGTAACAGATGAAAATGGGTGTACTCAGATGTCATTTGTTTTTACTATTGTTGCTACTCATGATCCGCTTAAGATTGATCAATTATCTTTGAGCCCTAATCCTTTCCGGGATTTTATAAGCTTGAGTTTTTCTGTAAGAGAGAATGGACGATACCAAATACGCCTATTGGATGAAGTGGGCAAAGAGTTTTGGAAAGAAAAACTGAGTATACAAAAACAATGGAATGGTAATATTCCCGTATCTCGTTTGCCGAAAGGCGCCTACTTCCTTGAAATTTCGCATAAAGGGCAATTGTTGGCATTGCCAGTCGTAAAGCAATAAAAAAAATAGAATGTCAAAACAGGTACTGGTATTGGCTTTATGTTGTTTGTTGTATGCTTGTCAATCTGAACCAGAACAAATTGTATATGGTCCCAGATGGGAAAAAGAATACGCAACCAGAGTACCTGAGTTGAGAAAAGTAAAATATACCTGGCAGGATACTATACAGCATTATAAGATGACTGTTAGTTATCCTGCTATTCTCAATAATCCAGTTTTTAGCCAATTTGTTCAGCAGTCTATTGATGAAAACAAGGCACAATTCGAATCTTTTATCCGTGATTTTGATGGAGAAAATAGAACTTTAAACGGGAGTTTTGAGACTATACATCGATCGGATTCTGTTGTGAGTATCAAAATGTTGTACGAATGGGCTGTGCCAGGCACATCGGTATTACAATATCGTTTTGGAAACCTGAATTATCAGCCAGCAACAGAGACTAGCATTAGCCTCCCTATGATTTTTCGATCAGGAGTTGATTATAAACACTTGCTGAAAAACAAGCTAAGTGAAAAAATATACGCTGAATATAATTTAGAAGACGTAGAGATCACGGAAGAGGACTTGAATACCTTTATAATAGGAAAACGCTATTTGGAGTTTTATAAAGTATTGTATCCAGAATTGATGGAACCAACTCCCAAAGCTATCCAGATTCCATTTAGAGAAATGCAGAAAGAACTGGCCTGGTAGAACCTTTATAATGTTTTGCTTTTGGCTTAATGTGAATTTATTTAATCCCAATAGTAGGGAGAGCCTTGGCTGCCAATAAACTACTCCAGTTGGCTGAATAGTTGCTATAATTGGCAAGATTAATAAGCAGAACCTATTCTGATAAGAGTGATATGGAATAGTTCCACGAATTACACAAATCACACGAAAGTTTTGAGAATTTGTGTAATGAGTGTAATTCGTGGACCCTATAACAAATATGCTGGCATCAATGCCTGTAATCTTGCAATTATTTTTTGAGTTTAAATAGTCACCGTAAGTAGTATTAGGAAGGTGCGCAAGAAATCATTTTGATCCTATTTTTTACTTACCCATTTATTATCTTTTATATAAAATCGCCAGGGCCAAAGTGCGCATTCTTCAGCGTAGTCTACTCCTATTCGAGGAGCTGCTATAATATCTTCATTTGCTATTATCAATCCTCGGTCTTCCAGCCATATAGGGCTATTAGGAGCTATTAAATTGATGCCATTAAGAGCCGTGCTAATCCCCATTGCTTTACTTAATACACCTGGCCCGGCAGTAAGGCGAGACTGCAATTTTTGCATATTCCTTCGGCTTAGCATCGTATCAATATTTTCGATTGGTTCCAGGCCTCTTAATAAAATAACATGAGGTATTCCGGCAGGAGCAGTAACGATGTTAAAAAGATGATGGATGCCATAACATAAATAAATATAGGCATGGCCTCCCTGGGCAAACATGATTTCTGTTCTTTTAGTCCGCTTATTTAAATAGGCATGACAGGCTTTGTCCATTGTGCCATCATATGCTTCAACTTCTACTATTTTACCAATCGTTCGTATACCTTCTATTTCAGTAGCAAGAAACTTACCCAATAAGCTTTTGCTCAATTGAACAACATCTTCACTTTGGAAAAAAACAGGGTCAAGCATCCTATGTGATAAATTCATGTCCTTCGGCAATTGAAAGGGTGTTTAAAGATTATGCTTTGAAGAAGCAGGTTAGATATAAGCAAAAATACGTACATTTAGCCCTAATTGTTTATTTCCATTATGAATTTGAGAATGTCATTTAGCAGACATCAATAAAACTATGGCAAGGACAATTTGATAAATATTGCCTTTATTATTACGCCACAGAAATTCACGCCATCCCTCTTTTGAGAGCAACTTCCCAACATGAGAATGGCAGTTAAGATTTATTTTTAAATTAACTATCTAATTATGAATTTGAAACTCTATTCACTATTTGTGTTTATCGCTGTGATGAGCTTCAGCTTTGATGCTGTTGCACAGTGTGAAGTAGGTACAATGACAACGACCGGAACGGTTACTGCTGCCTGCGATACTGATGTATTTGATGTTGAAACCGATGGTTCTGAAGTTGTGCCAGCGACAGGAGGTTTTGGATGGGTATTCTCAACCGTTTTGGGTGGTACTGGTGCACTAGGCGGTGATTTTATTTTGACAGGTGCTGATAATCCTGGCTCTTACGATGCAGATTTGAATGGCTTGTTGAGTGCTAATGGCTTGCCTCCTTTTTCAGGAGAATGGGTTATTAAAGCTGCCGTTTATTCAGATGCAGGAGATGCATTTAATACAATTTGCGCACTTTCTACTGATTCATTGATTGTAGACTTCCAGGGATTGGCAAGCCCTACAATTGATAGTGTAGTAGACAATGGTGATGGCTCAGCTACCGTAACGGCTAGTGGTGGTATGATGCCTTACACTTATGAATGGTCAGACGGACAAACAACTCAGACAGCTACTGGTTTGGCTGAAGGTGTTTACACAGTAACTGTAACAGATGCAAATGGTTGTACTGCTTCAGGAGAAGTAGCAATCGGTAATGCTTCTACTTGTGAAGCAGGGGTGCTTACTACAACAGGCAATGTTTCTGCATGTGGAACTAACTCTTTCACTGTTGAAACAGATGATAGCAAAATAGTACCTGCTGCAGGTGGCTTCGGATGGCTATTCCTTACTAATGGTACTGGTACAGGTGCACTGAATGGTGACTTTATCCTGACTGGAGCTAATGATCCTTCTACTTATGATGCAGACTTGAATGGTTTGCTAAGCGCAAATGGCCTTCCTCCTTTTGCTGGACAGTGGGTAGTAAAAGCTGCTGTTTATGATAATGCAGCAGATGCATTTAATTCAATTTGCTCTACTTCAAGTGATTCATTGATCGTAGATTTCTCTGGATCTGTTGTAGTAACAGATGTAGTAAATAATGGTGATGGTTCTGCTACTGTAATGGTAGAAGGCGGTCAGATGCCATATACTTATGAGTGGTCAGATGGACAAACTACAGAAACTGCTACTGGTTTGGCAGATGGAACGTATACAGTAACTGTAACAGATGCTGGTGGTTGTTCTGCTTCTGGTTCTGTAACTATTGGTGATGTAATGGACGAGCCATGTCTGGATTGGTTAAATCCAAACCCAACAGGTGGCTGGACTGACTTTAATTCTACTTTCGGTGGTGCACCATGTGATGATGGTTCAGGTTGTCCATTCAACGAAATCACTGCTTTTGAAGTATTCTCTTCTGAAGCTTATGCTATCGACAACTTTGTAGAAGGCGGTACTTATACATTCAGCATGTGTAATGGTCCTGGTGCAGGTACTTGGGTACCAGAATTCACAATTATTGCACCAAGTGGAGCAGTAGATGCATTTGGAGCGGGTGATGGTGATGGTTGTTCTATCACATGGACTGCTTCAGAAAGTGGTACCTACCTGATTGTTATTAACGAAGCTGGCGAATGTGGCGGCGGAAACAACACAGGAACAGGTAATGGTTATCCTGCATTGACATGTGAAAACGTAGAATGTCCAGAAATCCCATGTTCAGTAGGTGAACTGACAGGAGATGACGAAATCGTAATCTGTAATCCTGATGAAGATACTTTCGATTTGGCAACGGATGGTACTGATACTATTCCTGATGCAGGTGGCTTCGGCTGGCAGTTTAGTGATGCTAGTGGTGGTACTGGTGGCTTGGCAGGCGGCTTTACGCTAACTGGCGCTGCTAACCCAGCTACATACGATAATGACCTTAATGGCGTATTGAGTTCAAACAACCTTGAGCCATTAAGTGGTGTATGGGTAGTATATGGTGTTGTGTATAGCAATGCAAATGCAGCAACAGGATCTATTTGTGCAACAACAACAGATTCTATTGTATTGATCTTTAATGAACCAATGGAAGTAGCAGCACAGGACAATGGCGATAATACCGCTACTGCACTGGTAGCAGGTGGTACAGAGCCATATACTTTCGAATGGTCAGACGGACAAACTACACAGACTGCGGTAAATCTTTCTTCAGGTTCTTATACTGTTACAATTACTGATGCTTTGGGATGTTCTGAAGAAGCAGGAGTAGACGTTATATCTGAAGTAGGTGATATCGAAAAACTGGAATCACTCTATCTCGGCCCTAACCCAACCAGCGGTGCATTGAACCTGCAACTGCAGTTGGATAGCCCCGATGAAGTACGTGTAGAAGTGCGTAATGTAACAGGCCAGGTAATTAATCAAAATTACTTTGGTACTCAGTCTAATGTTGCTCACGAATTTGATTTCGCTCAACTAGCAGAAGGTGTATACTTTGTACGCATCGTTGTAGGTCAGGATGAAATCACTAAGCGTGTGATACTGACTAAGTAATGAAAATACATGGTGATTTTTTAAATCACCATGTATTTATATAATACGAAGGGGAAAAGCACTTAGTGCTTTTCCCCTTCTATTTTTTCTAATAAACAGTAGACTATTTATCTACGGCTATAGTTTGGAGATTCTTTAGTAATCGTAACATTATGTGGATGGCTTTCCAAAATACCTGATCCGGTAATTTTGGTAAACTGAGCTTCCTGTAAATTAGCTATACTACCAGCACCACAATACCCCATCCCCGCGCGTAATCCACCAATATATTGGACCATCACCTCGGCTACTGTTCCTTTAAAAGGGACTCTACCTTCAATTCCTTCCGGTACTAGTTTTTTAATATCGTCTTCCACATCCTGGAAATAACGATCTTTTGATCCTAGTTGCATGGCTCCTAATGATCCCATACCACGATATACCTTAAACTTCCTTCCTTCGTAAATAATGGTTTCACCTGGTGCTTCTTCCACACCTGCAAATAAACCACCTGCCATAATCGTACTGGCACCTGCTGCGATTGCTTTAACAATATCTCCAGTATAACGAATTCCTCCATCTCCAATTACAGGAATTCCAGTACCTTTTAAGGCTTCCGAAGCGTTGTGGATAGCAGTAAGTTGTGGTACACCAACACCAGCTACAATTCTGGTAGTACATATAGAACCTGGGCCAACTCCTACTTTAACTCCATCTACTCCAGCATCAGCTAGTGCTTTTGCACCTGCTCCAGTAGCCACATTACCTCCAATAATTTGTAGATTAGGGAAGGTTTGTTTTGCTGTCCTCACAGCATCCAATACTCCCTTTGAATGCCCATGAGCAGTATCTATAATGATGACATCGACATCAACTTTGACAAGGGCTGCTACTCTGTCTAGCATATCATTGGTGACTCCTACAGCGGCCCCTACAACTAATCTGCCTAATGGGTCCTTACAGGAATTAGGGTAATCTTTTACCTTCATAATATCCTTGTAAGTAATTAGGCCTACCAGTTTGTTGTTATCATCTACTACAGGAAGCTTTTCGATCTTGTGTGCCTGCAAAATTTCGCGAGCTTTTTCGAGATCTGTGCCGATCGGAGCAGTGACCAGGTTTTCAGAAGTCATGAGTCCTTTAACGGAGGCTTCCATATTTGTTTCAAAGCGTAGGTCACGATTGGTCAGGATGCCCGTCAATTTGTTGTTGTCAGATACAATAGGAATGCCACCAATCTTAAAACGTTTCATCAGTGCTAGCGCATCTCCTATTTTAGCATCTTCCTTTAATGTGACAGGATCAACAATCATACCACTTTCAGAGCGTTTTACGCTGCGTACTTGCTCAGCCTGGTCTTCAATAGACATATTCTTATGGATAATACCGATGCCACCTTGTCGTGCTATTGCAATGGCAAGTTTATTTTCGGTAACCGTATCCATAGCAGCTGAAACAATCGGCGCTTTTAGCCTAATATCCCTGGTTAGCTGTGTAGAAATATCAACTTCGCGTGGTAAAACCTCAGAGTAAGCTGGTACTAAAAGTACGTCGTCGAAGGTGAGTCCTTCTTGTAGAAATTTGCGGTGGTGTGTTTTTTGTGTTTCCATGCGCAAAGGTATAAAAATTGCCTACAAAAAGAAAAGCAATTTTTGATCAGAAGCTGTCCGTATAACAAAATTGTGGAGATGATTTCTTTTACTTAAGAGTTTTAATTGCTGATTTTTAATTAGTTATAATAGAGTTGTTTGGATTGGAATATTTTGTAATACCATCAACTATGGTCATTAATACTTCCGTTTCCAGAATGGCCTCGTCGCTGCATTGCATCAAATCATTTGTCAATATCACGATGTCTGCTACTTTCCCTTCCTCTAATGAACCTTTATAATGCTCTTCAAAACCAGCAAATGCATTTCCTAGAGTATAGGAATAGATAGCTTCCGCCCGACTCATGCGTTGTTCTGGGAAAAATTCAAAGCCATTATCTGCTCGTTTACGGGTAACGGAAGCATAAAAACAGGCAAGTGGGTCTACATCTTCCACTGGAGCATCTGTCCCATTGGCTATGGTCACACCTGCATCTAATAATGATCGCCATGGGTAAGCTCCCAGGCGAGATCGTTGTTCTCCCAGTCTTTTTTCTACAAAAAGTGCATCAGACGTACAGTGAATTCCTTGCATGGATGCTATAATGTCTAGATTCTTAAAACGAGGAATATCTGTAGTATCTAAATGTTGAGCGTGTTCTATCCTCCATCGAAGCCCTTGTTTGTCAGAATTTTTATCAAAAAGCTCTTCATATATATTTAGAACAACTCTATTAGCACGATCACCAATAGCATGTACACACATTTGCATATTGTGCTCCATTGCCAACTGAGCTATATTTCTCACTTCAGGGATTGGAGTTGTATTTTGTCCTGTAAACCCTTTTTTATCGTTATAAGCTTTGAGAAGCCAGGCACCAAAAGCACCCAATGCACCATCTACTTCAGATTTTACTGCTCGGCAAGTGAAAAAGCGATTTCCAGCGTCTATTACAGGTAATCCCTGCATATTGTCTTTCATCTCATTAAAGCTGTGCCGTAGCATTGCCCACAATCGAATATCTAATTCACCTTGTTTAGCCATCTCCTTATATCTATCGATTTCATAATATAAAGATCCTGCATCCTGAAAGGAAGTAATGCCTTTACTTAAACATTCTTGTTCGGCTAATTCTATCGCTCGATACCATTTTGCAGTGACAGCTTCGTCGGATAAACTATCTTCATATTGCTTATAAGATTGCCATATGATTGCCATGGCACGTTCTTCAAAGACACCAATAGCATGTCCCTGAGGGCCTCTCACAATTTCTCCTCCAGCTGGATTGGGCGTTTCTACGCTTACTCCTGCAATTTCCATTGCTTTAGCATTGGCAAAAAGAGAGTGTCCACTGGCGTGTTTTAACATTACCGGATTATTAGGTGAAACAGCGCTAAGTTCGTCGTGATAAGGGTAACCTAACAACGATCTTTCAGGTACATTATTCCATTTTTCCTGATGCCAACCTCTGCCTATAATCCATTCACCAGGTTTGGCATCTTTAGCAGCTTCGGCTACCATTGATACGATCTCATCCCAGTTTTTAGAGGTGAGAAAGTTGAGATCAATCAGGCTTTTGCCAAGCCCTGAAAAATGACCATGCCCTTCAATAAAGCCTGGCATGGCAAATTGGCCTTGTAGATCAATTTTTGTAGTACTGTCACCTGCCATTTCAAGAATGGTTGCAGTATTGCCAACAGCTATTATAACGCCATCTTTAATGGCGAGGGCTTCTGCTTTAGGCTTTTTCTCAGAAACAGTGTAAATGTTGCCATTATATAAAATAGTATCAGGTAGGCTTGGATGATTATTATTGCAGGCACTTAGAAGGAATAAACAGATATAACAAAAAAAAATAGGTTTCATATTGGCAGGATACTTTTTTTATTATCTTTCAGCTTAATATTCCCGTAATGGGATTTCAAATTTATGAAAAAGCATCTAAATCTAAGCATTAGAGGAAAAGTACAGGGCGTGTGGTATCGTGCATCTACTAAAAGAAGAGCAGAAGAATTAGGCATTAAGGGGATTGTGCGAAATGAACCTGATGGCAGTGTATATGCTGAATTGGAAGGAGATAAGGAAGCAATAGATAAGATGTTGGAATGGTGTAATCACGGTCCTGAATTGGCAAAAGTAGCTGAAGTTGTTGTGTCAGAAGGAACACTACAACATTACACTACTTTTGAGATTAGCTCCTGATGATGTAAGTAAGAGCGCATAATTAGGTTGCTTTTTTGGTGGATCAGTTTTTTG
>JAKSDI010000297.1 GCA_022360175.1 Chitinophagales bacterium
GATGAAGTCGCATATTCTGTTATTTGTGCGACTTCATCCGAAGTCGAAAGCTTTTTTGCCTAGGCAAAAAAGCTGTGATTTCTCCGAAATCATTACTCTGACAGCACTCGGCTTTTCACAATTAACAAAGCACTAGTTACTGTTTTATTATTGTCTGGGTATACTGTGCGTGCCCATCTCTCAGCTGTAGTTGATAAGCACCAGCGGGTAATGGACTCAGATTCAGTTCTATGTGGTCTTTTTTTAGCTGTCCCAAATATTGCTCATGAATTACCTGCCCAAATGGATTCAGTAGTCGAATACTCAGGTGGTCTGTGACCTCAGGTAAATCGATTTCAATATTCAGGATATCCCTGGCAGGATTCGGGGAAATACTGATGTTATCTTTTAGTATTTCTTCTTTTGTATCACTATCAATAATTACGATTTCACAAGGAAGACAGTATCCAAAGCAAACCAAATCAGAAGTTAAAGCCATCTTCCCCACTTCTATTCGCCTATTACCATAACCTCCGTAGGTACAATCTTCACCAATGCTATTATCTATGTTTTCCCAACCAGTAGGCCCATTCAGGAATTTATAATCATAAACACCTGGTTCCAATTCCAGTGTTAATGTCCAGATATCATTAAGACCTTCTACCATTGGTTCGGCAACAAACTCATTAAATGCCCCTGCAAGGTATAGACCATCTTCTGAAAGGATATCATCGCCCTCAAGAAGTAACGCATCCACCTGGAAGGTAACAGGTGTTGTCTCTACTTCTTCTTCCAATCGTGTCACTTCTATACAGAACTCCCCTTCTACTCCATTCCAGCCATCAATCATCAGAAAGTAAGTCGAATCTGCATCTGTCTGCAATTCAATACTGAAGTTGAATAGCTGGTTGGGTTCGTCTTCATCATCGTTGCAGGCAACCGGGGTCAGGGAATCACAATTACTACCAGAGTATATTTCCGCCTGTGTATCACCAGAAGTTATGTAGTTTGTCGCATCACACTGTACTGTACGAATACGGTAAGTACCTCCATCTCCCATGAAAGTATACCAGATGGTATGCTGTAAAGAGGCATCTACAAAACAATCCCCCCAGCCGGTTGTGGGATCATTGGTTGTGGTATATCCTGTGTTATCATACAAGGATGATACCTGAGGTTCATTCACTGCCTGCCCAAAGAGGGAATTGATGTCGTTTGCACCGGAGCATTCATTATCAGCAGGCAGCATGATTTCATCTACCTCAACACTTGCCATCACCTGACAGCCATTAAGATCAGTAACCGTCACTTGATAAGTACCTCCCGACAGCCCTGTTGCAGTGGCAGTAGTTTGTCCTCCTGGTGCCCAAAGGTAAGTATATGAAGGAGTACCACCACTTGCTTCTACACTTGCGGTTCCATCCATCAGGCCTACTGTAGCAGTAGTTGATGAAGTAGATAGAGAAATAGCAGATGGAGCGCTAATTGTAATGCTTGATATGCTAGTACATGTGTTAGCATCGGTCACCGTCACAGAATAGCTTCCTGCTCCTAATTCAGAAACAGTAGCAGAGGTAGCACCATTATCCCAAAGATAGCTATAAGGCATTGTACCACTACTCACAACTACAGTAAGCACTCCGTCACTGGCATCAGCACAGCTTATTGTTTGTCCATTATAATTAGAAGTTGGAATAACACTAACTTCAGGAGCTGTAGCAATTACAATTTGCACATTTACACTTTGTCCATTCAAAGTATAAGTCACCATGCCTGCTCCTGCTGCAGTAGCATCAAAGGTAAAATCTTGTCCGTTTCCGTTGTCCGTTACGCCAGAGCCACTGTATATACCACCAGTAGGGGAAGCACCTCCCAGAATAGCACTTGTTTCACCTGCGCATACTGGCCCCGGGACATTCCAGGCAGGAGTAATATCCGTAACTTTTACAACCTTATCCAAAGCAAATTCTGTAAGATATAGTTCGCCTTCAAAAAAGGCAGAGCCATAAGGCAGGTTTACATCATCGGTAAATGAAACAAAACTCACCACATCATCCAGAAGGTTAATTCTAATTATTTCTCCTAAAACGGCAGTATAAAGGAAATCACTATCCAGGCTTAAACTAACAGGTGACGTTAAACCATCAACCAGAGTAACGGGCGTAGGATTGGCATCTGTTAAATTGATACTAGCTACTTTTCCACCATCATTCTCAGCGATGTATAACACATCATCTTTATTCACTAAATCAATAGGCCCCAATAATCCACTTGTTACAACAGATTGTACAGTAGGATTTTCCTCCGTTAAATCTATTTTACTAATATGCCCTGAACTCGTCTGACAAAAATATAATTCATCTTCAATGACCAATAACCCGTTGGGAAAGTTAAGGTTGGGCAATAATACAGTAGGACTTGGATTGGGCATATCCAAATCTACTTTCACTATAGAATTGAAGTTGGCAGCATACATGATATTATTATGAAAAGCAACAGATGTTGCTATTGGAAATTCAGTCACTATTTCTGGTACCGGATTAGCCGAAGAGGGGTCAAATTTCACAATTTTCCCCGCATAGGTAGCTGCTCCGGCAGTATTTTGGCTCGTCACATATAATTCACCATTGTGCAGCTCCAGTCCAAATGGTACGGATAGGCCCGTTACTACATCTACCAATTGTTGAGCAGGAAGGACCACTACTATGCAGAAAGTGATCAGCAATAGAGTAAAGAATTTCTTCATAATGTGAATAAGGTTTTGAAGATGCAATGAGTATTTAAGGTCATAATGTGTTGCGCTTGTTAAAGCTGGACACTAGTTTTATTTCATTAGTCACATTGCTTGTTTTCACTACACCTCTGGTACAACAAGATATCAATAATACGGGGCTTTGGGGGAATATTAGCAGTACAATTAGCCTCTCTTTAGCAACTCTATCACTTCTTTCCTTCTCCCTCTACTAATCGGAATTGCATTATCTTGAACATAGAGATACTCTCCATCCCACTTATCTACTTTTTTAAGATTAACCGCATAGCTTCGATGCGTCTGCACAAAAAGCTTTTCCGGGACCTGCTCTAAAGTTTCTCGCAGAGAAGAACGTTGTAATACGGCCCGCTTATTGGCCAATTCTATATGCACATAATTATGATCCGCTCGCAGGTAAAGGATATCTTCTATCGGTACCTGATAATACTGTTTACCATTATACAGGCGAATAGTTTCCTTTTCTGCTTCCTGTGCCAAATAAGCATGCATACCTATTTCGATAGTAGTGTACAAGCTATTCCTCTGAATTGGTTTAGAAAGATAGCCTACAGGAAAAGTGGATTTTGCTCCATTTATGCTTTCTGCATCTATTTGAGAACTCAGAAAGATAAAGGGTTTAGATACCGCTTGCTTCTGAATGTATTGCGCCACATTTATTCCTGTTTTACTTCCATTCAAACGAATGTCAAGCAATACTAAATCAGGTTGTGTTTCCTTATACAGGCCAATGGCTTCTTCGTAAGAAATAGCTTTGCCTACTACCTGATAACCTTTCTGAAGCAGAAATCGCTCTATAGTATCCGCAATAATGACTTCGTCTTCAACGATAAGAATACGATATGGATTCATAACTTTCTCTCTTAGTTGTGTTTATTTGATTTCCTGTTTCTCAGTGCCACCTAAAAAGCAAGCCTGGCACGTTCCATGAATGGGTTCCAATTCACTTTGCTAAATTCTCTGGTATGTTCTATTTCACTTGTGTTGAATTGGCTTTTTATGTGTTCTTTAAAAAGGATTTCATAGACAGCCCCGTTTTTATTAAATGTATTCAAATGTCCTCGTAGCTGTCGAACCATGCTTTTCAGCAAATAAGAACCCAGGCTGCCAATACGCTCTCCTAGTTTTCCTTGAGAAAAACCAGGCCCATTATCCTGATAGTGCAGACAATATCCCTCCTCACATGCTTCTAATTGTACATCAATTACAAGGCCTTCTTTCGGTTGTTTAGCATATTTCAGGCTATTAGTCAGCAATTCATTGATTATAATGCCTATTGGCATTAGTGTTTCCTGATTAAAGTAGAAATCAGGTACCTTTATATTGAATATAGTAGGATAATTCTCTTCGGAAAAGGAGTGAAAATGATGACATAAGCGCTGTAGGTAATTTGACAGGCTTATCTTCTCTTTACCCAACTCCTGATACATCATTTCATGGATAGCTGACATACTATAAATTCGGTTCGACATAGCTGTCAAGCTTTCCAGAGCTTTCTCATCCTGGATATTATCCTTTTGTAGATCTAACAGGCTCATAATAACCTGCAGATTATTTTTCACCCGATGGTGAATTTCTCCTTGCAGCATTTTTTGCTGTTTAAGGGCATGCGAAAGTTCTTCATTTGCCTGAATAGCTAATCCCTGTTGTATGTTTGTTTGGCTTGCTAGCTGCAGTTTGAGGTATAAATAGGTCAAAATCACAGCTATAGCCAGGATTAATAGCAGGAATATACTCAGCAACAATACAGTAGTATTATCCATCTTAGGGAAGTTGTTAGGTTCAATCAATTTAGATGTCGGATATATTAGATACCATCAGCTTTTATTCAGGCATCTACCTCCAGCCTGATTCTCTAAGCACTTCTAGCGGCCGTTTGCCAAATGCTTTCTCAAACTGGTTGATGAAGTAACCTATATTGGCATAGCCAACCATGGTAGCGACTTCTTTAACCGTAGTATGGGTGCCTGCTTCTAATAGTTCTTTAGCTCTATTCATTCGCTTCTGACGGATATATTTCCGGGGAGACATTCCTGTAAGTTTTTTAACCTTACGGGAAAAATGACGTTCGCTGATATTAATTTCTGAAGCAAGCATTCCATTATTGATACTGCTTTCAGAAAGGTGTTCATTTACAATTTTTTCCAGACGATGTAACCATCCCTCGCTGCTAATCATATGGGCAATATTAGGGGTTGAAATATTATCGTTCATTTCAGATGTAAGTCTTTGAGAACCTCCCTGATTACAAAAGAAGTAGTCAAAAAAGGTTTAGGTGTTTGATACTTCAAAAATGCCATAAATACTTCGTTCCTGCCAAGGACATTTTTACTATATTACCACAATAAAAAACAAAATAAACATTTACAACTAATTAATTTTCATAATTTTACAAGAAATAACAACCACAAAATGAACAGCATTTTCTCCACCAAATTTGTACAACTACTCAAAAGTTTAGATACAGATGAGATGAAAGCACTCGATAGCTGGTTGCGTTCTCCCTGGTGTAATAGCAATAAAAACCTAATCCAGCTATTCAGTAGGTTACGAAAATATCATCCTCACTTTATGGATAATAAACTCACGAAGGAGGGCCTGTTTCATTCAATCTTACCCAATAGCAAGTTCAGCAATCGAAGAATGAACAACTTGCTGTCTGAAGCATTTCTTGCTGCCAAAAAGTTTTTAATCTTCCAGCGCTTTGACAATAAATTATCTCATGTTCAACAAGAAGCATGGGCACAAGAATCACAAAGCCGTTATCTGAATGAATGGTTTTTTAAAGATGTAAATAAGTTAATGGCTTACTTCGAACAACTAAATACCAAAACCTTTGAAGAACACCTGACCTTATATCGCCTCAATCGTATGACCTACTTTCATCCAAAACAGGAGACACGTCTTCAAAAAGGGTATCAGTTGATCACGACTATGGATGAACAACTAGAATTGTTATATCTACTTGAAAAAGCCTTCATTATCAACGAAAAAATTGCCAGAAGCAGATTCTTAAAAAAAGAAAATCACGAAGTAGACACCTCATTAAAGTTATGGAGATCAGCTAGTCAGCAAATAGTACACCCTGCTATCCAACTGTACCGTTTGCGCTTTGATTTCCTTGAAAAAGGAGCAGCAGAAAAATACTATGAACTCAGGTCTTTTTTTATTCAAAAAATGGAACTTCTAACTCCTACTGAGCAAAAAACGCATTTAATTTCGCTATTAAATGATACCAAAATATTGATCCGGCAAGGACTGATGGATATCACTGCTACTCTGGAGCTTTATCGGCTAGGGTTAAAAATAGGAGCTGTTTTTAATCAAGGGAAGTTGACGCTAAACACCTTCGTTTCGATTATATCCGCAAGTAATACAAAGGGAAGTTTTGAATTTACTAATTCTTTTATTGACAAATATGCTTCTCACTTAAATAAGTCTGTACAAGTAGATGGCATACAATGGGCTAAAGCACATACTGCCTATTGGAAAAAAGACCTGGAAATAAGCCTTGGCATTCTTAGTCGGCAGGATTTTAAATCTTTATTTTTCAAATATATAGGTAGGGTTCTTAATACGCAGGTATATTTCGAATTAAGCCTACAAGATAATTCCTATCAGGAATATATAGAAAGCTATCTCGACACTTTCGAAAAATGGCTCAACCGTGAACAGTTATGGTCAGATGCTCAAAGATCATCTTTTATAAATTTTGTTAAAAAATGCCGAGTACTACATCGAGCATACCATAACCCTAATAATATCACTGACAAAATTGAGCATTTATTAGATGGCCAAAAAAATATACAGGCTCTTAATTGGCTAGAGCAAAAGCAGCAGCAAATTCTGAGAAGAAGGAATAGATGATAAACTATCTTTTACAGGTAAATATAATAGTTGTATACAGATAAGGATCGTTGCAAACTAGTGACTTCATAAAACGTGAACTGACTATTTATTACGCCTGGCTTATGCCATTTTTTTTCTTCATCCACCAATTAAGTGAGAGAGCACATTTAATTCATCTTTTTATGGTGGCATCCTTTTCCCCATATCTGCGTTGCGTACTCGTGTTAATAACTATGGCTATTACACTCCGCCGCGCCTTGATCTGAGCAAAAAGCTGATACACCAAAAAAGTAACCTAACTATGCGCTCTCACTTACACGGATTACACCAATTTTTCTTACAAGCCTTGCTGCTAACAAAACGAGGTTTGACTATGCAATGAATAATTAGTGTGATTTATAGGTGCAATTGGTGGACTACTTCAATTATTGTGAAGATTAAATCCTTTGTTTTTATACAAAAGATAGTATAAGGCTATATGATTAATTAATGATTACCTCTTCGATAATAATTGATTGGACTGCGTCTAATTGCAAACCTGCTATTTGCTCACCGCCTAATGATAATACTAATTCCAGTGTATTACTACCAATAGTAAAGTCTATTGACTCAAGTGTTTTGCGCACTGGCTGTCCCTGAGTATCCTCAAAATCAATGTGCTGATCTAATGCGGGCTGTGTGCCTGTTAAATCAATATTATTATCGAAAGTAATGGAATAAGTACCTGCTGAAGTGTTTAAAACACTATTAAGGACATGTAATTGTATTGTTGTATCACCAGTAATATTCATCGATGTTCTGGTAGAGGCACTCGCTCTTTCAAATTTTGAGTGCTCCAAATCAACATGAGTTTCAGGTGTTATGTCTATTGGGTAAAGAGAATCCTTAGTACAGGAAGCAAAAAATACAAGGCTAAAAATAACTGTGATAAATGGTGTAGTTTTCATCGTAAACGAGGGTTTTGGTAGCATTCTGCTCATTTGGCAGGTGCTTAATCGTTAAAAGGAAATTGATTGATTACATTTCCGTAACCCATTCATCTTGTGCACTCGATGACTGGAGTTTAGCACATAGCCCGACCAGGTGAAGCGCTCGCGACTCGCTTCACTGTCAGCGGATTAAAAAAATTTAAGGGTGTGTATTTTGTCCGAAACTTCCTCTTTTTATCGGACGTTTGTTACTTACTTTAGGAGGATGTTGCTTTCACAACGTACACCCCCAAATTACCTGGAGAAGGAAAAAGTGACCGGAATTTCTCATCTTTTTTTTATCTTTTTTTTATCCGGATCACAAGTCATTACTTTTCAATCAATTACCACCATTATTTTTTTTGAAAAAAAAGAGTAAAAATTTATTTGCGACATTTTTTTCTGCAAAAAAATACTCGAAAACAGCCACAATACTTTATAAATCAATTACTTGCTTTAGCATACCTTATGATAAATTTAACAAACCAAATGTGTGAAATCATTCATTGCGAATGATCTTAAGCATGAACCCAATTTAGTATATCATGAAAAATGCCCCTTGATTTTTTATAAACCCGTACTCAAGAGGCAACTTATAGAGATTCTACACATCAACTAAGCTAAATATACTACCCCATGCAAAAGTTATTCATTCTTGCTATTGCATCCATTACTGTTTTTGGTTCAGTTTCTCTAGGAGCTCAGGAACTTACCACTGAAGAGCAGCAATTAGTTGCAGAAAAATATTACGATAATCCAACCTATTACCATGCTACTCAATTCTTAAAAGCAGGTATGGTAGATACTGCCAGGATTAAATTCCAGGAAGCCATTCTTCAATTCGAACAGCAACATCAATGGAATGCTTATATCACTGCTAGCACTTCCCTTATAGCTTCTTATGAAGGTACTAGTGAAAATCAAACAGGTATAGATATAGGTATCGCTGTTTACCAAAAAATAGAGCCATTTGCTACCGATTACCCACTTGAAAGTGAGCGTTTTTTGAACAGATTAGGTTGGCTGCTCTACAGAGGAGGCGATCATCGTAGCATCGAGTATTTTTCCAATATCATAACATTATATGAAAAAGCTCAACTTCCTTTCCTTTCCTTTGAAGTAGGAAGAGCCTATAAGAATATAGCATTGTGTTACGATATACAAGGCAAATTAGAGCTTTCAGAGCAGATGTCATTACGAGCTATTGAAATTGGGGAAACAGCAGAAAACTGTGATCTATGCCTTACATTACTGGCTGCTGCAAATACTAATCTGGGGAATATGTTTCGCAGGAAGGGAAATCTGGAAAAAGCAGTCAGCTACATAGAAAAAGGAGTCAATTCTGCGATGGAGGCCATGGAGGAATACAGCCTCCATTTAGTACCACAATACTATTCAATGGCGGCCATACAATCAGACCTTGGCGAAAGTCAAAACAGCAGAAAATATTACAGAAAGATATTATTTGTTATTGAAAAATCAGGAACAAAAAATGAATACTATACTAAAAACGTCGTTACGGAATGTTTAGCTCATATTGGCTCTCATAGCCTGGCACTCAATGACACAAGCTCTGCCAAACAAAGTTTCCAAGAAGTTATCAGTATATCCAAGGGCTATCCCCGTGTATCTCGTGCTCTCATTACTGCTCATGCCGGATTGGGGCAAATGCACTGGGGAGACAATTCATTTGAACAAGCACTACATTATTATGAACGAACAGATAGCTTATTATCTACTTTACCCGAAGGAACATATGGTTTGCCCACGCTAAAAATGGAGTTAGAAATGCTTTTTGCCAAACTTTACAGGAGTAAAGGTGAGTTTGAAAAAGCTATTTATCATTCGAAAAATGCAGCTGAATTGTATCCATATGTTGATTATAGTAGAGGAGATAATACCAGTACCGAGTTATATTGTGATATTGCACAAAGCTTTCATTTGAATGGGCAGCTAGATTCTGCTCTACAATACTACCAGTATGCCCTCCTTAAAGGTGCCAAGAAATTTAACCAGCAAGAAGACCTCACGAAGCTTCCACTTGCTAGTGATCTTTGGAATACCCATGCTAATTATAGAGTCTTGGAAGCCAAAGCTTCCGTTCTCCAAGATTTGGCAAGCACTGAACAAAATAAAGCATACCAACAAAAACTCTATACTGCTGCTCTTGCTACTATTAGCCTGGCAGATTCATTTCACATCAATAACTTACGTAAGATCAATCTTTTAAGAGGAACTCAGAGCCAATATTTAATAAACCAATCTATCCCTTCGTTTAGCCGAGGGCTTTCTCTCTCTTTTGATGCCTTCCAAATATCTCCACTCGGTGTTCATATTGAACAGGGGTTTTATTTCACACAAAAAATGAAAGCTCAACACCTTTGGCTTTCTTTATTAAATAGTGAAGCTACTGTATTCAGTAATATCCCAAAAGATTTTTTAGATGCCGAAAACAACCTTCTTTCTGATATAACTTACTATGAGAAGAGCGTTATTGAAGCGAAAAACAACAAGGATACCCTGGCCGCAATTGAATTCGAAAACAAATACTTATTTAATGCACAAGTCGCATACAGAGAGCTAGTCCAGCAAATGGAATCCGAATACCCTGAATACTATGCTTCTAAGTTTTCATTCACACCTGAGACAACTTTAAGCCTCCAACAGTTACTCCAAAAAGATGAATTATTGATAGAATACGCTTTTGCAGATAATGCTTTATTTATTTTCACTTTAAGCACCTCACAAGGGCTTCAATTACAGAAGATACCCGTATCAGAAAAGCTGGATAATACGATAGAATCAATGGATAGGATATTAAGAAATGGCCCAATGCTTCGCAAATCCAGCCAGGAACAATTCATTTCATTAAATCATGCTATCTATCAGCAACTACTATTGCCTATTGAAAACCAACTCAAAGGAAAAAGAAGGTTGATTATCATCGGTGATGGTGTAATCAATTACATACCTTTTGAAATGTTATTGTCTTCCCCTTCCGTTAAGCCTTTTAAAGCACTCCATTTTCTCCTCAGAGATCATGAGATTTCTTACCATTACTCTTCTAAACTCTTTGCGAAAGCCCGCCGAAAAACACAAAATTTAAACAGGCACTTTTTTGCCTTTGCCCCTGTTTATGAGCAAATGACAAATACAATCGCTGTAAATCTGCCTTTAAATACTAATTTACGAGCCATAAACGGAGATGGTAATTTCACTCCTCTTCCGGAGTCGGAAAAAGAGGTAAAAGCAATAGCCACCCTATTTGAGCAACAATCAATTAATCATACGACTCTTGCTCTTCGACAAGAGGCTACTGAAGCTGCCTTGAAAACAAACCTGGAGCAGCCTTATCAATTCATTCATATTGCCGGACACAGTTTTGCCGACCTTGAGCATCCTAAATTTTCAGGAATCGCTTGTTTCCAGATAGACTCTACAGGCCAGAATATCAATACATTAAAAGAAGATGGCATTCTCTGCACGGGAGAAATTTATAATATAAATACAAATACAGACCTTGTTACTTTAAGTAGTTGTGAAAGTGGATATGGGAAATTAAAAAAAACGGAGGGCTTGCTGGGTTTGAACCGTGCTTTTATCTATGCAGGCACACCCAATGTGGTTTTTTCTTTATGGAAAGTATATGATAAAGTAAGTGCAGAATTAATGATTGATTTTTATAAAAACATCTTACAGGGAAGGGATTATGCCCAAAGTTTGAGGCAAGCAAAATTGAACTTATTAAACGAAGAAAAAACCGCTTCGCCTCATTATTGGGCCCCTTATCTTTTGATTGGAAGGTGAGTAGTATTCAGGGGGCAGGAGGTAGTAGGCAGGGAGTAGTGAAATTTTTTATGCGAATTAGATAGATTCACTGTCTAATGCCTCCTTAATCTCTTAGCTCAAATTTATTTACATAGTGGATTTTCTCTATCTCATAATCTTCTATGAGATAATAATAGAGTCCGGGAGTTAAGCTCAAGTCTGCTTGAAAATCAATGGAATAAACACCTTCTGATATGGAGTTCAGATTCAAATCAAATGAAGTCATTGGTTCAAAATTATCAAATGCTTCTTCTTTATTGGAGAAGAGGTGTAGTTTGAATTTTTTCTCTGTTAAATCCTCAGAGGACTGCAGTTTAGCACTAAAACGAAAAGGGATGCTGGCATTACCAGAAGATTGTAGCTTATTTTGTGGTTTTTGGATATCACTCCATTCTATATCATCACTTCGCAGATTGTTGGAGATAAGAAATTCAATAGATGGATTAAGATCAAAGTTAGCGGCAATTGGGCCAGGGTCTTTTTGCTTTTGAGTAGGTGGGTTTGGTTTAGATTCTTTTGTTTTTTCAATCTTTGCTGGTGCTTGATCCTTTTCTCTATTTATGGGGAGGTCAATATCCTTTTCTGGCATCTCCTCTATTGAAGAACTATTATCTTCTTTCAACGATTCTTGATGCTCTTGATTTATAATTGGAGGTTCTATATTTTCTTCTCCTGGTTTATAAAACCACCACCATATGATCGGTATCAATAGCAACAATAGGCCACCCCACTGCCACTTAGGACGAGAAGGAGTCCCTCCTGTTTCTACAACCTGTTTATTAAGGCGTTTCAGGTTTTGTCGCAATTCATTTTCTGGAGTATCTGCCAGCAGTTCCTGAATTTCTTTTTGAAGAGCAACTTCCTTTGCCAATTCTTCATCTTCAGACATAGCTCGCTCAAAGTTCCTGCGTTCATCAGAACTTAATTCATTTTCCAGATACTCATCTATCCTACGATATAGGTCGTCGCTGAATGCCATGTTAATTTGCTTCTATAAGGTGATGGTATTCGGGGTCTTTTTTTATCATATTTGTCAGGCTAATTCTACATTTATATTTTTTTCGCTTTACATATTCTTCGGTATAGCCCATATTTAATGCAATCTCTTTTCCTGACATACCATTAAAAGCCATTTTCAGGACCTTTTGGCACTCTTCCGTTAATTTCAAAAACATCCGATTGTATAAAGCCCACTTTCTGGACTTTATAAGGTCGTCTTCAAAACTTTCTTCAATACTATATGCCTCTATAGTGTCCATAGTGACCTCTTTTTTTCCTTTTCTTTTTATTTTTTTTAGCCAGATGCGTTTGCATACTGCAAAAAGGTATACATGAAAACTAGTGGTTAGTACTAATTCATTCTTTTTGATTTTTTTATAAATAACCAGAATGCCTTCTTGGAAAATATCCTTAGCATCGTCTAATGTACCTGAATTACGTTGTACATATTTAATCACTTCGGGTAGCGATTCCTGATAAATTTGCTGTAGAACACCGTAATCATTGTCCGCGATACCTTGTAAATAGTTATTAGCTTTTGTATTACTCATTACTAAGCGGATCCAATTTTATAAAAAAAACACTCGCCCAAATTTGTTTATTCAACAGGGAACTAATTCTATGGCTAAAGTAGTTTATTTCCTGAATCGAAGATAATAATTGTTATGTTAACGCAAATCAACATAGAATATATTCGCTTGAGGCGGCTTTGAGCTTACCGTATGCTACTTCTGTAGTATCTCATTTATTCATTATTTCTTCAACCAAACCTTTGAAGGCGAATCCACTATAGATAGGAGGAGTAGCTAAAGAAGAGGTTTTCTCTATTATCTTACATTTCATCAATGGATTTTAAACCATATGTAACACTCGACCTTGTCGACGAGCGAATGGATGAGCTGACCTACCAAATTCAAAACAACCTCAGTGATTTCATAGTCGATGAGCTTTCAGTAAATATGCATGCTTTTCGCAAAAAAGGAGGCTGCATTAAAAGCCTTATGAGCGAATTAACGGATATTATTGCGCACAAGGCAAATCCGACTCCTGATACCTGGTACCTTATCAATACCTGGAGTATTGCTCTTTTTTCATCTGATATAGGTACCCGGTATAAAAACAGTTTGCTTTGTCAGGCCTATTGTGCCTATATCTTTAGTGATTTCATAAAAAAAGTGGCTCAGCGTTTCCATTCAAGCGTGGGGCATTTAGAAGAAAATACAAAACCCGAAGACTGGTTTTGTTGGTTTGCATTTTGGCTAAACAGAAATTTTCCTGGCATCGCCTCCTGCCTCATGAGTGACATCCACTTAAAACGGTTTAGGCACTTCCAAGATATCCCGATACAGCAAGTTTTTGATTACCTCCCAGAATTTATGATTTGGGATATGGCTGAAATTATTGGTGATAAGAAATCGAGATGGCTGGCCAAAGGTTTAGCTGAAGGAAATTCACTCCGCCTACTCAGTTCATGTCCCATGCCCTTCACAAAAAAGATGGCACATTATTTTATCAATGCACCTCGCAATTACAATTTTAATGATGCGGTATGGTATGCCCTTTGCTCTGGTAATATACGTTTGCAAACAGCTTTTGGAAAACATTTCCGCAACTGGAAAATGGATACCGCATTCATCATCCCTCTTATCAATTTCTTCAAAGGGCCTGGTATCACTGTAGAGCAGGATGAAATGCCAGACTTACTCGGATATCTGCAACATAAATGGGATGAAGAAAAACAGTTAAACATCAAGGGCTGGACATTGGCATCCCTTCGCCGTCGTGTTCAGGAATGGTATGATGAGATTGCTCGTAATAAGCCCTCCTTTTATAGGGCGGATATCAGATGGGATGCATCAGGTTATCAGCCGTATGAAGCTGTTTCAGATGATGCCATCTATAAAATTCTTGAGTTGACTACTGCACAGCAGTTAGCCCAAGAAGGGACGGCAATGCGTCATTGTGTAGGCACATACGTTCATAAATGCCTGCACAATCAGACTTCTATTTGGTCATTAAGAGTTTTTCAAGCTGAACATTCCCGGAGTCTTGTGACCATCGAAATCAACAAGCATGGTACCATTGTACAAGCCAGATCTAAACGCAATGCTGCTCCTAAACCTGCTTACAAACGAATTATTCGTAAGTGGGTAGAAAAAGAAGGCTTGAAATATTGAGTAAGTAGTCAATAGAGTAATCTGTCGATACTATCTGAATATTCGCCGGTTCTATTTTGTGTTAAGGCAGTACTTGATTAACTTTAACAGCAGATATTCACCATAAGGATAGCTTATCAGGCTAGCTATTATGCGATCTCTTATTCCTTTTCTCAAATATATCTTTATAACAACTTTATATAACCAAATGTCAATTTAATGGAAAGCACCGAAAATCAGCTTATTGAGATGCCCACGCATCAGCAATTAATGTCCGATGCTAAAAATTCCTTATCAGGAAAATGGGGCATCGCAGTTCCTGCCTATTTGATATACATGATCATGCTCAGCGTAGGTGGTATCATCCCTTTTGCATCCATAATAATAGCAGGGCCTTTTGCGCTGGGACTAGCTATTTTTGCACTTAATTTTAGCAGAGGCAGGACTCCTGAGATTAGTAATATTTTTGATGGATTCAATAACTTCGGTAACGCAATAGCAGTTTATGTCCTAATGATACTTGCTGTTTTTTTAGGCTTCCTACTATTAATAGTTCCAGGAATCATTTTAGCTTTTGGTTTAAGCCAGGTAATGTTTATTCTGGCTGATGAACCTAAAATCAACCCGGTAGATGCACTAAAGAAAAGCTGGGAAATGATGAAAGGCCATAAGATGGACTATTTTATTCTAAGCATACGGTTTCTACCATGGGCATTATTGTGTATGCTAACCTTAGGTATTGGTTTTTTCTGGTTAGGTCCATATATCCATGTTACTTATGCTAATTACTATGACGCATTAAGAGGAGCTTATGGTTTAGAAGGAAGCCTGGAAGATGATATTACTCAGCATTTAGTTGAGTAAGAGCAATTACTTCTAACTCTTAACCCAAACTTAACGCTCTAAAATACAATGAGCCTGCTATGCCTTTTAATTTTGTTAGCTCACTAATAAAGCTTAAAAGTTATGGCTAGACTTTTACTATCTATGGCAGCATTACTGCTGGCAGTAAGTATTCAGGCACAGGAAATCATCCTGGATGAACAATTCAATGATGGCACACTAGGTGTATTTTCGCAATACAGTGCTATTGGAGATAATCAAACATGGGAAGCAAGAGAGTTTGGAGGGAAGCAATTTGCTCAAATGAATGGTTTTGACGATGGAATTCAGGATAATGAAGATTGGTTGATTTCTCCTGCATTGAACCTGGATCAGTACGCAGATGAGGTCCTCACATTTGAAAGTGCATGTAATTTTAATGGCCCCAACCTGGATTTAATGGTATCTACTGATTATGATGGTACCAGTGACCCTAATGCTGCCAACTGGACAGACTTAAGCCAGGGGGCAAACTGGTCGACAGGAGACTATGAGTATGTATATTCTGGCGAAATTGATCTTTCTTCTTATGAAGGCACTGCCTATATTGCTTTTAAGTATGTCTCTAATACTTCTGTAGAGGGAAAACTTTGGCAAGTAGATAGTATCCTTGTTCAAGCCACTGTTTTAAGTGATATCAATGAACCACTTGCAGAAAAAGCAATCATCACAAATCCTGTTGTTCAAAACGATCAATTGGCTTTTACTGTATTAGATGCTACTTCCGATTTATCCTTTAGTATTAATTCTATAGAAGGGCGTACATTAAAGCAGTTCAAAAGTGAATATGGTACACTTGATATGCAGATATCAGTAGCAGATTTGCCGAAAGGCATTTATGTTCTCGCTGTTAAAAATGAGTATATGGTAAAAGCTTACCAGTTTATTAGATAGAAGATGATCCAGAGGAGTTTAGAGCTTATAAAGCAGCCTCTAAACTCCTCTAAAAACAGTGATTATAATAGGTACTATGTATAGAAAACAGCACTTAAAATTGTCCTAGATAGGTCCAAAATCGCTGTAAAGCTTCCACTAAATCCAGAAACTCATTGAAGCCCATAGGCTTTACCACATAAGCATTGGCCCCAAGCTGGTAACAAGTCTCTACATCTTTCCTTGCTTCGGAAGATGTCAACATTATAATGGGTACATGTTGATAATCCTGGTGAGCACGAATAATTTTTAAAGCCTCCATGCCATCAAGTTTTGGCATTTTTATATCCAATAATATAACAGCAGGCTTATGGTATTGAGTCTTTTGTTCGGCAGGTATCTTAAGTAAATAGTCTAATAGCTCCTGGCCATTTTCTGCTATCTTAAGTGAATACTTTAGCTGTAATTCTTTTGCCGCTAGACGAAATAGTTCTACGTCCAGATGACTGTCATCGGCGTATAATATGGGAGATAAGTGCCTATTCATTTTTCATACTATTCACAATATGTAAATAGATTTTTAGATGTAATTTCAAATATATCTCTATTCTTTTGAATACTTTGTAATCTTCTTTACTTTTTATGAAAAATAATACACATTGAATTTTATCTAAAATAAATAAAGGTATAGCTCATTAAACTATACCTTAAAATAATAACTATATATGTAATTATGTTTATATCAACTCATAGTATGAGTGATAAATACTATGTCTCTGGAAGTAAATCATTGAGCGCTATTTATTAAAGATAAACCTTATCTTCCTGGAGCGGGGATGACCGTTCACACAACATAACAATGAGATGCCAACATCCTCTTATTGGGAGATGACATCTTCATAGACAAATACATATCTATTCTCTTATAAACTCCAGTTCATCTTTTTCATCCAGGCGAACCATTACAGAAAGTTCTGAAATGACCCGATCTGTGCGGCGATGACGAGAAACATAATCAACCTTGGCTACCACATCAGAACTAATAGTACCAAAGCTCGGTGGATAAAAGCCTTCGCGAAGATCTGCTGGCACTGCCACAATAGGATGCCCCAACTCATCGATCAATGCTTTGCAATACTCATCTTGCACCAGGCGAACAGCAACACTCCCGTCTGCTTCCAGAATGCTATTAGGCAATTGCCGACCCTGATCATAGATGATTGTTAGAGGCCTCACGTGATAATGAAGTAAAGTTTCCAGGCGCGGATGCAAATGTCGGACATAGCTTTTCAGCATGCTGATGGAGTTCACCAGCACTTCCAGTCCGTCATTATTCCTGATATTTTTAATTTCTCGAATACGGCATACCGCCCGTAAATTGGTAGCATCACAACCGATGCTCCATACAGTGTCTGTAGGGTAGAGGATGAGCTTACCTTCGCGGAGTGCGCGTGATGCTCCCTCTAGATCGTAATTCTGAACCATAGGAGCCCTTTCATTTGTAAAAGTCATCATATATCCATGATTTTTTTTAGCTGGATAATAGATAATCGGTTTTGGGTAGAACATTTCAGCCATGTTGCTGTCATCAGTTCATCCGTTAAGTAAGGGCATTACTGAATATGAAGCAGACAAAGAGCGGTGTTTTGGAAATAAACCAGGACTTTCTGTCACAGAAACTACCTAAGGTTAAAATATCATTTCAAAATCCATAAGGAATCAAAACTATCTTTATCTTGACTTCATTAAAGTTAGGCAACACAATCATTACAACTGAAAATGAAGCTTAGTATTGTACTGTTTTATAAAAATTATAGGAAAACGGCCTCACCGAGTCATTTAGTATCAAGATTATCGATAATTCTATTTTTTTTAGGAATGTCTTTTATATCTTTGCGGGCTGCACACATCATTGGAGGCGAAATCACCTATGAATGTCTTGGATGGACCAATGGTGATCCTAGTACCAATAGCCGTTCTTACCAATTCTATTTAAATATATATCGCGACTGTCAGGGAGGTGGAGCTGATTTTGATTCTGCTCCTTTTGGATCTTTTGATGCTACCGTTTCGATATATCGGGCAGACTCGACGGATGAATATCTGAATATAGTATTGGGAGCCCCAACCGTCACGCTCATCGATCCTGATCCGAATAACCCTTGTGTCATCGTTCCTACTAATGTTTGTGTAGAGCAAGGGGTATATACATTTCCTATTATAGATTTACCTGTATCTGATCAAAGCTATTTTATCACCTATCAACGTTGTTGCCGAAACAATACAATAACCAATATTTATCAGCCAGGTGATTCAGGAGCGTCTTACTTTATGGAACTTACTCCTGCTGCGCAGCAGGGATGCAATAATAGCCCCGTCTTTAATGACTTTCCTCCTGTAGTAATCTGTTCGGGAGAGAGTTTTGTTTTTGATCATTCTGCTACAGATGCTGATGGAGATCAACTAGTGTACGAATTTTGTGCTCCATTTTTGGGTGGAGGTACTAATTTTGGCGATCCAGAAGCCGTTGACGGATTGGCTCCCAATCCTGAAGCACCACCACCATATGATGAAGTAAACTTTGTTGCGCCTCAATACAGCGCCCTTGATCCATTAGGAACCAATGCAGATATCAATATTGATGTAAATACTGGTATCATAACAGGTTTGCCTTTAGCCCTGGGACAATTTGTAGTAGGTGTATGTGTTAATGAATACAGGAATGGAGAATTAATCAGTGTTGTAAGGCGAGATTTCCAATTCAATGTGACCAACTGTACGCCTACTGTAGTGGCCAATATCAATGAGAATAATATGATCCACACGATGGATTACCATGTGACCTCCTGTGGAGATCCTTCCATTTTTATTGTAAATCAAAGCTATCAGCAAAGTTTTATAGATGAGCAATTCTGGGTCTTTGATCTTGGTGATAGAGATACGATACTCAATACATGGAATGCCAGTATCACATTCCCTGGCCCAGGTAGATATGATGGCCAACTTATACTTAATCCCAATACAGAATGTGGTGACACTGCCAACATTATTATAGATATATATCCAGAGTTAGTTGCTGATTTTGAATATGATTATGATACTTGTGTAGCGGGACCCGTTGACTTTTTTGATAAATCTGTCGTAGAAGGAGGTACTATCGCTAATTGGAATTGGGATTTTGGAAACGGTTACGGCTCCAGTAATGTTGACCCTTTCTATCTATATGAAGAAGCTGGCAATCGACTGGTAGAGTTAAAAATAACAGATGAATTTGGCTGTCAAGATAGTGTATTGAAGCTGATAAAATATTTTCCAGTACCTGCATTAATAATTGTATCGCCCAGTTCATTCGAAGGTTGTGTGCCTGGCGAAATTGGCTTTACAAACCTCTCAAATCCCATCAATGACGATTATGATATACTTTGGGATTTTGGTGATGGTAATACTTCTAATGAATTTAGCCCTAGCCATGTATTTAATGAGCCTGGAGAATTTTCAATTGCACTTGATATTACTTCTCCTATTGGCTGTCAAACAGATACCATTTTTAAAGACTTAATCTTTATTGAGCCTGCTCCTGTCGCTGACTTTGATTATTCTCCTGAGGTGCTGGACAATTTCAATCCTGTTGTCCAACTTACAGATCAATCAACAGGTGCAGTCAGATGGTATTATGACTTTGAAGGCGCTGCCTATAGTACAGACCCTAATCCTACCTATGAATTTAGAGATACAGGCCTACAAGCAGTAACACTAATTGTAACTCATGAAAGCGGGTGTATTGACAGCATTACCCAATATATAGATGTTGTACCTGAAGTTACTTTCTATATGCCTAATGCTTTTACACCTAATGATGATAGCATCAACGATCTCTTTAAAGGAAAAGGTTATCTGAATGGTTACAAACAATTTGACCTGAGTATTTGGAATCGTTGGGGAGAAGCTATTTTTCACACAACAGATCCCGAAGAAGGATGGAATGGGTTAAAAGACAATACAGGCCCCCCAATACCAGAAGGAGTATACTTTTATTTACTCCAATATACCAACCCCAGAGGTCAGCAAATAGAAATGCAAGGTACAGCGACTTTAATTCGTTAAACACACTTCAAGTGTCAGGACAATACTAAAAGGAAAGCAGGTAAATGATAATAAATTGAAAATAAGATACGATATTTATAGTGAAGGATATTGTATTTTATAAAAAGTAGTGTCCTTTACAACTATAGTATAAGGCTAAAACCTCTTACTGTATATAAGTAAGAGAGCATAATTAGGTTGCTTTTTTGGTGGATCAGCTTTTTGCTCAGATCAATGCACGGCGGAGTGTAATAGCCATAGCTATTAACACGAGTACGCAACGCAGATATGGGTAAAAAGATGCCACCATAAAAAGATTAATTAAAGGTGCTCTCTTACTTAACTATCTCTGGAGAATTTCAAAGGCTATGAAACTATGATACGATTACACAGAATTAGCTTCAGCATTTTTCTTATTTTATTATCATATAATACACAGGCAAAACATATTATAGGCGGGGTAATGACTTATGAATGCCTGGGAGATGAGCTTTATGAGTTTACTTTGCGAGTATATAGAGATGATAATTGTACAGATTGTGCTGAATTTGACCCTTTTGCCTCGATAGGCATATACAGATGTAATGGCTGTTCTTCACAAAGCCAGAACAGCCCTTTCATGGAAATTTCTACCCCATTGATAAGCAGTGGTTTAGTAGAAAACCCTGATTATCCATGTCTTATTGCTCCTAATGTAGATGTTGAAGAAGGTTTATATCGTTTTCAGGCAGAATTACCGGTATCTACTGAGAGTTATCATATCTCCTATCAGAGATGTTGTCGAAATGTGACGATCAGTAATATCTTTTTCCCTGATAATGCAGGAGCTACTCATACTGTAGAGATCACTCCCTTTGCTCAGCTCCAATGCAATAGCAGCCCTGTTTTTAATAACTTCCCCCCTACGATCATTTGTGCTGGTGAGCCACTCAGTTTTGATCATTCTGCTACAGATGCTGATGGTGACCAGTTGGTATATAGCTTTTGCAACCCTCTTGATGGAGGTGGCCCTATTACAGACAATCCCACACAATATAATAGTTGTAGTGGTGCTCAACCGATACCAGCATGCCCACCACCATACTATTCTGTCAATTTTATTACTCCTACTTATACCTTTGATAAACCATTGGGGGGTGCTCCGGTAGTCCAAATTGATCCGAACACAGGCCTTATCACAGGTACGCCTACTACTATTGGCCAATTTGTGGTAGGTGTTTGTGTACAAGAATATAGGGATGGTGTTTTAATAGGTAGTGTATTCCGGGATTTTCAGTTCAATGTAGCTCCTTGTGACCCTACAGTTGTTGCACAACTTGAATCGGACGAAGTCATTAACGGTAATGAATACCTGATCACTTCTTGTGGAGAGTACGATATAAACCTCAATAACGAAAGTTTTCAGGAAAGCTATATTGATTTTTATGAATGGACATTTGATATCGACGGGCAAGAAGTCACCTTTAATGACTGGGATCCTACGGTCAGTTTTCCTGATACTGGTATCTATACAGGACAATTAATCCTCAACCCTGGTACCTTATGTGGTGATACGGCCAATATTGTAGTACAAATATACCCTGAAATTGTAGCAGATTACAGCTTTGAGTATGATACCTGTACCCCTGGCCCTACTGTTTTTACCGATGCATCTTATTCCGGTAGTGGGGAACTTACCGCCTGGCAATGGGTATTTGGAGATGGACAAAGTGCAACAGAGCAAAATCCATCTCATACTTATTTAGAGCCTGGCGATATTCCGGTCACGCTCACTGTAACAGATACTAATGGCTGCCAGGATCTTACAACTCAGATTATAAGTTATTATCCAGTACCTAATTTAATCATCATTGCCCCCAGTTCATTTGTAGGCTGCGTTCCAGGAGAGATATTTTTCAATAATCTATCAACCCCAATCAGCGAAGCCTATGATATACTGTGGGAATTTGGCGATGGAGGTTCAGACACACTGGTTAGCCCCACTTACATTTATGAAGAACCTGGCACCTATACCGTTTCTGTCGATATTGTTTCTCCTTTAGGTTGCCAAACGGATACTGTCTTTCCAGGGCTCATTACGATACTCCCCTCTCCTATTGCAGGCTTCAGTTATACCCCCGAGCACCCCAGTAATCTGGAACCAACCGTACAAATCTTTGATGAATCAGAAGGAGCTGCTCAGTGGTTATACAATTTTGGCAATGGAAGAACAGCGATCGAGCCAGAACCAACTTATACATTTCCTGATACTGGCAGGTATAATGTAATGCAGATTGTAACCCACCCTAGTGGATGTACTGATACGCTCATACAAGTTATAGATATTAAACCCGAAATACGCTATTTTTTACCCAATGCTTTTACCCCTAATCACGATGGTACCAATGAGGTCTTTCGAGGAACTGGTGTAATAGACGGTGCTACCAATTTTGAGCTAAGCATATGGAATCGATGGGGAGAGATGATTTTTGAGACAGATGACCCACTAGAGGGATGGAATGGTTTGAAGTTCAATACTGGAGCTCCCGCTCCCAATGGTGTATATATGGTCTTAGTAACTTTTACCGGACCACGAGGCGAGCCCTTTGAATATAAAGGGGTAGCTACTTTAGTAAGGTGATTTTTTTTACGAGCATGTTTAGGAATTTATTCTTTGAGATGATTTTGTCATTAATTGATTTAGATGAGGCGGAAGGTTGCGATTTTAGCCTAAGCTAAATGAGTGTTCTTCCAACAAAATATAAGCCAATTAGTGACGGAATAAATCCAATTAATAAATCCCAAACATGCTCTAAGTTTTTGTGAAAGATATTTTTTCAACTGAGCTTAGGTTTTTCTATAAAGAAAACTTACCTTTGCACGGCTATTTTTAGAAGCTATCAATATTTCAACTCGGAAACGATGGATGCTATAAAATTTGTTCAAGAACAACTCGCTGAAAAGAAAAACTTCCCGGCATTTCGCCCTGGAGATAATGTAGTTGTTAGTTATAAGATTGTAGAAGGAAGTAAAGAACGTATTCAGGACTTCCGTGGAGACGTAATCAAAATCAGCGGCGAAGGTGCTACTCGCACTTTCACGGTTAGAAAGATGTCTAATGGTGTAGGCGTTGAGCGTATCTTCCCTTACACTTCTCCTAATATTACTGAGATCAAGGTTCTAAAGCGTGGTAAGGTTCGCCGTGCTAAGCTTTACTACCTACGTGATCTAGTTGGTAAGAAAGCTCGTATTAAAGAGCGTAAGTTTATCAAGCCTACTAAGTAATTAGGCGGTAATACTTTCTGCACTTTTATTAAGTGCATATCCGGGCAATGGTATTAATTGTTGCCCGGATTTTTTATGTAATTAGGGCGTCCCTGTAAATTATCCATCAAGAAGGAATCAGAATAATATTTCGAATAAGATATTATCAAGAAGTGGCTTATTGCGTGTAGCGATAAGCCATTTTTCTTGAAAAAGGATGTTGATAGCCTAGAAGCTTGGTAACAC
>JAKSDI010000234.1 GCA_022360175.1 Chitinophagales bacterium
GGCAAAAAAGATGTGATTTCTCCGAAATCATTACTCTAACATCCCTGGGTTATTCAGAATCAACAAAATATTAGTGCCTTGTATTTAAATATTCCCGTTTAAACCTGCTGTAAAAGCCGTCTTTTTCCAACTGCTCATCGATGTTGTCTAGATAAGTTAAAATGCCTAAATCATTGCTTAGGATGTTCAACATCGCATTATCCCAGCTTTCCCATATGGTTTTTAATTTCGGTATTAATACCTTGGCTTTTTCTGTAAGCGAAACAAGCTGTTTTCGTTTATCAGAAGGAGCTTGTTCTGTTTTCAGATATCCTCTCTTTTTCATCTTTTGCACAATGATAACCACCGAAGGATGAGCATATCCCAACTGCTCCGCGATATAGGCTATAGAAACCTTGTCCTTTTCCTGAAGCAGCATAAACAAAAGATACCAATTCGGTTCTACATCAATATCAAGCTCCTTGTATAACTTACGCACATCATGGGCGATGCGATCGCTGATGCGTTTCATTCTGCTATCTAAGGCTTTGTAGCCAAGTGTTTTCAAAAAATCATTCATCCCATTGTATTTATACACCATAAAGATACAATAAACATAGCAAACTACATAGTTAACTATACAAATATCTTTTCTACTTGTCTCTTCACTCTGCCGGGGCACCAATACAGCTAGAATACTTATTATGGCGAATGTTTAACAACAATTGATTACTTACAATGAAAATAGACGATAATAGCATACATTAATATGCCTGATGGCGCACAGCTGACTTATCAGTTCAAAGGAGATAAAAATGGTACTCCAATAGTTTTTTGAACCTTAACGGCTTAAAAAAGATTCACCATTCACTAATCACCATTCACTAATCACCATTCACTAATCACCATTCACTAATCACCATTCACTAATCGCTAAATTATAACACAAATGGTGAATTAACCAGGCAATCAGAATCACTCTATATGGCTTATAATTTCCTTTTGTTTTTTTATCATAAAAAATCAGTAGAACAATAATAATTTCAATAAGAATTGTTTTTAGGTTTTCTCTTTGCAATGAAGTCCATGACAATAAAAATAAAGGTAAAATACGACCTAAGGTAGGGCCAAGAAATGTAAGACTAGTGCCTATCATGTAACGCATATGAAGGGCAGGTTTTTTCCTGTAATACATTGCCAGAAGATAGCAAGCTGTCAGCAAAAAAAGCTCGCCAATTGGTATGGATGCGAACCTGGCAAAATCCGATTGCAATATTTCTCCCAACAGGGGCACTGTAGAAATGATCAGCAATGGAAAGAATATATAAGATAGCTTCCCTATTAGATGATGAAGCCTTCTTTTGCCATACCTGAGTAGTAGCGGTTGCACAATAAGCACAATGATCCAAAGCAAAGCCATTGTAGCATGTAAATGGATCAGAGGAGTAACTTCTTCAGAAAAACGAGGAAAATGAATAAAGTATGAGCTAAAAAAAGCTATAAATGTAATTGGCAGGAGGACAATGAAAACAAGCCCGATATTTCTATAATACCGCTCCATAGTTAGTTGTAAAGGTTATGTAAAATAGAATTTGTATCTCTTATTAGCTGTACATTATTTTTTAGATAGCAGCTCATCGATAGAAAGTTTTCCCGCTCCACGAATGAGAAAATAAATTGATACAGCAAGCATTTGTAATGCCTGAAATGAATCTTCATAGGGATCTCCGGCATGCGCTATAAATGCGGCTACCAAAAAGGTAATAATTAGAGGGATGGCTATCCATCTAGTTTTAAATCCTATGATCAGGAAAATACCTCCTATGAATTCAGTTAGAGTGTATATCCAAGCCATAAGGACAGGAAAAGGAATTCCGAGAGAAGCCAAAAAATCAGCACTTTCTCCGGCACTTAGAGTGAGTACTTCTTCTCCAGAATAATAGATGAGGTGTAAACCAAACGTAAGCCTGATTATCAGAGGCGCATAACCAGCTATTGGGTGGAATTTTTTATCAAGATTCACTAACATAATCCAGTTTTTAAGATTATAAATCGTTGATAAAGATCCAGAATTTTACAGCCTAAAAAATCGTACTAGTGCAAGAAATCACCTGCCATCCTTTTTTTTCTCAATCGACTCAGGTAGGTAGCTGTAAAGCCGAGATAAGAAGCAATGTGTTTCAGTGGTACGCGTTGTTCTATTTCAGGGTATTTTTTTAAAAACTGCATGTATCGCTGAAATGCAGTAGAAGACAAATGATTGCTTACCCGGTCCTGAGTTGCTAGCAGCCTGTTTTGAAGTAATATTCTAAAGTACCGTTCAAACTTAGGTACCTTTGAATATAAGTCGTCCAATTTCGTTTTGCTAAATCGTAATACAATTGAGTTTTCCTGTGCTTCAATATTAAATTCAGAAGGAATACTCCTTACAAAACTTTTTAAATTTCCTGTCCACCAGCCTTCAATACCAAACATGGTCGTATGTTCAATTAAGTTCTCATCTATATAGTAAGAGCGCAAACAACCTTTTAATATAAAATATTCAAACCTGCAGATTTGCCCTTCTCTCAGCAAATGGGTTTTCCTTTTTACTGAAATGACCTCTGCCAGGGATTTAAAAATCGCCTTTTCTTCTTCCGTTAAATCAATAATCCGCTTAATATTTTTATATGCGACGTCTAATTCCATATAGATTTCAAGAGCAATTACTGCTTGATTCGTTTATAGTCTTCTTTTGTAAGATTAAATATATCTTCCACCTTCCCAACTTGAAAGCCTGCGACATTGCCTGATACCTTTTTATTCAATTCCCTTTCCACTACTTTTTTAAATGATTCATGAAATCCTAATGGAACAACGACTACCGAATCAACGTCAAAGAGCAAATCTATTCCCTCTTCCTTTTTCTCCAGTGAAGATTTAATCGATAAGTATTCATCAATTTGATATCCATTAATGGAATCTTTTTGCACTAAATACCCCCGATCATCGTAAATTCCTTCCAGATATCTAAGTTTCCCCTCAGCTAACATTTTTTCATGAATCCTTCCATCACAGGTATAGCGATAAATTCTTGACCTGGGAATATTTACGATCAGATTCGAATAATAATCAAATTCGCAAACAGGACAGCAGCTATAATCACTTTCGGGAGGAGCATCAAAAACTGCATAAACGAAACCTACTATCCCTTCCGGAATGATAATTTTTTCGCCCTTCACATTTGTTTCAAATCCATTCTTATCAGCAAGTTCTACTGTTGGGTAGTTGTCTTGATTCAATTCAGGGGCAAGATGATCATTAATTCCTTCCAGAATTGTTTGAGAGAGTCCACAAACTTGATGGACCAGAAAAAATAAAACTAAAATAAATCTCATACTGATATTTATGTGTTTGGACTATTTGATTGAGAAACAGCATACAAAAGCACTTTACTTTCTTTCCCCTTCAACTCTATACTCCCCAGTTCATCAAAGTTGAAACAGGTAGCATCCAGCATATCTTTCAAATTTTCAGAAATAAGTAATTCTTTCCCAAAGTCATTGCATTTGCCCTGGATTCTTGCTGCTGTATTGATAGTATCTCCATGATAAGCAATTTCTTTTTTGTACTTCCCTACCTCTGTCACGGTAATAATTCCAGCATTTAAACCTGCTTTGAAATGGGGAATACAGTCATAATTTTGAGCATAGTATTCCTTCCTTTCTGTCAATTGTTTTTTGAAGTTGAAATAAGCATTAATACAATTTTGATTTTTGAGCCCCTCTTTGAGCTCCCATGTCAGTATTGCTTCATCTCCAACATATTGATATATCTCTGCCTCATTTTCAACTACAATCCCCAAATCATTGAAGCAATCCTGAATCAGCTTGCTATACTTAATATGTCCTAGCCTTTCTGCATGTGTTGTTGAAGATTGAAGATCCAAAAACATAAAAATGCGATCCTCCTCACGGGGAGTGTAGAATTTTCCACGGAAAAGTTTCCATAGATTATTGCGACCAAGAAATAGATTAATCTGTCTAAGGCCAAACATGAATATATCTACTGATACTATATACAAATAGATCGCAAAGCTTCCTGGCTCAAAAGCGAAATCGTAATACGTAATATTATTCCCAAAAAGGAGGTAGGCTAACGAAATGATGGTTACGAGGAATAAGATAACATATACCGTCCTTAATATTAATAAACTTTGAATAGACATTTTTTTGTAACCACGCTCTTCTGTTAAAATTTGGGCATAGCCTGAGATAGTCCCAAAAATCACTCCTCCGATCAATGATATGAGCATAGACTTTTTTATCTCAAACTGGACGGAACCTAATTCCTCCGTACCTTCTCCGCGCACAATACTTAAAAATACAAATGCCAAAGACCAGCCAACAATATACTGTTGAATGATTTGCCATTTTTGTTTTCGTTGAAGCTTCATCAAGTAGTAATCTTATTACTCCACAATATACTTAGGAATGAGCATTTTTTATTGAGGATGTAATACTCGACAATTGTGGTTTTGCTAGTAAGTGTTCTTTATTCAAAGACTGCATACAACATAAGCAAAATTGTATTTACTTTTTCCAATCTATGATTATAAATCCAATAGATAAGCCTAAATAGCTAAGATCAACTGTTCCTATTTTGGAGCCATTTGGTATTTCAATATCCGCTTTTGGAACAAAATTGTATTCCAATCCAAGTCTTGACCTGCCTAATTCAAAGCCTCCTCTTAGAAGAAAGCCTATTTTGTAATTGACATCCACCTCCAGCACATCTCTGGGAGGAGGAATAGAACTGCCCTCATGAATATCTAAATAGGTAACCAATAAATAAGATCCTATGCCAAACCCCAGATTAGGGCGAAATTTATTTTTATTCCAATGAAAATCAAAAGTCGGTACAAACGAAATAATTCCATTACCTGATTCTTCATTGACAAAGAATTGAGTGCTATCATAAATTTCATAGGTTAGAGAATTGGCGGTTATTCCTGCTTTCAATCCAATCGTTGTATTTTTTGAAGATTTAAGTTTAGGCTCTACATTAAGAAATAGTCCAAAACTCTCAGACTCTGATAAATCGAGTATTCCAATTTCCATCCCCAGTTTCATGTCTTTCCATTTCTGAGCATTTAAATGACACAAACAAAAAAATAGAACTGGAAGTAATATTATTCTTTTAGACATAGGACTTTTATGGTAGAACTATCAAAATCCAAAAAAATTTCAAGTGTTAAATTTAGGCGTGTTCATTATAATTCTTGCTGAACCTATACTTAAAACCAGTGCTTTGTCAGATATTAGTGAATTACTGACGATTTCAAATAACTTCGATAACAGTCAACTAAGCAATGATCCGTTTTTTTAAAAAAATACGCCGTAATCTTTTGATAGAAAATAAGGTTGGAAAATATTTCAAATACGCTATCGGAGAAATCTTACTTGTCGTTATCGGAATATTACTAGCTCTAAGTATCAACAATTGGAATGAGGCAAGAAAACTAGCTATTGTTGAGCAAGATATCTTAAAAGGGATTAAGCAAAATATTTTGATGGATACCATTGATTTAAACCATAATAGAAGACGGTTTAAAGAAATGAATACAAGAGATACTATTGTCCTTGCTTATCTGCTAAACAAAAAACCATTGGACACTATTGTCGAAGAAAGTTTGACAGATATTTGGCGTTCAAATATTACATTAACACTTCACACCTCTTATTTTGATGAAGCAAAGACTAAAGGCTTATCTATTATTTCAAATAAATCATTAAGGGATAGTATCAGTAGATTATATGAATTCCGATATGGATTAATACTTCTCATTGAAAACAATTCTAAACAATATGATTATCTCTCCTTGTATGAAGAACTCACGGCTGATTATGTCCATATAAACCCAAAAAATGGAATCGCCATTGGAGAGAAATATTATCAGGAAATATTGAATGATAAGTTCTTTACATGGAGATTATGGTCAGCAAATCTTAAAATGCAAAGTGTAGCCACCTATTATGAAGAAACTTATGAGGCTATACTCAATATTATAGAGCAAATTGATAATGAAATTATGGAGCAATAGCTATTTTTCATATGCACAATTGACCATAATTTTATTCTTTGTAAAACTCTATTGGTTGTTTTAAAGCATGAAATGCAAATTTGCTTATTCTTCCATATGTATCATCAACAAATTTCACAGGAAATCCCGGATTGAAATCCTCTTTGAAATCTTTCATTCAAATCTCGATAACCAAAACCTTTAGAATAAATCACTTTATCATCTTTAACCACAGCTACCGCCAAACCAACTGCTTCATGTTGGGCTATTAATTCATTAATCTTATTATCTAAATCGGGCGTCCCTGTAAATTATCCATCAAGAAGGAATCAGAATAATATTTCGAATAAGATATTATCAAGAAGTGGCTTATTGCGTGTAGCGATAAGCCATTTTTCTTGAAAAAGGATGTTGATAGCCTAGAAGCTTGGTAACAC
>JAKSDI010000300.1 GCA_022360175.1 Chitinophagales bacterium
ACCTCTTATCGCCCAAACAATGAGCAGCGGAGGAGCTTGCACTGCTGCTATCAAATTAGCAAATGAGCTGGATGAAGGAGTCATTGTCTTCATCGTTTGCGATCGGGGAGATCGGTATCTGTTTTCGGGGATATTTTAATCCTTCATTGACTTTAACATGAGCAGTCACAAAATTGTGAGCACAAGTGCTAGTATTTTTATGATGGGTCCACGAATTACACCAATTACTCGAATTTTCTGTATGAAGATTCGTGAAATAAGTGTCATTCGTGGACCAAATCATTCATAATCCTGTTGGGATTAAGACAGACTGGAAGAGCCTGTGTGGATTTCTTATTGCTCAAATACAGAACCCATACGCCAGCTCCAAGCTGGTGTATGGGTTTGTATATCAAAATCAGCAGAAAAGAAAACGCCCATAAATCATTTGGCTCTTAGCGCACCAGCATCAAATCTCCCATGTCCTCTCGTATTTGTACTACCCCATTGACCTCTACTTCGTATTTTAACGTCCACACATAAAGGCCAATTGGTGCCAAATCTTCTTTGATAGTACCATCCCATCCTTTTTCAGCTGAGTTGGAACGAAAAACAGGAGTGCCCCATCGATTATATATTTCCAGTTGATACTCTGCTAATTCACAAGGAGTGTAAGGATAGAAGAGGTCATTGCGGCCATCATCGTTTGGTGAAAAGGCATTGGGTATATATACATCACAGTATTCGCAGGCAAATAACTCAATGGAGTCTAATGCTGTAGCGCATTCATTGTATACCTCTAGTACATAAATGCCTGGTTTATTCGCTTCAAGCCTATTAGAATTTAAACCATTTTGCCAGCGATAGCTAGCCCCTTCCTGTACATCAACCTCCAAGCTTATTTGATCACTGCACAAGTACTGATCAGCTCCCAGATTGATAGGGAGTATAGTTTCTTCAATATTTAAGTTTATTTCATCTACCGCTTCACCACATTCATTGCTGACAATCACCATATAGCTACCTTCCTCGCTTAAGCTACGCTGGGAAGCCGTTGTGCCATCTTCCCAGATATAATCACTTCCTGGAAAACTGGCATCTAATACCACCTCTTCTCCTATACATATTGTTGTATCATTGCCCAATTCCACTGTAGGGATCGCCTGATAATTTACTTCAACCACAGCACTTTCTGTGGCACAATCATTCGATATCGTCACACTATAGATTCCAGCTTCCATAATTTGCCGTAAGGCCAATGAAGAACCATCTTCCCATAAATAAGTGGCACCTGAATTTAGCACATCCAGGAGCAGGGTGTCTCCTTCACAGGCAGATATATCATTAGGCAAACCAATATCAATAGGAGCTTGATAATCTATAGTTATCATATCTTCTGTTTCGCCACAGGCATTGGTAGCGGTGACAGCATATACTCCGGGTGTATTAATCGTATAATTTTGCTCTTCAGTGCCATCTTGCCAAAGGTATTGAGCAGCTTCTGCACTGAGGTTAAGTGTCAATGTATTGCCTTCACAAAGCACAGTATCATTGCCTAATTCAATGACAGGTGGACCATTTAAGAGGCTGATATTAATAGCATCACTTGCCATTCCACAGTCATTGCTCACAGTCAGGCTGTACATGCCTGAAGTCGTTACTTCATAAGTATTACTATTGCTGCCATCCTGCCAGCTATAATTACCTTGTCCGGCAGCTACTTCCAACATAATTGCCTGCCCATCGCATATAAAAAAGTCTTCGCCCAATTCCACTTCTGGCAAACCTGGAGTATCTAATAAAAATGTATGACTACTGGATGAAAGAGGATTGCCACAAACATCTGTAATAAGATTGGCTCCTTCCGATATAATTTCCAATACGTAGGTACCAGAGTCTGTCAGCGCCGGATTAATATTCAATTCAAAGTTGTCATCATATGCCCCACCTGCATCACATATAGCAGCATTTACCGTAAGGTTATAAACCATTCCATCTGGCCCTGTCAGGTTAAAATTCAAATCAGATACTGTGCTACAGTCTACGTTTTCAGAAAAGTTGATTAAAATCATATCATCATTACAAACTTCAGGAAATAAAGTAGTAGCCAGTTCCGGAGGAGTTAAATCTAATACCCCTACATCTGTTAAGCCAAAATCAATTTCATATCCAAAGGTCGAACCCGTCCAATTGGAAACCATCAACACATAGGTATTGCCTGCCTGTACAGGGATTAGATCATTGAAAGTAGAGTAACCATACTCAAAATCTGGAGGGAAAGTACCACAGCCTGCACCCTGTATATCATATGAAGTTCCTCCAGTCGCACCGGTAGTACCGCTACAGGCGTTAGGATCAAAAAAAGTACCACCTGAAGCATTACAGCTTACCAATAGATCGGGATCAGTATAAATATCTTCGCATTCTGCATTGGTGATATTAAACAAAGCCCAGTCATAATCATCTGTACTATTATTAGGTGTGATGACAAACCCGAAATCTCCTGACTCATCCACCGTAAAACTGTACCATACGGAATGATCTTCATAACTCGTACAGCTTATATTGACGTTGATTTCATTGGGATAGTTTCCATCTCCTGGTAGTGATACATTGGATGAATAAATTTCCTGGCATATAGGAATCGCTCCCAGGCAATCCTGAATAGTAGGAGGTTGTGCACTTAATGATCCTACAATAAAGACACAGGCTAAAATTAGGTATAGCTTTCTCATCTTGCTGACGGTTTGAATTATAAACTAAGGGGTGCTGGAGGATAAGCCGTCAGCTGCTATTATTGTTGCAAATTATTTTTAGTATGCATATGTCCCTACCCGGCTTTCAGCCGATCTCAATAAAGAGGTACATGTGCGGTGTTCCCGTAAGGGAGCTGTTCGTAGGGCTGAGAGGGATGTTTTACAAGTTTAAAACACCTCTATAAGAAGACCACCTTAAACTAAATTAAAGAGTAGTCCTGTAAAGTTATAAAATTATTGAAATTAAATAAGTTTGATCACTTACTTATTCAGTACTGCCCTTACAATAGTCTGAAGTAGCCGTTATACTATGTAGCCAGATATCTTGATTTTCCTTTATAATAAATTCTGATAAACCAATATGCTTTGATGCACCGGGCTTCCAGTCATAAGTATACCCCAATTGTGTCCAGGGGAAATTATCGTTGACCCCACAGTTATAAAAAGAGGATAAGCGGTTCTTATTAAACCAGTTGATATAGCTTTGATCTGTGCCTTCCGGAAAACAAACACCACACGCACTATCTGTAATTTCATTATCTGGGCAAGGACGGAATAAAGAGGTAGGTTGCACCCAAAATTCTACGAAGTAAAGTTTCCCATCATTGGGTGGTAAGCCTAATAATTGTTCCAGGCGTAGATTTAATGCATCCAGGTTCATGGGAGGTAGTGTTTCACAAAAATCAGTCATCTCTGGCACTGCTGTAACCCATATTTGATAATCGGTAGTATTGTAATGCCCCGTTGGATCCTTGGTATAATAACTGGTATCTGATACCCAGGATGCAACCAACAAATGATCTTTTCCATCGATTCTTTTCCAAACCAGTGATTCATTTTCCTTATCCAATCGCATTAGGCCAGTGTATATTTCATCTGGCACTGCTACTGCGGCATCTTCTATTGCCTTTTGATAGCTCTCTTCTAAAGATAGGTTTGAGTGATCAGCTATTGTAGATGATTCGCTGGTATTGACCGTGATAGTAGCGCACCCCATGAGGCTGGCTATTGACAGTAAGGCAATAAAGTATTTCATAATGGGTTGAGTGTTTTTTATACAAGCAAAGGAACTTCTTCTTTTAACAGGAAAAAGAAGTTCCCCTCATTTAATACTATCTAATATAGTTATTTTACAGGTAAACCTCTAAACTCATAGCCTGCTTTTACAGCGCCCCATACCTGTTCATCTGCTTCATTAAATCCCTGATCCCAGCTAATGATTGCCCCTGGCTGTATAGACACTTTAGAAGTGGCATAAGACGCTCCTCTTAAGGTGCTAGTACAGCTTTTCCCGTCTGTGCTACCAGCATAACTGCCATCTTTTTGTTTTTCTAAAATAACGGCACATCCTTCTCTGATACTCAGCTCATCAGGACTTAATTGGTCAAACTTTTGAGTATCCTCCCAGGCACCGATAAAGGCATCAGGATCTGGCAATGTATACACGATACTATGAATGCTGCCATCTTTTTGTTTTTCCAATTTGTATACGCGTTGTCTGTATGGCTTATGAGGCATAGCAGTTACAGCCTGTTCTACATACAACCAATGCCCATTATTTTTCCATATGGGATACATTTGCAGGGTGATATCGTAAAAATCAGAATCTTGCTTTGCCTGTTCTCCACTCGTAAAGGTACCCGTCATCAGTTGTTGAAGTGCATCCAGTTCTGCATAGTTTTTCTGAATAGCTTTTTGACTAGTATTACAGCTAAAACCTACAATTGACAAGCTTGCCAAAATTATTAAGCCTCTTAATTTGTTCATGCTTTACTTTTGATTATTACTAAACTGTTTCTTAAATCTTAGTCGTTGGCGATAAGGGAATACATCAAAAATCTCTCCTTTTCTTAATCGCTCCTGTATCTGTCTCCAAAAAGGTACATCATACAAATCTCCGTGTAATCTGTAAAATATTTCTCTAATATCTCTTCGTCCAATCAAAAAACGTGGAAACTCTTCGGGAAACACATCATTTTCACCTACAGAATACCAGGGTTCTGCTGATAGTTCGTCTTCATAATATCTGGGCTCCGGTATCCTCCTGAAGTTGTATTCAGTGAGAAAGCCTATTTCATCATAGTCATAAAATACAACTCTCTTTAATCGGGTAACGCCAAAGTTCTTGAGTAGCATATCCCCAGGAAATATATTCACTGCAGCCAGTTGTTTAATGGCTTTACCATACTCATTAATGGCCTCCTCTGCATCTTCAGGGCTTGCTGATTCCAGGTACAGATTAAGGGGAATCATTTTCTTTTCAATATATAGATGTTCTATCTCTACTACTTCCTCTGTGATATTTACTTTGGAGCCACACTCCGATTGCAACTCTTCTAGCAATGCTTCTGAAAAGCGATTACGCGGGAATGTCAAATTTTGAAACATATGGCTATCTGCCATCCGTCCTACTCTATCGTGAAAGAATACCAATTCGTACTTTTCCTTTACAATTTTTTCCGTCACTTTCTTAGGCGCAGCAAATCGATCGCGAATCACTTTAAAAACCATGTTATAGGAAGGTAAGGTAAATACGGACATGACCATCCCTTTTATACCAGGTGCAATTTCAAAATGATCGATAGTCCGATCTAAATGCCGTAAAAAATCTCGATATAAAACGGTTTTACCATGCTTTTCAAAACCTATGGAATTATACAACTCTCCCAGATTTTTGGTAGGTAGAATAGAATAGAGAAAATCCACCATCTCACTGACAATATCTACGTCTACCAAAAAATATGAACGGTTATAACTAAAGATGGAGCTCACTTCATTGTAGTTTAGTAATAGTGCATCTACATAAACTCCTCTTTCATCGTGTAACAAAGGCATAATAAACGGATGTACTCTATCTCCCGTGATCAGCCTGCCAACGATATAGGCTCCCTTATTTCGATAAAAGACAGATTTAAGCATTTCCAGTCGGGTGGTCCGGAGTACTTCTTTATCCAAAAACCAATTTTGAAGCGCCTTTGTAACATAGCGTATATCTCTATCCAGGTTTTCCCATTTTGCATCCAATGTGTAGAATGAAAATAGCTGTCGAATGACCTGCTCAAAAGGTTCTATCAGATAAAAATTATGGTAGATAGGTATAGTAGAACGAAACTCCCTATAGGTGCCAGTAGCATGAACAAACATCAATTCTTCATCCACACTCAAACCTTTGTGACTATGTCTGAATACAGAATTGTAAAATGTCTCTGCAATATTGCGTGTGTTGAAGTTCATTACTTCTTCCAGGTAGGTAGCCTTTATTTCTTTCCAGATAGTACGATCCTCTTTCTTATCTTCCAGAAATGCCAGTAAGTGTTCTGTAGTAGTTCCTACCTGATTGCGATATAATGTCAAACGATCACGAGCATCTGCCTGAATCCCATGCCAATCTCGTTGCTCAAATCTTATCTGAGCCCGCTTTGTGATTCGCTTATATAAGTGGTAATACTGAAAGTATGCAGTCAGAATTAAATGGGCTGCATCATATGGAATGAGCTTTTCAAATTTTTCAAACATAATCCCGATCTATTAACCAATATATATCGTGAAGTTGTCTAAAGTTTCCTCAATGGTCTATCAAAAGCGTCTTTTTACCCCACTTTTCGTTTTTTTATCACCCCGTAGCGCTGCTATGCGGCTCTAAAAAAGCCTCAATTGGGAAAAAAATGCGACTTTCTTGACTTCAGCAGAAAACTTTAGACAACTTCGGTATTAACCCCTAATAATCTGCTCCAACCAATCTCCAACAAAATAAGCAACACCCGCTGCCAGAGCTCCTAGTACAAGTGTTTCAAGAATACCTTTCCAGGTGGACGTTTCTGTTACATAGGTTTTTAACCAGCCTACAATAGCAAAACCCAGGCCAGTAAGTACACTTGTTGCCAAAAAGAGATTTCCTTTAAAACCAAAAAGATAGTCCCACAGATAAAGTGACAGCGGAATAAAGCCAATGAGAATAAACGCCAGATAAGTTACTGCTCCTACTTTGATAGGTGAGCGATGATCCTTCATCATCTGCAATTCTTCCTTCATCATGGTATCTACCCAGCGATCCTTATCCGCAGTAATGACCGCTACCACCTCTTCCAGCAATTTCCCTTCAAAGCCTTTTTCCCTATATATCTTTCTTACCTCTTCTCGTTCTTCTTCTGGCATATTATCCACTTCCCAATATTCTACCCGTTGATGTTTCTCATAATTAGCATGCTCTGACCGGCTAGACAGATAGGCACCAACAGACATAGAAAACCCATCGGCCAGGAGATTGGCAAATCCTAATATAATGATAATAGCACTATCCAACCCAGCTCCTACAGAGCCTGCCACCACCGCAAAAGTGGTCACACTTCCATCTATGCCACCATATACAAACTCCCCCAGATAGTCCTGATATTTACTCAAAAAACTCCGGCTATTATGTAAGCGATTTTCGTCGTGACTGTTAATTGTTGGTTCTTCCATTAATGATTATGTCCACTATGATCATCGTGATCATGATTGTGATTGTGTTCGTCTCCTTCCTCTACAGATGGAGCTGGTTGTACTTCCGTTTCCCGTACTCGCTCCGTTACATCTCTAGTGTCGGCTAATGCCATAAACCATCTACTCAAACGCTCGATTTGCTCATCATTCAATTTAGCTTCGCTATGTGTAATAAGATAGGACTTCAATGGCATATGCTTTTCTTCGACTTCTTCTCCTGACTCTTCCGCTTTATGAGCTGCTTTATCAGCAGGATAATTACCCCATTCTGAAAAATTCAACTCTGCACGTCCTTCCTCAATATGATGCCCAATCCACCATGATAATGGAGCTATATTTGTATACCAGGGATATTTCGTTTCATGAGAATGACAATCATAACAAGCTGCCTTCATCATATCTGCTATATCCTGAGGGGGATTAACTACAGACATAAATTCTACAGAAGGATCAACTGCTGGATTTTCCTTATCAATACCAAAGAATTGCATTATCAACAGTACCACAAGTAATACCAATCCAACCCATTTTATCCATTTAGACATATCAGTTTATTTTGCTTTTCGGTAAATTTCGTGATTTCGAATAAATAGCACTACTCCCATAGGTTAAATTTTTGTTTTCTATTTCTTTACTCTAAAAAATAACTTATAAATCACTGGGATAAATAGTAGCGTAATAACCGTTGCAAATAATAAGCCTATCATTATGGAAATAGCCATAGGTTCCCACATCAAGCCTCCTCCTAAATACAAAGGAATCATACCTAATGTAGTAGTAAAAGTAGTTAGCAATATAGGACGAAAACGTTGTTGTGCAGCATCCAATATTGCCTGATAAGGCGTTTTGCCTAATTCTTCCTCAATCTGAATACGGTCAATCAAAACAATTGCATTATTAATCACAATCCCTGCAAGAGAAATCACCCCTAAAAAGGCCATAAAACCAAAATAGGACCGAAACAGTAACAGGCCTAGTATCACTCCTATTATTCCTAATGGTATGGTGCTTAATACGATACTTGTCTTACGGAAGGAGTTGAACTGAGATACCAGCAATAAAAGGATGATAAATCCTGCCAGTGGCAACTTTGCCATTACGGCTCCCATTGCTTCACTGCTCTGTTCACTTTCACCTCCAAGGCTATAAAAGGCTCCTGCTGGCCATTCTTTGGATGCTTCTTCCAGCAAAGGAACTAATGCATTCGTTACATCAGTAGCAGTATAGCCAGATTTAGCATCACAACTAATAATCATCGTCCGGTATAAATTCCGACGTTTAATTTTAGCGTATTGCCAATCTGTTTCAATAGCTGCAACCTGAGCTAATGGTACATTTTGCCCACTATTCTGAGCAAAGATTGGAAGGCTTTCCAATTCATTAGCACTCACTGCCTGGCTTCCCTGGCTTCGCATTATAATAGGAATATTATCTTCCCCATCCCGGAAATCACCAGCATTAAAACCAGAAAGTGCCGTCCGTAGAGAGGTAGCAATATCCTGGTTTGTCAAACCAGCTCTATTGGCTTTATCCTGATCTATATCAATGACAAACTTCTTAATCTTGGGGCCCCAATCATCATTAATATTTCTGGTCATTGGCAAACTATTCATCTGCTGTTTAATCTGCTCACTCAACTGGAAGAGCATCTCTGGAGAATTTCCCGATAGGCGTACTTCTACATCTGCCCCTCCTCCTCCTCCTCCAGACAAAGGAGCGATATCGATCTTCGCGTCAGGGAAATTTTCAAAGCAGTATTCTTCCAATACCTCCATGACCATATTATTGTCTTCAAAGCTGCTGGTGTTCAACAGCAAATGGGCATAGCCTGTATTTGATTCTCCCGGTTGATACCCCAAATCATAACTCTCCGGCCCTTCAGAGATAAAAGTAGAATAGCTGGTAATTCCCTTGTTTCTATCTTCATTTACCAATAATTGCTCTTCTATAAAGGATTCTACCTGATCCACCAGTTTTTCAGTACGTTCTATTTTTGTACCCAATGGCAGGTTGATATCTACGGTTACCAGGTTGCGGTCACTATCTGGAAAAAAGATAAAAGGCAATTGTCCAAACAAGAATAGTGAACCAACAAACAAACCAATAATAACAAGGACAAATAGGCCAGAATGCTTAAGCACTGTTGCTAAAAGCCGGCGATAATAGATATTCAGACGATCAAATAAACCCGGTTTATCATTATCCGTTTTCGCATTTACCTTTATCATATTAATGGCAAACATAGGAATCACGGTCATCGCCATTATCCAGGAAGAAAGCAATGCCATTGTTATTACTACGAACAAAGGGCCCATCATTTCTCCCATTGAACTATCTGCCAAATAAAAAGCAAGGAAAGCTGCTGAGGTTGTTAAAGATGAGACCAACAGAGGAATAAGAAGCTCACTACATGCAGCAATCGCCGCATCTTTTGCCTTCATCCCATCCTCCATCTTAACCATCATCGCCTCCGAAACGACGATTGCATTGTCTACCAACATTCCCAGAGCCATAATTAGTGCTGCCAGGCTTACCTGGTTCAGCCCCACATCCATCAGATCCATCAACCATAGGGTCATAATCATAGCTGTTGGAATCAGACTGGCTACTACCAAACCTGTTCGCAGCCCTAGAAACAACAGCATAACAGCTAGTACAATGACAACCGATTGTAATACATTAGATACAAAATCGCTTATTTTAGTATCTACATATAAGTCACTTGATGAAATGCGCTCTAATTGAATACCTACGGGTAAAGATTGGTTATAAGCTACTACTTTCTGATCAACCTGTTTGCCCAGCTCTATCAAATTCGCTCCATCCTGTAGAGCTACTGCAATTACCAGACCATCTTCTCCATCTATTTTAACAATCCGATTAGTGGGATTTTTATATGCACGGCTGATGGTCGTAATTTCTCCTAGTTTTACGGTTTCTCCACTATTACCGATATTGATAATGGTGTTCTCAAGGTCGTTAATTCCTTCAAAATTTCCGGTTGGTTCCAATACAATTCGTTCATCTTCCAGGCTCACCTCTCCACCAGGGAATACAATATTAGTACTGGAAATTATGTTTTGAAGCTGTCCTGCAGTAAGCCCTATTTTTGCCAAACTGGAGTTGTCAAACTCTACATACACCTGTTCTTCCTGTATCCCTTTTATCTCAACTTCTGATGCATCATCTAGCTTAATAAGATCATCTCGGATATCATCAGCATACTGTTTTAGTTCATAAAAAGAAAAGCCTTCTCCGGTTAATGCCAATTGAATACCGTAGACCACACCTATTCCATCATCTTTAACATCTGGTCCCATAATACCACTGGGAAGATCCTGCTCAATACTTTCTATTTTCCGCCGTAGGCGGTCCCAAACAGCTTGCAAATCGGATTGAGGAATATCATCCGTCAAAGACACACTAACTACAGACAAGCCTGTCCGGCTTTCACTAGTAACGTTTTTTAATTCAGGTAACTCCTGTGCTACCTTTTCAATTTTATCCGTAATCAACTCCTCTACCCTTTCCTGTGATGCTCCCGGGAAATTCGTCACAATAGTACAAACCCGGATAGTGAATGGAGGCATGGAATCTCTTGATAATTGATTGTAACCAATCAATCCCATCGTCACTATTATTAATAATATGATAATAGTAGTCCGATTATTTTCTATGGCGATTTTAGTAATATTCATACCTGGCAATTTACTCCTCCATTAATTTCACTTTCATACCATCTAACAAGGATCTCAATCCCGCAGTAGCTACAATTTGTCCTTCCTTGAGTCCTTCTTTCACCTCAAAGCCTCCATCTACTAAATCGCCTATTTTCACTGCTTGTTTTTTAGCAGTGTAAGCTCCATTTTCACTGCCAGTTGCCTCTAACACGAATGCAAAGTTGCCAGTAGCATCTTCTCCAACTGCCTTTACCGGGCAAATCAATTCTTTCTTTAGATTATCCTCCTTGCCTCCCTCATAAAAAGACACGGTAGCAGCCATACCCGGGCGAATTTCTTCACTAGGATTGATAATACGGATTATTGCCGGATAAGTAGGCGAGTTGCCCGCTGCATAACTTACTTCGTGTACCCTACCATTAAACGTCTGTTGTGGTAGTACTGAAAAGCTTATTTTCACATCTTGCCCTTTCTTTATCTGAGAAATATAACTCTCAGGAATACCTACATTCACCTCCGGATTCACTTCAGAGCTCAATTCAGCAATCGGATTACCAGAACCTACCAATTCGTTGACTTCCACATGCACCATAGTAATAACCCCATTAAAAGGAGCTTCCAATCGGGTATAATTTACTTGATTTCTGGCGGATTGCGTTTGTTTAGAAGCGGAAGTAACCTGTGTTTTTGAAGCTTCATATTGAGACTGTGCACTTTCATAATTGGATTTAGCCTGCTCAAAATCACTCAACGGAACACTATTGTTTTCATATAACTTTTCAATGCGCTGATAAGTAGAACGAGCAATGATAAGCTGTGTTTCTGCACTTTTCAGATTCGCTTCAGCTCCTTTCTGAGAAGCAGAAGCCTGTTCCGCTTGTATGCTATAATCAGTGGGGTCAATCGTTGCAATCAGCTGTCCTTTACGGATTCTATCTCCCAATTTGACATCCAGTGTCCTTACGGTCCCACCTACTCGAAAACTTAAATTAGCCTGCTGATCAGCTTGTGCTACTCCGGAGAACGTATGGGCTCCATACCCATGCGAATAATTAACCTGGCCATACTTCACTGGCCGTAGTATTGTTTTGTCTTCTTCTGAAAAATCATGCTTGTCACTACACGATGACAAGAGTGCCAAGCCTAGTATTAATATAAGAAGGTTTCTCATGTCTACTTGTTTGAAATGAACTGTACAAATCTTTGAAAATAGGCATCTCTTTCTTGCGGCAAGGCCAAGAAATGATAATACCCTACGGCTCTTTCTACTGCCAGAAAATCGCTTATGAATGTATATTCAGCATTAATTGCATTAATTTCTGTTTGGAGTAAAGCATTCTGTGCATCTATAAGTGATGTAACATTTAGTACTCCTTGCTGATAGGAATTTTGAGCAATCTCAAAGTTTTTCCGGGCTGCATTGACGGCCTCTCTAGATAATTCCAAATTTCCATAAGAAGCACCTGCTGTTTCCAAATTGCTACGAACTTGCAATTCTAGCTTATTTCTTAAATCTGCCTTTTGATCCTGAAGTTGTAAAATACTAACCTTCGTTTGCTCTTTCTGAATCCGGCGGAAATTGCCTTGAAAAATGGGAAGTTGTAATGCAATAGCTGCATTATAAGTAGGATCGGGAGAGATAGGCATTACATCATTCGGATAATTGAATTGATCAATTGGATAATCGTACTCAGCAGATAAAGCTACCTGGGGTAAATAAAATGCTCGATTTTGCGAAAGCAAACTACGTTCTTGTGCTCCCATTGAGACTTCTAGCTGTTTGATTTCTGGTCGAGTATTTAAAGCCTCCTGCACTAAGAAATCTGCAAAAAATTCAATATCTCCTGGATTTGTTATCAAATCAAATAAGCGTTCATCCAGTATCAGTAAAATACTATCTGCCAGGCTTACATCTTCTAAATAGAGTTCTTCTTTAATCGAACGGTTTAAAAGCATATTGAGATTAAACCGGGCTTGCCTCAATTGGGCCTGAGCATTATTTAGATCAACATTATCTAATGCCAGCTCACTTTCCCAGCGATATACATCACTGGTCCCTCCATATCCGACCTGTTCTTTAGTTTTGGAAATATCATAGTTCTTACGCGTCACTTTTACGTTCTCCTTACGCAAACGCACTACGCTTGTAGCTTGTAATATACCTAAATACGCATCTACGATATCTATGATTACATCCAGTTCGCTCTGTCGAAGGCTTTGTCTTTGGCTTTCTAACAATAAATTCTGTATAGCCACATTTGCCAGTGCTGGCTCCGATAGTATCAGTTGAGTCAGGGAAGCTTTTGCCGACAGATTGATATGCCCTCTGGTTCCAAACGAGTTTCGAACCGTATTCTCATCCAGGCCTAATGCAGTTGCTGAAAAATCTACTTGAGGGAGGTAATTACTTCTGGCCATTCCGATTTCCTTTTGGCTGATAGTAACTTCCTTTTCTGCTATTTGTAGTTCAAGGTTTCGCTGCAAGCCTTCAGCAATAGCTGCTGATAGATTGATAGATGCTCCCGTATCTTCTACTTCGGTCAGATTGATCAAGATTGCTTTTGATAAAGTGTTCCAGCTAGGGTAATGATTACATTTTTTAACGGTTCGGTTATTAATCATTAAATACTCAACATAATTTAGAACTTGCACATCCAAATCTGATGCTGGTTCCCCTTCAGCAATTTTCATTACGTTCAGAGCAATCCGCCTGGGTATTTTTTGAAAATTCTGATCTGTATCATAAGCAGCATAAGCTCCTAATTCCAGGAGAGGATTACTGAACAAGGAAAATACTGGTAGGCCTTTCTCTGCCAGCTGCCCCATCAAATAGGTCAAATCGGTGGATGATAAATCCGATAAAGGCAAAGCATATACCGCATCTACATCATCTTCAATTTGATCGATTACATTATCTATCGGATTATCAACAGTGATAAACTCTAATGCAATACCTGATTTTGGCACCATCTTTTCAAAGAAGGCATAAAAGTTAAATAGCTGGTTGTAATCCCTTTCCGTAGTTAAAAGCGCTAATTTTCTATAAGGAATAATTTCATATAGCATCGCTAAATCCCTCCTTACATCAAATGGAGCCTGGACATAGGTAAGGTTTTCTTTACCAGATGTATTTTCTTCTGTCAGGGGAATACCTTGCAGCTCATGATCCAAAATGATGCTTAATATAGTGGGCTTGGGATATTCCGAAAGTGTTGTAAGGTAAGCACAAGTAGATAAGCCCACTCCAATTACTACATCTGCTGTAGTATAGGCTTCATTGATTTGATCACTAAAGTTTTCACTATTCGTTGGTAAAGTTGAAAAAGACAATGTTCTACTACCTGATAACAAAGCTTCCGTTTCAGCAATGATACCTTCTGAAAAAGCTTTTACGTTGCCAGTTGATTCATCCTGTAATAAAGCAATTTTTAAGGGAGATTGTGCTGAAAGGAGACCACTTCCCAGGGTCACTAACATGGCAATAAATAAGTGTATCCTCATATACTTTTTTTGATTCTTTAACAAAGAGGGGCATTCGAAGCAAATGAGTTGGTTATCACCCCAACTTTCCCCAAAGTATTAGCATTCGTTCTATTTTTGCTTATACTCTGGCAATTGCCATTCTATTTACCACTCTATTTGTATATGAGAAAAGCTGCCTAAAAACTATTTTTTAGCAATTACCAGTCCAATTTATCTACAACAATATAACTAAAAATTCATTTAGTCCTAGAACTGGTTTAAACTTATAGAAGATCCCCCTCAGCCCTTTGGACAGCTCCCCCGAAGGAGCACAGCACTTATACCCCTTTGGATGCTTGCGCTAAAGCTTCAGCGTCAGAGTAAGGGGTTGGCTGAAAGCCGGGGGAGGAGTAAACATTAAGTTACTAAAAAAGGCAATTTAATATTCTGATTTTTAGTGCATTAATAAGAAAAGTTTAAACTACTTCCTAGCTAAATAATAACTGGCTACTATTTTCTACCACTTAAAAATTCAAGCCGCAGTCTTAATAGATGATAGTTTTTCTTGGCTCCTAAATGCCGCCAACGAGTATCAATAGCTTGCTCAAGATTCTGGAGATAATCCTGATAATCCACTGCTCCCTGAGAATAAGCCCTCCGAGAAGCATCTATTTGCTCTTCAGCTAAGGGTAGCATTTCATTTTGCAAGAAGTCGATGGTTTCCTGTTCTTTTTTTATTGCTGTGATTAGTACACGCCGTTCGTTTTCTAATTCCTCCCTTAAAGCTTCCAGCTCTTTTGATTTTATCTCTACCTCCATTCGTGCACCTTCTACTCTTGATCGTATACTCTTTTGGGCAAGTGGCACTTTCATTCCCAAATGGTAGGCATAAAATGGAGAATCTTCATCAATCATTTGAAGTTGCATCCCTGTTGATATTTGCGGTAATAACCAACTCCTTTCAGTAATTATCTGTGATTCTGCCAGATTTATTTCTTCTTGCTTTTGCAAAATAGCAGGATGCCCCCCATTAACAAACCAATTTAAATAACCAGATGCTGCAGGCAATTGGCTCGATGCTGTTGTATAGAGTGTATCTGTATAGAGCCAATTATTGAAAATAACATGCGCTAACTCACTATTGTGCCTTGCTTGTTGCAATTTCAATACTGCTTCTTTTTCCTTTCCTTGAGCCGACAGCACAGGTATTTTTCCAGTCTCCCCTAATTCAAAGCGCAGTTGAGCTAATTCAACTAATTCTGCCATCAATTCTGCCTGTGACCGAGAAAGGTTTAATGCTTCTTTAGCAAATAAGAGTTCGTAATAGGCTATAGCTACCTCTTTTTCCAACTCCATCCTAGTGATTTCCAGGACCGCATTTGCTAAAATAGCCCTTTGTTTTTGAGCGGCACTCCTCTTAGAACGTGCTCCTGGCCAATTCAGATTCTGGCTAATCCCTATTCCGTTTATCCCCATTCCAGCCAGGTCTAATTGCTGTCCAGCCAAAAACACCTCTGTTAAAGGCTGTTGAATGGAGGCTTTAATGAGCCTTTGCTGTTGGTCAATACGTTGTTGGTCGCGTTCTAATAATAAATAATGCCTCCCTGCTATAGACAAAGCTTCGTCCAATTCAACCGCAATAGCTTGGCCTCCTAAATGAATGGAAGTACTCAACAAAAAAGCAATTATTAAAAGATAGTTTTTCATACTTATCATTATATCAGGCGCTTCACCGTGGTTGAAGCGCTCAGTTCTTCTCCTTTTGAGATATTCAACAGATTTAAACCTGGTTTTTTCCCTGTTTCTATACTACCAAGCGCTGCTTCAAAGCCCAGAGCTTCTGCTCCATTTAAGGTTGCCCAGCGAAGTAGCTCATCAAATGGCACATACGACTGGTAATGAGCAATTGTCTTCATTTCTTCAAGAACCGACAACTGCCAATTAGAGGTAAGGCTATCTGTTCCTATTGTTACCTTAGCTCCTGTGTCCAGGAAGTGCTGATAATAAGGCATTCTGTTTTCTATATAAAGATTGGCATTAGGACAAGTAGCCCAATATACCTGACTATTCCAGTTTTGTGCAGCACGAATATCTTCAGGAGTAGTCATTGTATTATGTACGAAGAGCGTTCGGCAATGTGGATTCATTTTTGCCAGTGCATAATGGATAGATGTTTTACCAGATGCTTCAAAGTGGTCTAATGAAAACCCGAAATCGTTGTAGAAGTCTACAAATCCTCCTGTTTTTGTGAGGAAGAGTTCATCTTCATGGGTCGTTTCCTGATTGTGAATGCTTACTGTTATTCCATTTTTATCATTTGTTTCATTAATCAGCTCGAATAGCTGAGAAGAAACAGTATAGGGTGCATGAGGAACACAGCTTTTACGATTACCATTATCTCCTGCCTGACCGTCAAAAACCTCTTTGTATTGATTAAATGTTTGCTGAGCCATGCTATCCTGCATAAAATCAAACATCTCAACAAAAGTATAATAATGAATAGAGCTGTTGGCCTTAACCTTTGCAGTATGCAACATATTTGAAATATCTCCGACTGCTACGATGCCATTATCATACATTTCCTGATCTCCTTTTTCAATAGCATCTAATATTTCTTCGAGTGGTATATCTCTAAATTTCACTACACTTTGCAGAAAAGGTAAGAGCCCGGTTCCTGTATTCACCCGTCCTTTCATATGAGACAATTCGAGGTGACAATGGGTATTAACGAAACCAGGGACTATTATGCCCTTATGTATTTCCAAACTTGCATTATCATGATTAATTCGTTGATCTACAGAGCGCACTTTTCCTTCGTCATCAACTACTACTACGCCTTCTTTGATGGGTTCACCAGTGATGGTGTATACGTAATCTGCTGTTATCTTTCGCATTGGATAATTTTTATGCCGCAAGATAAGAATTGATCAAAAAATAAACAGCACTAAACGAAAAAAGCCCCATTGCGTGAGCAATGGAGCTTTGTGTTGTATTGAGCTGGCAGCAACCTACTCTCCCACCCTAAGGCAGTACCATCGGCGCTGAGGAGCTTAACTTCTCTGTTCGGAATGGGAAGAGGTGATCCT
>JAKSDI010000235.1 GCA_022360175.1 Chitinophagales bacterium
CATGATGCCAAGGGTTCGGTTAGAGTATTAATTTCTCCAAAGCCTCTACCTGCCATTTCAGTATTAACAAAGCACTAAAATGGATATCCAAATCCAAGATTAAAAGCTATTTTGGATAGGCCATATCCTTCTCTGAAATCCCTGAACCAATAATCTCTTTCGCTGTAATTGCTATCTCCGTTCGGTAGGTATGGATAGGAATGTCTTATTTTGGTAGCCAAATCAAGGCGAAGGATGAAGTATGAAAAGTCAAATCGGAGGCCAAAACCACTACCTACAGCTATTTGTTTGTAGAAGGGTTCATTGATATAGCTGATGGAATTTCCATTCTCGTCTATACAGTCGTATTCTCGAGCAGCGATTAAAAATTGAGAGCCACAGCGATTATTATCTTCTTCTATGGTCCAGACATTACCGGCATCTATGAAGAAAGCACCATTGAGGAGCCAGAATATCTTGAACCGATATTCCAGATTGGCTTCTATTCGGATATCCCCTGTTTGATATAAACGGGTATTGTTTTCTGTATTTCGCGAAAGCGGATCTTCATAAGCCCCAGGCCCAAGCCCCCTCGGTGCCCAGGCTCTTACACTTACAGGGCCACCTGCAAAAAATTGTTTTACATAGGGTACATCAGAGGTATAACCAAAAGGCCTGGCAAGGCCGAACGCAAAACGTGCAGCAAAACTCCGCTTGGGATTTGTTTGCCAGTATCTTCTGACATCAATTTCAGAGCGTATATATTGTGAAAAATCCACTGCGGCGCTATTGCCCAGTCGTAAGCGAAAAGTATCAGCATTGAGCAAACGGTTGATGCCATACAATTCAGCACCGGCCATTTCCAGATTGTAACCTATATAATAAGAGTTTCCCCGTCGGTTAGGCCTGGAGTTGTAAACATAATTAAGGTCTCTAAAGAGTAAACTGACGAATAATTGTTCACCAAAAGAACGCTCAAGGAAAGGGTTGAGCTCTAGAATATCATCGAATCGGGGCCTCGTTTTAGGAAATAGATAATCAATGCCTATATGGTTAAAAATCAAGCGCTGATTATTCGCTTTTTGATAATCAAAACCATAGGTAGCAGTAAAAAGATCGTATTGATAAAAATCTCTGATTAATAGGTAGGTATAACTAGCAGAAACACGAGTATCTGCATATTCTAGCATATCTTCATAAAAAGTATTTTCCTCATCCTCCAAAAGTTTCTTCTCTGTTAATTTGCTCACTCCTTTCCAGATACCGAGGTAATCTGCAAAGCGAGGGAGGTAGAGTGAGGGTTGAATACGGAGGTCTACGGTATTCCAGAAATTTCTTCCTGCAAGGTCAGTAGGAGAGGGACTAAATTCTACCCCGGCAGAAAAGTTGGTAATGAGTAGTTCAGCACCTTTGAAAAGATTGCGATTGCGAAGTGAAGGGCTGGCCGTAAGCCCTATGAGATTGCCCGCTCCGGAAGCATTTCTGCTGGCGAAGTTGAACTCCAGGTCAAAACCCAGTTCCATCTTTTTATGCTGAGTCAATTCTATACGAAAATTGAGTATCCCTTCTTGGGTAGTATCTATAGACTGTTTGATACGTACAAACCGGAATACGCCAAGATTGGAAAGTTGCTCATTGGTTTTATCAAAATCTGACTGGCTAAATAGAGAATCCTCTTTTAAATGGATAGCGTTATAGATGGTTTTAGGGCTGATGCGAAATTCCTCATGGGGTGTTATTAATTCAATACTTTCGTAAATGCTGTCCTTCAGTGCCGCTGTTTCCTGGCTTGGCAAAAAGTCCATATAAACGGAAATATCTCCCACTCTATAAGACTGGTGTACGGGTGTTTCATAAGGAGGGATCACCTCTAATAATAAAGCTGCTTTTTTAGTGCTGATCGTGGTATCTGCTTCCAGAGGGAGTACATAATTGCTATAAAAATAAGCATAGCCATGATTGCGTAGATAAGAAGTGATTCTATCTCTTTCCCGTTCATAACTTTCACTATTGACACCTATACCTCTTTTAAGTATGCTTTCATCACTTATCTTCTGCAGTATTTGATGGATAGCGGTATCAGAGCTATAAAAATTGACCGAATCAATTGTAAACTGAGTGCCAGGAGTAACATGATAAGTAACTTCAACCTTTTTTCGGTGGACATCGCGTTCAGAAAAGACATTGGCATTGAAGTAGCCTTTGTGTTGTAGGAAATAAGTCATGGATTGCTCCGTCGCTTCTCTTAACTCCTGATCAAAAATAGCAGGTTCTTCAGCAATCACCCGGCGTTGCCAGCGGTCGAACTTTGTGGTATCACCTGCATCCTGAGTCTTGTAATAGAACCACTCGCGTGGAATAAGCATGAAGTTATTGTTTTCAGTTTGCTTATACAGCAGAGATAACTGATACTTCATTGCCCGCTTTTGGTCGATATTCCCTTTGCCATAGAGTTTGATGTTATTACCGGTAAGCAACAACTCATCTTCCTGCAAATATTTGGTCGTATTGCAGGAGGATAAGCCGATAATAGAGATTATCGCTATGATTATGTATTTTGCGGGCTGCCTTATATGCATTTTAATCAGGTTACTATATATATATGCCAATATCCAAAAGTACAATCAAATACGTCAAATCTCTCCGCCTCAAAAAGTTCAGACAAAAGTATAACAATTTCATCGTTGAGGGAGATAAAATGGGTAGAGAAGCGCTTAATTATGCTCCTTCCTTGATAGAGGCGGTATATGCCCTGGATAGCTGGCTGGAAACGCATGCCTCCACACTCGCCAATGACAAAAAACACCCAGTGACAGAAGTCGAACTTAAAAAGTTGTCTCTACTGACTACTCCCAATCAGGTGCTCATAGTAATGCGTCATCCTAATAACGATTTATCGAAAAACTTATTGGCAGGACAAATGAGCATTTATCTTGATGGCATACAAGATCCCGGCAATATGGGCACCATTCTCCGAATAGCCGATTGGTTTGGTATACAAACGGTCATCTGCAGCCCTAACTGTGTAGATACCTTCCACCCTAAAGTGATTCAGGCTACCATGGGCGCCTTCTTAAGAGTAAAAAGCCCGGAAGCCAATCTGGAAACGGTATTAAACTTAATACCAAACATCCCCGTTCTGGGCGCCGCCATGGACGGCATCAATATTTTTAAAATGCCAAACATTCCCAACCAGGCCATACTGGTCATTGGCAATGAAGGTAATGGCATATCCAAAATCACTCAAAATTTAATTACTCAACGCATCGCCATTCCTGCTGCTGTAAATAGTCAGGCAGAATCCCTAAATGCCGGGGTGGCTACGGGGATTATTTGTGCGGTATTGAAGGGTGGGAGGTAGGTAGGATTCTGTATAGTTGTGAAAAAATAGAGGAAGGATGGAAAACTTTTCCATTCTTTGCAAAAAATATGGGAGCTCCACTTTTATAAATGTAAATAATCGTTTGTAAACGCATACAAGCGATTACAAACGGAAGTAAACGTTTAATTTACAGTTAGATATTGCTATCTGGTTTTCTTTGAGCAAAAACTATGAGTAATAATAGGCGAAAAGAAAAACAGCTAGAAGGCTTTGTGATTTCTCAGATATCTATAAAGGATCAAATATATCTTGCTGCATTCATTAAAAAGCATCAAAAAGAATACATCAGGGATATAAAATTAATTCGAGGACGTAAATGGGATTCAGAACAAAAAGCATGGATACTTCCATATGAAGAGGAAGTCGTACAGCAATTAAACTATATATTTAAAAGTGCTATCCAATGGGACTTTGCCCAGGAATTAGTTAAATTCCCAGTAGCAGAAGTGTATAATCCTGAATCGTCTTTTACTAAAATAGCCAAAGAACCAGAGTGGGAAGAAGTGATTACCATAATTGAAGAACGCCTAATATTACTGCGCTATAGCTATCATACCAGAAAGAGTTATAAAGCTTGTTTACGTCAGCTATTCAGATATGTTGATCCAATCAAAAAAATAGAATTAACGCCTAAAATAGTTGAGTCGTATCTCTTGCATTTAATAAAAACACAGAGCATTTCTGAATCTTATCAAAATCAGATAATTAATGCAGCTAAGTTTTATTTAGAGCATATTGTTGGCTATGAACGATTGCGAATTGACATCAAGCGACCCAAACCAAAGTATCAGCTACCAGATTTCTTAACTAAAGAAGAAGTAGTAAGATTAATTAAAGGTCCTAAGAACGTAAAACATCGCTGTGTACTAACCTTGATTTATTCAGCTGGATTACGTCTCAGCGAATTAACCCGGCTCCGCATTATAGATGTAAGAATACAAGCGAGAATAATCCATGTGAAAGGAGGAAAAGGTAAAAAAGATAGAAACACTGTACTATCTGAAAAAGCACTTGGAATTTTGAAAGAATATTTACAACTTTATCAACCGGTATTCTGGTTATTCGAAGGACAGGATGGAGGGCAATATAGTACTAGAAGTGTACAGGCAATCTTTCAGAAAGCAAAAAAACAAACTAAGGTGAATCCAATGGCAACTGTCCATACACTTCGTCATAGTTTTGCCACTCATTTGGTAGAAGATGGTGTTAATTTACGTTATATCCAAGAATTATTAGGTCATAGTAGCTCTAGAACAACAGAAATTTATACGCATATAAGTAATCATAGAAAAATCCGTAGTCCTTTAGATGATCTAGAGATATAGGAAATATACGCAACTGGTAATACACGCAATGCGTGTATTGGGATGTTGGTAGCAATCAGGAATGAATTTGAAGTCAAGAAAGTTGAAAAAATTATACAATCACTACTTTAAAAGAAAATATCAAAAAAGAATAACAATTAATCTAAAATTCAAAAAACTAAATAATGCATAAG
>JAKSDI010000238.1 GCA_022360175.1 Chitinophagales bacterium
AGACTGGTCAGTGGATGAAATCATTACATTCACTCCGTTCCCAACTTCACCAGTGACAATCGAATTGCCACTACACTGTGAAGACTTCGATGCGATCTACAACAACCCAGCGAGCTTATCAATCGTAGGTTCTCCAATCGTATCAGACAACTGTGATAACAACGTAGATGTAACATTTGAAGATACTTACCAGCAGTTTGGTGACTGTGGCGACATCGTGATCACACGTACGTTCACAGCAGTAGACGATAAGGGTAACACTTCTTATTGTACTCAGATCATCACATTACGTTCAGTAATTGCGAACAATAGAGGTGACAATGAAGTATGGTTACCACCATTCACAGTTCCAATCGAGTGTGATGAAGACTTCGAAACGCTACCAAATGGCCACCCAACACCAGCAATCGCAGGTTACCCATTTGTATTCACAATCAGCGGTATCTATGATTTGAATGATGACTACTGTAATGTAGGCGCATCTTTCGAAGATGGAGCAGATATCGTAGTATGTGATGGCGCATACAAGTTCATCCGTACATGGACAATCGTAGATTGGTGTAACCCAATCGACTTCTTCACATACCCACAAGTAATCAAGATTGGTGACTTCACGAAGCCAACTGTTACTTGTCCAGGAGAAGATTATGACTGGGATGGAGACTTAGATGCACCAATCTATTCTACCAGCCCATTCTCTTGCACAGCAAGCTTTGAAGTACCACTACCAGCAGTAGAAGACAACTGCTCAGCGTGGGAAGTATACACAGAGATCGTAACAGAAGTTGAGGTAGATGTAACTAACCAGTATGGCCAAGTAATTGGTACTGCACTAGATACAGTAACCGTACGCGTAATCGAGTGGGATGCACCAACTCGTTATGTAAGTGGAATTCCAGTAGGAGACCACTACTTCTACTACTCAGTAGAAGATGACTGTGGCAACAAAACAGTAGTTTACTGCCCATTCAGCGTAGAAGACCAGATCGAGCCAGTAGCAGTATGTGATGATGACTTACATGTATCAATCGGAGGTGGAGACTTTGCTCGCCTATTTGCTGATGATATAGATGAAGGATCATGGGATAACTGTGAAATCGACCGTATCGAAGTACGCCGTAACAAGTTTGACCCAATCAACTACACATGTGGTAACAGCTTCAGCCTATGGGGCCCATATGTAGACTTCTTCTGCTGTGATGTAGGAGTAGAGATTGAGATCCAACTACGTGTTATTGATGTAGCAGGAAATATCAACACTTGCTGGTTGTATGTAACACCAGAAGAGAAGGTACGCCCATACTGTTATGCACCACACAATGTGGATGTAGACTGTGATGACCTACCATACGACTTTGATCCATATGACACAGATCAATTAGAAGAATTGTTTGGCGCAGCAAGCGCAGATGATAACTGTGAAGCAGAAGCAGACGAACTACCACCAGTAGTAGACCTAGAGTGTGGCTTTGGCCGCATCATCCGTCGTTTCCGTGCAACAGATATCCACGGTAACCAGAGCACGAACTTCTGTCAGCAGATCGTTGACATCAACGAAGTACACAACTACGAGATCAAGTTCCCAGAAGATGCAGAAGCAATCTGTGGAGTAGCAGATCCAGATAGCGTAACCTATGAAGAGATCGCATGTGACCTACTAGCAGTAAGCCACACAGATGAGTTCTTCTCAGCGTCAGGAGATGAGTGTTACAAGATCTTCCGTAAGTGGAAAGTGATCAACTGGTGTGAGTATGATGGAGAAAGTGCACCAATGGTAATTGGCCGTGATGAAGATTGTGATGGCCAGCCAGGTGATGAGTGTGTATGGGTACTACGTCGTCCAAACGGTTACACCTACATCGACCGTGATGATGATGAAACAGAGCCAAACAACGTACCATTAGCATTCCAGAACATTTGTCAGGGATGGGATGACTTCTGGAGAAAAGAAGATACGACACCAGGTTACTACGAGTACACACAAATCATCAAAGTATACGATGACATTGATCCAGAAATCAGTGGAGATGACCAGAGCTTCTGTTCATACGACAACGTAAACTGTGATGGCGTAGTAGCATACGAATTCTCAGTAAATGAGAACTGTACACCAGATGACTTGACGATCAAGGTATTCCTGGATGCAGGAGCAGATGGCGTAATTGATGTTAACTTGACAGCAACAGGCGCATATGGCTTCACATTGACAGGAACTTACCCAGATTATGTAATCGGAGGTGAATACCCAATCGGATGTCATGCATTCGAAGTACACGTAGAAGATGGATGTGGTAATGTAAATGCAGAACTACTAGACTTCTGTGTAGAAGATTGTAAGGCACCAGCACCAGTATGTATCAACGGACTAGCAATTGAGCTAATGCCATTTGATGTAGATGGTGACGATGTACCAGATGAAGGACGTATGGCGATTTGGGCGAGCGATTTCATTGCATCTCCAATCACAGACTGTTCTGAGCCAGTTAAGTACTCAATCAACCGCAGCGGAGAAGCAGCGAACATTGATTCAACAGGTATCGTATTGACATGTGCAGATACCGGTACACTAGTTATCGAAATCTGGGCATGGGATGCAGCAGGCAACTCTGATTTCTGTGAGACATACATCCTGGTACAGGATAACATGAACTCTTGTGGAGCTCCAGGTGCAGCAGCAGCAGGTGCAGTTAATACAGAAGTAGATGCACCAGTAGAAGGTGTTAATGTAAGCTTGAGCGGACAAGGTATCGCAGATATGGCAACTAGTAACACTGGTGAGTACATGTTTGCAAACCTAGAGGAAGGTTATGACTACACGATCACTCCACAGTTGGATGGCGACTACCTAAACGGTGTGTCTACATTTGACCTGGTATTGATCAGCCAGCACATCTTGGGAGTTCAGTTGTTGAACACTCCATACAAGATGATCGCAGCAGACGTTAACAACTCTGAGTCAATCACTACTCTAGACTTGATCCAGCTACGTAAGTTGATCTTGTCAATTGATACAGAATTCACGAACAATACAAGCTGGCGTTTTGTAGATGCAGCTTATGTATTCCCTGATCCATCTGACCCATGGGCAACACAGTTCCCAGAGGTTATCAACATCAACAACTTGTCTTCAGCAGGTGACTACGGTAATGATTTCGTAGCAGTTAAGATAGGTGATGTTAACTTGGATGCAGAAACTTCTAGCTTAGTAGATGTAGAAGGCCGTACAGTAGCGGGTGCACTAGCATTCGAAGTAGCGGAAGCATCATTGAAGGCAGGAAACGAATACACAGTAGCATTCACAGCACCATCAATTGCATCGATTGCAGGTTACCAGGCAACACTAACTTTCAACACGGAAGCAGTAGAATTGGTAGATGTAATCAGTGGCGTAGCAACTGAAGAGAACTTCGGCCTAGCATACGTTGATGAAGGCTTGATCACAACAAGCTGGAACGGCGAAGCAGCAGAAGGAGTAATGTTCAGCCTAGTCCTACGTGCAACAGCAGATGCAAACCTAAGTGAAGTATTGGGTGTAAGCTCACGCATCACAAAGGCAGAAGCATACGATCGCGATGGCGACTACCTAGACGTAGCTATTGAGTTCAACAATGGTACTGTAGCAGCAGCTGGATTTGAGTTGTACCAAAACACACCAAACCCATTCAAGGGTGAGACAGTGATAGGATTCAACTTGCCAGAAGCAATGACAGCAAGCATGACAATCAGCGATGTAACTGGAAAAGTATTGAAGCTAGTTCGCTTGGATGGTGTTAAGGGTTACAACTCAGTAGTTGTAAACGCTAAGGACCTACCAGCAAGTGGTGTACTATACTACACAGTAGAAACTGATGACTTCACAGCTACTAAGAAAATGGTTATCGTTGAGTAATC
>JAKSDI010000303.1 GCA_022360175.1 Chitinophagales bacterium
GGTTTGATTCTAAAACAAGATCCAGCTCCATCACTCATTAGAGAATTGCGCTCTTATATACTTTCAGAATATTCATACATTACCTATCGGCCACATAAGCTGGACATTCAATTCCTTAAGCTATTGCAACAAATGGTGCAGGATGAAACTGATTATCACAAATTAATAACGGTAATCGATACGCTGGAAGGAAAATACGAAGCAGAAAACAGGCATACAGCCCCTTTGTTGTTGGCTCGCCTTGAAACAATGGAACAGGTAGGAAAACAGGAAGAGGCCAAAAAAGTAATGGAGCAAAATCTGACAGAGTCGGAAGTATTATATTATGCTATTGAGCAAGCCAAGAGTATAGGCGCCCGTCCAAGAATGAAAGCTCTTATTGAAACAGGTTTAAAATTGCCTTTTCCCAAAAAAGATGTGGCGCGCCTTGAAGAGCTTTTATTAAATATGGCAGAGGAAGATGACGATGCTCAGCAAATTAACAAATTAGCTCTTTCCCGATTCCTTGATACGCTGGATATAGCTTACTACAAAAAAGCCAAGAGATATGCAGGCCTTTCCTGGAATGAACAGATCACTGATGCACTGCAACAACTGGCAAATAGGACTTACTCCATTCGTACTCAACAGGCGATAGGCAATATTTATGTATTAGAAGAGCGGAAACAAGACTTGCTACAGCTACTGGAAGAAACGGGTTCCATTAAGCTCCTCCTGGAGTTTTCCATTCATCTTATGCCTGATTTTTCTAAAGAAATCAGCGTAATTTATCGTACTTTATTAAATCAATATACTCAACAGCATCTGGGAAGAACTGCGGCCGTTAGGGTACGCGAGATCATGCATAATTTGCATACTATTGGTGCTTCCAGGCTTGCTAATGAATTGATTGAAGAATACCGTAGCCGATACCCCGAGCGCCATTCATTAATTGAAGAATTATCTGTTTTCTTATAAAAAATCTATTTTTACCGATATGAAGATAGAATTATGGGCTATCGGTAAAACCAATGAATCTTATTTAGATCAGGGAATTGCTATCTATCAAAAGCGGTTGAGCCATTATCTAAAGTTTGATTTCATTATTCTCCCCGATATAAAGAAAGCAGGGAAACTCAGTGCTGTTCAATTAAAAAATAAAGAAGCTGGAATTGTTTTACAAAAAATGCAGCCAGGTGATTTTCTTATTTTACTGGATGAAAATGGAAAGCAGTATACTTCTGAAAGTTTTGCAACATTCCTCAATCATCAATTGCAGATGAGTCATCGGCGCATTATTTTTCTAATTGGGGGCGCATTTGGTTTTGATGAGTCCATTTATCAAAAAGCAAATGCAAAGCTTTCCCTTTCGAAAATGACTTTTTCTCATCAAATGGTGCGACTGTTTTTCCTGGAACAGCTCTACAGAGGGATGACTATTTTAAATAACGAAAAATACCACAATCCTTGATCCTATGGATATGATAAGCCTTACGCTCATTCTTATAATCATGACAGCGCTCATCTCCTATCAGGCATTTAGCAATACAGGGATGAAATACAAGCTGGCCTTTCACCCTGCTTCTGTCCGGGAGTTTGGGCAATATTATCGTTTTCTTACCAGTGGTTTTGTACATGCTGATTGGCAGCACCTTATTCTAAACATGTACGTCTTCTATCTCTTTGGAGAACAATTGGAGCTATTCTTCTCAAATAATTTATTTGAGCCAATGGTTGGCAGGCTTATATTTTTGTTTTTCTATCTAAGTGCCATTATCATATCTGACATTCCCACCTATTTTAAGCATAAAAACAATACCGCGTATTCATCACTAGGTGCATCTGGAGCTACTTCTGCCCTACTCATGGCTTACATACTATTTGATCCATGGGGGTGGTTTCTGTTCCCTCCTTTACCAGGAATCGTTTTTGCAGTAGCATACCTTTGGTATTCTTCCTATATGTCTCGTAAAGGCACGGATCTCATTGCCCATGATGCCCATTTATGGGGAGCTGTTTATGGATTGGTATTTATGCTTGCTCTGGCAGCCATATTCAGCCCTGAATTACTTCAATATTTTATCAATAGCTTATTAGAAGGCCCGCGAGCTCCTTCTTTTATGTAGAGAAGAAAAATTAAGGCTTGAAGTTTATTTAATCCTCCGTTTTAGCTGCTTGCATTTCATCGATGTAATCGAGTAGCTGCTCCAATTGCCATGCATCTTCTAAACGAAATTCGCCTACACTAGTCCGGCGTAAAGCGGTAAGATAGGCACCACTTTCTAGTGCTTTTCCAAAATCGTAAGCCAGTGAACGTATGTAAGTCCCCTTACTGCAACTAACAGAAAAGTCTATTTCAGGTAACTCAAGCCTGGTTAAGTCGAAATCATAGATATGAACAGGACGAGGTTCAATTTCCAGCTGTTCTCCCTTACGAGCTTTCTTATACAAAGGCTGCCCATTCACTTTAATAGCGCTAAACATAGGAGGCACCTGTTCTATATCTCCTACAAATTTTTTGCGTGCCTCTTCCAATAGTTTTTCATCAATATGATCTATAGGAAATCGCTCAGAAACCTCTGTTTCTGCATCGTAAGAAGGAGTAACAGATCCCATTTGCATTGTCCCGGTATAGGTCTTTGGAAGCCCTTGAAATTGGGTCAATTTTTTGGTAAACTTTCCAGTGCAAAGAATTAATAAACCCGTAGCCATAGGATCCAGAGTTCCTGCGTGGCCTACTTTTATTTTCTTTACTTTGAGTAGGTGTTTTAATTTATAACGCACTTTATTCACCACATCAAAGGAAGTCCATCCTTGTGGTTTATCAATAAGAAGAGTTGCTCCTGCCAGAAAATCATAGGCCGGCAAAGGATTGTCTTCAGGCTCCATGTATTCGTTCTAATTAAAAATGTCTTTCATTGGCAAATTATCTCCTTCCTTTCATTGATCCTTCCCTGCAAATCTGTCAATGAGTTAAAAAAGTATGAGCGATAATCGCTAAAGCCGCAATAATAAAACAATATATAGAAAAATAAACCAATTTGCTATTCTTGACTAGATTTATCATCCAGACACAAGCTATAATACCTGTTGCAAATGCCGCGGCAAAACCAATAGCCAGGGGCAATACATCGACAGTAGTTTCCATCAAATCGCCACTGATCAAATCTTTCGCCATTTTGCCTAAAATCAAAGGAACCACCATCAAAAAGGAAAAGCGGGCGGCTTTTTCTCTATCAATACCTAAGAGGACAGAAGTTGCAATAGTAGCTCCGGAGCGAGATATACCCGGCATGATTGCAATAGCCTGCGCGACCCCAACAATCAGTGAATTTTTATAAGTAACTGATTTATCGGTTTTCTTTGCCTTATCAGCCAGAAACAATAACATTCCTGTAATTAAAAGCATAAAGGCTACCAATAAAATCCGCTGGTTAAAAAGTTGCTCTATTTGCTCCTCCAGTAATATCCCGACCAAAGCAGCGGGCACCATAGATAAGACTATCTTAAGAGCGTATTGCGTTTGTTCATTCCATTTAAATTGAAATAAACCTCTAAAGATATCCACTACCTCCTTTCGGAATACAATAAGCGTACTCAATGCAGTAGCTGCATGAAGTGTTACCGTCATCAAAAGGCTTTCTTCTGCCACACTGGTGTCACCTAAAAAGAATTTAGCCAGTTCCAGGTGGCCACTGCTACTGACAGGTAAAAATTCAGTTAGCCCCTGAATAATTCCTAACAGTGCTGCTCTTAATAATTCTCCCATTCAATTAAGCCTTCTTGAAGATCGCATAGATTTCTATGCATAAACCAATCAATATCACGATTGGAGCGAGCGCTGTACGGCGAGTACTATAGATGATATTGTCATCCCATACATCAGGGCTAGGCATTGCGCCACCAGTCATCAATAATAAGCCTAACAGGATGCAAGCAGCTCCTATTCCCATCCACATATAGTTTTGCTTACCAAAAGAAAGCGTTTGCTCTACAGGCTTAGAGCGGCGAGCAGTAGAGGGAGCAGCCTTCTTTTTGCTATCGCTGGTAACAACTACTTTTTTCTTCTTAGGTGGTTTTTGATTACTCATATTTTAGATATTCTATTGGGTTGCTTTGTCTTTTTAATACAAATCATCAACCCTCATTTTCAGGTATTTTCTTACAACGTAATAAGTGCTAAGTCCATTGATAACAGCACCTACCATTAACAAAAAAACAAATAAGGTGCCTAATAAAGACCAGCTAATCATTCCTCTTAAGCCTGGCACATCACTCTGAATCCACAAATATAATACAAACAAGACGGCAGAAGCGAGCAAGCCACTCAAAAAGCCATGGCGCATACCTCTTCTGATATAGGGACGGCTGATAAATTCCCAGGAAGCCCCTACCAATTGCATATTTTTCACAATAAAACGATTAGCATATAAAGCCAATCTTACCGTATTGTGAATCAATACAACTGCTATGCCCAGAAAAAGGAACAATACTCCCCCCGCAATCCAACTCACTGAGCGAATATTTTCTGCAATATCATTCACCAAGCTCTCCTGATAATAGACACCTTCAACCAAAGTATCCCTTCTCAAGCTTGATTTAATTATTTCCAGGCTATCAGTATCCATGTAATTAGCTTTCACATTAAAGGTAATCACATCATACAAGGGATTTGGAAGATCCAGTTTCAGGAAATCTTCGCCAAAATCTTCCCTTAGCATTGCCGCCGCTTCTTCTTTACTGATAAAGTCAACAGAGCCCTCTCGTACAAACTGCTGGTTTTTTAATTCCTCTGTAATAGTTTTTACTGCCGCTGGTTCTGCCGATTGCTTTAGTTCAACTGTTAGGTTGACTCTTTCTTTCAAGCTTTTTACCAGTAGTTGTGCATTAATAACTACCAAGCCAAAAAAACCTAAGGTAAATAATACCAATGCCACACTAATGACGGAGTATAAATAATTAGGACGATTACGCAGGAATGTAGGTTTGCTTGGTTCTGACATATGTGTTTGTACAGCTCTTCGATCCGCAAAATTAAAAAAATATAACAGATCATAAGCAACAAAGAGGCCATCGCTGTCGTAATTATTGAGCAAGCATATATTTACTGTCTTTATTAAGTATCAATAAGAGACAGTATTTGTTGAGAAAAACTACAAGAGATGATTGACAAGTTATTCGGATTAATAACTTTTATGTTAGTACCTGCCTTTATATTTTCACAGGTTATCCAAATCAATAATGCTTCTTTTGAAGGCACACCACAAGATGCAACAGTACCTGCCGGATGGTTTCCATGTGAGCGCGGTACCACACCTGATATTTTACCTGGTTTTTGGGGAGTCTATCAAGAAGCGAGTGAAGGCGATACTTATGTAGGCCTTATCACCAGAGAAGATGGCACCTGGGAAAGTATTGGCCAACGGCTGTCTCAGGCACTAGTAGCTAAAGAGTGTTATGCTTTTACTTTGGACATTGCCCACTCTAAGACATACGCCACTTACAACCAACCCCTCAAAGTACGAATCTGGGCTGGCACAACACGCTGCGAACGCTCCCAGTTACTACTTGAGACTGATTTTATTGAAAATACTGATTGGGAAAAATACGAGGTAGACTTTACAGCAAAAGGTGCTTATCACTATATAATAATCGAAGCTTACTATAAAGATGGCAATTTTTCCCGTAGAGGGAATATTTTGATTGACAATATATCTTCAATCAAAAAGTGCATTAGAGCATAATAAAACGGTGCCATATCCAGAATCGTCTGGATATGGCACCGCACACGTACAATCCTTTATACAGGTATTCTTACTCTCCGCCAAGTTCTTTAATTTTGTAGGCAGCGCGCTCTGAGTACTTTGCATCTTTCACATTGCCATAAGTTTCAATAGCTTCTGCTGTCTTGCCTAATGACTCTAGTGATTCAGCTTTAGTCATGTAGTATTTATCATTTACAGTATCACCAGCCAATTCAATTGCTTTTCCAACAGATGCTAAAGCAGCCTCAGCATCTCCCTTCTTTTGCTTAGCATAAGCCAGATAGTAATGTACTTCTGAATTGTTATCACGCTTTTCTAAATATGCCATAGCATAGCCCTCTACATCATCCCACACTTTTTTGCCCCATGTAACAGCTACAATATTCTCTGCTTTGCTATACATCTTTTCCGCTTTATCTTCTTTTTTGGCTTTCAGGCTAACATCCCCAGCATCAATATAAGCTTTGATCGCAGCTACCGTTTCCCCTTTTCCTTCTAGTGCCTGGGCCAATCCGATATAGTTAGCATAAAAGCTTGCCGAATACTCAACTCCCATAGAGTAAGTCTCAATCGCTTTCTCATAGTTCTTTTCCTTACGATAATCATTCCCTACATAATAGGCAGCAATTGCCCCATTACGTTTTGCCAACTTAATAACTTTCATCCCATTTTCAGAGGTGCTATCAGCGGTTTCAACAGCTTGAACCATCAAGGGAAGGCCCTCAGCATAGTTCTTGGCTTTGATCAATTCCAAACCATCATTATACAAGCTGGTAGCTGATGGCTGATCCTGCGCGTTTAGATTTACACACATCCCTAATACTAGCAATACAATCACTAAAAAATCTGTTCTTCTCACGTTCTTATATGTTTTTGATTATAAAAGATTCCAAAAATAGTTTTTTTAACGTATCTCATGAAGAATGATAGGAGCAAAAGAAATGTAATTCCGATTTGTATCGAAAGAAGCTTTACTTTTGATGATATCATTTGCTTTGAATCACGAGATTTATCAAAAAGCTCAAAAATATGGTGCTCACACTATAAATAAAAGCATCTGAAAGTTTTATGGTATGGAAGAAGCCTATAATTAACACTATATTGCCGCGAAGCGGACGCTAAATAAAAGCTAGTATGTTAAGTATCTATAGTGATGACCACTTTATGAAACAAGCCTATTTGCAGGCTCAATTAGCATATGACAAAGGTGAAATCCCGGTGGGTGCAGTGGTAGTAGCTAACAACCAGATTATAGCACGTGCACACAATCAAACTGAACTCTTAACCGATGTTACTGCTCATGCAGAGATATTGGCCATTACTGCTGCTGCTAACTATTTAAATAGTAAATACCTCACCGATTGCACACTCTACGTAACGCTCGAACCCTGTGTGATGTGTGCCGGTGCATTATACTGGTCACAAATAAGCAGGCTTGTATATGCTGCTCCTGATGAAAAACGTGGTTTCATGAAGCACGGTAAGCAATTATTCCATCCCAAAACCAGTATAGAGTTTGGAATAATGATGGAAGAATGTAGCAGCCTAATGAGTAATTTCTTCAAGGATCGCCGTTAAAATGGCGTTAAAGTAGCTTTTAAAAACAGCTAAATAGCCTGGCTTGGAGTTTTTTTATCGAAAACAATCTAATTCATATGAAGGCTTTGAAAACAATCCCTGCCCTGGCTTTGCTGGCAATTATGCTCAGTAGCTGTAGCCCTACCCTTAGTTATTTTACCCAGGATCTTTACGATCAATACAAATGGACGGAACCTGAATTAAAGCGTATCCAGTTTTACCTGTCTAATAGCATTGTATTAAGACGAGAACTTTCTGGTTCCAAATCCGAAATTGTTTCAGGAGAAATCAAACTGGTAGATGGTAGAAAGGTTGAAGAAGTAGTTATCCCTAAAGGAACTCCAGGTATAGTACTTTTCCTACCTAAATCTGACCGTTTTGCAGTAAGTTTTGATGCTAAAAGCGATGATAGTTATCTGGTTTTTGGCCCCAACCCTAAAATGAGTGATCGCTATGTACTGCTTGCTTCCGAATGGAAACGCCGGGTAGGATTTGTCACCTACGAAGGGAAAAAATGGAAAGTAGATAACAATAATGCTTATGCCAGTCTAATGGTCGATCTAAAGAAAGTAAATAAAGTATCGGTTGAATCTCACAAAGCTACAGGCCGTACAGTGAATTAAAGGCAGAGGAGAGGTGTAGGGTATGGGGCCTGAGGTGTGGGGAGCATTAAAACTCTAAACTTCAGGCTTCATACCTTATACTTATGTAGGTGAATTATGATACTCATGCTTAGTTTGAGTTTCTTCTTCTATTTTTATATACTCCGCTACCGTAAGGTGATTTAGCTTTTTATCTTCCACCGCAAAACTTTTACCTCAAAAAGGACAAATTACCCTTCTAATCAAATATCTTATTTAAAACACCAGAAGCATCACGTTTATTTCTCCCTGTTTATTCCTTTTAGAAATGGAACGAATCGGAAATTCCCTAGTTCTTCTTTCTGAAATTTTTGCTCTTCTACCCGAGTAATGCGCAGCATTTTTTGTCCCTTCTCCCCTACCGGAATAACCAATACCCCTCCAATAGTCAATTGTTGTAGCAAAGCTGTTGGCACTTCTGGCGCACCAGCTGTTACCAGTATCTTATCAAAAGGAGCAAACTCTGGTAATCCTTTATAACCATCTCTAAGGTAGCAGCGTATGCCATTAAAATTGAGCTTACGCAAAAGTGTTGTAGCCCGGTGATAAAGCAACTCCTGCCGCTCTATTGTATACACTCTTGCCCCCAACAAAGAAAGGATAGCAGCCTGATAACCAGAGCCGGTCCCTATCTCTAATACCTTATCCCGTTTCTTTATTTCCAACAACTGTGACTGATAGGCTACCGTATAAGGTTGGGAGATAGTCTGTTCTTTGCCAATAGGGAATGGTTTGTCCTGATAAGCCCATTCTTCAAATGCCTTATCCAGAAAATAATGCCTTGGCAATTGATCCATGGCAGAGAGGATAGCTTCGTCAGTGATGCCTTTTTCTCTGAGCTGAACAATCAATTGTCTGCGCATTCCTTTATGTCGATATGTATCTTTCAAATTTTCTTTTATCAATAGAGATGAAAAGTTAATTGTTTCTTCAAGTCTTCTATTCTTAGGAAGTGCGGGCAAATTACTAAATTTACCGCTATCACTGACATATAAGATCATCAACATGAGTAAAATCAAGTTTGGAACAGATGGTTGGAGAGCCATCATTGCTAAAGAATATACCGTAGATAATGTAATAAGGGTAAGTGAAGGTACTGCCCGATGGATGCAAAACAATGGTGCCACTCAGGCAGTCATTGGCCATGACACGCGCTTTGCTGGTGAATTATTTGCTACTACTGCTGCCAGAGTATTAGGTGCCTATGGTATGAAAGTGAAGCTTGCAAAAGGCTTTGTCTCTACTCCTATGGTATCATTAGGTGTAGTAAAAACTGATTCTGATTTGGGTATTGTGATTACTGCAAGTCATAATCCCCCTTCTTATAGTGGCTACAAATTGAAGTCTAAGCTGGGAGGGCCAATGATTCCTTCTCAAATTGCAGAAGTAGAAGAATTCGTACCCGAACAACCTACTGTTGAGCTACCTACCCTAGCATCAATGGAAGCAAATGGTTTATTGGAGTATGTCGATCTTGAAAAAATATATCTGGACCACGTAGCGGCTAATTTTGACCTCGATACAATTCGTTCGTCTGGATTTACGATTGCTTATGATGCGATGTATGGAGCAGGCCAAAATGCGATGCGTAAATTATTGCCTAATGCAGTCCTTCTACACTGTGATAACAACCCTGGTTTTTATGGACAAGCTCCTGAGCCAATCCACCGCAATTTAGGCGAGTTATCAGCACTTATTGCTGGTGATGATAGTATTGACCTGGGCATTGCAAATGATGGTGATGCCGATAGAATAGGTATGTATGATGCCGATGGTCAATTTGTAGACTCTCACCATATACTGTTGCTATTACTGCTTTACATGTTTCATTATAAAAAAGAAACTGGTAAAGTGGTCGTTACTTTCTCTGTTACCGATAAAATGATCGACCTGGCGAAGCAATATGGACTCGACTATGAGGTGACAAAAATAGGCTTTAAATATATCGCCGAAATCATGGCGAATGAAGATGTGATTGCAGGTGGCGAAGAATCCGGAGGGCTCGCAGTAAAAGGTCATATACCCGAACGTGATGGTATCTGGATAGGGCTAATGATTCTCGAATTCATGGCTAAGACTAGAAAGTCTCTAAAAGAACTTATTCAGGAAGTGTATGACTTGGTTGGTGCATTTGCTTTTGATCGTGATGACCTTCATATCTCTGAAGATAAGAAGCAAGCTATCATCACTACGTGCAAAGAAAACCCATACCAGGCATTTGGTGATTATAAAGTACAAAGCCTGGAAACAATTGATGGGTTTAAATTCATTTTTGGAAATGGTAAATGGGTAATGATTCGCCCTTCTGGTACAGAACCAGTATTGCGCGTTTATGCTCAGGGGCCAGATATGAAAGAAGTACGCTCTATTTTGGATGCTGTACATGCTACGCTATCGTAGGGTGGTGTAGGGCGAATTGCAATTCGCCCGAAACATAAATTGCAATTCGCCCATATCAATTCGCCCGAAACATGCAAACGACAAATCAATGATCAATAAAAAAAGAATTGGAATAATAGGCTGGATACTTTTCCTGGTTCTGGTCTATTTTCCTCTCTTTTTGCACTTGGATAGTTACCCGTTTAAAATATGGGATGAGTCTTTATTTGCTATGCGCGCTTATCATATTGCAGTAGAAGGAAGCGTGCTGGAAAACTTCAACTACTTTTCCCACATCATAGAACATGCCAACCTTAAGCCTCCTTTGGGTTCCGTATTCCAGGCACTCAGCTTTCGGCTTTTAGGCTATAATGAATTGGGACTGCGAATTCCAATTACACTTTTTGCGCTGGCTACTTCCTTCCTGATGATTCGATTGGGAAAAGAAGTTTTTGACTCTTATCTACCTGGAGTTTTCGGGACATTAATGCTATTTACCAGCACGGGGTATATATGCTCACATGTAGCTCGTACCGGTGATCAGGATGTCATGCTTGCCTTCTGGGCATTTGCCAGCATGTATGCCTTTTATCGTTATATCCATTCTTCAGCCTTACGGCAAAAATTTCTCTGGATCATGGTGGCCTGTCTGGTTGTCGGATTCCTCACTAAAACCGTTTTGGCTTTTTTCTTCCTACCTGGTTTCTTCATATATGTACTTATCCAGCGAAAGCTGAAAGATATATTACGACAAAAACAAATTTATGCAGCAGTAGGGATTCTAGGAATAGTAGTGATCGGTTATTACCTTTTAATGAACCTCCTTTTTGATGATTTCTGGAAACATGTTTCCGAGTTTGTATTAAGTCGCTATATGGGGGAACGCAATGATCAGGGGCAATACTTCTTTTATTATTTTAAGCAGTTGGTAAGCGCAGAATTTCTTCCATGGGTTATTTTATTACCCATTAATTTATTACTCTATTATAGAAGTAAAGAAGGCGCTTTCCGCAATATCAGCCTCCTATTATGGCTTTGTATGCTTAGCATTTTAACCCTTGTCAGCTTTTCTGCTACTCGGATGAGTTGGTACGAAGCTTCCGCATATCCTCCGGCAGCTATGCTGGCAGGAATCACATTATATCAATTACTCAGTCAAAAACGCTACCATTGGACCATCCTTGTACCAGCTTTACTTATCTTTTCATGGGCTTATTATCGCATTGTTTATAAGGTGACCAATTATCGTATTACGCAGCCTGATGAAAAGATTGCATACCTTATGAAAAAGGTAGAAAAAGAGCTGCCTGAATTAAAGCATTACACCATTTATTGCCAACCCTATAATGGCCAGGTAGCATTCTATAGTAAAATGTATAATGACCAGCACAATTATGACATCAAGGTCATGACATTTTGGGATGAAGAAAAAGTAGGTCCCGGAAATTACCTTATGTTATATAACGACCAACAACTAGAACGATCAAAAGAAGAGCATGAACTAGAACTTATCTCTGCTTATGATGAAGTACAGTTGTATCTGTTGAAGTAATAGTCTGGTATATTGTATTTATCCCAAACAAGTTTAAGAATGTACGCAATTGACGGGCATTCTTTCCTTTTGTAACAAGAATACCACTCACAAAGCTTGATCTAGTAATTTTAATACGCGAACTGGTTTAAACTTATTCATACTGACCTGAACTGTAGCTTTTCTTCGCCCCGTACTTTCCCGCTACAGGTCCGTCTGGACAAGTACGAAACTCAAAAAGAGCTTTGCCTTGCCTTCGCCGAAACGGCTACGTGCAGGCAGATCAGTATTCACAAGCCATTACGCTCGGTTTCACTAGAAAAGTCTAAACCAGTTCCGTGGTATTTATGTAATTGATGACCTGAACAGCTCTATCCTACTACTTATATTTGCCAGTAACCCAAGTAAGGACTTCAGATACATTATCTACCATCGTCAGGTAGAGTCCATTTTTGTGTCTAAACAAACTCATGCCCTCGATTTAAGCTATTAAATAGTACCAGATGTAAATAAAAAAGCGAAGCGCTTCAAATTGAATTGAAACGCTCCGCTTACCGTTTTTATGTATCTGCCGATCTGGAGATCGGATTTGTCCTCTTCCTCTGCCGATCTGGAGATCGGCGGTACATTAGCGAATAATGGTCACATCACCTTTGATGATTTCACCATCACCGATATTTAATCGCAAGATAAAGTAGTAAGTACCACCTGGCAAGTCTTCACCTTCCATATTAGTACCTCTCCAATCGTTATTGTAAGGCTGTGCTTCGTATACGATGTCACCCCAGCGGTTGAAGATAATCATTTCATTATCCTTATACTTTTCAGGATCTAGGAATAATTCATCAATTACAAAGGCATCGTTCATACCATCATCGTTTGGAGTAATACCGCTTGGGGTATCAATTCCTCCCGTAGTATCACGTAAGATTTCTACCAATACCAAACCTTCATCACAAAGCTCTGGGCAAAGCGTATTACATATCTCATATGTGAATTCATCTGCACCAGGTATTAGCTGTGATGCTAATAGTGTATAGGTAATATCTCCTTCACCTTCATCTAATAAAGTTCCCAGTATGGTATTAGTACCAAATGTAATGTTGTAATCAGTTACTCCATTAAACTGGTCATTTGTCACTACATTGATCGTATTTGCAACCTGTCCTTCTGCGATTATTAAGGTATCCAATATAGCTACTGGAGCCAATTCTGGAGTGATCATTACACTGTCAGCAGCATAGTCAGGACAACCATCATAAGAAAGGGTCCATACAATATTGTTTTCACCACCAAACAAACCAGTTACTACAGTAGCTGCTTCTGTTGGAGATTCAAACAATACGCCTGTTGGGCCAGACCATTGTCCAGTTGCATTTGGTGGTAAATTACCAGAAACAATTGCTAAATCACCACAACCAGCACTATCGATTTGAGCAGAAGCTTCTGCCAATTCTATCATAGTGATTGTCAATACCTCTGAGGTATCAGAACAACCATTTAAAACATTGGTTACAACCAGCGCATAACCACCGGCCATAGTTACTTCTGCTGATAGGCTATCCATAGCAGGAACTGCTACACCAGAACCTTCTACTGTTAGGTATTCATAAGTGTAAGCGGTATCTGGAGTACCTCCGAAAGCCAGTGTAATCGCATCATCACAGCTCAATTCCAAATCAGGATCAGAAGCCGTCAGTTCTGATATCGGAGCACCTGAAGGATCTAGGACTACCGTTGCTTCTCCTGTAGCAGTACATCCATTATCTCCTATTACGGTAAGGGTATAGGTACCAGGCTCTGTCACACTTACTGTCAATCCATTTGGAGGGGATACCGTAGCAGGCCCATCCCAGGTAACGGATTGTACGCCATCATTGATAGAAGTTACTATCTGAACTGTTGATCCCGGACAAGCCAGATCAGCAGGCACATTCAAGCCTAGCTCAGGAGGATTAGAATCATCAGGAACAGTAAAGGTGATCATAGTATCACACTGGGTAGTTACACTGGTAATAGTCAATGTATACTCACCCGGAGCATTTGCTACAGCAGTCAGGTCACCATTATCAATGATACCAGCACTCCAGGTAGCAATGTATTCAGAAGGATCACCTGTCATAGCTGCTGATAAAGGAACCATTGTATCATCACAAGTGATACTTGGTACTGAATCCAGCATGATCGGCGGTGCTATTTCATTAGCTTCTGTCATAGCAGTGATCGTATCCATACAGAAGTTACTCTCATTTGTTACGATGAAATAGTAATCTTCCAGGTCTGTTGGTGTGTAAGTAAGCCCGACGCCTACTTCCATTCCCGTTGCATCCTGCCATGAGTAGCTGATGTCATCTCCCTGAGTAGATGGAGAACCATCCAACTCTGTACCTTGTCCATCACAACCAATAAGGCTTGTTTCCTCCACTAATGCTGCTACTGGATAATCAATCGTATCTGTGATAAAGAAGTCATTCACACCTGTACATCCAGATGCATCATCCACAATTGTAATAGTGAATATCTGATCCGTATCTATCTGATCCAATGGTATGTATGCTACGAATATTTCTTCTTCCTGAATAACCGTACCACCATCCCATGATGGTATAAGATCATCCAGATCGAATAATGTATCATTGGATACGAAGAAGTTTACCTGTAATGTATCTGGTGAGATACAGTTGACGTCATAAGTTCCAATTTGTGGGTCATCAGGAATACCGAAGACAATTACTGGTAATTCACCATCATAATCAACCGTCACTACTTCGCCAACACTTTCACATCCATTAAGCGTATTGTATACTACCAATCTAAATGCTCCTTCCTGAATAGCAGGGGTAATCATTGCATCAAACCCACTTGCAAAAGTATCAATCACAGTAGCCATATCAGGATCAATTTCTTCCCATATATAGAAGAATTCAGCACCTTCAGAAGAGCCCGTACCATCCAGATCTCCCATGGTATTATCACAAGCAAGATTCAGGTTATTTCCAGAAACTGCTATTGGTTCTTCGAAATCAGCTGTTACAGTCACGGTATCTCTTGCTTCACATAAAGAAGCTTCATTTACTACTACAAATTCGTACATACCACCCTGTTCTACATTCAATGTCAGATCATTAAATGGACCATCAGCGCTACCTTCCAGTACATTCCACTGGTAGGTCACTGCCTGAATTGTATCACCTTCTGAAGAACCTGTTGCATCGAGTAATACACTTGGGTTTAGACAGTTAACTTCATATGAGTCACCTGCCAGCGTAATACTTACTTCATCGAAAAATCCTTGGACTTCACGATTGATGGAGTCTTGTGCAGTACAACCATTTACCAGGTTGGTCACCATTAGGAGGTATTCACCTGGTTCCATAAATAAAGCTACACTGTCATTTACAATTTCAGGAGCCATTGCTTGCCCGCTTTGAGGCTCCCAATTGATCGAATAAGTACCATCAGGCAAGTCTACACTGGTCACTACCGCAGCTGTATCATTTACACAATTTAGTGTAGGGATAAAGCCAAAAGTAAATTCTGCGATAGAAGTATCTAATTGTACATCTATAAACTCTGTAGTGCTACAACCGCTAATTGTATCAGTAACGATCACGCGATACATGCCTTCCAGGCCAACAGTCTGAGAAGCTAAATTATCAAACTGGTCTTCGTTTGTAGGTACGTGCAGCCACTCATATCTATATTCTCCATCAACTGGTGTCACGGAGCTGGTAATTGTTACGGATTCATTAATACAATTCAGTGTATCTACATCCATGAAGGAAACTACAGGTGGAATTGTATCGTAATCTACGGTAATCATTGCAGTGGCAATACAACCATTTGCATTACTCTCCACTACTACCTGATAATCACCAGGAGCATTTACTGTAGGAGTTAGAATCGTTTCATCACCTGGATCTACCGCAGGCCCTGTCCATAATATGGTTACTGCGTTCGGATCAGCATTGGTCACTTCAGCAGTCAGTTCGACTGGGTCACCATTACAGTCAAAGGCAGGCACAGGGTCATTTACTATGGTCACAACTGGTAGGTCATCATTTGCAACTACTAATGTTGTATCTGTGTTTACACAACCTGTCAAGGTATCAGTTACTTCGAATACATATTCACCTACTTGATTGGTTGGGAAATTGAAAGAAGTTGTCAATTCAACTCCTAAAGAGTTCAACCAACGCACAGTAACTGCACCTGGATCATCTCCACCAAAGCCTTCCAGCGTTGCCATATCATCACATCCGATGAAGGTGGTATCTGTACCTGGGCTTGCGATAGCAGGTGGAGGTATTGTATCTATATCAATTAAAATGGAGTCCAGAGTAATACAATGAGTAGCAATTACTTCAGTTACCAGCACATAATATCCTGAATCTGCTGCCATAGCTGAAGTACCCATTGTTTCTGTATCATCCGGAGCAATCCATGTATATTGTAAAGTATCACTTTGGAATTCAGCCGTTAGCATTACTTCTTCATTCGCACAAGTGATTATACTTGGGTCATCAGTAAGAATGCCTGTTGGTGGATAGTAAGGTTCTAGGAGCTGAACTGTGTCTGTTACAGAACAGCCAACTGCTGTATCAAGTACTTCCAGTACAAATAAACCGGGGCCTCTACCCAATAAGATCAAGTCATTTGGAGTACTACATACTTGTCCACCCTGTATTCCTGTCCATTCATAAACGATATCAGGCCCAGAAGATGCTTCTACAGGATTGACTAAAGTACATGGCAAATCAGGATCACAACTAGAAAGTCGGTCTACACCAATATTCGCTATCAAATCACCCCCTAAAGTAGGAATGAAGAAAGTATCAGTAGCAACCAATCCAGACTGGTCAAGTACAATCAATGTAATTTCACCACCAGAAAGGAATCTGGCTTCAGGTGTATTTTGTGTAGGTGATGTACCCCAGCTATAGATATAAGGGCCAACCCCACCTGAAATCAATACCTGAATACTACCATCTTCAGCACCAGGACAACTTTCAGGTATAATCAATGAATCTATAACAGTGATAAACAGTTTATCATTAATACATACTTCACCATCTATACTCAATAAGCTCCCAGCACCATTTAGTGTATTAACAGTAGGTGTTGGAGAACTACTTACTTCAACCGTATAACAGGTATCTGCAGGACCAAGCAATTCAAAGCAAAGGTCAAATATATTAGCACTATCAGGGAGAGTAAGGCCTGCTGCTTCATTGAAATCAAAACATGCAGCCCCTACAGGTGATCCCATAATGTCAATATTCAAACTTGGGATCAAACCATTATCTACAATTTCTACTAATTCCATTGTAGCCGGATTCCAGTTCAAGCAGAAGCTAGCGTCTGTAATACCATCAAATTCAGAAACTACATATGGCAAACAGATAGTATCCTGTAAATCACCCGTTACTGATAAGCCTTCAAGGTAAAAACCTTCAGGACTGACAATACAGTATCCGCCACCAGTGCCAATCAAACCAATATCTTCCCCATTGGAAGTTGAGGTGATCACTTCTGCTACCAATGGTTCATTAGTAATAATCAGCTCATCGCAAGTACCGGGCTGAGCATCATCAGGAATGCGGAAACATAATGTGAAGAGGGAAGTTCCATCTGCTAAAGTTACAGCAGAAGTTGGCGTCCAGTTAAATGTGATCTGGCCTCCTAAAGCTCCAATAAATCCAAAGTTTGCGATCGTTGCTTCTGGTAAGTTGATATCCTGCACACCACCTGCCAATATGAATTCCATATTATTAGGCTCGAATGCCAATGAGAAACTCATATGCTCTACATCTGTAAAATTGGTAACAGGGAACTCGAAACACAAAGTATCACCAGGGCGTCCTTCCAACCCATCTGTCAAATCAATCACTACTCCTGCAGGTTGATTAACTTCTACCGCACAGTTAGTAGGATTGATGCCTATATTAGGGCCAAAGTTGATAACGGCAATATCATCATCATTATTAATAAAAGAAAAAGGACTATTACCCCCCAAACCAATCACATCAAAACAAACCTCAAAAAGAACGGTACCTTCTGGGCGGTCTTGAGCAATCTCATCCCAATTTAATCCCAAAATACCATTAGCAGTATTTGCTTCGTTAAAGTCTCCTGGATAATCCAGTCCTAACAAGTTAATATTTTGCACTCCTGTATATTGAAGTACAGTAGGATTCCACTCCATCAGAAAAGCAAGCTGTGTAACATCCGTGAAGTTACTTCCAGCTTCTACCTGTACACATATCTGTTCGTTTAGATTGACAGGAGCTCCACAGTTAGCAACTAACTCTAAACCCGTAGGGTTACATGCTCCAATTTGTACATTACCAGCATACTGGCCTACAGGAATATTGGCAAAACCGCCACCAAATTCATTACTTGCCTGAGGCCTGAAAAATGGTTGCCCAGGTTGTTCGTCTGCAATACTAACATCAAAATCCATGGCACAAGAACCATCTTTCAATCGAAGGCACAACTGGAAAATTAATGTAGAATCCGTAACTGTTAATACATTGGCAGGAGGCGGAGCACTCCAGGAAACGGTAATGCTACCTTCTTGAACTCCTGCGGCATTTATAGGGTTACCTATGTTGGCTTCACTGAAGTTAGCCAGGTTTTGAGGAACAATTACGTTTTCAAAAACCGCTTTCGTAGAATCCCAAACGACCGGAAACTGAAAACTGGTGAGGCCATCAAAACCGAGTACTCGGAAGTCTATACACACGAGGTCTCCTTCATTACCACTTTCATCAGAAATATCAATAATAAAAGGGCGTAGGCAAGAGCCGATCAATGCAGTATCTATTTCTGCAGTTTCTATACCAATGTTTGCACAGGAAGCTTGTACAGTGGTAGATTTCCTTCTAATATAAGGTGTATTTAAGTCAGGGTCACCAGTAGTAGGAATAATGATTTGACTGGAAGCACCATAATCTCCTAATACCTCGAAACAGACTTCGTAGATTATGGTTCCATCAGCTAAAATAGTATGTCCTGCAGCATTGGGGTCCATACAATCATCAAATTCCCAGGTAAGTAGCAATCTTCCCGCATTTATTTGCGTGAAATTGGCACCTGTAAGTCCTGGAAGGTTATAAGCACCAGTACCTGTTAATTGAAGTACAGTTGAATCCCACTCTATATAATATTGAGTAGATAAAATGTCTGTGAAGTCAGCTACTTCTACATCTACGCAAAAAGCGTCGCCTGTACAAGGAGGATCACCATCTGGAGCGATGATATTAATGGATGGCTGTGCAAATGCAGCAGTAGAGAATACTAGTCCAAAAACCAGCAGAGTTACTATCCTTTTCATGGGAAAATATGATTTGGGAAGTATGATCTTTAAATCCAAAACAAGGGAATTAAATAAATTCTGAAAATACTTGGCATGCATATGTTATACTAGTCTCTGTATAGAGAAAACGCCAAGTTGATTTCGTGAGTAGAACCAGCGGTTGGTCCGAAGGAACTGAAAGAGTAATCAAATCCATAACCTACCCGAAAGGTACGGTCATAATCCTGACTTAGGTTAACTCCAGTTTCCAAATGTACATTACCAGCGGTAGAAGCACCAGCACCAATCCACATATTGATAGGCATATAATAACGCAAGTTAAGATCAGCATTTAAAGGAGCGCCCTGAGTGTATTTCACCCATAGTGATGGCTCCAGAAAACTGCTACCGTTACGATCCAGAAATTTTATGAATCCCAGCATACCATAGTAGTGCTGGACTCTGGTAGTAACAAACTCGTCGTTTTCATTTTTAAAGGTGAGATCGAGTCCAAATACCTGTGGTACAGAAACTCCGGCATAAAAGAAGTCATCTCTACGGCCTACCATTTGATAGTAGTAAAGCCCTACTCCTACATCAGGAAAGAATTGAGACTGATCGGTAGAACCTAGTAAATCTCCTTCATCTCGAAGTTTGATTTCAGAAGCATCTATTCGATAGTTTACTGCACCACCGCTGATACCAATTACAAATCCACTTTCTTCAGGATTTGGTGAAACCACACCTGCAATACGTCCGTATATACCTGTAAAGCCAGTTGGCCCTGTCTGATCATTCATCAGAAAACCACCTGCCATAAAGGATACACCCGACCCCTGAGTGTGAAGGTAAGATCCTCTCAAAGTTTGAGTACGAGGTCCATTCTCTAAACCGACCCATTGCGAACGGTAAGATGCTCCGAAGTTCAGGTTTTGCCCGAACGCCAGAAAATCACTTTCCACCGCTGCCGGATTGAGAATGCCAATATTATCTCTGTACTGAGTAAAGAGGGTAAGTTGTTGTGCCTCTAAGGCTGTCAAGGAAACCACAATAGTGGCAATTAATAGCATGAATCGCGTCATGGGATGATAAGTTTTTGAGATGCGCAAAGTTAGAAAAAAAAATTTCCCAACAGATACAATATCCAGAAATTATAGATTAAAAACTTATTAATTATTTCCAAATTTGTTCTTGCGGTACCCCAACGCGAAATCATTCATGGTGGTATCGGAAAATAGTAAGAAATAAGCGAAATGGAAAGGATAAATGTGGACAACAATCGTTGTCATGCGGTAGTTCTTCCGTGAGGATTATGATCGTTGCGAACAACACAGCCCCGGGAAGACACGCGTTTACCTTATACGCTGCTCTTACAACCGAAACCTCCTGATTTGTGTAGGTGTACCTCTCAAAGCTCTTGGCTTTTGATGAATTTTACTTCACCATCAGCCATAAAACGGTTCCAAATTTAGGATTTAGATTTTAGAATCTCCTACAATGCAGGAGAGTATTTTCATAAACAAGTAAAAAAAGCAGAGCGCTTGCAATTCACATTACAACTAAAAATAAATCTTAAATTACTGTTTAAAAGTAAATTAACGCACAATAAGGCAAATGATAACATTTTAATCGCTTAAATGTTAAAATCTCCTCTTTTCAAAAGTCAAAAGTGTCATTTTGACAATTAATGTCTATAATAAAATAGAAAAATGGTAAAGATTGCAAGATTGCATCGATGGATTCAACACTTGTTTCGAATGCTTGTTGGGTCTTTTGCATCGCTGGTATGCAGTAATTTTTTTCATCTGAAATGGATCCATCTGCATCTACATCTAAAACAGGACAGCCGTTTAAAGCATTACTTCCTGGAAGCTTCGGGCAACTATCATCAACATCCGAAAGTCCATCCTGATCCCAATCGGGGCAACCCGCTGCTGCTTTAGGCCCTGCTTCATACGGACATCTATCCAATATATCTGCTACACCATCACCATCTCGATCAGGGCAACCATTTAATGCTGCCACTCCATAAGAATCAGGACAAAGGTCTTCCAAATCTTCTACACCATCTTCATCTCGATCAGGGCAACCTTGTGCCGACCAATTCCCTTTCACTTTAGGACAAGCATCATCTATGTCTGCTAATCCATCCCGATCACTATCCTTAGGAAGAAAACGTATTACAAAACCAGCTCGTCCAAATGCTAACCAATCATTCGCTGAAGGATTGGCTGCATTACTTATTCCGTCCAAGTCATCTGAAAATGCAGTTTGAGTACCTGCTTCTATTGTGAATGCCCAACGCCTATTGATATCCATTTTTACACCTACTCCTATTGGCAATACAGGCATAATAGATGGAAATTTAAAAGATTCGTCTTTCTCTATTCTAGTTAATAATGCCTCATCATCTGTAATAGGGAAAACAGGAGTTGCTTCGTAATATATAGTGCCAATACCAGCAAAAATGTAAGGACTAATTTGTCGATAGAATTGATAACTTCCCGGGTACCTACGTTTGCCCAAAGGCTCCCACTCCACCGTCATATCAAGTTGTGCAGCACGTGCATGGAATGTATAGCCTCTATACTTATATGGATCCTCTCCTTTATAAGTAGCGTATGCTCCCATGAATCTCAAGCCTAGCGTAGGACTTATGTTCCGCTTCAACATTAAGCTATAAATAGCTTCGGTCTCTGACAGGCTCGGATACCACTCAGAAGTGAGATCACCTTGATAAGCAGTACCACCAATCAATAGACTTGCTTCCCAATTTGCCTGCTGGGCCAGCATACTCATAGGCACCATGAGTAGTAACAATATGTGTAGCCTCGTCATAATCTATAATTAATAACCAATTCGCCTGATCACTATGCAATCAGCCTAATTAATAAACACAGTGCATGCGTGCCAGAAAATATACAAGCGATTTGGATTGTGCTCTCCTAATGTATCTTTAAAATCGACTCTATAACAACTTTTCACACAATTGAATGGGAATAAATCCCTTAATACGAACAAAAACTTTAGCTCACAGGTGTTTCATAAAACACTCTTACGTCCAATTGTTTTCTATGAGTGATTGCTCATTCGGTTGTGGGAATGGTCATTAAAGAAGGAAAATTTAGATACATAAGTACAGGGCCTAAGAAGGGGGGGATCATTAAGCCGCTCTAAGATAAGCTTAAACAACTGTATACACAAAATCTATATAATAATTTTAAAAATAGGTAAGCTATAGGACAGGTATCCGCCATCATTTAAACTAAAATACTGAAAGCTATAAAAGCAAAACGCCTCTCAAGGAGGCGTTGCAATATCAGCAAGTTTAAAATATAAAGAGAAAGAAAAGCTCTTAAGTAAGAGAGCAAATCCAATTTATCATTTTATGGTGGCATCTTTTTAGGTCATACTTTGTTGAATCCCGATAGCTATCGGGACGCTGATGCCCTGCATCGTCTACGTTTTTCGCCTCGTCTGTACAAAAAAATCTGCTCGACCAAAAAAGCAATCTAAATCTGCTCTCTTACTTACTTATAATACGAATATAAAAACTCTATAAATCCGATACCTATTTAGTTATTAACAAAATGTTAATAAAAAACATAAGTCATTAAAAATCAACCATCTACAAATCAAATCAAATGTTAGTTTACTTTTCAACACTGTTAATAAGTCGTTAGGAACACCTTAAAATCTTGCAAAAAGCATGTTCAATCATCAAAGATGAGAGGTAAGGAGTAGGAAAGATTGGGATTTACGTTCTTTTTAAAACAACCTTTTCCGTTGAAAATACCAGGCTACAAGCAGGCTAAAAACTATAGAGACACCAAAAATAACAGCCATCGCATAAGATTTTCCCTGAAGCGGCAAAGGGACATTCATACCATAAAAGCTAGCGACTAAGGTGGGCACCATTAAAATAATGGTGATAGTGGTGAGACGCCGGATTGTAATATTGAGATTATTGGAAATAATTGAGCCATAAGCATCCATTGTTCCATTCAGGATATTTGTGTAGATATTGGCCATTTCCAATGCCTGGCTATTGTCGATAATAATGTCTTCAAAAAGGTCTGATTTATCTTCATCATCTCTGATATTCAGAAAATCAGTACGCTTCATTTTCATCTTAAGCAATTCATTAGCACTGAGAGAATTGACAAAATACACCAGGCTTTTTTCAATGCTAAGCAATTGCTTCAATTCACGATTACGGCTAGAATCGTATAATTCTTTTTCTATTAGATTGCGTTTAAGATTGAGTTTTTTCAAACAGGTAAGAAAACGATATACGTTTTGTTCCATCATATGTAGCACAAATCCAGATTCATCATCAGGATTAAAGTGTCTTACTTTATCATCTAAAAAAGACTGCAAAACAGGGTTTTCATAAGAAGTTATCGTAATAATATACCCTGCTACCATAATAATGCCGATAGGGACGGTTATATATATCGCATCATTTTCTTCTTCCGTTTCATTAAGAATAGGAGTGTTCACCACTATCAAACGGATATCATCTTCCCGCTCATAACGCGAGCGTTCATCAATGTCAAGGGAGTCTGTAAGAAAATCAAGAGGAATATCAAATTGCAAAGCAATTTCCTCCAACTCTTCATGGCTGAAAGGAGGTGAGATATTGATCCAACATCCATCTTCCGGTACTTCCAGCTCTTTAAGTTTCCTGTCCACTTTGGCATAATACCGGACCATTGCTGATTTCCTTATTGGTGAGGTAATTTATTCGGATACAAACATAAGACTTTATCGATAAAGTCGAAAACGAGGGAAGGAAATTGGAGCGCAAAAACAAGAAGTTATAATGCCTTTTGGTTATTACTCTTCTTCTTCATTAGTTTTCCGATGATGCATGTGTTGGACAAAGTACTCATAAATAGGCAATTCTTCTACTTTAGCATTTCCCCAATTAGGTGATAAACCATGGCTAATTCGATAATAATCTGCGATGATATCAGCTTGCTGCTCGAAGTTAAAGTCCTGCCACTTTTTATTTTCGTTCCTGGCTTTATTCAAGCCTTCTACACCACCATAATTATACCGCTCTTCAGTATACTGTGCTTGTAAAGCTTTTGAAATATAGCTTATCCCTAAATGTTGATATTGCCAGACGTGTACCAATTCATGTACTAAAATAGGCCTGCTCATTTTCCCCCAACTATTGATGACATAAAAACTAACGTAGCAGAAGCGATATTGGCGTGGCCCTATCAACGCATACTCATCAATCCGTACCCGGCTATAATTAATTGAATTCCCAAAGATACTCCTCGCCAATTTTTCCTCGCTTCTGCGGAGTGGACGGCTATTTAATTTAACGAAGTCATTGGCAGTTTCTAATATTTCTGATATCCCTACCATATCTAATAATAACAAGAGCAACTCTATCCACCACAGTAGTATATGCCCTCCTAATAATTCACTGGCCATGCCACTTTTCAAATTACGGGATATATGTTGTACGCCAGTTTGAAAGTGTAATAATACACGGCTACTCCTATGAGGCAGATAACGAAGTATATCAACCAAGCGGAGTGGAATCGCAACAATTTTGAGTAATAAATTGCGTAAAAAAATTTTCATCAGGTATATCTACTTAAACAGGTATATCTACTTAAACCGGATTGCTTTTACCGGACTAATACTTGTTACCAGATATGATGGCAATACCAAAAATGTTAGTGTAATGAGTAGGGTGCCCAAATTAATGAGTAAAATTGGCCACAAATTGAGATCAATAGGTGCCGTAGACAAATAATAGTTTTCTTCTGAAAGTTGAATAAATTCAAATCGATCTTGTAATACACATAAACCTAGTCCAATCAGGTTGCCCCAAAACAGGCCTACCAGAATAATATAAGCTGCATAGTAGAGAAAAATCTTTCGAATTCCCCAATTGGTTGTACCCAGTGATTTCAGAATACCGATCATGTTGGTTCGCTCTAGTATAAGGATAAGTAAAGCTGTCATCATATTGATAATTGCAACTACTACCATCAGCGTAAGTATCACAATCTCATTGATATCCTGTAGATCGAGCCAATCAAATATTTCAGGCAATTTTTCCCGAATAGTTTCAGCATATAAGTCATTAGGCAATTCTTCAAAATAAATATGTTCTGCCAGTGGCAACAAGTCATCTATATCATCGATAAATACTTCAAAACCACTCACCTGATTTTCACTCCATCCTAGTAACTGCTGTATTTGACGTATATCAACCAATGCGAATTTTAAATCATATTCTTCCAGGCCTGTACGATAAACACCACTCACAAAGAATCGGCGCTGAAGTTGCTCTCCTTTTTCTACAAAATGAACGATGAAACTATCTCCTGTATCAAGTTGTAAACGATTCGATGTTTGTTGGGAAATAAGAATATCCCTTGACATCGTAGAATCAGGCATATTCAAGCGTTTACCTCTTTTGATATACCGATCCATAAACTCCCAATCAAAATCAGTTCCCACTCCTTTTAAAATGATACCCTCTATTTCTTTATCTTTCTTTTTGCCTGCCTCTATAATCCCAGGTTTAATGGCAAACGTCTGAATGTGGCGTACGCCCCCTTTCGTAGTTCGTATTCGTTCTACAGGATTATTAAAGACCATTTCCCGGCTAGTGTATTCAACTGGCCCCAAATTTTCTAACGAAGGATAAAAAATTTGATCCTTTTGGATAGGATAAGCTTCTAATAAAGATCGGCTAATATCTGTATCTGTTATATGGATATGCCCCCAGAAACCAAATATCTTACTACTGATTTCCTTTTTAAAACCTGCTATCAAAGCATTGGCACATATCATTACCGCCACACTTAATGCGATTGCAATCACCGCAATTCGTATGATAAGCCTGGAAAATGATTGTTGCCCAGAAGCAGCGACCCGCCTTGCTATAAAATATTCAAACTTCATAGTATCTGCCGCAAATATAGCATATCAATGAAACCTTTTCTTTATGTCTTTAGTTTTTGGCAAAAAAATTACCTTTGCGCACAAATAGCTATGCAATGAATTTTCTGGAAGAACTCAAATGGCGGGGTATGCTCAATGACGCTACCCCAGGAATCGAAGAAGCACTCACTAAAGGCAAAGTAGCCGGTTATATTGGTTTTGACCCTACAGCGCCTTCTCTTACCATTGGTAATTATGTGCAGCTTATGCTGCTAACTTTATTCCAAAAATCGGGGCATCAGCCGGTTGTTTTGATGGGTGGTGCTACCGGACGTATTGGAGACCCTTCCGGGAAAGACAAAGAGAGAGAGCTGAAAAGCTACGAAGAATTAGATAAGAACCTTAATTTTCAGGTAGAACAGATGCGTAAGTTTCTCAACTTTGATGAAGGAGAGAATAAGGCCATCATGGTCAACAATCTCGATTTCTACAAGGAAATGAATGTCCTTGATTTCTTGCGGGATGTGGGGAAAACGCTTACTGTCAACTATATGATGTCTAAAGAATCCGTAAAGAAGCGATTGGATTCAGGGATTTCCTTCACTGAGTTTAGCTATCAGTTGTTGCAGGCATATGATTTTCAGGTGCTATTCAATAAATACGACTGTATCCTTCAAATGGGAGGCTCTGATCAATGGGGTAACATCACTTCCGGCACAGAGTTTATCCGCCGAAACCTTCATGAAAAAGCCTACGCTGTAACGACTCCCCTTCTAACCAAATCGGATGGTACCAAATTTGGTAAATCAACGGAAGGCAATATATGGCTGGATTCTAAAATGACAACGCCCTACCAGTTCTACCAGTTTTGGATCAATGCAGACGATGCAGATATTCCAAGCTTCACTCGTTACTTCACACTCAAATCTCAAGAGGAAATAGAAACACGTGAAGCGGAATTAGAAGGCAATCCACAAGAGTTAAAACGCTTATTGGCTGAAGAATTGACAGTGAGAATACATGGGGAGAATGCTTACCGCTCTGTATTGAAAGTAACAGGCCTGCTTTTCAACCGCAAAGCCAGCAAAGAGCAATTGATGGAACTCTCAGCAGATGAATTAGCAACTGTAGCTGCTGAAATACCAAGTTTTGAAGTACCTGCATCTACTTTTGCAAATGGAGTAAATATTATTGATTTACTTGCAGAAGCGACCCAAATAGTTGCTTCTAAAGGTGACGCTCGCCGAGCCATTAAAGGAAATGCGATCAGCGTGAACAAGGATAAGGTGAGTGATCATGAAACTATGGTCAATCAAGAAGCATTACTGCACGGTAAATACCTGATGGTCGAAAATGGCAAGAAGAACAAGTTTATTGTAGTTGTTCAATAAGATACATTTCTTTGGAGGAAAGAACCTCAATGTTCTTTTCTCCTTCCTTTATCCCCTGTTTCTCCTCCCTCACCTCCTTCTTCCTGTTTCTCCCTGTTAATTACTCATCAAATCTACCCAATACTCAATGGTGATAGGATGGATGCGTTTTCTGGGCTAGTTTGCTAACATTATTGTAAACAAAAAACCAGAAAACAAAATGAAAAAAGTCTTTTCCATACTTCCACTCCTGCTTTTGAGCTTCTTTATCATTGGCCAAGATTCCCAATTATCTTTTGGTATTGAAATAGGTACTACAATTAGTAAGCTGAGAGGCAACGAGTTTGTAGAAAACCATGATTTGCTCTACGGTTTTTCGGCAGGATTATTAACTGAATATACCATTAGCCCACATTTTGCCCTACGTTCAGGATTCGCTTTTGAACGTAAAGGAGCAGATGCAACTCCTGCTTATACAGATCAAAACGGCGAACCACTGCCCAAAAAAACCGTACAGCTTCAATATGATTATCTCATACTAACTACAACTGCTGCCTACACAACAAATGGAAATTTGCCTTTCTACTTTGGAGCAGGCCCCTATATTGGATTACTCTTGAAGCAGCAGGATGTAGTAAAATCTTATGATCAATTTTCTGAAAGGACAAGAGACTATACAGAAAATCACAAAAAGCTGGATGCCGGACTCAGCTGTGAATTAGGTATTAAGTTACCCCTAAGCAGCCATCTACTACTAGACATTGGCCCCCGAGCCAATATAGGACTAACCAATACAAGTAAAATACCTGTCATCAACGATGGTTCCATCAAAGTAAGTTCGATAGAATTAGCATTAGGGTTGCGATACCGATAGCCCTAAAACGGATTCTTTTTATCCCTATCAAGCATGAAACAGATAGCACCATACTCAAAGTATGTTGGACTGTATAAGAACTATAATTTCAAAACTCAAAGAACCAAATATCATGAAATCATTAAATTTTATAGCTTTCACTTTAATTATTTTCGCCAGTAGTTGTACCCCTGACCAGGTCACTCCCGGAGAACCATATTGCAGCGCTGGCCGCTCAGTACTCACTGTGAACGATAGTGATGTAGATGCTGCTGTAAAAGAAGCGATCTATACGCCTGATCCGGCACTATCTATTGTTCATATTGAAGACAGCCGCTATAATCACAACGGAAGGGTAGTCATTATACCCACTTCTTTTCCTAATGCTCCTGCCAATCCACATGTCACTACTGAATTGATTGAAGAAACCTTTTTCACAACCGGAGTCGGTAGTGTGAACGATTTTTTCCTGGAAAACTCCTGGGGCCAGTATAGCCTCAGCAATGTAGGAATCAGCGAGCCAGTGGCCATGCCCATGACCCGCGATCAATACGCAGAATTAAGTGGCTCTGGTTTTATTGACAGTTGGGAAATGTACCGAGATGCCTGTCAAAATTCCAGTATCGATTGGGATGTAGTGGATGCTAATAGTGACCTGGTAATTACAGCCGATGAAGCGCTACTCTTTTTCTTACATCCATTAGGGCACCTTGGAGCTGTACGATGCCCATCTTACTTCGAAATCGATTATCAGGGCAATACTTACAGTATTCAGCGATGCATGACTAATGCTGATTGCAAGCGGGCCGATGACGAACTATCTGCCGAAGATCCGATTGAATATAATTTTTCAACCATCTGTCACGAATTCGCACATGGCCTTTTTAGCTTACCTGACCGTTATACTGGTGGCATCTGTGGCACGGGAGGCCCAGGACAATTTGACCTGATGAGCGAAAGCTGTAGCAAGCGACACCTTAGCGTATTTGATAAAATGAAAATAGGCTGGATACAACCCCGAATACTTCTCCCTAGAGAAGAGCGGCAGTGCCTTAGTTTCCCAGCGATAGAAACAACACCAGCTGCGCTTGTACTATATAATCCTGAAGCACCTGATGAATGCTATATTGTTGTCAACCGAAATAAAGAAAGTTCCGCTCGTGATTTTGAGTCTGGCCTGCCAGATTCCGGCCTCGCAGTGTGGTGGGCAAATAATCAAACCGGTGCCTTACATCTGGTGCATTTTTCAGATCCTGCCAGAATACCCTCAAGCTATACTAGTGCTGGTATTGGCGACTTATTCAAATATAAAGAAGGTATTTCTCCAGAAGCGCATTATCTACTCCTGAATGAAGATGGTTCTTTCAGGTTTTCAATAAGGGCTATTTCGGAGCCAGGAGCAATAATGTATGCTGAATTTTAAATCTAACCCCATGTTACAAAAAATCAATTTCATATTAGCTATAATCCTATTAGGATATTTACCCCTGTTCAGCCAGCTCAGAGATGGTGAGATTTACCACCTCCGTATTGGATACGGAACAGCTTATATTTGGCCTTCGGAAGGCGAAGAAGCTGATCGGGTACTACTTCAGGCCATAGCTATAGGAGATCATGACGCCTCCAAATTTCGTTGGAAAGCCATTAGTGCTGGAGACAATTGGTTTTACCTACAGCATGTAAACTCTGGCTTGGTGATGACCATGAGAAATGGAAACAGGAGAAGGGGAGACCAAATTTGGCTTCAGTCCCGCAACAATACAGATGCTCAAAAATTCCGTTTTTCCTGGGTGGAAAATGATCTTTACAAGCTCGAAAATAAATTAACCCCTTATTTATCAGTAAAAGCTGACCTGAGTTTTCAAAATGTCTTAACCATTGATGATGACAATTTGCCGATTGTACAAAGATGGCGACTGGAATACGCCTATGAGGAAGTAGACGCTTTTGGTAGGCCGTTCAATTTTTCGCGCGCCTACAAAGATGAAGACACTTATTTGTACCTGCAATACGTTGGAAAAAACACTGCATTTGGTGTGATTGAAATGGCAAATGAAACCTATGTATTTGAAGGTAGTGTACAACCTCAAGCTGATGGCAAGGTATTTATAAGCAATAAATATAGTGCGGTACCTAAAGGAAAAAAGGGAAAGGAGATTCTTGACCGCTCCGATAATTACATCGACAAAATCATTGTGGAAAGAAATGGTACTGCCATCTCCTTTGTAAGTAAAAGAGGACGAAGGACAACACTTCATCAGTTGTTTCCTCACACAGGCAATGAGCGTTTTGGATTATTCACAGATGCTGGTTTTCAAGCAGATTATGGTATTGGTATTACTGGGCTTTGGAAAAGCGATGATGGCCTAACCTACTATATCCATCAGTTGGGTGATAAAAGGCTTGTATGGTTTGCCGAGAAATACCCTTCTGTTAGTGGAGCTGCTGCTCATGTTGGTATTGGGCACTGGAGGCGTCAAACAGATGAAGATGATAGGTATCTTCCTGGTTTGAATTACGATATGGAAGGAAATTGGGCAGCTGTTCCCAAAGGCCGTTTCCGTGGACGAGGGCAGGTTTCCTTTGCAGGAAATATGGATACCATGATCGTAGTACGAAATATACCGGAAGGTGATGCATCATTTACTACTACCCGATTGTTTCGGCAGCGATATTTACAATTAGAAATTACCCAGCTTAATGCACAGAGTGAAGATGCTTGCAATGGAATGGATTTTTATGGTGAGACCCGCTTCTATGGCATTCAGCGAAAGAATCATAACGTACTCACAGGAAATAACATTTCCCCAAACTGGAAGCATCAAGGATATTGGAAAGGAGATCGTGATGTTCCAATTACAATTGTTATTAAAGACAAAGATGACGGAATACTATGCGGTGGTGGTGATGATATGGTTGACATCAATCCCATCAGAGGAACAGATGATGAAGAACGTTCTTTCAATTTGTATCTTAGAGTAAAACCGGATGGTACCATCCTTCATATGAATAAAGTAGGCAATAGAGGTACTGATATTGGCAAGGTAAAATTCAAAGGTGCAAGAGAATCTGAGATATTCGAATTTTCAGGAAACAATAGCCGAGATTCACGTGAAGAAAGTGCTGACATTGAGTTTAAATTGACTTATACTTATATTAAAGAAGAATAAGGCCTCGCATAGGCCTTATGTTTCTCTATAAGATATTACATTTTCAAATGCTATACAAAATACTAGTTCCCAAATACTGGGAAGATCGACAAACATTACTTTGGAAGATAGCCCTTCAAAACCAGGAGTTGGAGCATGTCACGGATTACTGCTCAGCTGCCGAAGAGTATTATGCCTCTGCTTTTTTCGCAAGTACTGCCGAAGATTATGATCATGTAGACTGGGGCAAAACCATGCTTATCAATCAACTGGACTATGCTAAAAAGATAGCAAGTGGACATCCGGAAGCACGCATTTTGGGTGTCATAAAAGCTCCTACAAAACAAGAGATACAAGTAGATAATGAACTATTAGGCTTTGATATTCTGGATAAACCGGGGCATTATTCATGCCTCACTAATCTCAATTCGATACCAGCACTTAAGGCCTATCATTTAAAAATCAATCAATATGCTTTGCTGAATGATATAGATACCGCATATCAGCTTAAAGAATGGCTTCGCAAAAATCGAGGGCCCATCGACTGGCATGACCGCCATTGTGAAGTCTGGGCTGTTTTTAGAGTATAAACCACAGTAGATGAAACTTTGGACTTATCAATCATTGAACGCCGTTGAACAATTGGAGCAATCTGGTGAGCTGCTTACTCCCTGGAGTTATTATCCTCCAAAAGATAGTTTTGCCCTGGCTTACCGCTGGATAGGCCAAAATATGATAGACAAAGGAGTAAATTGTAAAGGCTACGCCCCTATATGGGCATGGCATTCCTGCGGAGCATATAAAGCACCACCTACTAATGATACTGCCAGTAACTTGTTAAGTATTCTACAGTTGGAAGCAGGTATCAAACTCATCACTTTTGAGTGTCCTGATGAATTGGCAGTATTGAGTAATTATGGCCCGTGGAATGAGATCCTTGATTGCTTTATCGATCATGGTGAGCAGGCCACAATTGATAGCATACAGGAAGGACAGTTGTTTAAAATCAGAACAAACATAGAAGATTATGAATCCATTCAGGCTTGTTTGCCTTATTTGTTAATAGACTGGGTAACAGATATTAAAAAACTAGACGCATCTGAAATCCTGTAAAATATTGTTATGCGATACTGCCTAATGTTGCTTCTGGGGTTTAGCCATATCATGAGCACTGCTCAACAGGATTCACTATTTGATAAACTCCAAATGGAACGCATCCTGTTTAGGCATGATGTACTGGATATGACCAACACTTACGCCCAACGCGTTTTTGAAGATGAGATAGGCAACATATGGATAGCTGACAATACAGGAATATATGTATTTGACGGTTATCAGGCTGTTGATTTCTCAGAAATGCTTCGCACAAATTATGATTTTGCAATACCAAAAGTGCGGTATTTTGCGGTATTGACAGACACACTGGGCAATATTTGGATGGGTGGAAAAAAAGGTTTGTTTGTCTTTAATAAATATACACATGAGAAAACGATCATTACACCTTATGAAGACCTAAACCTGGAATACCCTTCCACCAATCAGACCTATCATCTCATCCAGCATGGAAACCTAGTCTACAATTGTACCAGAGGAGGTTTTTTTGCAATAAATATATACAGTAAAAAAATTGAATTCCATGCAATCACTGCCGGATTACCCCCAGCCCCCTTGCTTAAAGAAAGTACAGTTAAGGTAGTATATCCAGATGAGAAGAATGAGATCATTTGGGGTACTTGCTTCTATGGTTATTTTAGATATAACCGTTTGAAAGATACAATGGATCTATTTTCTTCCGATTTCAAAAATGTTGCTCATTACTACGGACTGCCTGATAAGCAATTCTTCTACGATGGATTTTTTCGAGGTGATACCATTATATGCCCTTCTTACGGACATGGTATGGTATATTTTGATACGTTAAATAAAACCTACCAGCATTACATTTGGGATGGAACGGGGACACAAGACAGCCTGGGAAAATACGAACGCATCAAATCATTTCTTCCTTATGACAACAGTCAGATAATTATTAACACAGAATCTCTTGGAATCGGTACCTTCAACTTAATAGACCATAACTATACCTACCATGACCCGCAAGATAATGCTTATCCATTTCGGCAAATCTATATGGATATGAGCTATGATCGACATGGCCGTATCTGGGTAGATAAATGGCGGTCAAAAGCACCAATTCTGCCCCCAAAAAGAGAAGCAGCCCATTTTATCAATATTTCTAAAGTTGCCACTCCAAGGGAAGTATTTGATCAGGTGAGTCTTTTTCACAAGGATAGTTTATCATTAAAACCTGGTAAGGAGGATATCTCAATAGATTATACCATCATCAATGCCTTACACCCCAAAGAAATCACTTATGATTATCAGCTTAGCAACAAACATGCTGACTGGCAGCAAAATGGGAATAAGAGAAGCATTGAATTGAGCCAATTGTCCAATGGCAGTAATATATTACTTATTCGTGCCCGGAGAGGTAAAGAATTACTGGCACAAAAGCGATTAGTTCTTTTCAAGCCTACTCCTTTTTTTCATCAGCCCTGGTTTCTTATCAGTTGTGCTATTGCTCTATTCATTCTGCTTTTTTTTCTGATTAGACGTTATATTCAAAACATCAGAAATACAGAGCAGCAAAAAGCAGCAAATCATCAACAATTGCTGGGACTGGAAGCTAAGGCGCTGAAAAATCAGATGAATCCTCACTTCATTTTTAATTCATTAAATTCGATTAAAAGCCTGATTCAGGAAAGTGATGATGAGAATGCCATTCATTATCTAAACCAGTTTTCCAAATTTGTACGAAAGGTTCTTAGCTATTCCGAACAAAAACAGATTAGCCTAGAAGAGGAAATAGAAATGTGTAGGCACTATCTGGAAATAGAAAAGCTGCGTTTCGATCAATCTTTCAAATTTAGTATAGATATTACCACCAATACGGATATAAGCTTCATGAAAGTTCCTCCGCTAATTCTTCAGCCCTTTCTCGAAAATGCTATTTGGCATGGCCTATTACACAAAGAAGGAGAAAGGATACTAAGCATTCAGGTGTGTACAGAAGATAATAAAGTGAAATGTATCATTGAGGACAATGGTATTGGCAGAAAAAAGGCTCAACAGTTAAAGTCCCAAACCACTTCTGCCAGAAAATCTTTTGGCACCCAACTCATTCTGGATCGCCTCAAAGTCAGCCAGGAAATGTATCAAAACAATTTCAATTTGACCATCATAGACCTTGAGGTAGATGGAGAAGCTTCTGGTACCCGGGTAGAATTGATTATGGAAATATAACATTTGTTTACTGCATAGCATTTTTGTATCTTCATTTTTTCATTGCCCAAATAATCAAAGGATAATTAGTGAGCCTTCGCTACCTACTAAATTTCACTACTCTTGCCCTTTTTTTATGCATTAGGCTGAACGCTCAGATTCAGTTTGCTGAAGATTTTGAAGAAGGTGTTTCCCTGGAAGGAGTTGAACTTAATCTTGATTTTGAAATCATCAAAATACCTTTAAAGGACTACAAAGGGTGGCTACTCAATGTATACGAAGATTCAAAAGGATATATTTGGCTACGACCAGGTATATTTGGGAGCCTGCGATATGACGGACAGGAATTTTCCTTTTTCTCTCATAAAGTTTCCGATACCTACTCCAACAATCGAGTTGTAGTACATGACATTCTTGAAGGTCACAATGGTTCTCATTGGATATGTTCATCTGATAATATGGTTTATTATGATAATCACCTAAAAACAGTAAGTTTCAAGGCTTCGGATCATGTATTGTCAAGCAATAATAAATGGGAAAAAAGCTTTTTTAATGTTGAGCCAACTGAGACTGGTGAGTTGCTCATCGGTACCAAAGCAGGACTGATGATTTATAACATTGAAAAGGACAGCGTAGAGGGCATTTTACAATTTGCACCTTATCAGGCAGATAAAAGTTCGAGTAACAATCATGTACGACATACCACTCAGGACCCAGTACAGCCTAATCTTTTTTGGTCAACTACCCGTGCAGGCTTTTTCCTCTATGATCACACTAAAAAAACATTTCAGGATTATTCACCTCCACAATACGATGCCAAGCAGTGGATTTATCATAGCTTCCGATATAATGTGCCTATTAAAAGTTCTTTGTATACCGTTGTGATGCAACAATACCTAATGGAATTTAACACCCTAAGCCGGCAATGGCAGCAATTGGCACACTGGCAGGACTCCACCAATTCACACCAAGCGATTTGTGATATCAAACCACTGAACGATCAATACTTATTCGTTTCAGGAAAGGGAACAGGCCCATATTTGGTTGATCCCGCAAATAAAAAATACTACCCTCTCCGCTTTACCATCAATAGAAAATCTCCCAAATGGAAGGAATACTGGAGCTTTTGTGTAGATCAAAACGGCTATTTATGGACAAGTTACTGGCCGAACTACCTTTTGAAATCTAAAAAACCAATCATTAAGTCCACTCCCTCTTATCAGCTGGATATTCATAAAATTATTATAGATACTACAGAGCTTGATTACAGAAGAATCCAAAACAACCAGCTTCAGCTTCAGCAGCAGGAACGAAATATTTCTATAAAATACAAATTCATTAATACCGATCCTGCCAAAAAATGGGTTTCTCGATACAGGTTAAAAGGGCATACGAGTAGTTGGGATATACCAATCCATGATATTGCCTATATAAAAGGCCTTAGTGCAGGGAATTATAACTTTGAGGCAGAGTTGATCGGCAATGATGGTTCAACATTTTATTACAATGATCTTCAGATTAGCGTAGCTCCATATTGGTATGAAAAAAAAATAGTTATAGTTGGCGGAGTTATTATTATGCTATTAGCTCTTTTACTAGCATACTGGATATTTAGAGTTTTTGAGAGAACAAAAAATAGTAAGCTATCAATAGAAGAACAATTAGACGAATTAGAGAAAAAGGCATTAAAAAGCGAGATGGCTCCTCATTTCATTTTCAACTCACTAAATACTATTAAAAAACTTGTTGAGCAGGAAGGTGAAAAAAAAGCAGTCCATTACCTCAATCAATTTTCAGGCTTTACTCGTAAAGTGCTACATTTTTCGGAAGAACCATCCATTACCCTAGAAGAAGAGTTGGAGTTGTGTAAAAACTATCTGGAAATGGAACAATTACGCCAGGCGCTGCCTTTCAAATACCAGGTAGAGGTAGCAGCAAATACAGATCCAAGCTTTATTTCTATTCCTCCCCTCCTATTGCAACGACTGCTCGAAAAGACTATGGAGTCTGGGTTTTATGCTCAGGCAAAGAACAGAGAAATTGCTATCCAACTTACCTCTTCTAAAGAAGAGATAAAATGTCATGTCGATCTAAAAGGTATACAAACAACAACGTCTAGCCTTTTTCAGTATAAAAATAATGACGAAATAGTGATGAGCGATGAAAGTGGCTTGCAAACAGCAATTAAAAATTGGTGGCCCGAAGAAATACCCGAATATATTCACATAGATGTTAGTTGTAGTTCGGAAGATGAAAACCAGACAGATGTACAAGTAAAACTTAGAATAGAAATATAAATTTCCGCAAATGATCAATGCAATTATTATCGACGATGAGATCAATGCGATCAAAACCCTTTCTAACGACTTAGCTAAATATTGTCCGGATGTACATATCATCCAAAAATGTAAGTCTGCCAAAGATGGTTTAAAAGCTATTAAGCAATTAAAACCAGATCTTGTTTTTTTGGATATTAATATGCCCTGGATGTCCGGTATAGAATTACTAGAAGTAATAGAAGACATTACCTTTGATGTCATCTTTACCACAGCACATGACCAATATGCTGTTAAGGCATTCAAACTTAGTGTAACCGATTACTTGTTAAAACCAATTGATCATCAAGAACTAATTATTGCTGTTGAAAAGGTAAGTACAAAAAAGAAGCATCTAAGCAGAGAGCAGTTGGTGCAACTACGCAATAATATGGATACCAACACTCCTCTACTCAGGGTAGGTATTCCCACGCCGGAAGGAATAGACTTTATATCCTTACAAGATATTCTTTATTGTGAAGCGCAAAGTAATTATACCTACATTCACCTAACTGATGACAAACACCTCATTTCTGCCAGGACATTAAAAGAATTTGACCAACTGTTGGCCAATGATCATTTCTGTCGTATTCATCAATCTTTTCTAATCAACCTTAACCATCTAAAAAAATACTACCGGGGAGATGGAGGCTATGTTGTGATGGCCAATCAGGCCTCCCTAAATGTCTCCCGTTCTAAAAAAGAAGAATTATTAAGGAAGATAAAAATGTAATGAACAGAATCTGCTCCAAAACACATCCTCATACAAGTTATAACATGAGGTTCAACTCGTCAAACCTCATGTTAGTTTAGTAAAAGCTATTCGATTCCTATTGCACGATCAACTTTTTTGCCATTCTACCATCTACCTGCACAAAATAAATGCCTGGCACCCAATCTGCAATATCGACATAACTCCGCCCCCCAGTGGCACGGAAGTTATAAACTGGTTTTCCATATAAATCGACAATACTCAATGTAGCATATACGCCCGCTTTCCATTCAAATATTAACTTATCATCCGCAGGATTAGGGTACACTTCCAATTCATATTGCATGGCTGTTTCAGAAGTAGGAAGAATTTGATTGCAGAAAGTAGTATTGGGTTCTGCTTCAATCCACCCCTGACTTTCCAGCTCTTTGTCATCGAAAGCAGCAAAATCCGTTGGATAACGCTTAACACGAAATGTTAAGTTTTGATTGATTGTCAGGCTATCTCCTTGAGTAGCAGGAGCTCCTCCTATAATTGGTGTTTTATACTCCCAAACGATTTCACCAGCCGGATTCAATTCAAAAGTATACCCCAGACGTCCTGAACAAATCAGCGTATTCCCATTTGGCAACAATTGTACACTAGATAATCCGGTAGAATAAATGCTTGTAGCATCAGGGTGATAAAAAGTACGATCAAATTCAGTAGGTCCCCATACTCCATCTTCCATAGGATATTCCCAGTTGTACATATCATAATTAGGTGCAAACACATTTCCTGTAGAAATATTACCGGGAAGGCGGTTATTAAATACAGCCAGCTTACCATGGTCTGGGTGAGATGAGTTTAGAAAATCATCTACCCAATGAATATCATGCTGATAATACAAAGTTTGATCTGTAGAATCTCCAGCACGGTAGGTTAATGGGTTGCCCCAACGATACATCAAATCACCTCCTCTACCTGAAAACCCTCCAAAGTGGCCAGCAGCTTCTTCTGTTGTGGTAGTTCGATCAATGATCCATACCTCATGAAAGGTAGGTACACTTAGTATTACTTGTTCATTAACAGGGTCATAATCCAATGCATTTGAATGCATCCAGTCTGCGACACCCTCACCAAATGTATAATTCAGGTCAACCAGCTCTGGATGTGCAGCAACATCGCCATAGTTATCTTTGGTATCATCATAATCCTGAATGAGATGGTCCCATACATGCCATTCCCAAAGAATTTCATCCGTAGCAGGATCTATTTCAAATAAATAGTCTGGCCATAGTTCACCGTCTACCAATAAATCCGGATTTCTGCCCGCTTGCAGTGCTTCTTCTTCCGTTTTCAGTTCCCATGCCAGTAAAATCAAGGTTTCGTCTTCTGTTATTGCAAAATCATGATGCAGGCGAGCACTGTCATTATTCAATTCATAACTCCATAATAAATCATTATCCCAGGATCGGATTTCGATAATAGCTCCTCCCCCACCAGCCCAAATGGGATCTCCTGCTACTGCTGCATGCCTTTTTGCCTTTACCAAACGGCCATCTTCTAAAATATAAACCGTATTGCCAGGCCTATAATCTGGTTCATCTTCCCATACATGTACTATCTCGCCACAATTATCTAATAAATATACATTGGGTTGATTATGCGGAAAAAGCAAATTATATCCATCATAAGCTTCTGCCGGATTGTAGGAAAGCAAGCCCACCGTATTTTGAGCATTGCCCAATATTGTAAAGCTTATAAAAACTAGTAATGTAAAGTAGCGTTTTTTCATACGTTCATTAATTTTATAAAGATTTGAAAGCAAAGACTTTACATTATTTTCAAATAGATGTAATCACTTCGCTTTAGCATAAAACTTTTTTAATCATCAGAGAATGATGCGTTTAAAAAAGTTTATGCTCATTTCATATGTTTATTAATTTTATACTTTGCAAATTCCCATTTTCAGCATTCATGGCTTTGATGAAATAAATTCCCTGAAGCCAGTCATTAGAAGAGATCGAAATCTTTTCTTCTTTATGTTTTCCATGATAAACAACTTTTCCGTTTAAATTCAATATTTCGATTTCCCAGAGGGTAGCTGTTTCATTTAATAAAATAACACCTTGATTGAGTACAGGATTTACAGCCAAATGCAAGCTTGCTGCAGAGATGGTATGATCATCGTAATTACTAAGAGTCATACAGTCTGATGGTAAAGGATTGAGTTCAATAGGGGCTCCTGGGGTCAAATCTTTTCCTTCAAAAGCAGCATAATCATGCCCCAATCGCTGTGCTCTAAATACATTGGCATTAACAGCAGTGCTTCCCTGGCTTACAGGCCCATTAGGGCCAACAGGACATATATAATCCCATACTAATGTTCCATCACTGGCCACTTCAAATAGATGCCCGGAATTACCTTCACAAATCAAAGTATTACCATTGGGTAAGCGTTGCACACCAGATACTACTCCTGAAAAAAATGAGTTGACAGGATCAGCAGTATAATTCCATATTGCACCTTGCGGTAAATAGGGCATTCCTTCTTCTATTTCATAATTACCATCTTCTAAAATAGGAGAAACGACCTCTTCTATAGAGGAATAATTTCCTTCTGGCCGGCCTACCCCATTGCTATACATTAAAAAATTGCCTGCTCCGTGTAAACCATCAGGTATCCAATGTACATCATGTTGTCCAAATAAAAACTGACTACTGGAATCTCCTCTCTGATAAGCTTGTGGATTCCCCCAGCGGTAGATCAAATCCCCTCCTTTCCCATTACTTCCTCCTGTATGTCCGGCGGCTTCTTCGGTAGTAGTGCTATGATCAATCACCCAAAACTCGCTGAAATGACGAGAGCTTACTACAATTTGATCCAGCTCTGTATTGTAATCAATCGCATTAAAATGTATCCAATCAGCCGAAGCTCCTCCCATTCCTTCATTAGGCTCAAAATTGAGGTTTACTAGCTCCGGATGCTCCGCTATATTTCCATAATTAGGTTTAGAACTATCAAAATCTTGTATTAGATGATCCCATAAATGCCATTCCCAAACAATATTCCCTCCTTCGCTGCCAATAGGCTCTATTTCAATAATTTGTTCAGACCATATTCCAAAACTATTAACTTCTTCAGGATCTTTCCCCAGGCTAATTGCTTCCTCCTGAGTATGCCCTTCCCAGGCAATCAATAGAATATTTCCATTAGGTAAGGGTTCTATATCATGATGCTGTTGATATTCCTGCGTGGAATAATCAAAACTCCACAGTAATTCATTATCCCAATTTACCAATTCTATTCTGCCACCGCTGCCACCTCCATTGTACACTCCTCCTATGCGAGCAGTTCGCAATAAATTCCCATTTTCCAGTAAATAAACAGAATTACCGACGATAGTCTCACCTTCCCACTGATGTATCAGCCTTCCACAGTTATCAATCAAATAAGTATTTTCTCTTACTGCAAACAGCGTATAACCATCATAAGAATCGTCGGAATTTAAAAATAAACCTACTGTTTGTTGGCTAAGTACCGGTAGGGATAGTAAATGCAATGAAGTAATTAGGAGAAAGAATAGATGCTTCATATATTATATAATGAAGTTGTTTGAAAATATCTCAATGAGTGCAAAAATCTGATTTCAATCAACTTATCAGACATTCTTAAACAACTTCAATGAGTAGTAATATGCTAAAAAACTAATTTTTTGTCATATTTGAGTCTAAGCAACTCATTTTTGCTGCCAATAGTAGACAATCTTCACTTTATGAACCTATATCAACTTACTTCATCCTGGAATCATCACAGCAATTAATATTCCTTCTTCATATGATTAAAAATAATAACACCTAAAACTGTAACTGTATCGTACAATTAGACGTATTACCTAGCAAGAATTGATTTTCATTAAAAGTTATCATTATTCTGTTCGCAAAACCAAAGAGACTACCTTAAACTCTTTAGTATAGAAGTTGTCCAGAGTTTATAAAACGATCTTTTAGCCTAGCAGTTTGTAGCTGAAGCATGCCTAAAAAACAACTCATATAAGATAGGCATATCTATCATACTTTCTCCTTCCGCTTAGAGCTTCTTTTGTGCTAACTGCCACCTCCAGACAGCTTTAGAACAAAATTTTAACGCCTAATGAATACATCATTTTATGTACGATTTTTCGCAACGCTCTTTTTTCTTGCAATTAACTATCCATCCTATGCTCATGTAAAATGGTTTAGCCAATATAGTTTCGGTGATGAGCCCCTTCAGCTATCAGATGTAACCAATTCTATCTTTTGGATATTAGCAGTTGCAAGCATGCTTGTCGTTAGTTTATTTACCATCATAAGCAAACATATAAAATTAGCTCAGTGGTACAATGATACATGCAACTGGCTGGGGAAGCACAATGATAAAAGCCTTATGATCATGCGCATAGCCGCTGGTGTTGTATTACTGATGTCGTGGAAATCAGGTACTTTAATCATGCCAGAGCTAAGTATTAATTCTGATTTATTAAAATGGTTTCAGTTTTTATTAGCAGTACTTCTATTGTTTAGAATTACGATACCTCTGGTAGGTGTAGGTATCATACTCTTGTATACTATCGGTATTTATCAGTTTAGCCTGTTTCATATGCTGGACTATTTGCTCTTGCTGGGAATTGCCTATTTCTTTATTACTAGCGATTCCAAAAATTTAAAATTGAAGAACGCTGGATTGCTCGCAATTTATCTAACGGTGGGCTTCTCTCTGTGCTGGGCAGGCATGGAAAAACTTATTTATCCACATTGGGGTACCTATTTACTAGAATTGCATCCTCAACTAGCTCTTGGATTAAAACCAGATTTATTCATTCAGGGAGCAGCATTTATCGAAATTAGTGTTGGGATCATGTTTATTCTTGGCTATTTCCAACGAATACTAGCTGTAGGAGTCACTTTATTATTCATGCTTACTTCGATTGTCTTTAAAGAAACTGAGGTAATAGGCCACCTCATGATCCATGCTGCATTAATTATTTTTTTAATCGAAGGCTCGGGAAACATTTTCAAGATACTGCCCCCCGCTTATGGAAGCTTGAGTAATAATCCATTTTATGCTGGCCTGGCCTTTGCTATCTTGTTCTTTGCCTTTATAACTCCTTATACCTATGGAGCTAATTTAAAATACGAACAATCCGTAGCAGAACAACCTCAAAACCACATTCACCCTCTTGAGATTTCCGATGCTGCCACAGCACCTCAGCTCGAAGTATCAATTAAGGAAGACATACAGGAAGGCTGGAATATTGAATTGATGACCCATAATTTCAAATTCGTGCCTCCAAAGGATACAGAACATCCATTCAAAAATGAAGGATACGCTATTCTATCTATTAATGGTAAGCTTCATGCTCGAATTTATAGTCCCTGGTTTTATCTCCCTCCTATGCAAACTGGAGCTTATAATATTGAAATCAGTTTGAAGTCTTCACACCATGAACCACTGACTCACCTGGGATTACCTATTGAAACGAAAGACAGAATTGTAGTTGAATAAAAACCACAAACAAGTATTAAAACGAAAAACATGCACACACACATATACATTACTCTTATAACAATTTTTGCAATTGCTTTAAGTTTGTTTGGAGCAACTGCTTGTAATGTCAAAGAATCCGGAGAATTTTATATAAACATGTATCATGTAGTTCAGAAAGAAAATTTACAGCCTGAAGATAAAATATATCATGCTGCTTCTGGCCATGGGTACAAAGTGTACCGGTTAAAGTATTATCTATCGCAGATAATACTGGAAGATGATAAAGGGGAATCTCTTAGCATAGACGTAGTGCATTTATTTGATATTCTCACTCCTAAAACGCTTAAATTTAGAGTAGGCAAAATACCGGTATCCAATTATACCAGGCTATCTTTTATTTTCGGTTTAGACAAAGAAAAAAATGTCGAAGGAGGGCTTGAAAATACTTTACAGAATAACAATATGGAATGGCCTATCATTGGTGAGAAAGGTTATCATTACATGAAATTTGAAGGAAAATATGATTCCCTGCACACAGGAATAATGAAAAATTATCACATACATACAGGGCCAACCGGAAATAATGCAAATTTCATAACCATAGACCTACCACTTCCCAAGCCAATAAAAGAGCAATCCGATTTAATTGTGAAGATGGAAATGGACATCCACAAATTATTGCATGGCCCTCATGATTATGATTTTACTGAATTTGATCATGGAATCATGGATAATCAAAATGCTCAAGAGATACTTAAAGAGAATGGAGGTGATATTTTTCGAATTGTTTCTGTTAATGAATAAGTGAGATGATCTGGCATCGGATATTTTTAAAACTTGCAATCATATTCATAATCACATCCCAGTGTACAAAAAGCAGGGAGATGAATACTAACTTGAAATATATTCCTACTCCTTATGAATTGAACATTTCCGAAAAATTTCCAGAATTACCAATACCTGAAGACAACCCGCTTACCGTTGAAGGAGTAGAGCTTGGGAGAATGTTATTTTACGATCCTATATTATCTGGTGATAGTACTCAATCTTGCTCGAGTTGCCATACTCAGGAATTTGCTTTCAGCGATAATCGCAGATTCAGTGTGGGGGTAGATAACAAGTTAGGCAATCGAAATTCAATGCCTATAATAAATAGCGGATGGTATAATAAATTCTTTTGGGATGGAAGAGCGAATAGCCTTGAAGAACAGGCACTAGACCCCGTTAAAAATCCCATAGAGATGCATGGATCATGGGAAGTAGCTATAAAAAGAATAAAAGCATCTGATATATATCCCGAACTTTTCGATAGAGCATTCAACCAAACTCAAATCTCTAAAGAATTAGTAGTAAAAGCGATCGCTCAATTTGGACGAACGCTTATTTCCGACAATTCAAAATACGATAAAGTGTTGAGGAAAGAAACTTCATTTTCGGAAGCCGAGCTTCGAGGGTTAAATTTGTTTTTTACTGAAAAGGCAGATTGCTTTCATTGCCATGGTAATATTCTATTTTCTGATGCTGCTTTTCACAATTCTGGTTTAGATGAATTTCCAAATGATTACGGACTTGAGCATCGCACCAAATATCGGAGGGATCGTGGAAAATTTAAAACCCCTACTCTTAGGAATCTAGTTTTCACTGCTCCGTACATGCATGATGGAAGGTTTTCCACCTTGGAAGAAGTAATTGATTTTTATAGTGAGGGTGTCAAAGACTCGCCGACTATTGATCCATTAATGAAGTATGTTGAAAGAGGAGGTGTCCAATTAAGTGAGAAAGAAAAAAGTGATCTCCTTGCTTTTTTAATGACTCTTACCGATTCTACTTTTATAGACAATCCAGCTTTTAGAAATCCATTTGAATAAGATCACAACATTTTTTCAATCTTAATTAAAAACAAGAGCCACATATATTACATGAAGTAATTATGTGGCTCTTGATTTTTTATATGTAGGCAATCTTTTATTCTTCGCCCTTAACAAGCTTAACTTTTGCCTTGCCTTCTGCATCTTGCTTAGGCGCAGCATTCACTTTACTCTTACTAGCACCTGTACAAGTTTTAGCGCAGGCTGCTTTTTGAGCTGAAGTACAAGCTCCTTTTTTATCAGATACTTTTGTCGCTTTTGCATTGCCTTCAGCAGAAGCCTTTGACTTGCTGCAAGCTTGCTGGCGAGGAGAGATATTTACAAATTTTGCTGACTTGCTACAGTATTCTACACCTGTATAAGATACTTTGCCGCTTTTGTCGCATACAGATTTACGAACGTAGCTCACCTTGCCACTTTGCGCACAGGTACGAGATTCTATAGATGCATCCATAGAAGCCAATTTAGCGGCAGCAGCGGCAGTAGACTTAGTACATTGTGTTTTTTCTACACTAGCATTGGTCTTCTTAGCATAAGTACAATCTTGAGCCTGTGTAGTAAGCCCAAAAACTAACATCATTGAAAATAGTAACAGTAATTGCTTCATAGTACACTCTGGTTTTGCTCACAAAAATTAAATAATAAGCAAAATAGGAAGAAGCATTCAGTTATCCTGTTATCAAAAATTTAATATTTTCTTAAAATTTCACAATACTCTATGGTAATTTCATCTAATCACCATAGAGTATTGTCTTTTATATCTATTCCAAATGACCTACTAACTTGAAAATTCTGCTCCAATTAACTCCTTTAGCGATTTGCCCTTCACGGGTAGAGAACCAGATAATTACTGGTTTACCAACCACATGATCTTCTGGTACAAAGCCCCAGACACGGGAATCTTCAGAGTTATGGCGGTTATCTCCCATCATCCAGTAATAATTCATTTGGAAAGTATATTCATTGGCAGGATTACCATTGATGTATATTTGCCCATCTTTGATTTGTAAATCATTCCCTTCATAAGTTTCGATCACTCGGCGATATAAAGCGATATTCGAAGGGTTTATGGCTACAGTAGCTCCTTTTTGTGGAATATAGATAGGTCCAAAATTATCGACCGTCCAGCCTGAAAAATGTGCAGGGTCATGTGGAAATAGTTTATTAGGATTGTTATCGACTCTGGACATATCAAAATGCTTCATTGTGATATTACCGTCCAGGCTTTTCAGCTTTTCTTTTTGCTCTTCTGATAAGACAATTATATAAGCATTGTTTCCTTGCTGAGCAATCACATCTTCCTGAGAAATTCCCCATTCTGAAAATTTACTGGTATTTACACCTCCGCTAGGGAATACAACTTCATACATATATTGAAGATGTTCAGGATTTTTAGCTGGCGCACCATTAATATATACTTGGCGGTCTCGAATTTCCAGGCTATCTCCTGGCATACCAATCCCACGCTTGATATAGTGGTCTTTTTTGTCCATAGGACGCGTAACCAGTTTTTTAGCCCCAGATTTTATCTGACGTGAATAAACGGGTGGGATTGCTCCTCTTTTGTAATCATAAATACTCCAAGTCCTATCAGGAAATATGTATACGCTGTCTCCTTCCGGGTAATTAAATACAACTGGATCATTATGATCAATTGTTTCTAATGCAGGCAAACGATGGTATTTCAGTTTGGGTTTCTTTAGGTAAGACTCTCTGTTTAAAACGGGAATACGGTTGTGCAAAAGCGGTATCATAGCCACTGTTTCTGGCGTACGAATTCCATAATGTGCCTTACTTACAAAGAGAAAATCCCCTACCAACAAGGAGCCTTCCATAGAAGAAGTAGGAATCACATATGCTTCAATTAAAAACATACGGATGAAGGCTGCCGCAAATACTGCAAAAATGACCGCTTCTGCCCATTCACGAGAAGCTGATTTGTGATAAGGGTTATTGTTTTGTAGCTTCTTGATTTGGCGGGTATTGTTTTTTGCACGTGCTTCCGCCAATTGCTCTTTATATGCATTTTCCTTTTCCAGCGTAGGACCATCATATTTTTCATCCTCTTTAAATGCCAGGTATAAAAAATAAAATGGTGCAAATATCACTGCAAGCAGGCTATCCAGGAAAGAATACTTTTTAAATGAACGCACCATATCAATGGCCATCCCTGCATAGATAAATATATTAACGATGGGAAATAATAACCAGGCAGCATGTGTTGGCTTTCGTCCAATCAAACGGCACCAGACAATAAAATTAAGGCCTGGAACCAATCCCTTCCACCCTTCTTCTCCTGCCTTAGGAAATAAAAAATACAGGCTGGCACTCAAAACCAAATATCCAACCAGTAAAAACATCCAAAATCCCATGTTAATATAGTTTTATGGTTTTCTACAAACCTCGCAAAGATAAACGAAAAAGTGAGGATTCACGTCTAATTTAAGAATGGAAGATCGACCAGTTGGTTATATCAAAAGATAAGTTATTCAATTTTTTCTACCCAGCCTTCTAAATACAATATTTCTGCTTTTCGCTGGCCACTGAAATATACCTTTACTTTTTTCTTGAAATATCCCAGATCACGTGCATCGTATTCAACTCTGATCGTCCCTACTGAGTCTGGAGCGACAGGCTCCGTTCCCCAATCGGCAATTGTACAACCACAGGAAGGACGAACGTTATCAATTACGATAGGCGCATCACTTATATTTTTAAACTGATATTCATGAACCGCTGTCTTATTATGATAAAGATCTCCAAATTCATGGGTCATAGCTGACAACCATTCTACTTTCGAATCCAGAAGCGAAGACCAGGAGCCCAGCCCTATCAATAAACTAAATAGTAAGAGGTAACGCATATGATTATATTGATTGTTCTATAATTAAACTATTATTTCTCCTCTTTATTTCCCATTTCTAATACGTCCCAGGTATGATCCGATAATAACTCTACTGTAGCAATAAATTTATACGGAGGCTTTGCACCCCATTCTTCAGGAGCGACCATAGACAAGACATAATTTCCATTGGAACGTTCATACAAGTGGTATGTAAAACCAATAAGTGGTTCGAAATTCATTTCTGCATTATAAACTTGTTCAGAAATCATAATGCGGTCCTGAATTTTTTGCGCTTGTTGTGCTAGCAATTCTATTTGTTGCTTAATTTGTCCAAGCTGCATATCCGTTTGCTTATACATGGCTTTTACTGCCCTACCTTTCACCTTCCCCTTGTCAATAGGTTTTATTTCTACTCCTCCTACGGTATGTGCATAAGGCAAGCTATGAGGATTTTCAGTTATTTTATCCTCATCAATCGGATTAATAATAGTAGCTTTCTTAGATTCCTTCATAATCAATAGTCATTGCTTCTGTTAAAAGGCTTTCGCAAAGATATTGTTTAGAAACGATCAAAAAATAAATGCCTTGTTTTTTAGTTCTGCCGACGATAAGAAACTAATCTTGGCACTTAAGTTTTTATGTTTTGATGAGTACAGTACTCATCAAAAGAAGAAAAGCATAGTCTCTTCTTGAGGACTATGCTTTTCCATATATATAGTAATTACGATAATTTCACTTAATCTGTCTAAGTCGGTTTCTGGGAATCAGGTAAATCTAAAATATACTCTACCTGATCCTGTTTTTTAGCGCAAGCTAAAATCTGAAGAACCAGCCAGGTAGCCTTTGTTGTATATTTCCACGGAGTAATTACCTTCCTGGAATGGTTGATTTGGTGCCCAAACAATGCATAGGTTCTGCTCATCGCGATCGTAATCAACCTCTTTAATCTGAGTATAGCGAATTTGCTCACCAGAAGCATTATTAGTAAAGACACCAGACCCCAATTCTTGTACGGCCAATGTTTCTCCAAGTGGATTGATAATACGAATAACAAACTGTTCTACCCCAGGCTCCGTTACCTGATTAGCTGATGTTTTAAAACAAACTTGTAACTGGTCAATATTCTTTGCAGTTTTTCTAGTTACAGACTTACCGCTACTGCGCATTTTCAAGCCATCTACTTCAATATTGTTGACCTTAACAACTGAAGCAATGTTAACTTTTTTAGCCAGGCGAGCACGGTCTGCCTCTAGTACTTCTTTTTCACTAGTAAGTGCAGCTTTAGCAGAAGATAATTCCATATTGCGAACCTGAGCAGAGTCTAGGTTGGTTGTCAAATGTGAATTTTCCTCTGTCAATTCTACTGTACGGGCGGTCAATTCTTCGTTTTCTGCTCTTAACTGATTGATTTCTGCCAGGTACTGCTCCGCCTGAGCAGTCAAGTTTTTAATCTCCTTACGAGCTGATGCCAAGTTTCGGCTGTCGCGCAGGAGTGCATCAATCTTGTCTTTAGAAGCTTTTAATTCATCTTTCTGTGACTCAATTAAGGCGTTGAGTTCTTCATTACTACCACGCAGTTCTTCCAATTCTGAAAGTGCTTCATAGTATTGTTTTTCCAACTCAGCTTTCAACTGTTCAGATTCGTTGAGCTCATAGCCTAGCTTTTCGCTTTCGCCTGCAGAGTTTCTCCACAATACGAGGAAAGTAACTGCTACAATTGCCAGCAGTGCGATCGCTATGATAGCACCAATCTTAAAATTCTGGGAATTGTCTGGCTTAGAAGAGCCTGGAGTTGGAGTTGGTGAAGGACTTGGACTGTTAATAGCCATGATTATGACAAATTTTGTTAAAGTAATTGCACACACGGGACCCCTCCCAAGTGAGTGCATTTTTGTAGTTTGAGTTGCGTCTAAAACGGCACTCAAATATCGAAAATTGTATTTGACAAAAAAAAAATAGCCTATTATTGGTAAATTGGTCTCTATGTAAGATAAAAAATATTAAGCCATGCTGGAAAAAGTTGATATTGCTAATGTGCTTTTCTTAGATATAGAAACCGTATCTAATAAATCTGATTATGACCAACTGGATGATGCCCTAAAGGGCTTATGGGCTATTAAAGGACGTCAAATATTGCGCACTAGCGAAGAACAGGAAGAAGAAACCCTAGCCGAACTGTATACCGAAAAAGCAGGGATTTTTGCTGAATTTGGAAAAATCGTATGCATTTCTGTAGGAATCGTACATCGTGATAAAGATGACCAATTACTGAAAGTAAGGTTAAAATCTTTTGCTAGCGAAAACGAAGCTGAATTACTTCATGACTTCTCTCATTTATTGCTTAAGTATTATAATAATACCAGTAAAAACTATTTATGCGGCCATAACATTAAAGAATTCGACATTCCTTACATATGCCGCCGAATGCTTATCAACCAATTGCCTTTTCCAAAAGCACTGGATATAGCAGGTAAAAAACCCTGGGAAACCGCACACCTTCTAGATACTATGGAATTTTGGAAATTTGGTGATCGCAAAAATTATACTTCCCTTAAGTTGCTTGCTGCCGTACTGGGCTTCCCTTCTCCTAAGGATGATATAGACGGAAGTGAAGTGGGAAGAGTGTATTGGGAAGAAAAAGATCTTGATCGTATTTCTCATTATTGCGAAAAAGATGTATTAGCTACAGTTCAGCTTTTTCTTCGTTATCGGAGAATGCCCATTTTGGAAGACGAGCAAGTACAACATGTGGGGAGGTAGATAGTAGTGAAAAGGTGATGTGGTGATATGGTGATTAGTGAAAAGTGATTGGGGATATCCCAACTACACTTTTCAGCTTCGTAGGGCGAAGGGTGATGTGGTGAGAAGGCTAGTGGGCTTCCGGGAATTAGATTTTGAAGGCTTAGAATTTAGGTTTATTGAGAAACTCCACTCTAAAGGTTTGAAATGTTATGGAGTAACAAGGCTATTCGATTCTCTATACTTCTGGCTCCCAGGATGCACTTAAAAGAGAGTATAGATTACTGATTATCATTAAAAAAACTGCTACGAGGGAACTCTTATTCCCAATTCATAGTATATATCGTGTAACTTACACCCTAACCCGACTATGACTATGAAAAAAATATTAAATATCATCTCTGAAGCCCTTAAAGGCGAAGAAAAAGAATACACGAAGGGGAGCATCAGGCGTGCAATTGTCTTACTGGCAATACCCATGATCCTAGAGATGATTATGGAGTCGCTATTTGCCGTAGCAGATGTTTTTTTTGTATCCAAGGTAGGAATTGATGCAGTAGCGACCGTTGGATTGACAGAGTCTGTGGTTACGCTCGTTTATTCTGTAGCAATTGGTATGAGTATGGCTGCAACAGCGATGGTAGCCAGAAGAATTGGAGAAGATAAAAAAGAAGAAGCTGCTCGGGCTGCTGCTCAATCTATTATTATTACGATAGCACTTTCTATTATCATTGGAATAACAGGGATCGTTTTTGCACCTGATATTTTGCGTATCATGGGGGGCTCTGATACAGTAGTAGCTTCTGGGGTTAATTATACCCGTATCATGTTGGGCACGAATATCGTAATCATGTTATTGTTTTTGCTCAATGGTATTTTCAGGGGAGCTGGCGATGCAGCCATTGCTATGCGTGCACTCTGGATAGCTAATATAATTAACATTATACTTGATCCTATTTTTATTTTTGGCTTAGGCCCTATACCTGCTTTTGGTGTTACGGGGGCAGCAATTGCAACGAGTATTGGACGAGGGCTTGGTGTCATCTTTCAATTATATATTCTTTTTGGAGTTTCGAGTATCATTAAACTTAGACGCCCCCACTTCAATATCGATAAAGCTATAATGAAGCGCCTTTCAAAAGTTGCAGCCAATGGAGCAGGGCAATTTTTGATTGCATCTGCGAGTTGGATATTCCTGATGCGTATTATTGCACTCTTCGGTAGTGAAGCTGTTGCAGGTTATACAATTGCAATTCGCCTGATAGTATTCACTTTATTGCCTGCCTGGGGAATTGCGAATGCTGCGGCTACACTTGTTGGTCAGAATCTTGGAGCCGGACAACCTGAGAGAGCAGAGAAATCTGCATGGAAATCTGCTTTTTATAATATGATATTTCTTCTAAGTGTATCCGTTATTTATTTATTGTTTTCCTCACCTATCCTTCAATTTTTCACTACAGAGCCGGAAGTACTAAAAGCTGGAATATTAAGCTTACAGATAATTTGCCTCGGGTACTTCTGTTTTGCTTATGGCATGGTGTTAAGCCAGGCTTTTAATGGTGCTGGTGACACTCGCACTCCTACTATTATCAATTTTATTTGTTTTTGGATTATCGAAATTCCACTGGGATATTTTTTAGCCGTGACGCTCGATTGGCAATTAGCAGGTGTATGTTGGTCTATTGCTATAAGTGAGGCTATACTTGCAGTTGTAATGATCGTTGTATTTAGAAAAGGAAAATGGAAAACAGTAGAAATATGACCTTTCCTTTTAGGGCTTCAAATCAGGCTGAAACACATTAAACATTACGATATATGAAAAATACCACAAACAAGGTATGCATTGGATGTCGCTAAATCATATCTTTGTCTCAAGTGTAAAAAAACACTTTTAAAGACAAATTATTTAATCCCTTAAACTGTATAATCCCATGACTAATCAAAAAGTTACGGCATTTTTGCCGTTGCCTCCCCCATCGTTCTCTTATCAAACTTATCGTTCCAGTTTTTCAGATATGGGTACCTTTTTATAATGGCAGACACTAATGGTCAGTTGCTCGCTATTATTTACTCAGCCCCCCGAAAAAATGGAATAACTATGCAAGCCATCGCCCCAACATTTATTCTCTTGGCTGTGTTGATTAGTCTCAATATGGCAGGACCTTTGTATTCCCAAACATTCCAACTTACAGGGTGGCATCAGAGTGTAAGTTGCCTTCAAGAAATAACACCACAACCTCCTGTTACTAACCATTCAGATATAACACTAAAGACACTTACTTATACCGATGAGTACTTCCGTTTAGGATGTACAGCAACGGGATTTCAAGGATATTTTTCGCCTTCCAGATGGCAGGCGGAACACGAAAAAGGTGACGGTGGGGTAGATGTCACCGGAGCTCCCAATTCAGTATTAGTTGAAGGGGCTAATAGTGCTTCAGTCGTTATGCTTGCTGGTAGTAGTGCAGCCTATAAGATTGCAATTCCTGCTACTGGCTATGCTAAATTCAACTGGAGTTATATTGGGGGCTCCAATCTTTTGGACAATTCTTTCTATATCACTATAAATGATGAACCAATTGATCAGTTAAAAGAAACGAACCGTAGTGGTACTTTCTTTTCTGGATTATTGCAAGCAGGTGATTATATAAGCCTTCATGCTAATGCTCCTAACAAAGGTTTCAAAATAAAACTGAGCAATTTTGAGTTCATTAGTAATACTATCGCAATATATGAAAGAGAATGGACTGCTCTAGATGTAAACAATGAAATGTCTACATTTATACAACATGTGAGCATTAAAAAGCCTGATCTTTCTACAATTGTATTTCCCTCTAATTATGATGGTTACCACTTACCTGTATTAGATTACAGTCCTAGTGTTGAGCCTGAATGGACAGGTTATCCTGTTTTTGATCTCGATGGATCTAATTACACCTCTTCAGATCAGTTTCCTCTGGAAGATGCACTTGGGACGATAGAATATAAGTGGGAAGATGAGTACCTCTATGAAGGTGGATTCTGCATTATATATCGTCACTGGACGATTAGTGACTATTGTGGCGGAAACACCGTTAAACATACACAGATTCTCAAAATGGCAGGCGGTTGCCCTGAGAGCATACCAGAAATGGAAGAGAGAAATATTCCTCCTCATTTGCTTCAACAAGCACCTGCTGTATTACCTGAAGGTTATGAAATCACACACTCTACAGAATGGATGACTCCTGATCAGCATTTATTAGATGTAAAAGCCTGGTAGAGTTAGTAGATAAAAGATTTAGTTTAACACAGTCCAACGTGAGTATTTATAGTAAGAGCGGCTTTTTGCCGCTCTTTTTTTATTAAGGAAGCCATTTAAGGTGCTTCTTTTATAAAATCTGATACAATCTGAATATATTCTTCTTTTTCGTCCCACCATATTTCGTGTCCAGCATTTTCAACAAAATGATACCGGCCTTTAGGGTAAAGATCAACATATTCGTAAGCATAACTAAAAGGAATGTAATCACATTGTCCCTGAAGCACGAGGATAGGAATTTTGGAATTGGTCAGGTAAGAGCGTACATCCGGCACATCTGTTTGATTCGTTGCCAGATAAGCATATAGCCCCCCTCCCCCTTCTTCAGGCAATACATTATCAATATCACAAACCATTCCTTTTGTAAAATTTGATGCCAGGTTATTAAGTATTCGATCCATTTGTTTATCAGACACAAATTTTCTGTCGAAAAGCAAAGCTCCGGTTGTAGCCAAGATTGCTTTTGGCTTAAGTGCTGTACGATTTACATCTTTAACGAAATCATACGGCTTTTTAAAAGATAAGCTATCGGGTATTGGATACAGGCTATCCAAATCAATATACGCTCCTCCTTGTTCTCTATAAGGAATTAAACCTCCTGGAGATGCAAATACAATACGGCTGACCTTATTTGAGTGGTAAGCAGAATAGTGAGCTGCTAATATACTTCCAAAAGACTGGCCTATCAGAATCACACTCGGAGCATTTATATGCCGGTTAATGATTTCATCTAAGTCGCGAATATGGGCTTCAAAAGAAACATCAGAAAATCGTTTCATTCTATCAGACAAACCGGAGCCTCTTTGATCATAGAGATATATATCATGTCCTTCTTCTGTTAAAGCACGAAGCGTTTTTATAATACTACTATGCACGTAACCTCCAGGGCCCCCATGCAAAAAAACAATTGGCTTCTTAAGGCTATCGCCCTTCGCTTTACAGTGCGTATAAGCAATGCGAAATCCTTCTTTCATTTCCCAATACAAAGTAGAATCCCTTGGAGTTATAGGTTTTACTTTCTCCTTTTCGGGGATGAACACCATCACAATAAATACTAACAGCAAAAACAAAAAAGCATATAACAGCCCTTTGCCCAATTTCTTTACATTCATTTTTTTGAATCTAACTTATCAAGCTCAGCGGCTTCAATAGAATTTTTATGATATACAGATGAAAAATGATGATGTACGACTATAGAACATATCTCATATTTTATGTACATTCCCCCAGCATCGAAATATTATTGATATGAATCAGGACACATTATTTTCCGAATTCAACGCAACAACTAAAACCGATTGGCTTAACAAAGTCATAAAGGACCTCAAGGGAAAGCCACTGGAAGACCTCAATTGGCAGTTAGAGGATAGTATTGAACTTCCTCCTTTTTATCATCCTGACGATAAAAAGACAGTTGAGAGCCAAGCTCCTATTGCTAGCAGCAGTCCAGACTGGGAAATTGGAGAATACATTGATGTTCACGATATGGCTACTGCCAACGAGATACTGCTAGAAAGTTTACAGGGAGGTGTTGAAGCTCCACTACTCCGATTATATAAACCTATTAATCAGGAAGAGCTTAGTCGATTACTTCAGGGCGTAGATGTTACTATTATCTCTTTGCACTTTGGAGAATATTACTCTGAGAAACAACCTACTACCCTTTTCCATCATCTGATTACCTATTTCGAAAATTCAAACATTGATTTGAATAAAATTAATGGGTCAATAGATTTCGATCCTCTTTTAGACTGGGCTCAGCCACCTATTGATCAATTGGCGGAAATGATTAAAACATGCCAGGAGAAAATGCCTAACTTCCGCCCTCTACAAATTAATGCGAATCGGTTCCACGGTGGGCCAGAACAAACGAGCGCTGAACTTGCTTACACCATTGCCAAAGGCAGCGAATACCTTGCTCGCCTCAACAAACATGGTATCAAACCTGCAACCGCCAATGCTTATTTACAAATTGGCGTTTCTATTAGTAAAAGTTACTTTGTAGAAATAGCAAAATTAAGAGCACTCAAAATATTATGGGCTAATATTCTGAATGCTTACGGAGCAGAAGCCAGTATTCCTTCTTTGGCTGTACATTTTTCTAAAGAAAGCCAGGACGAACAGACTTATACAAATATGATTAGGGCAAGTACACAGTCTATGTCCGCCATAATTGGTGGTGCAGACAAGCTATATGTACTTCCTGCTAATCGTGGTAATAATGAAGCAAGTTCTTCTTTCACCCGCCGCATCGCGAGGAATGTACAACACTTATTAAAAATGGAAAGTCATTTCAATCAGGTAATTGATGCAGGTGCTGGTAGTTATTATATTGAAGCTGTCACTAAGAAGTTGGCAGAAAATGCCTGGGAACAATTCAAAACACTGGAAAAGGAAGGCGCTTTTGCATAAAAAGCATCTTTAAATACACTAAGTATAAGCAAAAAAAAGAGCAGAACGAAAGTTCTGCTCTTATCATTTTGTGAGCCCGCTGGGGCTCGAACCCAGGACCCCTTGATTAAAAGTCAAGTGCTCTAGCCAACTGAGCTACGGGCTCAAAATGATTTTATTTAAAGTACCTTTCGTCAAAGGCGATGCAAATATACAGGCATTTTTTTAAGAAACAAACCTTTGATGTTTTTTTTCTTCTTTTTAATAGTGACAAATTTCTAACACTACTGATAATCAAAAAGTTCCTAGGCAAAAAAAATTAACCTTGGTGATATTCAAAATCAAACTCGAGTTGGATTCCATCCAAATCTTGCTCCTTTGAAAGATTTGACACAGAAACTCCAAGTAATCGAACCTGCTGAATATTTTCATCATCCTCGTCCAACAATTCGTGGGTTACTTTTATAAGATAATCCAGGTCTCTTACTTCTGCATTAAAAGTCCGGCTTCGAGTGAGTATCCTAAAATCCGGCATTTTAGCTTTTATCGTTATTGTGCGACCATAGTTATCTGATTTTTTCATGTAAGAAAAAACAACCTCGCTTAAATACGTCAGCTTCGTTTTCATTTCCTCTTTAGAGGATATATCTTCTTTATAAGTTCGCTCAGCACCAATTGATTTTCTAATTCGATTTGGGTTGACTGGCCGGCTATCTTCAGCTCTAACGATTCGAAAATAGTGCCTGCCCACTTTACCAAAACGTTTAACGAGATCAATCTCTGTATACCTTTTAAGGTCACCTCCTTTAAAAATTCCCATCCTCCGCATTTTTTCTGCGGTTACTTTCCCAATTCCATGAAATGCTTCAATAGGCAGTTCTGCTATAAAATCCTCGGCTTCTGCTGGGGTAATAACTTTCATGCCATTTGGCTTATTAATATCGGAAGCTACCTTTGCTAAAAACTTATTGAACGACACCCCCGCAGAAGCTGTTAAACCCGTTGTCTTATAAATTCTATGCCGAATTTGATCGGCAATTAGTGTTGCTGATGGGGGGCCTTTTTTGGGTACAGTCACATCCATAAACGCCTCATCTAATGAAAGAGGCTCTACTAAATCTGTATAATCATGAAAGATTTCCCTAATCTGAGAGGAAACTTCCCGGTATACATCGAAACGAGATTTCACAAAGATAAGATGGGGACACAAACGCTTGGCAGTTACACTTGGCATAGCTGATCGCACACCAAACTGACGTGCTTCATAACTCGCTGAAGCTACTACCCCTCGCATGCTAGAGCCACCAACAGCTACAGGCCTCCCACGCAATTCAGGTGCATCCCGTTGCTCTACAGATGCATAAAAGGCATCCATATCAATATGGATAATTTTACGATCCCGGCTCATTACAGTTCAGTTTGTATACTGACGAAAATAGTTCTTTTTTGCTTAAGATATTCCTGAATAATTTGAAAAAGCGTAATGGAGGATATATTTTTATTTAGGGTATAAGAAAGTCGTAAGTTGTCATTTGAAAAATGAGTTGATAAATGTGAAAAACAAGTTAGAAATAAATGAATTAGTAGAACATTTTTTCCGGCATGAATCCGGAAAATTGATGGCTATGCTAACAAGATTTTTTGGCCCTCATAACTTACTTCTTGTCGAAGATATCGTACAAGATACCTTAATCGAGGCCATTAGTAATTGGACCTATAAAGGAATTCCTGAAAATCATGTGAACTGGTTATATACTGTCGCAAAAAATAAGGCTTTAAACGTTATAAAAAGGGAGAAGTATCAGGAAAAGTACATTTTTGAAAATCTTCATGACGCAAAGATCCATCAACAAATTGATCCAGCTACCATTGACCTTTTCTCAGAGGAAAGCATTGTGGATGATCAATTGCGAATGATGTTTATGTGCTGTCACCCTTCCATTTCACAGGATTCTCAGGTGGCGCTAATTCTCAAAACACTATGTGGGTTCAGCATCAGTGAAATAGCCAAAGCTTTTTTGACTAATAATGAAAACATCAATAAGCGCTTAGTCAGAGCTAGAAAGGCCATTCGTGAGAATAAAATTCCGTTTAGTGTACCTTCTAAGCAGCAAATAGACTTAAGAGTCGACGCGGTTTTAGAGGCCATCTACCTTTTATTCAATGAAGGTTATAGTGCCTCTAATGGGGATGATGTGATCCGCAAAGACCTTTGTCAGGAATCCATTTATCTAGCAGAAATCATTGCAACACACAAGTTTATTAGCAATAAATCTAAGCCCTATTCACTATTGGCATTGATGCAATTAAATGCTGCTCGTTTTAAAGCCCGGGAAGACGAAAATGGAGATATAATTACACTCAGTGAGCAAGATCGAACACTTTGGGATTATCAAATGATAGGAGAAGGCTTTTCCAATTTGGAGAAAGCAGCTCAGAACAAAGTATTTTCAAAATACCATATCCTGGCAGCTATTTCTGCTTATCATTGTTCCGCTGCAGATTTCGAATCAACAAACTGGGGAAATATCCTTTCACTTTACGAAAGTTTACTAACTATTGATAATTCGCCTATTGTCATACTCAACTATTCCATTGTCCTTGCTAAAACAGGTAAAATTATAGAAGCGCTGGCAGAATTAGGTGCAATAGAAGATCAAAGAGAAATGAAGTCAAACCATTTATTTTATGCCACTAAAACTGAGTTTCAGATCGCATTGAAACAATATGACCTAGCAAAAGGTACACTAAAAAAAGCTATTGCACTTGCTCCTTTATCCAAAGAAAAGCGCCTGCTCAAAAATAGGTTTACAACTTATTTTAATAAAAAATAAGTCCGGATGTCCTTATTCATTAAGCCCAATTGTCATTGGGGTGTAAAGCATTATTATTAATACAAAAGATTAAAACAATGAAAGATTTTCTTTTAATCATTAAAACAGAAGGGTGTATTTGGACAGATTTATCTACGGAGCAACTGCAACACCACATGGAACAGGGTGCCAGGTATATTGGCGGGCTCATGGAAAAAGGAATATTAAAAGCTGCCAATCCTACAGATAAAGAAGGTAGCAGACTAGTATCTGAACAGAATGGAGCTTTAAAAGATGGTCCTTTTAATGAAAGTAAGGAAATAGTAGCTGGTTTTTTTCACATCAGTGCAAAAGATATAAACGAAGCTACTGAAATTGCCAAGAAAAACCCTATTTTTCAAGATATCCCCACCAAGATTGAGGTTCATCCATTGATGCCCATAGGAGGGAATTAATCATAAAGACAACTAATGCAAAAGCCATAATGAATTCAAACTTTCATTATGGCTTTTTACATTTGGAGATATTCTATTAAAATCCAGTCCTCTTATGAATAAATTTCAAGACACTCTAAACACCATCACCCCCAAACAACTATTCCTAATAGATAGCTTTGGAGCATTATTAACGGCTTTTATGCTTGGTATTGTGCTCGCCAGGCTTGAAAGTTTTTTTGGAATGCCAAGAGATATTTTATATATCTTATCTCTTATCGCCTGTGTATTTGCCTTATATTCCTTTATCTGCTATCGTTTCACACCAGTAAACTGGCCGTTATTTTTAAGGATAATAGCCATTGCTAATTTGGCATATTGTATCCTTACTATAAGCTGTATTATCTACCTATATCAGCTACTTACTATTTGGGGGTTACTATACTTTCTACTTGAATGTATAGTAATTGTTGTATTGGTAAGCATAGAATGGAGGAAAGCGGCTACTAAAGGCTGATGATTATATAGTCCGTGGTGATTTATTGAAATCACCACGGACATATATAATTATTTTCTTACTAATCTCAATGCCCAACGCTTCAGGCGATAAGCAAGATAGAACATTACTGGTACTACTACCAATGTCAGGAAGGTAGCAAATACCAGGCCATAGATAACCGTCCAGGCCATCGGGCCCCATACGGCTGTATTGTCTCCTCCAATAAATATTTGAGGATCAAGCCTGGTAATTAGTGTAAAGAAGTTGAAGTTGAAACCAACTGCAAGTGGTATCAAGCCTAATACGGTGGTAATGGCAGTAAGCAATACCGGCCGTAAACGAGTCGATCCCCCTTGTACAATAGCTTCTTTGGTATCTTCAATCCCCAATAGGCCGTTCTCACTTTCTTCAGGGTCTTTTTCCAGCTTTCTTTTGATCAGTAGGTTAACGTAGTCAATCAATACAATCGCATTATTTACGACTACCCCTGCCAGAGATATAATACCCACCCCTGTAAAGATTACTGAAATATCACGGCCAGAAAAAGCATAGCCAAGGAATACACCAATCGTACTAAATAGTACAGATAGTATGATGATAAACGGAGATGCTACCGAGTTAAACTGAGCAACAATAATGATGAAAATAGAGAATAGAGCAATACCAAAGGCTACATTCAAAAAGCCCATATCTTCGGACTGCTGCTGTTGCTCTCCTGTAAATTCATAAGTAAATCCATTAGGGAGTTCATACTGCGCCATATAGCTATCCATATCGGCGATTATCTCATTCGCATTATAACCTTCCAATACATTAGAGTAAATGGTAATCACCCGATCCAGGTCCTTCCGCTTGATAGCACTATAAGTAGAAGTATATTTCACATCTGCCACAGCAGAAATCGGCACCTGAGAAATCTGTCCGTTAGAAGGGCTACGGAACGTAATTTTCTGATTTAGCAGATTATCCAGGTTATTTCTGTATCGTTCATCCAGGCGTAAGAAGATAGGATATTCATCTTCTCCATCCTTATACTTGGAGACCTCTTTACCATAAACTGAAGTACGAATTCCATTGGCAATATCAAAAGTAGATATACCATAGCGGCGAGCAGCTTCTCTATCTACATTGACAATCAATTCAGGCTTGCCAATCTTAATATCGGCCTGTAGCTCTTCAATACCCGGTATATTCTTAGAATTGATATAATTAATCACCTCTTCCGAAAGAATCGCCAGCTGGTCAATTTCTTCTCCCTGAATCTCAAGGTTAATTGGTTTCCCAGCAGCAGGGCCATCTGCGTTTTTATCGACCGTGATATTCACACCTGGAATTCCTCTTACAGATCGGCGAATTTCTTCCATGACAACAAAGGTTGAAATGCCATTTCTGTCTTTTGCAGGTACAAACGAAACTGTTAGTCTTGCTTTATTTGGAGATGCACCTGGCTCTGGTGGGCCATTAGGATCTGATGTATTTTCTCCTATTTGTGTCAATACCGCTTCGACAATACCTCTATATGGTTCTATTACCTTATTGATACGTTCTTCTATTTCACTGGAAATCTCACTGGTTTCTTCAATATCAGCCCCTAATGGAAGTTCTACAAAGGCATTGATATATATTGGATCAGCTGCCGGGAAGAACTCAACTCTAGGCATATTGGTAGCCAATAGTATAATTGAAGCAAACAACAATACGAAAGTACCTCCAAAGATCACTCCAGGAACCCGAAGTGCCCAGCGAATAAAGCGGTCATATCCTCTCTCTAAAATCGGTAATACCCGGTTTTGGAAATAGAAAGCACCAGGACGTAGTAAAAACCAGTTTAATAGCGTAACAATAAGCGCAATACTCAATAAGTTTCGAGCAGCTTCTATCCCGGCAAAATGAGAAAGAATAGCAAGTACTAACATAACAGCTGCGCCAATCAGGATATTCTTTTGGCGACGTGCTCGCACCTCTTTATCGTCGGCTCTTTCATCCACTTTCATAAAGCGAGACGTAAATACTGTATTGATAACCAATGCCACAAACAGAGATGAAATCAATACAATAATCAAAGTAATGGGAAGGTATTTCATAAATTCTCCCATAATACCAGGCCAGAATGCCAAGGGAAGGAAAGCAGCAAGCGTGGTAGCAGTAGAAGCAATAATTGGCATTGCAACTTCTCCTGCACCATATTTTGCAGCATCCATACCTGAATAACCTTCCTGCATGTATCGATATATGTTCTCTACCACTACTATGGCATTATCAACCAGGAGTCCCAGAGCCAGAATAAGAGCAAAAAGCACTACAATATTCATAGTAACTCCAGTAAGGGACAAAAACAAAATCCCCATCAACATGGAAAGGGGTATTGCAAGCCCTACGAAAAGTGCATTTCTTAAACCTAAGAAGAACAGCAATACCAATACTACCAAAATCACACCTGAGATGATACTGTTTTCCAGGTTATTCACCTGATCACGTGTATTTACAGATTGGTCATTAAACATGCTGATTTTCAAATCCTTAGGAAGGACCAGTTTCGCATCATCTACGATTACCTTGATTTTATCCGCAGCATCGAGCAGGTTTTCGCCCTGCCTCTTCACTACATCCAGAGAAATAACAGGTAATCCATCTGAACGAGCAATACTGGTCAAGTCCTGATACCCATAAGTAACCTTTGCTACATCTCGGAGATAAATCGGGCGCTGGTCTTCACTTTTCACGATCATCTCCTCCATTTCCTTCACATTCTCAAATTCGCCTGTAACACGAATTGCTCTTCGGAAGTTGTCATTTACCAATTCACCACCAGACATAGTGATATTCTCCAGGGCAATGGCATTTTCTATATCGGTGAAACTCACCTGCATAGACTCCATCTTAAGTAGATCAACATCAATCTTCACTTCTCGTTCTCGTGTACCTTTGAGCTCTACTCTTGATATTTCGTCCAGTTTTTCAATTTCATCTTCCAGATACTCTGCATAAGACCGCAATTCATCGTTGGTATAATCACCTGATATATTAACCGTTACAATCGGAATTTCTGATAAGTTAATATCTAATACTAAAGGATCAGCATCCAGGTCATTAGGCAATTCACTTTTCGATTGATCAACCGCATCTTTTACTTTACGGACCGCATCATCTATCTCCATATCAGCATCAAACTCTGCAGTAATTACAGAATAGTCTTGAATAGAAGTTGATCGGATCGTTTTGATTCCTGTAATAGACTGCAATTCTTTTTCTATAGGCCTAGTTACAAGATTTTCAATATCAGCTGCTGAGTTACCAAAATACGGAGTGTTAATATATACTGTTGGCCAGTCCACTTCTGGAAACTGTTCTTTCGGCATCTGCTGATAGCTTTGGATACCGAAAATCATAATCATAAGGGTCAGGATAAATACACTGGTCCCATTGTCTACTGCCAGTGATGAGAGCCCAAATTGCCGTAACCCCTTTTTAGCTTTTTTTTCTTCAGCCATTGGATGGTTTTATTTTGAGGAGCTTAAAAATGCTCCTATAACTTTCAAAATGATTTTAGGATCAAAAGGATAGATTGTCCTTATCCTTACTTTGAAGTCTTTATCTTAACTTCCTGCCCTGCTGCTAATCCCTTGGCTCCATCTAAAATAAGGGTCTCTCCCCCATCCAGGCCATCTTCTACAATAACCTCTCCTCCATAACTCTTACCAGTTTTGATAAACACTTTCCTGGCTACAGCACCTTTAGCTCCTTCTTCAGTTACAAATACAAAGTCTTTCCCTCCAACTTCCTGTTGCACTACTTCGATAGGTACTGTGATTACATTTTCTTCCTTGTAATCCTGTAAATACATTACAGCTAATAAGTTGGGCTTAATAAGGCTGTTGGTCTTACTGATATTAGCTTCTACTTCGAGGGTCCGGTTATTCGGATCAATTGTATTACCAATCAGGGATATTCTCGCCTTTTGTTCTTGATCAAGTGCCGGGAATGTTACCTTAACCTCTTTACCTGGTTGTACAGCTTTAAGGTAGCTTTCAGGAACATCTGCAACTACTTTCAGCTTATTTGGATTTAAAATCTGGATGATTGGTGCTCCTGGAGAAGCAAGCTCTCCACTTTGTAAAATAACGCTTTCCGCTACACCAGAAACAGGGGCATAAACTTTAGATTTTGTTAATTGATACTCCAGTGTTTCTATGCTTTTTTCAAGGCGTTCTTTGTTATTCTTTGCTTCCAGGAATTGCATTTCAGAACCGATATTCTGATCCCATAAACGCTTCTGGCGTTCGTGTACCGTTTTAGCCAGGTCAAGTGAGGTTTCCAGTTCCGCCATTTGTTTCTTGAGTTGTTCAAGGTCCAGTTCGGCAATAAGTTGCCCTTGGCGAACATTGTCTCCTTCTTTAACAGTCATTTTCAAAATGCGCCCTGCAATTTCACTGGTAACATCTATATAGTCATCAGCTTGTACAGTGCCTTGTATTTCGACAAAGTGTTCAAAATCTTCTGGCTGTAATTTAGTAGCAGTAACAGCAGTGCGATTATCTGCTATAATGTTAGGATCAAGTGAGGCGATTTCTTTTTCAAGAGCAGTGATTTCTGCAGTCAGTTCACTAAGTACTTGTTTCTTTTCGCGAAGTAAGGCTTTTTTGCCTTCCAGGTCTTGTGGCACTTCTTCAGTAGTAGACGGACCTCCACAAGCAGACAATACGATTGCAAGGACTAGGGTTGGAAAAATATATTTCATCGGATGCTTAGTTTTTCAATTTTGAAGATTAGTTATTACCTAGAGCCATTTGCAGGCGCTCTTTAGCCAACAAAAGGTCATATAAAGCTTGCATATAATTGCTCTGAGTCTCATAAAGACTCTGCTCTGCCTGAGTTACTTCAAGGCTAGAACCAATTCCTTCACGGTACTTGATTTGAGAGGTGTTGTAAATGCGTTCTGCCAAGCTTAAATTGCGCTCCTGGCTAGAAAGGCGCTCTCTCGCGTTAAGGTAATTAGTCCGAGCATTGGCTACTTCCAGGTTGATCGCATTTCCTAAGTCTTTTTGCTGATTTATAGCTTTTTCCAAATCTAACTGTGCACGTTGAATTTTTGCACGTTTGTCTAAACCATCAAAAATAGGAACATTAAGATTCAGGCCTATATATGCGGATGGTGCCCAAAAACCGGATTTAAAATCATCTCCCTGATATTGCTGTTGTGCGGCACCAAATGCTCTTAACGAAGGTAAATAACCTGCTTTATTCAGTTTCACATTCAGTTCATTCATACGAATTGCCTGTTCTAGTAAGGCATATTCCGGACGGCGTTCCGGTTCTGCTACTGCCGTTGCCAAAGCATCAGGATCAGCATCTGCTAATAGCTCTTCCAGTTCATCCGTCAGTACTATAGGTTCTGAGATTGGATAGCCCATACTATGTTTAAGGTTATCCTGTGCTACTTCTTTTTGGCGAATTAGGTTTTCTCGTTCTATTAAAAGATTGGCAAGCGAAAGATCCAGGCGATCAATATCTAATTGTTCTACAAAACCTGCTTTGTACAATTCTTTTGTTTCATTCAATAGTTTTCGCAGATTTTCGATATTCTTATCTAATAATTCTACATTTTCCTGAATCAACATCACAGGCAGATAGGCTTCTGTCACGCGATTCGTAATTTCGCGCTGTGTGCTGGCAAATTCGCGAAGGGTATATTTCTTGTATTCTCTGGCAGCATCCAGTGCAACAAAAAATGATCCGTCGAAGATCATTGCATCAAGGTTAAGGGCTGCTGTAAAGTTATTTTTCAGAAAAAAGGCAATACCTTCTTCTCCATCATCTCCCCCACCACCGGAAAAAGCATCTGTCACCGCTGTCTGTGTAGCGGGAGATAATTGATCAAACAAATCTACAGCAAGTGCTTGCCCAAAAATACCAAAGATATCAAAGCCTTCGGGTAACGGCTGACGAGGTACCGCCAAATAGCGTTGGTATTGCAGGCTACCATTTAATTGTGGCAAACCAATCGCACGGCGCTCAATTACTTGTGCTTCGGCATCAGCAACTGCGATTTGTGCATTTTTAATGGTTATACTTTCACTTAGGGCATAATTTATGGCTTCTTCAAGTGAAAATTGCCTGGCTTGCTGCTGGGCAATCATAGGGAGTGCTATGAATAGCCATATTACAGTTGGGAAAATAATTTTGGTCATTGGATAAATATATTTTATCGTTTATTTTGATTCCTAATCCAGCCTCCAGCATGAGGCTTAGTTTAAGAAGGTTTCTTTTCTATTGCCTGATACTTTTCTAAAAGTTGCCGCCCTTTGACGGACGCGATACCCTGAATGTGGTAATTGATAAACTCCTGAAACAGTTCCCCTTTTTGATAATCTTTTGCAGGAAACATTTCTTCGTCTACAATTAAGCTTGTTTTACCTACAAACAGCTTTGCAATAATATCCGCATCCAGATTACTGCGGTAAAAACCCTGCTTGATCCCCCAAAGAATATTCTCGCGAATGGATTCATAAATGTATTGTTTATGAAGTGCTTCCAATTCGACCCAAATACTCCAGTAATACTTCTGTAAATCGTACACTGCCGTTGGAGAAACTTCTCGCAACAGGGACACCACATACCTTCCTACTTCTACTATTTCTTCTATAGCATCAGCAGCTCTTGCTTTAATATTGCCCATCATCTCCTTTTCATCCTCTATGTGTTGTAGGAAAATCTGCTCCAACAAATCCGTCTTATTGTCAAAGTACTGATAGAGTGTTTTTTTCGACATTCCCATCTCTCTGGCAATATCATCCATCGTAACACTCTTAATGCCGTAACGACAATATAAGTCGTACGACTTCCTTATAACATTTTGTTTTATATCCATACTGTTTCCTGATCCGCTGCAAAATTACACTCAAAAAACATAGGAAACAAAAAATGGTTCTAAAGTTTCCTAAGTTTTTTAGATTTATTTTCTCACCTAAGAAACTCTATACAAACGTCTAAAAACCAAGTATTAAAGAGAAAAGGTTCCGACAAACGGCACATAACTAAAGACGAATGAAAAAAGGCCTTTTCATTTCAAAAAAACAGTCTCAAAATTTTATTTTGAAAAACAAAATGTTTCCAGTAAATAAATTCAAACAGGGAAAGAAAGTCGATAAAAAAGCAAATTATTACCCCTTTTAGCAAAGAAAATGGCTATTTACTCCTAAAGCTCCCAAACATCAACAAGTTGATCACAATACAGGTATATGTAGAAATTATCAGGAGCCTCATCTAACCAGTATTAAGCATTAGTATAAAAGCTCTATCAGGAGCGTTTTATTTAATTACCTTCGTTTTGCTACTAAAGCCAATAACTTATTCCACACATCAACGCCTTTATTTCGCTATGAAAAAAATATTATTCTTTCTACTTAACCTATCATTTGTTGCTTCAACCTTTTCTCAACGCACTCCCACTTTTGTAAGAGATAGCCTCGATAATTACATTCAACAGGGAATGAAGGACTGGCAAATCCCGGCAGTTGCGGTTGCTATTGTCAAAGATGGTGAAGTAAGCTGGATGAAAGGCTATGGCACTACTAAAATAGAAGGCGGCGATAAAGTGGATGAGCATACTCTCTTTATGATTGGTTCTAATACCAAAGCTTTTACAGCTCTTGCTCTTGCAATACTAGAAGAAGAAGGGAAGCTTTCTCTAAACGATGAAGTAAAACAATGGATACCTGAATTCAAACTCAAAAATGCTCTGGCTGCCCAAGAAGCAAGCATTGCCGATATGCTTTCCCATCGCATTGGCTTTGAGACATTTCAGGGAGATTTCACTTACTGGACCTCCAACCTAAGCCGAAAAGAAGTTATACAACGAATGGGGCAAATTGAAGCACCATATGGATTTCGTACTAAATGGGGTTACTGTAATGCTGCATTTCTTACTGCTGGCGAAATCATCCCCAAAGCTAGTGGTATGAGTTGGGAAGAGGCTATACAAAACAAAATTACTCAGCCTTTAGGAATGAGCCGAACCATATCTTTGGCAGCCGAGCTCCCAGGCGCTAAGAACAAAGCATACCCTCATACTATCGTAAATGAAAAACTAGTTAGCGTACCATTTCCAAACATTGATAATTTGGCGCCGGCCGGAAGTATGTCTTCCAGTATTAAAGATATGGCTAACTGGATGCTTGTTAACCTAAATGATGGCCAGTTGAACGGGCAACAATTAATTTCGGCAAAAGCCATAAACCGCATTCGTCAACCTTATTCAATCATGGGCATTGATCCTCGCGATGCTCAGGACACTCATTTTTATCTATATGGCCTTGGGTTAATGATCAACGACAAGGATGGAAAATTAGTCTATTCTCATACCGGAGATGTTAATGGTTTTCTTTCAGCTACCTTATTTGTACCAGAAGAAAATCTTGGTATTGTCATTTTAACCAATACTGACAAAAATAATTTCTATCAGAGCCTGGCAGATGAACTACTAGATGCTTTTTTGGGATTACCTTATCAAAACTATAGCCAACAGTCACTTAACTGGAATAATCAGCAAATACAACATCAAAAAACGTTAATCGACTCCCTGCAATCAGTTGCTGGTAAGAATATAGCATTACCTTTAGATGTCCAGGCCTATTTGGGCTCTTATACCAATGAAGTATACGGGATCATTGAAGTCAAAAGCGGTAAAAATCATGATTTGGAAATTCATTTTTCCAATCACCCACATTTAGTTGCCTATCTCAATCACTTAGAAGAGAATCAGTTTCTTTGCACCTATTCTGACCCCATTTTTGGAGAAGGGATTACAATACCATTTAAAGCAGAAGGTGAAAAAATCAAAAGCCTGGAACTTGGTATTGCCGGATATGTAGAACCAGCGCCTTATCATTTTGAGAAAAAGAAATAACAAGGTTTAACTAGGTTAGAGAGGGCTTGAGGAGAGGATAGCGTGTTATTGAGTTTAGAGGGTTTAAGAGGTTTAGATAGTTTAGATTTTAAGTTCACTAAACTATCTAAACCTTCTCAAAATTATCTCAATATTTCTCGCTTACGCACATAGAAATCTTCGTCTACTATTAATTCACTCAATTCATTATCTAGTTTCAACTTTGTCCATTGGCCTTCTATTGGCTCAATCCACTGAGAGGTTCCGTTGAGCGTAATCTGTACTGGCATATTAAAACCTTTTACACAGTTTGCCCATCTATAGGACAGTTTCTTTTTTTCTACCTGGTATTCCAATACAGGGATATCTATTGTCCTTAAATATTGATCAAAAAAAGTAGACAGATCCAAGCCACTTTCCTTAATAAGATAATCTTCAATTTGTTGTGTTGTAACTGTTTGATGATAAAAAGTACTATTCAAGCCACGAAGGATAGACCTCCATTTTTCATCATCATTTACCAATTGTCGTAGCGTATGAAGCATATTGGCTCCTTTATAATACATATCTACTGAACCTGCATGATTGACGTTATAATTTCCAATAACAGGACGGTCATTCATAATTTTAGAGCGAGTACCAATCACATATTTTGCGGAAGCTTCCTTACCATAGTGATAGTCGAGATAAAGGTTTTCTGAATAAGCAGTAAAACCTTCATGTATCCACATATCAGCAATGTCTTTGTAAGTGATATTATTAGCAAACCATTCATGTCCTGACTCATGGATGATAATAAAATCGAATTTCAGCCCCCAACCGGTCCCACTTAAATCTGATCCACGATAGCCATTCTGATAGCCATTCCCATAGGTAACTGAACTTTGATGTTCCATTCCTAAATAAGGTACTTCTACCAGTTTGTAGCCATCCTCATAAAAAGGGTAAGGCCCAAACCAGTGTTCAAAAGCTTCCAACATTCGAGGTACATCTTCAAACTGCTTTTTAGCCTTTTCAAGATTATATGGTAGTACATAATAATCACACTTTAGTGCACCTTTTTCTCCCTTGTAGGTTTCTGAAAAGTGTACATAGCTAGCTATATTGACATTTACACCATAATTATTAATAGGATTCCTGACAAACCAATGAAAAGTTTGAGTTCCATCATTATGTTTTTCCACCTCTCTAAGCTGACCGTTTGATACATCCATCAGCGTATCCGGAACTCGGACACTGATCAGCATACTGTCTGGTTCATCATACATATGATCTTTACAAGGCCACCACATACTGGCTCCATCTCCCTGACAAGATGTTGCTATAAAAGGATTGCCTTGCTGGTCGGTATTCCAGGATAAAGCTGCATCCCAGGGAGCCATACGTGCTTCCTGAGGTTTCCCACTATAATACACAATAATAGAAGAATGCGCTCCTGGTTCTGCCACTTGGGGCAAATCTATCATCCAAACATTCCCATCTTGTGTAAAATTCAGGTGCTCAACACCCTGCATCACTCTTTCAATTTGCATTGGCTCCTGCAAATCTATTTGTAGCCGTTTACCTGGTTTTAGAGCCTTATATGTAATTGTATTACTCCCAGAAATCATTTTGTTGGAGGCATCTATATTAATATCCAAGTGATAGTAAGACAAATCCCACCATGCACGCTCCTCTGTGATAGTGCCACGCAAAGTATCCTGTCGATTAAATGCCGGTTGAGCAATTGAAGCTGAAAGCGTCATTACGAACAAGGCACTTAAGGTTATAAATTTGAAGAAAGTTTGATTCATCGTATATGTTTGCTTTGGTATAATGAACGTAAAGAATGAAGATTTCGTTGTTTTTAATTCAAAACTGGAATCTTTAAATAAACAAATGTATCTTACATAACCTCACATTATTATGTAAAATAAGTGATGAGCTGCAAACAAAATAGTATGAAATCTCTCTAAACTACAAACAAAATCTAGTATGAAATATCTAACGCTCTTATTTCTATCTTTCTTTACAATGAGTTGTGGTGAACTTATTCGTAATGATTCTTCAACTTCTCTACCATCTATTAGCTGTTATTCCATTCTGGATGGTTTTTTAAATAATGATCAGGAACAAATAAGTGCTGAGATTAATGCATTCTGTAATGAATTGCCCAATAATACAAGCCAAGAAGATCGACTAGGACATAGAGATAATACCCTTCTATTAGTAGAAGCACTTAATCAATGCCCCAGTATTAATGCTGAGCTATTATGTTATGCCTGTCTGAAAAGCAAGCCTGCAAAATCTCAAATCACCATCACTATTGGAACTACAGGAAGAGAGAGAGGCATTTTACTATATGTGCCAGAGAATACTGTTATGGAAGTTTCTTCTATATTTTAAAGTACTATAATTAGCTAGTACTACCTTTTTTAAAAGCTTCCCAATCTGAAGGGTGGTCTAAATCTATCCTCCCTTCAGGAAAATCTATAGATTCCAGCAAAGGGGCATATTTTTTAATGAGGGGTTTTGCTCCTTTGGAACCTGCTAGATTCAATAATTCAGTAAAAAGTTCTTTTTTAAAAAGGGCAGGTACTCCTAAAGTACCTTCATAGGACGATACCACCCCTAACTTATCACTATTTCTAGCCTTTGACATCATTTGGCGTACAAGCTCAGAATTGACATGCGGTTGATCCGTCAATAAAAAACAAGCTGCTTCCAATTGGGGAGATAATTGTAAGGCCATTTTCAGCCCGGTAGCGACAGAACTCCCCATCCCCGTTTCCCAATCCGGATTGAAAACAGCAGTTGCTTTAGTTTGATCTACTACTCTACCAATCATCTCAGCTCTTGCTCCCACTACTACTATAATTGGGGTTAATCCAGCTTCATTTGTGATACCTACTGCCCGCTCTAAAAGGCTCTCACCTTTATATTGTAATAATTGTTTAGCAAGTCCCATTCTGGAAGATGCTCCAGCAGCTAGAATAATTCCTGCAATCATGCTATTCAGTACTTATTAAGTTCACTTTCTTAACCGTTCTAATATTTGAGGAAGCAAAGGTTAAATTCTTTAGGAGCCATGTTTTTGTTTTGTTAAACTATCTGTTAAAACAGACGCCTTTTTATTGCAGTCGTTAATATTGAAGTAAATCACCAACCAAAATTTAAAAGCTATGCTTAAACAACTATTTTTATTATCCCTGGCAATTTTCATTACGACTACGCTCTCTGCCCAGTCGTGGAAAGATAAACTTAATGAAGTTAAAAATAAAGTAACAGAAACTACTGGTGGTAGTGGTTTATCTCAGGAAGAAGTTGGTAAAGGCTTAAAAGAAGCTTTAAATATAGGAGTCAATGAAGCTGTTGATTTTTTATCTGTAGAAGATGGTTACTATGCTTCCGCTTATAAAATTCTATTACCTGATGAAGCTCAAAAAGCGGTCAACAAACTAAAATCAGTACCCGGTTTTTCAAAAGTAGAACAAGATTTAACACTAAGAATTAACAGAGCAGCAGAAAGTGCAGCAGAAAAAGCGAAACCTATTTTCGTTAGTGCCATCAAGCAGCTTACTTTTCAGGATGCTATGAATCTACTGATGGGCAAGCAGGACGCTGCTACTCGCTATCTTGAAAAAACGACTTACGATCAGCTCTATAATGAGTTCAAGCCAGTAATCATCGAAGCATTGGATGAGGTAAATGCACGTTCATTATGGAATAATGCTGCCACTACCTATAACAAATTGCCTTTCACCGAAGATGTAACAACAGAACTGGATGATTATGTAGTTCATAAAGCACTGGTTGGCTTATTTGGCCTGGTAGAAGTAAAAGAATTGGATATCCGTGAAAATACGGCATCCCGTACTAGTGACCTACTCAGAAAGGTATTTGCGAAACAGGATAAATAGATTATTTAATCTTTAAAAAGGGTACTAGCATTGCATGTATAAAGTAGAAGGGCGTTCTTTGTAACCCATGAGAAAAATATTATTACTCCTCTTACTGGCGCCCTGTATTTTTACTTTGAACGCACAAAGTGAGGATTCTTTTGCCTGGCTAGAACCTGCTGATACATTTCACAGGGCTCGCTTTTGGACAAGTATAGGCAGTGGTGCTGCTATTTATACTGCTGCTTCCATCGGATTATATCAGGCCTGGTATAAAGATTATGGCCTTACTGGTTTTCATACATTCGATGATATAGGTGAGTGGAATGATATGGATAAAGGTGGACATCTTGTTACTGCATATATTGAAAGTTATTATAGCTATAAAGGCTTACGTTGGACAGGCCTTGATCGCAGGAAATCAGTATGGATGGCCGCAGGTGTAGGCATGCTTCTACAAAGCACGGTAGAAGTTATGGATGGGTTTTCAGAAAAATGGGGATTTTCATGGGCTGATATGGGTTTTAACACCCTTGGTACTACTGCATTTGTTGTTCAAGAAATAGGATGGGAAGAACAACGGATTGTTTTTAAAATTAGTAGTACCCCTCCTGACTATCCCTCCACCATCATTTATCCTTCGGGAGAAGGCCCTCCTCAAACAATAGCTCAAAGAGCTAATGATTTATACGGTACTAGCTGGGGAGAACAAATACTTAAAGATTATAATGGTCAAACTCTGTGGGCTTCCGCCAATGTAGCCTCCTTTCTAAGGAAGGATATAGCACCCTGGATGCCAAAGTGGGTTAATGTGGCAGTAGGTTATGGTGCAGAAAACATGCTGGGTGGTTTTGGCAATCATTGGTCTTCAGATGATGGTTATTCTTATAGTGTAGCGGAAAGTATATACCCTAGGCAGAGGCAGATATATCTATCATTAGATGCTGATTTGAGTCGTATCCCTACTAATAAACGTTGGTTAAAATTTGTACTAGGTACTTTAAATTGGATAAAAATACCAGCGCCCACATTAGAATATAATACCGGAGGAAAAATAGTTTTTCATCCGATCTACTGGTAAAGAACTTCTCAACCCATTTTTGCTTCAAACAATCAGGGTAATAATTGTCGATAGTCCTTAAAAAAGGACGGAACCAGGCTACCTACTGTGTAATTTGCTCCATTTGTCAATATAGCTATACCTATTTTTTCGTTTTGGCTAAAAGCTAATTCTGTACGATAGCCATTCACATAACCACTATGTTGTAGCACTCTCAACTCAGGATAATCGAGTACACGCCAGCCCATTGCATAATAAGCACTTTCCAGTCCTTTCCATTTGCGTACAGCACGTTCTGCCAAATGGATAGGAACAGCAGGATGAAAGACTTCATCCAGATATTTTTGGGAGAATATTTCACTGTCTGTTTGCATCAAATACTGGAGTAATCTGGCCAAATCAGTAATACTCGCATTTACTCCTGCTGCGGGTGCTACTTCGTAAAAAGTAGATTTCAATTCTTTGCGGGCGTAACCAGCTGCGACTTTATGATGTGGCATAGCAATATTGGTTCCTGATCGAAAAGCATCCCAACCAACAGAGGCATCTTCTGCTCTTATTGGTGTTAAGATATATTGATGTAGTAAGGTATCATAAGAATGATTTCCGGCTTCCGCCAACAAGTCACCAGCAAGGCTAAAGATTACATTTTGGTAGTTGTGATAAGTTCCAATAGGATGAGCAGGAGGTACATCTTTTAACATAGATACAATTTCTGTATAAGGCACCTCCATGTTCAATAAATTAGAATAAGTATGACGAGGTAAGCCTGTGGTATGGCTCAAAAGATGTTTTAATTGAATACTATCTGTCAATGAAGGGCTATAAAATGCTATTTCAGGTAGAAATTTGTTCATTGGGCTATTCCAATTTACAAGCCCTTTTGCTACCATTTGCCCAGCTAATAAACCTGTAAGTGCTTTTGATAAAGAAGCTAAACGAAATACGGTATGTTCATCAACCTTTTTTTTCGTACGCACATCTGCTACTCCATGTACTCCAACTTTTACTGGATAACCTTCATACATTAAAACATAGGCTGCCCCAGGTACTCCTTCTTCTCGTAAACTAGTGAGCAGTTTCTTTTCATAAATGCTCAAAAAACCTTCTTCATATTCATCTAATACTGGAGGCAATAATTCAGGTGATGGCATTTCTACTGTCTGAGCAGCCGGTGGTGCACTACGATGAAGAATGAACACAAATAGAAATAAACATACAAATAAGGGGAACAGGTATCTTTTCTTCATGGGTTAAATACAAAAATCGGTTTTAAACATGTTCTAACGCAAGTTTAAGACATCTATTTTACATAAACAAACCTTAAGGTATGACTTCCAGCCGATAGTTATCACAAACTATTTGAGTAGGATAATCGTTTAAAAAGGAGCGAAGGTATAGAGGAGGTATAGGTTGAGAAGTTTAGAGTAGTATATGAGTTTTAAAAGGCCTGGATGCCTTCTACATTTTCTAAATTTAAAAATCATGTCCTAAAAGCCTTCTATTTCCTGCTCAGCTACTTTGATCTATATCTATATTTAGGTATCTTGACTACAAACTATTGCATATGATAAAGCTATACGCCTACACATTAACACTCTCCCTTATATTCGTATTTATCATTGATGTACACGCTACCCATAATCGTGCAGGAGAAATACGAGTGGAACAAATCGGTGATTGTGTCACCAGTTTAGAAGTAAGGGCTACCATTACGACTTATACCAAAGCCAGTAGCCGTCCAGCAGATCGCGATACACTTACAATATGTTGGGGAGATGGTGTTTGTGAACGCGTAGCAAGGGTAAATGGTCCCGGCAATCCTCCTCAAGGTGTCAATTTACAGGAAAATGATACCAAGTATAATGTATATGTAGCTACACATACTTATCCTGCCAGAGGTACCTATGTAGTCTATATGACCGACCCTAATCGAAATGCAGAGATCATCAATGTGAACTATCCGAATTCAGACCAGATCAGGTTTCACATACAAACCACTTTTACTTTTCCTAATCCTCAATTTCAAGGTTGTAATAGCACTCCCTCTCTCCTTCAACCTCCTATTGATATTGGATGTGTAGGAAAGCCTTTCACTCACAATCCGAATGCTTTTGACCCTGATGGAGATAGTTTATCCTACCATTTCATAGTACCAATGCAGGATGTTAATGTTGACGTAACTAATTACGAATGGCCTGATATGATTCCCAATCCAGATCCTACACTTAATGACTTAACTATTGACCCTATAACCGGGGATATTTTGTGGGATGCTCCTCAAAAAGCAGGTGAGTATAATCTGGCTATGATTATTGTATCCTATCGAGATGGTATTTCATTAGATACGGTCGTTCGCGATATGCAAATATTGATAAAAGAGTGTGAGAATCTACCTCCCGTTGTGATGACCCCTTATGATGAAATATGCGTAGTGGCCGGAGATGTAATAGAGTTTAATGTTTCGGCTACTGCCCCTATCACTGAAACCAGTCAAAAAGTACGCTTGACAGCTCTTGGTGGGCCTTTTGAAGTAAGTAATCCTGCAACTTTTACACCTAACAACAATAGTTTTGAAGATGACCCTGTCACTAAGACTTTCCGCTGGGAAACTGCCTGCGAACAAATTTCAGATCAATATTATAGTGTAGTTTTTAAGGCTACTGATAATTACTTTGGTGATACCACGGGCCTTGCTACCCTCAAAACGGTACGAATAAAAGTAGTAGGTCCACCACCTATCAATCTGGAAGCAGAAGCAGAAGGAGAAAGAATCACCGTTAGCTGGGAGAAGCCATATGTCTGTGAAGACGCAGAAGATGAATATTTTCGAGGTTTTACGGTATGGAGAAGGTTGGGTAGTAGCTCTTTCCAAAGAGACACCTGCTCTCCTGGATTAGATGGCAGTGGCTACACACAAATTACCTTTACTCCAATTCAAGATGTACAGGATGGGCGTTATTTCTATAATGACACAGATGTAGAAAGAGGCCAAACTTATTGTTATCGCTTATTAGCTATTTTTGCAAAAACTACTCCTGGGGGACAATACACCTACAATAGAGTAGAAAGTCTTGCTTCAGATTCTGTTTGCTTACAGCTTAATAGGGATATTCCCCTTATTACGAATGTTAGTGTCCTATCAACAGATAGTAATAATGGAACGATGGAAGTATGCTGGTCTAAACCTGTAGCTGAAGATCTGGATACACTAATGAACCCAGGACCCTACCGTTATGAGGTACTAAGAGCTCCGGGTCTAAAACCTGCTGATTCAGACTATTCACCTATTGGTGTTTCTTTTACCAGTGATACATTCGCAGAAGCAAACGATACCTGTTTTGTAGATACGGGATTAAATACAGCAGGCCAAGCTTATAGTTATAAAATCAATTTTTATGTAATGGAGGATGAGTTACTTGGGGTAACGAAAAGCGCCTCTTCTATTTATCTTACTACTGCTCCCACAGACAATACATCTATACTAAGCTGGGAAGCAGAAGTCCCCTGGAGTAATTTTGAATATACTGTATTCCGTCAAAACAATAGTGGAGGCTGGGATTCTATTGCAACTGTCACTACACCTACTTATCGGGATACGGATTTGATCAATGGTGAAGAATATTGTTACTATGTTCGTTCATTGGGTTCTTATGGAGTAGATGGAGTTGTTTTTCCTATTTTAAATAATTCACAAGAGAGCTGTGAAATCCCGGTCGATAATGTACCTCCTTGCCCTCCTACCCTGGAAGTACAAACACCATGTGATGGGCTTATCAACTGTGGAGATGAAGAGCAATTGAAAAATATGCTGGATTGGGTCAATCCAATGGATATATGTGAAGAAACAGATGATGTGGTTAGTTATAATATCTATTATGCTCCTTTTGAAGGTAGTGATTTCACCTTGGTAGCTTCTATAGACAATTCCCAGATTACATATGAAGAGCACAAGCCTGAGATTGGTATTGCTGGCTGTTATGCCGTGACTGCCCTTGATACCTTCTTCAATGAGAGTGCCTTTAGCAATATTATATGTGTAGATAATTGTCCATATTATCAACTACCTAATACTTTTACACCTAATGGTGATGGGCAAAATGAGCTCTTCCGCCCCTACCCTTATTGTTTCATTGATCGGGTAGAATTTACTGTATTCAACCGATGGGGACAGGTCGTGTTTACTACTACAAATCCAGATCTTGACTGGAACGGCAAGAACCGACAAGGGAATGATTTACCAGAAGGGACTTATTATTATACTTGTAGATATTACGAAAGGAGGGTGAATGGCATTACTCCCGGCCCAGCAATATTAAATGGTTATATCGAGCTAATCCGTGGGAATAGATAAACAAGTATAAAATTTTCAGGATAGTCTACAAGACGGAGGAATGGTATGCTTTTACATTCCTCCGTCTTGCATTTATTTATATAATGGTGAAGGATTAAATTCCTTCTTTTTCTGCTCTTTTTTCCATTTCACTCATTAAGTCACGAGTATCTTTTATGAGTCGCTCCCAATCTTCCTCGATTTCTTTTTTCTCGGAACTATCTGTGACTATACGCCGACCCTCATCCCCATATTCTGTTGGGGTTTCATGAATTCTATTTTCAAGATCCTCTTTTTTGCTTTGGAGTTCTGCAATTTGATCTATTAAATCTCTATTCTCTTCAAGTTTTTGAGCTTTCCCTTTTAAATCATCTATCAGTCCACCAATCTTATCGAGTGCTTCATCATACTTACCATCATCAAATTTATCTTTCTCTGATTTTAGAAGTTGAACAGCAGAACGGGTGAGATCTTTTACTTCTGTAAATACCTGGCGCGATTGCTCTTTTTCTTCGGGCGTCCCAAAAAAGAAGTTGTATACCAGAATACCAACAATCAATACTAATGCTAACTTTATAAGACTTCTCAACATGGTTATTTTTTGAGGTAAAGATAAAGATTTTCAGATCGAATAGCCACTGCCTGAAAAATAGTAACTTGCTTAATATATCAAAGTTAGGACTTTATGGAAATACTGAAGAAAATCATCTATGTACTTAGTACTACTTTTTGGGGTGGGGTACTCACTACAGCTATTGGAAGTTCATTAAGTACACATAATAATGGTTGGGACGGGATAGCTGCGGCGCTGGGTTACCTAATGCTTGGAGGAATCATTTTCTTACTGGCTTCCATCTTCAGCCTTCGTTATTTTGTTGGAAAAAAATTAAATCTTGCTCTAATAATAAGCTTATGTGTAAGCGGTATATTATTAGTTTTAGCCGCTTTTATTCCTTAATTAGGTTTGTGCCCTACTATAAAGAGGTAATCTCCTTTATCATTGGAGTATCTTTGTGCACAAGATTTCCATACTTTTCTCTCCAGGTCATCTTCCAACATCTTCAGGCCTTTTTCTATTTCTTCCTTACGGGAAAGATCGGAAAAAGAGGAAATACCTCGCCTGACATTTTCATCCAAATACAGCTGAGGGCGTTCTTTACCAGCATAAAGGAATAAGTCTTGTAAATCTGGTTGGATAAAATATTTCTCTACTTCTAGATTTACAAAGCCTGATTTTAAAAATGCCGATTCAATTTCTTTCCACGCGGGCATCTGCTGAATTGAATCTGCTAACATTTGTGGGAAATAATGCCTCAGCCAGTACCCCTCCATTTGTTCTGAAGTAGAAGTAAAAATTACCATTCTCCCTCCTGGCTTTATACATTCATAAAGCGCATGCATGCCCGCTTCTATATCCGGCCAATGGTGTATAGTCAGGCTTGCTACTACTCCATCCATTGATTTTGGTGCACAATGATGTTCTGTTGCCGTACCCTGTTGCCAATCAATATCTGAACAACGAGAATGAGCTACTTTTAACATGTGGTCAGATGGATCTACACCAACTAAATCAATTCCTTTTTGGTACAATGGTATCGTATAATTGCCCGTACCGCAACCAATATCCAAGTACTTCCCATTATCTGTTGGTTGTAACAGATCATACAATCGGCTGAGCAGATAGGGATCCGCTTTTCGGGTTTCATTATAGCCGATACCAATGCGATCGTATTTGGTGGACATATAATAATGTAATACATCGTGGTGATTTAGAAAATCACCACGATGTGTTGATATAATCCTAGGTGATTTTTGAAATCACCTAGGATTGTTAATAATTAATTGTCCATGGTGATTTCAAAAATCACCATGGACCTCGGTCCGATCAGAGATCGGACCTATGTTGTTATCGAATCAAAGTTACATCTCCTTTTATCACCTCTGTTCGACCATCGACGTATTGTATCTCTGCATAGAATACGAACACCGCCGGATCCATTGGTTCTCCATTAAAATTACCATCCCAGCCAAGTGTTTCTATATTTGGCTGTAATGGGCTGGATTCAAATACCATATCACCCCAACGGTCGAAAATGCGGAAAACAGTTACTTCAGCTACATCATTACCGGTAAAGATGGTGAAGAAGTCATTTCGGCCATCTCCATTCGGACTAAAGACATTAGGTGTATAAACAGAGCCCTGTGTATTAACAATAATGGTTATATAATCGCTTACACTACATCCCAGGCTATCCACTGCTGTCAACTGATATGTCGTAGTTATTGATGGACTTGCAAAGGTGGCAAAGCTTACTGAATCTAACAGGCCTTCCTGAGGCGCCCAGAAGAAGGTATCTACATCAAATAGAGCAATTGGGTCAATCAATATACTATCACCCAATTTTATCTCTTCATCCTCTCCTAACTCTAATGAGAGTTCTTCGCTTTCTCCAATAAACACGGTAGTCTCCACCAGACAGTCATTAACATCCTGTATGATAAGGTCATAAGCACCAGGTTCAATATTTGGAATAGTAGCTGGGAAGTCATTTAAGCTTTGGAAGAAAACGCCATCCAGTGAATATTCATAAGGAGGTGTTCCTCCCGACAAGTTTTCAAACAAAATACTACCGTTAAGCGGATCAAGGCAATTGGCACTGATTCCACTTACTTTAGCTGCAAGTTGAGGAGGCGCAGTAACAATAGCACTATCTACAGCCATACATCCCGCAGACGTTGTAATTGTTACGATATAGGTACCAGGACCAACATTCATTAGTTGATTGCTGTTAGAACCTGTATTCCATAAGAATGCTGATCCTTCTGTAGCCGTAGCACTTACAATAGCATCTTCACTATCTGCGCAACTTACACCAAATCCATCATAATCGGTATCAACACTAACACTTACAGCAGCTTCTTCTACCGTAACGGTAGCTGTAGCTCCAATATCTACTGTACAAAGACTGCCAATTGCCGTAAGTAGGCTAATGTTGTAAGTAGTAGTCTCTGTAGGTAATACTCCAAATGTAAATCCATCTGTGACATCACTAAAGCTTGCAATATTAGAAGTTCCATTGCTAATACTTACATTAAACAACGGCCCTCCCACAAGATTAATCGTCAAGAAAGCAGAATCTCCTTCACAAACAGCAGTACTTCCTGATAAGAAACCGCTGGCTTGCTCAAAGTAAGTCAGATTTACCTGAATGACACTATCACAACCACCTACACTACCACCTACAATAATTTCTTCACCGCTTGGATTAGCTTCATCATAAACTATATTGTTGACCTCTATAAATTCACCCGGGCACAGTGTATCATTAATCATTTCAATCACTTCCATCTCGAAGGTAAGATTTACATTGATCACACTATCACAACCATTGATCGAACCATCTGAAATTACCTCAATTCCACTTGGGTTCAATGCGTCATAGGTTGTACCATTGACTATGAGACTTTCTCCAAAACATAATTGATCTTCAATATCCAACGTATCTGTTGTAAAGAAGCTCAAATTTATGTTAATGATACTATCACATCCCATTGCATTGCCATTCTGAATTGTATCAGAGCCCATTGGATTTAACTCATCATAGGTAACTCCATTTACTATCAGGCTTTCTCCTGGGCACAGCGTTTGGACTACATCATTGATCGAGGCATCTCCAAAGGTCAGCATCACATTGATCACACTATCACAGCCATTTACCGTGCCATTCGCAATCAACTCTATACCACTTGGATTCGCTGCATTGTAAGTCGTTCCGTTTACTATCAGGCTATCTCCTGTACATAA